>NZ_JBSFHV010000001.1:0-669310 GCF_053597235.1 Streptomyces sp. NPDC001493
CCTGGCCGACGAGGTCGACGGTGAGGTGGGGTGTGGTGCCGGGTGGGGCGGGTTCGACGGTGATGTGGAGGAGGTCGCCGTTGGGCAGGCGGTGGGCGGGAGTGTTGTAGTACTCGTCGACTCCTTGGCGGAGTTTGTTCCAGGCGGTCCCACTGTTGCCGCCGTTGAAGGCGACGGTGATGGTG
This sequence comes from Streptomyces sp. NPDC001493, assembly GCF_053597235.1. Taxonomy (NCBI): domain Bacteria; kingdom Bacillati; phylum Actinomycetota; class Actinomycetes; order Kitasatosporales; family Streptomycetaceae; genus Streptomyces; species Streptomyces sp. NPDC001493. The sequence continues at coordinate 186 of NZ_JBSFHV010000001.1, forward strand.
AGGTCGGTGACCGTGTCGTTGTCGTGCCGGATGCGGCGGACGTCGAAGCGGGAGGGGACGGTGAAGCGCGGGGTGCGGTCCAGCCGCATCCGGGGCCGCGGGACGGGCCCGGCATCGGCGGGCCCGGTCCCGGCGGGAGCGGGCTGCGTCTCCGCAAGGGCGAGGTCGACCTCCCGGAGGGCGTCGGCGAGGACGGCGGCCTGCTGCTCCAGGGCTTCCCGGAGTTCGAACTCCTCCTGGCGGCTCTCCTGTTCCTCCCGCGCCGCCCTGGTGAGGTCCGAAGCCTCCGCGTCGAACCGCTGCCACGCGGCCGTCGCGTCCGGATCGAGTCCCGAGGGCTCGCCGTCGGAGTCGAAGTTCCAGAGCCCGAGCGTGCCGTCCTCGTACCGCACGACCAACTCGACCGGTTTCCCGGCCGTCACCGCCGTCTGCGAGGCGGCGAACAGGGCACGCCCCAGCTCCCGCGGATCGGGCCGGGCGGGAGTCCCGTCCCCGGTCGCCGGGTCGGTGCCGACCGCGAGCCACAGTTGGGCTTCCTGGTCGGCGGGGTCGATCTGCGACGCCAGGAGATCGGGCAGGGAGTCCAGCGGATGCGTCCGCCAGTCCCTCAGGTCCGCGGCGGCCCCGGCGGTCGACACCGACAGGTCCGCGCCCGCCCGCACCATGGACGCCAGGTCGTACACCTGCGGATGGGTACGAGGTGGGGTGATGCCGTGACCGAGTACGTCCCGCTCGGCGACGCGCACGGTGGCGGTGCCGGTGACGTGCCGGGTTCCCTCCGGCCCTCGTACGGTCACGTGGGTGTCGACCAGTGCCTCGTAGGTCCGGGTGCCGTGCGAGCCGTCCTTGGGGGCCGACGTCCCTCCGGTCTTGAGCCATTCGCGGCGCCCCCCGGACGTACCGGCCGTGCCGCCCGTCGTTTGGGGCTGACGGGCCAGGACCGGGATGGTGGCACCGCCGGACGCCTGGTTGGCGTCGTCGTGACTGTAGATGCCCTGGAAGCTGATCCCGCCGGTCACGCCACCGTTGGACGACGAGCCGCCCACGGTGTTGCTGAAACTGAGCCGGTCCAGGGTCACGTCCGAGGCCTCGGTGACCCGGCGCGGGTTGTGCAGCGTCACGGACAGGGACGGCGGGGTGTCGGGCGCCGACTCGAACGGATAGGCGCCGGGCATGGTCTCGGTCAGCCCGGCCGCGGTGCGCGGGTGGTCCAGACCGATCTCGCCCGCCTGGATCAGCTCGCCGATGCGGACCGCGGTGCTCTCGGCGGACGTTGAGGTGTCCAGGGAACGCCAGTCGCGGTTCTGGCTCGGTGCGACGGTGTTCAACGCGCTGGTCAGCTCCGGCCAGGCGTTGAACTCGAAGACCGGGGCCGGCCCGGTCGGGACGAAGCGGTTGCCCTTCAGGACGGGCGGGGTGTCCGAGACCTCGGGCGGCAGCGGCGGATCCACCTCCTGGCCCTCGGCGGCCTCGCTGCCGGTGAATCTGAGCGTCACGCGGGCGGGCACGACGGCCGAGCGGCTGGGACGGCCGCCCAGCGTACGGCTGATCCAGCCGGCAACCCCGGAGCCGTCCTGCGGCGCGCCGGCCGTCGGCAGGAACCAGCCCTGCACCATGCCGCCCAGTACGTTCGGCGGCCAGTCCGCGACCAGCTCGGAGCGGACGCCCACCTCGTAGTCGTACTCCAGGTCGAAGTCGGCCACACTGTCGGTGCGCAGCCAGAACCGGTCCTCGGCGGTGGTGGCGGCCTTCGTGCCGTGCGCGCGCGTGGTCGTCGCGCTCAGCACCGGGCCGCTGCGGTCGGTACGGGTGTCGTTGCCGGGCTGTGGATAGCGCGTGGTGGGGTTGAAGGTGAGACCGTGCTGCGTGGTGTCCGTCGTCCCGGTGGAGACTCCCGCGGGCTGATGCGCGTGGTACTGCTCGATGCCGCCGCCCGCACCGGCCTTCCGTCCGCGGATGGTGCGTCGTTCCTCGGCATCGGCACGCGGTCTCGCGTTCAGGGTGACCTCGACCAGTCGGGCGCCGCCCTTGGCCAGATGGCGGAAGTGGAAGCGCTGCACGCCCCTCGGACCGCGTCCGGGCAGGGCACGCAGACCGGTGGGTGAGGTGTAGTCGGCGATCCGGGAAGCCACGCCGGGAAGGTAGGCGGCGTGCCCCGGCTGCGTGACGCCCGGGGCCTCCGACTCGACCAGCGCGATCAACTCGTCGTAGAGCCGGTTCCGGCGCTCCACCGGAACGGGGTCCGCCGGATCGGTGGGAGTACCGGGGGTCGCGGTCGTGTCCTCGGAGGTGCTGGAGGCCGGGGGCGGGGACGCGCCCTCGGGGACGTCGGAGGGGGGCGGCGCGGTCGTGTCCGCGACCACGTGCCCGGAGTCCGCACGCCCGGTCTCCGGATCGCCGCGCGGGGTGTCGAGCTGGGTGACGGACAGCACGCCCGCCAGGCCCGGCTCTCCCGTACGGGCGAAGCGGCCGGGCAGCGGGAGGTCCAGCGGCACCTGCTGAGGCGGGGTCAGGCCCTCGACGCCGGTGAACCACTCCTGATGCCGGGCCAGTTGCGCGTCCGTCATCAGGAACTGCACGGCATCCGGGAGCTCCACGGCGATGGTCACCGGTTGCCCGCTGCCCAGACCCAGGGTGTTGCCGACCACGTTGCGTGTGCCCCCGCGCACGGTGACCAGGATCAACGCGTCGGCGCCGATACGGTGGCCCTCGGACTTCTCGGTCGGGTTGCGGTTCACGGCGGTCGTGGTGGAAAGGGTGGCCGAGCCCTCCGACTTCGCGGTGTAGGAGTACTTGGCGGACGGCCCGAAGGTGTCCGGCCGCTTCGGCGGTGCGACGGAGGGATCGGTCGACTTGGCCACCGCGGGCGCCCTGGTGCCGGTCACCGCGACCCCGCTCTGATGGGTGCCGGAGGCGGACTTCTGCTGGGACGCGGTGTCGGAGGAGGAGACGCCGGATTCCACCTGCTGCGTGGCGCTCCGCATCAGACGGGGGTTGCGCAGTACCCCGCTGATCTCCAGGGAGTACTCCTGGTCGGCGCCGAGGCCGGGCAGGGTGACCCCCTCGATCACATAGCTGCCCTTGAAAATCTGGTGCCCTCGCGCGGTGAGGTTCGCCGGCGAGAGGGCCGCCTGTTGTACCTCGGCGGCGAGGGTGGTCGGGTCGGTGGCGCTCTGTCCGGCCGCGGACGTCGCCACCAGTGATGCCGCCGACTTCACGACCTCCGGGCTCATGCCACTGAGGGCGGTGCCCAGCCCGGCCGCCCAACCCGGCTGCGGACGACCTGGATACGTGCCGGCCGCTATCCGACGTATCGCCTCCTGGAGTTCGCCGGAGCCGTGGAACACGTCCAGGACCGCGTCGTCCGGAAGCTTGGTGATCCCCTCCAACGGGCGGCCGTCGGGGCCCGTCGTCGCGAGCGCCTTGCGGTCCTCCTCCGTCACTTCCCGGATCCGTCCGTTCCGCGGGCGAGGGGCGGGGTCCGGGGCGGCCGCGAGGGTCCGGTGGTGCGGTACGGCGACCCTGATGCTGCCGGTGACTGCCGTCGGCGGCGGACCGGCCGGGGGCGGGGTGGCGCCCGGTCCGACGTACGGCGTGGCGGCGGTGTGCTCGGCGAAGCGGACGGCGGGCTCGGTGCCCGAACCGTCGTGCAGGTCGAGAGTGAACCGCGCGGGGATGTCGAAGACCTCGCCGCCCTGGTTCACACCGACGAACTGCTGGTCCTGGCTCAGCCCCGAACCGGCGTTGCCCGCGTGGGAGATCTGGCCGGTGTAGGCGTAATCGGCGGCCGTGCCGAGGGTGCCGGAGCCGCCGGGAGGACCCACGGGGCCGCTGACGCTGCCCCCGAATCCGGCCGTCCAGCCGTAGCCGGAGGACTGCTGCTCCGATCCGCTCATGACGAACGAGGTCAGGCCGATGAGGTGCAGGCCGGGCAGTGTACGCACGTGCCGCGTCGGAGGCGGACCCGCCGGTGCCGGTGCCGGTGCCGGTGCCGTGTCGGGGGTCGTGGTGACGGGTACCGGGGTCGCTGTGACGGGTACCGGGGTCGTGTCACGGGTGGCGCTCAGGTTCAGCCGGATGCGGCGGGTGCCGCCGCCCGTGGTGGGCTTCTCCAGCCACAGGGCGTGACCGCCGTCGACCATCGCGTCCACGGCGGCTCGTAGCCCGACGTCCGAGCGGGCCTGCTCGAACTTGCGCAGGTTGTTCAACTGGGCCTGCACCAGAGCCTCGTCGGGCAACACCGTGGTGCGGCTCGTCGTGGTCGCGGAAGCCGGCAGGAACCCGTTGACCCGCAACCAGACCTCGGCGTGGGCGAAGAGCTGCTCCGGACCCTCCACGGCCAGCGGGGCCGCGGTGGTGCCGATGCTCCGGAGATTCTCCAACTCCATCGGGAGGTAACGGAGTTCATCGCCCTCGGGGACCTTCCCCGCGGCGTCGGACCTGCTCAGCACACGCAGCTGCATGCCGTCGTCCCAGGGTCCGAACCTCCGCGCGGTCTCCCCTCCGCCGGGGCGCACGAGGGTGACGGTGTGCCTCACGCTCGCGGGCGTCAGCAGATGACTGCGGCTGCTGCGCAGGGAGTGCGAGATGGTCGCGCTGCCCCCGTTGCTGAGGGTGTCGCTGGTCTGCCAGCGAACCCCGCCCTTGCCGAGGACGGATCCCGCGACCTTGCCCGCGGCGTCGGGATGCCCCTTGGCGTGGCTGGCGGTGAAGGTCGGCCCGACGCCCAGGTCCACGCCCACGGCGTTGGTGACCTTGGCCTGCCCGTCCACCTTCACGGTGTTGAGGAGATGGCTCTCCAAGTTGATCTTGCTGTCCTGGCTCTGATGCGTGGGCTTGCCCGGCGTGACCTCCGTCATCAGCTTCAGCATGCCGATCGCACGCCCACTCGCGTCCAGCAGCAGCGGCGAGAAGATACCGCCCGCCCGCTGCATGGGCAGTGTGCCGCGCAGCACCGGTTCGGAGAGGAACGCCTGCAGCGCCTCCGCGGACGAGTCGGAGAGGCCGGCGAGATCGCCGCGGAACTCGCCGTTGACCATCTCCAGGAGTTGGTGCGGTTCCTTGACGCTGTCCACGCCCCACAGTGGCAGTTCGTCCAGGTCGGCGGGTTCCGGCAGCGGCTCGGCGTCGGCCGGCCGCTCCTCGGTCAGATGCTCCGGGAACCAGATCGTGACCGGCCCGAGCTCGGACCCGGAGCCCCAGTTGTCCATCGGCGCCATACGGGGCGTGTCGACCCGAGCCTGCCAGGTCGAACCGTAACTGAAGGCGTGCGAAGACTCGTTGCTGCGCTGTGCCGTCGTCGTCTGCACGGTCTGGGTGACCGACGTCGACAGTGAGAGCTGATTGTGCGTCAAGGTCAGGGACGGTCCGAAGTCCACCCCGCGCACCGGCCCGGCGGCCGGGATCGGCAACGTCGCCGACCACGGCACCAACAGAGTCCGGATGTTGCCGGACGACTCGGTGTCGCCCGACTCCTGGGTGCCGAGCCCACGCCGCTCGACGTTCACCGCCGGGTCCGAGGGGTCACGCGTGCCCTGGCGGAGCGACGACACCGGGTCGTGCAGGGACAGCCGTACGTCGACGGTCCGCCGCCTGCCTCCGGCGTCCACGGTGACGCGGTGCCCCATGCTGCTGAGCAGATAGGGCAGGTTGATCACCAAGTGCTCGCCGCCGAGTTCACGGCGCAGCTGCTCACGTACGGGGTGCGTGTCCTGTTGGTCCGCCGGAATCCCCAGCAGGTTCATCACATGCCGGTGGAGGCCCTCGGCGATCCGCGGCGGCAGCGGTTCCACCTGCACCAGGCCCACGTTGCCGTCGCGCCGACCGCCGAAGCTCTGGACGTACGGCGACGGGGCGAGCGGCGCGAGAGGGTCGGCGCCCTTCGACCGGGTGGCCGGTGGCATGGACCCGACCGTGTCGTCCGGGCCGCCGACGAGCGCGCCGAGCAGGGAGAGATGGCGGGGACGCAGACCGCCCCGGGCGTAACTGCCCTGCTGTTCTTCGGGGATGTCCTCGGCGACCGGGCGTTGATAGGTGCCCATCAGGCTGCCGTCGACCTGGGGGCGCTGCGGGGCCGTGGCGTCCCGGTTCTCGTCGCGCAGGCCGAGTTGGTGGCCGATCTCGTGGGCGAGGTCCTGCGCGGTGGCGTCGGATCGCCACGTGTGCTGCGAAGTGCGTCGGCCCGAACCGGTACCCGTCAACTCCACCGTCAGATGCGGCTGTCGGCCCGCGACCGCGGGCACGACGGTGACGTGCAACCGCTCCCCGGTGGAGAGCCGGTGACCGGGATCGTTGAACGTCTGCCGCACCCCGGCCGCCATCCGGTCCCACAGGGCTTGACGGTCGGTGTCGCTGACCGTGCCGGTGCCGCCCAGGGCGACCTCGACGGTGAGGTCCACGACCGCCTCACCGTCGTGCGTGAAGCGGCGTACGTCGAAGGAGGAGTCGACGGTGTAGCGGGTGGGTCTGCCCTCGGCGGTCCTCGGCATGGAGACCGGGTCTGTCCAGGTGTGGCTACGGGTGACGGGCGGTACGACGGACCGCGCGGCATCCCAGCCGGGCACTTCGGCAGCTGACGTGGTGGCTACGGAGGCTGCCGCGTCGGGTTCCGCCGGAACGGAGGTGGTGACCGTGGGTACCGTCGGGGCCGGCTCCGTGGCCGTGGGGGGCGCGGGATCGGGCTCGGCGGGTGCGGACGTCGTGACCGTGGGTATCGCCGGGGCCGGCTCCGTCACCGGGTCGGTGGCGGCGGATGTCGTCGGTGTAGGGGATGCCACGGTGTCCGGGGGCGGGTTCTCCCCGGGCGTCGTCGGTGAACTCCCCTCGGACCGGGTGCTGATGGGGGTGGGGGCGGTGTCCGCATCGACCTCGGCGGTACGGCGCTTCTCTGCGCCGGGGCGTACGGGCGGTTGCGCGGCCCGGGGCGGCTCCGGCGAGGGCGGGGCCGATCGGGCCGTGTCCCGGCCCCCGGTACCGGTCGTCGGCGACACGGGAGCCGTGCCGACCTCCGTGCCCTGGGCGACACCGGGACGGACGTCCGGATCGACGTCGGTACCCGCGTTCGTGCCGGCATCCGCGCCTGGTTCCGCGCCCCCGACGGTGTCGGCCCCACCGTCTCCCGGCAGCAGCGTGGCCGTGGACGAAGTCCCGGGCCGGCTCGCGGACTCGGCGGAGGACTCGGGCGTGGACCCGTCCGCCGAACCGGGATCGGCGGCGTCCGGCGTCCCCTTGTTCGCGCGCTGCGGCGAGCCCGTGCCGTTTGCCTGATTTCCCTGCGCGGGCGTCTGGCCCTGCGCCGAGCCCGTGTTGGCGGGCGAGCCGGCGTTCGGGGCGAGGCCGGCCGGGGCCCCGGTGGTCGAGGCCGGGAAGGGCGCGGAGCCGGTCGTACCGATCGTCGGTACCGCCCCCTCGCTTCCTGCCGAGGTCTCCTCGTCCGCCTCCCCGGAAGCGGACTCCCGGGTCGCGGCGGACCGAGGGGCGGAGTACGTACCCTGGCCGGCTGTCCCCGTCCTCGGGGCGGTCGTGTCCGTGCCGTCGTCCGTCGCCCGAGTCGCGTCCCCGTCCGTGCCGTCGTCCGTTGTCCGAGTCGCGTCCCCGTCCGTGCCGTCGTCCGTTGTCCGAGTCGCGTCCCCGTCCGTGTCGGAGGCCGCCGGATTCTCCTGTACGCCCTCGGAGTCGTCGCTCCGCTGATGGGTGCCGGGAGACGGAGCGGACCGGCCGTTGCCGCCGCTCCGGGGCGTTCCGCTGCCGGACGACGCGGGCGTTCCGCTGGAGGACGAGGTGGGTACCGTACCGGAGCCACCGCCGCCGACGCCGGGCGAGCCCACGACGTCGAGCCCGTCCCCGAGGCCGGCGTCGATGCCGTGGGGAGTGCTCCCCGAGGCCGAGAGGTCCGTCGTGCCCGTGCGCGTCGGACCGGTGGAGGACGTGGTCGGCACCGCCTCCGGTGCGCGGACGTCGTCGTGCCCGGTGTTCCGCCCGTCCGCCGAGGCGCCGTCCTCACCGGTGACCGGCAGGACGTTGACGCTGCTGAAGTCGAATCCGGACCCGAACGCGCCGCCGAACTTCGCCGCCGCCCCGAACAGCGCCGAACCGACCACCGAGCTGACGCCCGCCCCGACGAACGTGTCCAGGTTGCCTTCCCACTTGCCGTGCAGGACACCGGTGACGACGATCTCGGCCAGGGCCTCCGAACCGCCCGCCACCAGGAACTCGTTGGCGCCGCTGCCGGTCCCCCGGACGAACCGGTCGCCGACGGACCGCGGCGGCTTGTCGACCTTGGAGGTGATGTCGTCGGTGATGTTCTTGGTGTTGGTCTTGCTGAACTGGGCGCCGTTCGGCCCGTCCAGGATGTTGCGGAAGCCCTTGCCGAGGTTCTTGGTCAGGGATTCGAAGGCGCCGTGGAACATGCCGGTGACGGCGCCGAAGAGGCCGTCCTCGACGATCTGCTTCCAGTCGAAGCCGTCGGGCCTGCGGCCGGGCGGGGCCATCGTCATCATGGCGAGCCGGACCACGAAGGTCTGGAACGCCTCGTCGAACGCCTCGGACAGGCTGGGCAGCAGGTGCGTCCGCTTGAGCAGCTGGTCCAGGGAGGCGAGGATGGCCACCCTGCTGCGGGCCTTGGCGGTCGCGGTCTGACTCGCGGAGGCGCCGCCGGTGAAGAACGACAGCGCCGTGATGATCGCCAACTCGATGAGCAGACGCACCAGTTCGGCGATGATCGACCACTTGGCCTCCATGATGTCCATGGAGATCTTGATCCGGCCGTTGCCTACGTCGTCCAACTGCCGGGCGAACTCACGCAGATAGTTCGTCCCGCCGTTGTCCACGAACAGGCGCATGGCCCGGACGTACTGCCGGCCCACCTGCGGGGGCAGCGCCTGGCCCACGCCGAAGACCGACTGCTCGATCAGGTCGGACAGTTCCCGGACGTTCTTGCCGAGCCGCCGGTAGGGCTGGTGGCTCCGGTACGCCAGGTCCTCGTCCGCTTGCAGCATCTTCTCGCCGATGAGAACGAAGAGCAGGTTGTTGAGTTGGGGCGAGACGATGATGCTCATCGGAGTGTCAGTGCTTTCCGCGGCGGGCCGAGTTGATCGAGTCGATCACGCCACTCTGGGTGGTACGGATGTTGTCCAGGTTGGCCAGGGTGCCGTCGGCGACTCCGGAAACCGCCTCGACGAGCGAGGTTCCGGTCTCCACCGCCATCGTGCGCTCGCGCTTCTCCTGCGGGATCACTTCCTCGGCGAAGCTGTCGTCGTGGCCCGGCCAGCCGACCGTGCTGTTGAGGCCCATGGTGAAGTCGCGGAGCATCTCGTGGGCGAGCGTGCTGATCTGGTCGATCTGGCGCACACCGGCGGCCAGTCGTTCGGGCTCGGCGTAGTACGCGTTTCCCTCGGGCATCGCTGATCAGTCCTCCTGGTCCTCGTGGATCTCGTCGAGCAGTCGGCGCGACGAGGAGTGGCGGTCCCCGCCCGAGGGTCCGTCGAGGACCCCCGGGCCGAAGATCTTGTTCCAGTCGATGTTCACACCCGGAAGTTCGGGCACGGAGTCGTGCGGCCGGGTGAACGGCTCGAAGGCCGCCATCACCTGACGGGCCATCACTGCCCGGGCCTCCTGGGTGGCCTCCAGGACACTGGCGGCCAGCTGCCCGGCAGGCATGGTGCGGTACTTGCCGTCCAGGAATCGCAGGTCGGTCAGATCGCCCTGCGCGCTGACGGTCACCTCGACCGAGCGGTCCTGGGAGCGGATCGTGCAGCTGGCGTGGCTCAGTTCCGCCTCCGCCTCCGCCACCGCGGCCGTGGTGGTCTCCAGGTCGGCCATGGCGCGGGCGAGCCGCTGCTCGATGGTCTCCTTCATGTCGCTCATGCCTGTGCCGTCCCTCTGGTGTCCCGCACCGTGCTCAGCGCCCGATCACGGCGGGTGCGCCGCCCTCGTCGGTTCCCCACACGTCCTCGTCCTCTTCCGTCCAGCTCACCCGGGCCCGGTCGCCGCTCTCGGTGGACCGGCCGTTCTGGCCGGCGCCTCCGGGGCCCGGGACGAGCGCCCCCGAGGCGGCGCCGGTCGTCGCCGTCCGGCGCCGGGTCACCACCACGTCCTCGTCCTCGTCCGCGGTTCTGCGGGACCGTGACCGTCCGCGGCCGGCCGCCGCGGGCCCGGCGTCGGTCAGCACGTTGCGGACGCGCTCCCCGCTGTTGCCGCCGCCACCACCCCCGCCCGATCCCATGCCACCCATGCCTCCGCCCATGCCGCCCATGCCCGGGAACAGCGGGCTGCCCGCCCCGCCGTCCGCCGTGCCCGCCTCACCGGTCGCGGCGGCCGAGAGAGCGTCGTCACCGGGAGCGCGCAGCGCCCCGCCCGACAGCAGCTCCGCCGAAGTGGCGTCGTCGTAGTCGGCGTAGCCGGCGTCGCCGTACCCGCCGCCGCCGTACCCGCCGCCGTACCCGCCGTCGAGGAGGGACGAGCCGCCATTCAGCGTGAGGCCGTCACCGAGACCGGTGTTCGTGGTGAGGCCCGACTCCAGGCCGTCCAGGTCCAGGCTGCTGCTGCTCGTCGTCGGTGTCAGGGAGGGGTTGGCGAGATCGAGGCCGCTCAGGGAGTCGCCGAGGCCGCTGCCGATGTTCCCGGTGGTGACGTTGCCGTCGGGGTCGCGGGTGGTCAGCGCCCCGGTCTCCGGGTCGATCGTGGTGGTCGTACCGTCGGGGAACGTGGTGGTGAGGGTGCCGTCCGGGTTGAGCGTCGTCGTGCTGCCGTCGGGGTTGACGTGGCCGCCGGGGATGGTCAGGTCGCCCGTGGTGACCTTTCCGTCGGGGGACGTCGTCGTGATGATCCCCGTCTCCGGGTCGAGGAGCTGAGTGGTGCCGTCCGGGTACCTGGTCGTGAGGGTGCCGTCCGGGTTGAGCGTGGTGGTGCTGCCGTCGGGGTTGGTGAGCGTCGTCCCCTTCGTCTTGTCGTTGCCGTCGTCGCTCCCGTTCAGCAGGTTGCCGAGACCGGCACCCAGGTTGGAAGTGACGCCGCCGGGAGCGTCGATGCCGTCACCCAGGCCGTCACCGAGCCCGTCACCCAGGCTGTCGCCGAGCCCGTCGCCGAGCCCGCCGCCCAGGTTGCTGAGGCTGTTGCCGAGCCCGTCCCCGAGGTTGCTGAAGCTGTCCCCGAGCCCGTCGCCGAGGTTGCTGAGGCTGTCCCCGAGCCCGTCGCCGAGGTTGTCGAAGTTGTCGCCGAGCCCGTCACCCAGATTGTTCAGGCCGTCGCCCAGGCTGTTCCCGAGGTTGTTCAGGCCGTCGCCGAGGCCGTCCCCGAGGTTGTTGAGGTTGTCGCCGAGGTTGTTCAGCGCGTTGTTGTACTCCTCCTGCTGCCGGTTCGCCTCGTCCTCGGCGAGCTGGCGCTTGTCGTCCTCGTACGTCTCCGTCAGCGAGGAGGTGTCCTTGGTGCGGATCTCGCTGAAGGCGTCCGACACGTCGCTCCACGCCGTCTTGAGCGTGGTGAGCGAGGTCTTCGCCTTTTCGACCAGGACCTCCTCGACGTGCTTGTTCCACCGGGTCACGGCCTCTTCGCCGATCTTCACCCAGGTGGCCATGTCGTGGAGGTTGCCCCAGGGGGAGTGCTGCACGAACCCGGCGTCGGTGTTGTAGTCCTTCGCCGAATTGTTGGTCGTCACACGGGTGTGTTTGATCTGGTTCTCCAGCACCCATACGGAGACCTCCTGGAGGACCTCCATCAGGATCCTGTGCGCGTCGTGCCGGCCTCCGGCCGCCCAGGTGTCCCAGGCGTCGCTGAGCGCCTTGGCCTCCGTCATGAGAGCCGTCTGGGCGGTCGCCAGCGCCCGGCTGAGCTTTGACCGCGGCACATGGCCGCCCAGCATGGCCGCCGCGGTGCCGGTGGCGTCCGCGGTGAGCTGGTCGACGTAACTGTCGTAGTTCTTGTGCAGCTGATGGATCAACTGCCAGAACAGGCCCGCCGCCTGGCCGTGCCAGGCGGCGTTCTCCTCCCCGAGGGAGTTCTCCCACTGCTCCAGGGTCGCCGCATGGTCCTCGAAGAACTTCAGAGTCCGGTCGTAGGCCTGCGCGGTGCGGTCGAAGGAGTTGGCATCGACGGCCTCGGTGTCCTGGACGCTCAGACCGCTGAACTCGAAGCCCCGGGTGGTGTGGTCGGCACGCAGCTTGTCGATCGCCGCCTTCGACCCGCTCTGGTACTGCTGGAGCAGGCTGAGGTCCCACTCGTTGCCCAGTACGCCGGTGAACTTTCCGGCGCTCCAGATCTCGCCCGCGTCCAGCAGCCGCCCCGTGCCGTCGGTGGTGGGGATGCCGATGAACACGATGGTCGCCTGGTACAGGGTGCCGCCGTAGTGCTTGCCGTCACCGCCCGCCTCGACGAACGCCAGGTCGTAGTCCTCACCGTGCTGGGTGTGCCAGCCCACCAGGGCGGTGAAGTTCTGGGCGGTCAGCTCGGTCGACGCCAGGACCTCGAATCCCAGCCGCATCAGCGGTACGCCCTCGCTGCTCTTGAGGGTGTCGAACAGCTTCTTGCGGCTGGGGACGTTGTACCCGGTGTAGAGGGTGACCGCCTGACCCCAGTAGTCGCCGGGATCGGAGGTGACTGGCATGACGGGACTCCGCTGGGTGGAGGAGGACGAACACGGGAAACGGCGGGGTGCCGGGGGGAGGCTGAGGGTCAGTCCTCGGTGTCCGGCCCTTCGAGGTCTTCGTCGACCCCGGACCAGACGTCCAGGAACTTCTCCCCGTTGATGCTCTCCAGGGAGGCGCCCTGGGTGTTGAGCAGTGTGGTGATGGTGGTCTCCAGGCTGTCGTCGATGTCGCCGAAGAGAACACCCTGGTCGCCGAGGACGTCGTCGATCGACTTCGCCGACTTGAGCGCGACGTCGGTCAGCGTCTTGCCGTAGACCGTGTCGTCAGCCGTCATCAGACCGATGCCGAGCACCGGGTTCTCCCCGATGTACTGCGCGGGGGTCGTGCCCCTGACGATGCTGTGCAGTGCGAGGACGCCGTTCGGATCGTCCTTCACGACGCTCTTCAGATCGGTGATGAACGTGGCGAGATCGTGATCACGGAACTGCTTGAGCTTCTGTCCGTTCAGATGGGTCAAATCCGCCATGGCGTGGTCCTCGTGGGTGCTCGGTCGGCGAGAGGGCAGGGGTCGGGAAGGGGAGGCCGGGCGACGGGGCGCGGAGAGGTACGGGAACCGGACGGCGATCGCGCTGGTGACCGTCCGCCCGGTTCGGCCGGGTACCGCACCGCGACCGTCCGCCGTCAGCGGCTGACGCGTACCTCGGACCACATCTGGGACAGCGAGTTCTCGCTGTAGCGGTAGTTGTCGGAGATGTCCGTCAGCAGGCTGGAGTGCGAGGTCAGCAGCGTCTCCATGTTCTTCACCGCCTGGTCCCAGGCCGCCTGCTTCTGGCGGTACATGTTGGCGTCGTCGCCGTACCAGGACTTGATCAGCTCGTTCAGCTCCGCCTCCAGCGACGCGAGCGTGTTCGCTATCGCCTTGGTCTGCTGGACCATGTCGTCGGCGGCGTTGTTCATGTGGTTGTAGTCGACGTAGATGTAGCCGTCGGTCAAGTTGTCGGGCATGGGAGCCTCCTGATCGGTGGGGAGTGCGCGGTGGGGTCCGGACTCCGGGAAGCGGCCTGCTCAGCCTGCGAGTTGGTCGTACGCGGCCTGCGACTGGTTGTAGGCCGAGTTGATCGCCTCGTTCGAGGAGCCCTGGGTCTTGCCGTGCTGGACGAGGCTCTGGTTCAGCTTGTCGACCATGTCCTCAAGGCCGCGCAGGATGCCGTTGCACTGCTCGTCCCACTGCTTGAGGAGGGCGCCGAACTGGCCTCCGTCGCTGCCCTGGTAGCCCGAGGACAGGCCCGCACGGGTGTTGTCCACGTCCTGCCGGGACTTGAGGATGCCGCTGAAGGCGCTCTCAAGGGCCTGGATCCCGTTACGGGTCGCCTGCTCGTTCGACTGCTGTCCGGTCCCTGCCATGGGTCCGCCTTTCGATGGGGTGCTGTCGCAGCTGCGGCGCCGGTGAGCCTAAGCACGCCGGAGAGCAGGGTGCAACGGGGAACGGTGTGATGCCGCCAGATATTTGGCGAATCGTCAACTATCCTTACGTGTCTGCAACTTGTCGCCAGCTGCAACGGATGTCCCGACCCGCGCGGCGGGCCCGCCGGGAGCGTCCGCGGAGCCCTCGGCGCAGGCCCGTGCTGTCGACGACGGTACCTGCCCGGTCGCCGCCTGTGGACTCAGGTCGGGGCCGGTCGGCAACATCGCCAGCAGCGGGGACGGCAGCCCGCGTGCGTCGGACTCCGTCCAACCGAGCGCCGTGAGCGCCTCCTTCGAGCCGACCCGGTACTTCACGCCGTCGTCGGCCACGAAGTAGGTGGTGGCTCCGACCGTCCCGCCACCGGCGCCGAGCGCCCGCGCCAGCACACCGTGACCGGGCCGCACGACCACCGCGTCCACCGGCAGGCAGGCGTCCACCACCGCGTCACCGCTGCGCTGGGCGACCGGGCCCAGCGCGCCGGTGGGCACCAGCACCGAGCTGATCCGCACACCGTCGTCGCCGGGCAGCACCCGTGCGCAGACCGCACGGCCGTCCGGCACCCGGGCGGCCCGGGGCGGGGTGTCCGGCAGCCCGGCCACCGACGGGTCGCGGCCGGTGGTGCCGGGTGCCTGGTGGTCCTTCAGCACGTCGGCCCCGATGGGCAGCGCTGTCGGAGAGTCGCCGTCGTACGCCTTCGACCGTACGGCGGGATCGCCCAGCAGGAGCGCCACGGCGGTCGAGGTCAACGGGGACAGGCCGGAATCCCCCAGGAGGAAGTACTGGGTGCCGGTCTGTTCACCGGAGCCCGTCGCCGTACCACCGGGCACCGTCACCCGGAAGACCTGGCCGATTCTGGTCGCCGTACCGTCGAAGGAGGGGCCCTTCGAGCCCAGTCCCTTCACCGACGGCGGAGCCAGGGCCGGGCCGGGCACGAACGAGTCCAGGAACGCGGCCGACACCGGGCGGGGCGTCACCGAGCTGTAGCCCAGCGACAGCAGCGCGCCGGACCTGGTGTCGAGCCGCAGCCGACTTCCCTGCCAGATCAGGTACTTCTCCTGGTCGGGACCGCTCACCAGCACCGCCTCGCCGGCCCCCAGCGCGGTCGAGTCCAGGGGGGCGCCCGCCGTCACCGCGGTCACCGTCCGCGTCGTCCCCTTCCCGGCCCCCGCCGTGCCGTCCGTCGTCACCGAGCAGACGGCCCAGGCATCCGACTCCAGGTCGCCCGAGGAGGGCACCCCGTCCGGCGCTCCCGGGATGCCGACCGCGGCTCCCACCGGGGTGTCCCGCAGTGAGGCCGCCCCCACGTCCGTCGTCTCCAGGTCCGCACCGCCGATGAGCAGCGCGGAGGAGTAGTTGGGCACCGGGTGCAGCCGGCCGTCGAGATAGAGGTAGCGGGCCCCGGTGTCACGGTTGACGATCAGGTTCTTGCCGCTGCGCCACGAGTCGTTGCCGCCCGGCGAGACCAGCCCGAACACCAACGCCCCCGCGGCGATGAGCACCGTGACCAGCACGCCGATGCCCGCCCCGCGGGTGGTGCGCCCCAGCGGGCTCTCGGGGGCGTCGGGGTCGGCGAGCAGCATGCCCGAGGTGAGGCGGCCCATGACGAAGGCGTGCGCCTGCACCTGGTCGCGCTTGGATTGCATGAACCGCGGTCCTTCCGGTCAGCCGGTCCGCACCGGCTCCCGCGGTACGGGGCCGTTCGCGTCGAAGTGGTCGTTCACGTCGTGTCCGTGACCGGGGTCAGCCGTTGACGGCACGCAGCGCGGCGAAGACGCCGAGCACCCACAGCGTCAGTGGCAGCAGGGCGATCGCCAGCAGCGACTGCGCCAGCTCCGACGCCCTGCCCCAGTAGGGCAGCATCCTCCTGCCGGGAACGGTCCAGGAGGCGACGGCCAGCGCGGTGGCCGACGCCAGCAGCCCGCCCACCACCAGCGGCCGGTCGGCCGCGGCGGTGTCCGCCGCGAGGGCGAGCACCAGCAGGGTCAGGCCCCAGGCGCCCGGCAGGACCAGCGCCAGCCGCTGCCACACGTTGACCATGCCCCGGCCGTGCACCAGCAGGAGCACGGCGAGCACCGCCGCGGTCAGGACCTCGGGGAGCGCCGGGTTGCGGCTCAACGGCACCAGGCTGCCCGCGCACAGGATGCCGGAGGCGCCGTAGAGGCTGGTCATCCAGCCGCTCGCCAGCTCGGTGCGGGTCGTCACGTCCGCGCCGTCGTAGGGCTCGATGCCCTCCTGGAGCTGCTGCGGGTTGGTCGGCAGGGCCGGCATCCGCATCCCGGCCAGCCGGAAGGACAGAGCGGGCACGAAGCCGCCCAGCAGCACGGCCAGCGACGCCACGGCTGCCGCCGCACCGTCCACGCTCAGGTCGAACAGGCTCATCAGGACACCCGCCAGCACCCCGGCCAGCGACACCAGTGCCGAGGCCACGAACAGCGGCGTGCGTACGGCGGTCAGGGCGAGGGCGAGCACCGCGCCGCCCGCGCAGGCGGCCGCGGCGGCCAGCAGCCGGGCGCCCAGCACCTGGTTGGCCTGGGGGCCCGCGATCTCACCGCCCGGCTGCAACCAGCCGGCCAGGGCGAGGAACGGTCCGGCCATGAGCCCGAGCGCGGTGGCGGCGGCCGCGTCGCCCACCGCACGGCTCGCGGAGGCGGCCCCGGCCAGCAGCAGCAGTCCCGCCACACCGGCGGCGGCCATCCGAGGTCCGGTCGGACCGCCGGGCCAGGCCAGCACCGCCAGTCCGAGCATCAAGGCCGCCACCGCCATGCCGAGCAGCAGGCGCCGGCCGGCCGCCGCGTCCCAGCTGTGCAGCCGGTCCCGGGTCACCGTCGCCATACCGTCCACCAGGTCGTCGAGCCGTACTTCCGGCAGCGACTCGGTGTGCGGCCGCAGGTACAGGACCTCGCCGTCCTTGAGGTCCGCCGCGTCCAAGGTGCTCTCGTCGTCCAGCGCCGCGCCGCCGAGGCGTTGCAGCACCCACCCGTCGTGCTCCAGGCCGTCCTCCTCGACCTTCTCGCCCGCGTAGTGCAGGACGGTGGGCAGCAGATCGGCGACGGGTACGTCGGAGGGCACCGCCAGGTCGATGGTCCTGGCCGGGGCCCTGACGGTGAGGCGGCAGAGGCCCGCAACGGAGCTGTCGGTCATCGTGGGTCTCACGTCTCCATGAGTCGGGCCGGGAGAGGCCGGAGGGCGGGGCGAGAACTGGGGTGGTGCCGACGGGATTTGAGCAAGTGCCTGCTTGGACGTACGTGTCGTCGCAATGCAGACTACTGATCGGTGGGCGAACAGAATTATGGGCCCCTACCGACGGCGTTTCACAACGCCGGGGCATCAGCGACCCTTTGTGCGGCGCGGAACCCCGATTTTCCTAAGGAGCAGTTGCGTTGAGCGTGGTTCTCTTTCGCAGACCGGCCCGCCGCCGTGGCCCCGACATGCCCGAGGGCGAGCTGAGCCTGCAGGAACCCCCGACGCTTCCGGAGACCGTGCCGGACAGCTCGGCGGTGTGGACGTACCTGCCGATGGCCATGATGTCCGTGTCCATGATGCTGATCTTCATCAAGCCGGGTGGCGGTAACAGTTCGTTCACCTACATCGCGCTGGGCACGATGGTGATGGCCTCCGGCGCCATGATGGTCGGCCAGGTGATGCGCAAGGCGGGTGAGCGCAAGCAGCGGCTGCGCGGAGAGCGCCGGGACTATCTGCGCTATCTCACCCAGATCCGACGCCAGGTCCACCGGACGGTCGTCGAACAGCAACTGGCCCTGGCTTGGAGGAATCCGCACCCCCGGACACTGCGCTCGATGGTCCGCACCACCAGGTTGTGGGAACGGCGGGTCAAGGACGAGGACTTCGGCGAGGTCCGGATCGCCGTCGGCGACCAGCAGTTCGCGATGCGGCTCAATCCGCTGGCCACCAAACCCGTCGAGGACCTGGAGCCGCTCAGCGCACACGCCCTGCGCCGCTTCATCCGCGCCTACAGCACCGTGCCCGGCCAGCCCATCGCGCTCTATCTGCGTTCCTGGTCACGGGTACTGACCCGCGGCGACGACGCCGCCGCTCGCGCCATGGTCCGCGCCGCACTGAGCCAGCTGGCCGTGTTCCACCCGCCCGAGGAGCTGTGGATCGCCCTGTGCGTCTCCGACGAGCGGCGCGCGGACTGGGAGTGGGTCAAGTGGCTGCCGCACAACCTGCATCCGCAGGAGCAGGACGGTGCCGGATCCGCCCGCATGGTGGCCGGCACCTTCAACGACCTGGAGGATCTGCTCGGCGCCGAGTTCACCGAGCGCCCGGCCTTCGACCCGGACGCGGCGCCGGGACGTGACGAGCCCTACACCGTGATCGTGGTCGACGGCGTTACCGTGCCCTCCGGCCACCGGCTGGACGGCCCCGGCTTCCGCAACACCGTCGTGCTGGACCTCTCCGAAGCCCTCGCATGGCGCCCCGGCCGCACCACCCTGCGCCTCGACGTGGCCCCCGACGCCGTCCGCCTGGTGCGCACCGACCGCAGCCGCAAGGAGCAGGCCACCCTCCTCGGCCGCCCCGACCAGGTCGGACCCGTCGCCGCCGAGGCACTTGCCCGGCTGATCGCCCCGTACCGCATGAGCCTGGCCGCGGACATCGCCGAACCCCTCAGCTCCGACGTGCAGCTGACCACGCTGCTGGGCATCCCCGATCTCTTCCGGCACATTCCCGACACCCTCTGGAAGCGCCACACCGGCGCCGCCCGGCTGCGGGTCCCAGTGGCCGTCGGTGCGGACGGCACACCCGTGGAACTCGACATCAAGGAGTCGGCGCAGGGCGGAATGGGCCCGCACGGCATGCTGATCGGCGCCACCGGCTCCGGCAAGAGCGAACTGCTGCGCACCCTGGTCCTCGGACTCGCCCTCACCAACTCCTCCGAGACGCTGAACTTCATCCTGGTCGACTTCAAGGGCGGCGCGACCTTCCTCGGCCTGGACGAACTCCCGCACACCTCCGCCGTCATCACCAACCTCGCCGACGAAGTCGCACTGGTGGAACGCATGCAGGACGCCCTGCACGGTGAACTCATGCGCCGCCAGGAGCTTCTGCGCGCTGCGGGTAACTACACCTCCGCCCTGGAGTACGAGAGGGCCCGCGCCTCCGGCACGCCGCTCGACCCACTGCCCAGCCTCTTCGTCGTCGTCGACGAGTTCAGCGAACTCCTGGCTGCACACCGGGAGTTCATGGATCTGTTCGTGATGATCGGCAGGCTCGGCCGGTCGCTGGGCGTACACCTGCTGCTCGCCTCCCAGCGCCTGGACGAAGGGCGTATGCACCAACTGGAGAGCCATCTCTCCTACCGGATCGGCCTGCGCACCTTCTCGGCCATGGAGAGCCGCGGGGTGCTCGGTGTGCCCGACGCCTACCAACTGCCCTCGCAGCCCGGCGCCGGCTACCTCAAGAGCGGGGTGGAGGCGCTCACCCGCTTCCGTGCCGCGTACGTCTCCGGGCCCTACCGGCACCGTCGCGGTGCCGCCGTCCAGGCCAGGGTCGCCAGCCAGGTCGTACCCTGGACGGCCGGCTGGGTGGTGCCGCGGGCCTCCTCCGCCCCCGCCCCCGGCCCGGCGGAGGAGGAGACGGAGTCCGCCGAGAGCCTGCTGGCCGTGGCCGTCGACCGGCTGCGCGACTCCGGCCCCGGCGCGCACCGGGTGTGGCTGCCGCCGCTCGACGTACCGCCGACCCTGGACGCTCTGCTCCCCGGCATCGAACCCACCGCCGACCGTGGCCTCAGCGCCACACGCTGGCCCGGTACCGGACGGCTCCGGGTCCCCGTCGGCCTGGTCGACAAGCCCTTCGACCAGCGGCGCGAGCCGCTGGTGCTCGACCTGTCCTCGGGGGGCGGCCACGTCGCCATCGCCGGTGGCTCGCAGAGCGGCAAGTCCACCGTGCTGCGATCCCTCCTCGCCTCCCTCGCCCTCACCCACACTCCGGCCGAAGTGCAGTTCTACTGCCTCGACTTCGGCGGCGGCACGCTCTCCTCGCTCACCGGGATGCCGCACGTCGCCGGGGTCGCCTCCCGCCTCGACAGCGAGCGGATCAGTCGTACGGTGGCCGAGGTCACCACCGTGCTCAACCACCGTGAGCAGTTCTTCCTCGACCAGGGGATCGACTCCATGGCCACCTACCGGCGCCGGCGCGCGGCCGGGGAGTTCGCCGACGAGGCACACGGGGACGTCTTCCTCGTGGTGGACGGCTGGGCTCAGGCCAAGCAGAACTTCGACCACCTGCTGCCCACGTTCAACCAGCTCGCCACCGGCGGTCTCAACTACGGCATCCACCTGATCACCACCACCACCCGCTGGGTGGAACTGAGCGCGCAGGTACGTGACCAGAGCGCGACCCGGCTGGAACTGCGGCTCGGTGACCCCATGGACTCCGTGGTGGACGTACGCAAGGCGGCCGCCGTGCCCCGGCTGCCCGGACGCGGGCTCACGGTCGACGGGAAACTGCACTTCCTGACCGCCCTGCCCCGTCTCGACGGCGTCACCACCCCGGAGGACCTCAGCGAGGGTGTCACCGCCCTGGTGGAGAGAATCGCCGAGCACTGGTCGGGTAAACCCGCGCCCGCCGTACGGATGCTGCCGCACCAGCTGTCCGCCTCCACGCTGCCCGCCCCGGAGCTGGGCGACGGACTGCGGCTGCCGCTGGGCCAGGACGAGGCGCAACTCTCCACGGTGTGGCACGACTTCAGCCGTACCCCGCACCTGGTGGCGGTCGGCGACACCGAGAGCGGCAAGACCAACCTGCTGCGGCTCGTCGCGCAGGCGGTCACCGCCCGTTACGCCCCGACCGAGGCGCGGATCCTGGTCGTCGACTACCGGCGCGAACTCGTGGACGCCGTTCCGCCGGAGTACCAGCTCGGGCACGCCGTCTCCCTCGACGCTCTCAAGGAACTCGTCGGCGGCTCGGCGCGCGCGCTCAAGACCCGGCTGCCGGGGCCGGACATCACCCCCGCCCGGATGCGGCTCGCCGACTGGTGGCACGGACCCAGGCTGTTCGTGCTCGTCGACGACTACGACATGGTGGTCGGCAGCAACAACTTCGACCACCCCTTCGCCCCGCTCTTCGACCACCTGGCCCTGGGGCACGAACTGGGGCTGCACGTCATCGCGGTCCGCTCCGCCACCGGCGCCGGCCGCGGCCTCAACGACCAGTTGCTCCGCCGTCTCGACGAGGCCAACACCCCGGGCGTACTGCTGTCCTGCCCGCCGTCGGAGGGCTATGTCTTCGGCAACATCAAGCCGCGCAACCTGCCCGCGGGACGTGCGCAGTACATCGCCAGGCGCAAGGCGACGTTGATCCAGACGGCTCTCGCGGAGGCGGCGGAGCCCTCCGGAGGAGGGGACGGGGCCTGACCCGGCGCGCGTCCGACCGGGGAGGGCGTGCCCGGCCAGGTCCGACGCGGTGTCCGGACGGGTACGGGCGGCTGCCGGCCGCCCGTCAGCTCCCGGCGCCGCCCTCGTCGGCGACCGGGCCGCCCGCAGGCCGCCACCGGCGGGTGCGGGCCCGGGGGAGCGTCAGGGCGGCCCAGGCCACGAGGAGGATCAGCGCCGCGCCCGCCCCGGCGAACAGCGTGGCCCGGCGGACCGGCTGGGCCGCATCGTCATCGGGCAGCCGCACGGCGTTCCCCGGCGCCGGGGCCGCGGCGCCGGCGGCGTTCCCCGGCGCCACCTGCGTCACGGCAGCGAACGGATCGAGCCGGGGGACGACGTCGGGATAGGCGCTCGCGGTGAGGCGGGCGGCGGTCTCCGCGCCGGTGAGGCCGGGGTGGGAGGAACGCACCAGAGCCGCCGCCCCGGCCACGTACGCGGCGGCGAAGGAGGCACCCGAGCCGATGTAGTGCCCGGTGCCGCGCGCGCCGATCCCGACCACTCCGTCACCGGGCGCCGCCAGGTCGGCGGAGCCCGGCAGCAGGGCGTCGTCCGGACGCTGCCCCTGCGTGTCGACGTCCAGCACCGACAGCACACCGGGCTGCGAGGCGGGCCAGTAGTCCCGCGGGGCCGGCACCCCGTCCTGCGCCGAGGACTTGGCCGGCGGGTCCGGCACGGCCGCCGCGATCACCAGAACGTCCCTGGCGAGGGCCGCCTCGACGGCCTTCGTCAGCCCGTCCGACCCCTGCACCAGAGCCGGCGAGACGGTGATCACGTCGGCGCCCGCCGCCGTCGCCGCGGCGATGGCCGACGCGACGCTCTGTGCGGTGGCCACACCCCGTTCGTCCGTGCCGCGCACCGCGAGGATCTCCGCCCGCTGGGCGACCCCCGCGAACCGCACCCCGTCGACGGGCGCCGCGGCGACCAGCCCCGCGACGAAACTCCCGTGCCCCACGCAGTCCTGACCCGCAGGACCCACCGCGGTCACCCGGCCGGACAGGGCGGACGCCGTCGTGGACACTCCGGTGTCGACCACCGCCACCGTCACCCCGGAACCGTCCGAGAACGGCCAGGTGCGCGTCAGCTGGAGACTCCGCTGCTCCCAGGGAACGGTCGTGGCCCGCTGGGCGGACGCGCCGGTGCAGACCGCGTCGGCGTCCAGCCGCGCGGGCATCACGGGCAGCCGCACCGGGGTGCCGTCCGCCGCGGACGCCTCGGGCCCGCAGACCAGCGGCAGCAGGGTTCCCAGACACAGGGACACGGTCAACATCCGCGCCGTGTGGGGGAGTCGAGCCAGAGGGGGGCGCTGAGACATGTCCCGCATCCTACGGGCAGCCGCCGGACGCGAGCGGCCGTCCCCTCACCCCTCCGGCGTCGGCGTCCGCACTCCGGGTACGTCGTCGGGCAGCAGGAGCCGCAGGTCGTCCAGTCCCGGCGAGGCCATGGCGCTGACCCGGCCCGCCTGCCTGGTCACCATGGACTCCAGAACCTGCCGGGCCAGCCGTCCGTTGCCGAAGAAGCGGTCGCGCGGCAGGGAGTCGAAGTACTCCCGCAGCAGCCCGCCGACGCCGGGTCCGCACTCGTATCCCGAACCGTCCGCGTGCATGCGGACGATCGTGACCAGCTCGTCGGAGGTGTAGTCGGCGAATTCCACACGCCGCGAGAACCGGGACGACAGGCCCGGGTTGGACGCCAGGAAGGACTCCATCTCCCGGGTGTAGCCGGCCACGATGACGACCACCTCGTCGCGGTGGTCCTCCATCAGCTTCAACAAGGTGTCCACGGCCTCTTGGCCGAAGTCGGAACTGGAGGAGCCGTTTCCCGGCGTCAGCGTGTAGGCCTCGTCGATGAACAGCAGGCCCCCGCGGGCCCGTTCGAAGACATCTCGGGTCAACTGCGCGGTGTGGCCGACGAACCGGCCCACCAGGTCTGCCCGCGCCACCTCGACGAGCTGCCCCTGGGGCAGCACGCCGAGCGAGACGAGCAGTTCGCCGTAGAGGCGGGCGACGGTGGTCTTGCCGGTGCCGGGCGGGCCGGTGAAGACCAGATGGTGGCTGACACGGGGACTCGGCAGCCCGGCCGCCTCCCGTCGGCGGGCGGTCGACAGCAGGTTGACCAGATCGGTGACATCGCGTTTGACGGCCGCCAGCCCCACCATGTCGCCGAGCCGGGACAGGGCGTCACCGCGGTCCGGCTCGCCCGCCTCCCCGTGCGGTCCGGCCGGAACCGCCATCCCCACGTCCTCGGGGACCAGCAGACTCAGGTCCCGTTCGCTCACCTCGGGCTGCGCGGCCAGTCGTACGGCCTGCCGGTCGACCATCTCCTCGAACACCTGGCGGGCGGCACGGCCGTTGCCGAACGTGGCGTCCTTGGGCATGCGCTCGAAGTGAACGGCGAGTGCCGCACTGGTGCCCTCGCCGAGCTCGTACTGGTGCCGGGCACACATGCTCTCCATGATGGCCACCAACTCGTGCACCGCGTAGTTCTCGAACTCCACGGTCCGCGAGAAGCGGGAAGCCAGACCGGGGTTGCTGCCGAGGAAGGACTGCATCTCCCCGGAGTAGCCGGCGGCGACGACCACCACGTCCTCGCGGTGGTCCTCCATCAGCTTCAGGAGGGTGTCCACGGCCTCCCGCCCGAAGTCGGGCCCCGAACGCCCGCTGTCGGAGGTCAGGGTGTACGCCTCGTCGATGAACAGAACACCTCCCAGAGCCCTGTTGAAGGTCTCGGTGGTCTTGATGGCGGTGCCACCGATGACCTGGGCGACCAGATCGGCCCGTGAGACCTCGACCAGGTGCCCGGAGCGCAGCGCGCCCAACTGGGCCAGCACGGTGCCGTAGAGGCGCGCGACGGTGGTCTTGCCGGTGCCGGGCGGGCCCGCGAAAACCAGGTGCCGACTCATCGGCGGTGCTGACATGCCCAACTGTGCTCTGCGTTGTGCCAGTTGCGTGAGATTGACGAGTGTGCGGACCTGCTGCTTGACGTTGGCGAGACCGATCAGCGCTTCCAGCTCGGCGAGCGGGCCGCTCTCCCCGGGCGCGTCCACGCCGCCCGGCGCGGTTCCGGCCGGGTCGGTGCCCTCGGCTTCGCCGTAACCCCAGGCGTCCCGGCGGCCGTTGCCACTGCTGGTGAGGCCTTCGACGGCCAGCCGGTCGCCGGGCTGGGACTGGACCAGGCCGCCGCCCGCGTTGTCGCGGACCGTGCAGTTGACGACGGACACCGGCAGGGTGGTCTCCACCCGCAGTCCGTCCTTGCCGCTGCCGGCCAGGGTGCACCCGTTGAGCGACGCGCGCCCGCCCTGTCGGATCACGGCGCCGCACTCCGGCGCTCCGACCACCTGGAGCCTGGTGCCGGTCAGTTCGCCCTCCGCCTCGACGATCACGCCGTCCGCTCCGGCCTCGCGAATCTCGCAGTCGCGGGCCGTGAGGGTGCCGTCGGTGCCCACGGACAGGCCCGCGGCGGTCGGCGCGAGCACGGTGGTGCCCCCGACGTAGAGGTTGCCCGCGCTCTCCACATGGACGCCCGCCGCGCCGGACCTGGCGATCTCGCTGTCCTCCAGCCGTCCCCGGCCGTCCTTGGCGACCTCGACGCCGTTGCCGCCCGAGCCGCTGATCCGGGCGCGGCGGATCATCGGGTTGGCGCCGGTCGCGATCCGGACACCGGCGCCGGCGGTGTCGACCACCTCGACCCGGTCGAGTTCGGCGGTGGACTCCTCCTCCAGCAGCAGCCCGGACGCGGCCGCGCAGTCCCGCACGGTCAGTGAGGTCAGCGACGGCGATCCGGACCCGGTCACCCGCAGGGCGGGCGCCTGGGAGGAGTCCAGCCAGCAGTCCTCGTAGGTGCCGCGGCCCCGGTCGGTGATCAGCAGGCCGTTGCCCCCGGTGCGGGCCGTACGGCAGCGGCGCAGCAACGGGTCGCTGCCCTGCGAGACGACGAAGGCCGGACCGGTGGTCGCGGTGACCCTGATGTCCTCCAGCACGGTGCGGGAGGCACTGGTCAGATGTACGCCGATCGCGACGTCGTGGACCACCGTGCGCAGGACCCGCGTGGTGGAGCGGCCCTCCAACGCGATGGCGGGCTGGTCGGTGGAGGAGATGTCGCAGTCCTCGACGGATCCCTGGGCGTCGCCGTTGGCCAGGATCCCGTTGGCCCGCGCGTCGCGCACGGTGCAGCCGCGCACCGAGACCCGGCCGCGTTCCCCGATCACCACGCCGGACGTGCCCAGATGCTCGACGGTGCAGGACTCCAGGGAGCTCTCCACGGCGGAAGTGACAACCACCCCGGCCCCCACGCTGTTACTGATCCGGCAGTCGCGCATCGCGAGCGAACCGGCCTCTCGGGCAAGGACGGCCGTCCACGCGGACCCGGTGACCTCGCAGCCGTCCATGGCCACCTGGCCGCGGACCGCGTCCACGGCGGGCACGTCCTCGTCCCCGCCGCGCAGCACCAGATCGGTGAGCATCACGGCGTCGGCGCGCAGACTGATCACGCTGCCGCGCCGGGGGCGTATCTCCACCGTCCCGCGCGACTGTTCGGCGACGATGGTCACCCGTATGCCGACGACGAGGCTCTCCTCGTACGTCCCGGGACCCACGCTGATCACCGCGCCGCTGCGCGCCCCCACGAGCGCCTCACCGATCGTGCGGAAGCCGCCGGTTCCGTCGGGGCGGACCGTCAGTACCTGGCGTGACACGCGTTCTCCATCTCTC
Organism: Streptomyces sp. NPDC001493; assembly: GCF_053597235.1. Lineage (NCBI taxonomy): Bacteria > Bacillati > Actinomycetota > Actinomycetes > Kitasatosporales > Streptomycetaceae > Streptomyces > Streptomyces sp. NPDC001493. Next base: position 26,329 of record NZ_JBSFHV010000001.1, read on the forward strand.
GCAGACTCACGGCGCCGATCGCCCCTGGCAGGGTGCCGACGGCCCCATCATGCCTGGCTCCACGAGGTGTTGACACGTCGGCCCGAGTCGAGGGCCACCACCTTTCCCGCCGGAGGCGGCCGATCTCCGGGCTCGGCAGGCGCCGTTCCGGCCGCGACCGTGGTGCACACGCCGATGGAGAAGTCTCTTCGGAGCAGGCGTGTGGACGCAGCCCGCCGGGGTGGACGGAGTCCCTCGCGGTGACCTTCGCAGCGAGCACTTCGATCGCGGGGGCCAAGGGGCGCGGGTTCGGACCCTGCCGTCCCGGTCCAAAAGAGCCGGGGGCTGGTGCCGGACGTTTCCGACACCAGCCCCCGATCGTTCCTCAAACGCTGATCAGGCCGTGGCCGCGAGTACCGCCGTGCGCCCGCCGAGCACCCGGGAGAACGTGTCGGTGACCTGGGCCAGGGCCTCGGCCGTACCGGGGGCGACGGTGAGGGCGCCGTCCTCACCGACGGCGATGTCCTTGTCCACGGTGAACCAGCCCGGGACGATGTGTGCCGCACCCATCGAGCTCAGGACGGGCCGCAACGCGTAGTCGATGGCCAGCACGTGGGCGGGGCTGCCGCCGGTGGCGAGGGGCAGCACGGTCTTGCCGGCCAGGGCGTACTGCGGAAGCAGGTCCAGCAGCGTCTTCAACAGCCCCGAGTAGGCGGCCTTGTAGACGGGGGTGCCGATCACCACGCCGTCCGCCTTTTCGAACAGGGCCGTGGCCCCGACGACCGCCGGGTGACCGAAGTCGGCGCCCAGCAGCGCCTCGGCGGGCAGCGTGCGGACGTCCAGCGGGGTCACGTCGTGGCCCTGCTCCCTGAGCCGGTCGTCCAGATGGCGCAGGAGCCGTGCGGTGCGGGAGGTGGCGGAAGGACTTCCGGAGACGGACAGGATGGTAGCCATCGGGCGGGCCTTTCTCTTCGGGGCAGGCGGATCAAAAGGTCAGGTGGGTCAGGAGTGCCGGGTGCGGCCGGGTGTGACGGCGTTCACCAGGCACTCGTATCGACCGTGACGACCGGCACCAGTTCGTTGCGCAGGGTCTCCAGGAAGGTGACGATCTCCGCGGCGACCGAACGGTGCTGCAGGTCGTTCAGGACGTCGTGGTGTGCGTCGCGGACGACCGACAGGCGGGCACGGCCCAGCGTCTTCGCCGTACGGGCGAGCGCCTCGCGGTCCGCGAGCGGGTCGTGGTCGCCGACGAGGAGCAGCGCGGGGACGCCCGCTTCGCCCTCGTACGCGGCTGCGAGCAGGGACGCCGGGATCGCCTCGTCGAGCGCGCCCCGCCGCGTTCCGGTGTCCTCGGTGAGCGTTCCGCGGTGGGCGGGGCAGGCGGTGCGGGCGTCGAGCTCGTCCTCCCAGCCGCCGACGGCCGTGGCGGTGCGGGACGGGATCCCGGCGAGGACGACGGCGTCCGGGCGTACGGCGGACGGCGCGCCGTCCCCGCCGACGAGTGCCGCGACGGCGACGGCGCCCGAGTCGGCGCCCAGCAGCACGAGCGGCCGGACCACCCCGCCCTCGCCGGGCGACGCGCCCTCGGCGGCTTCGGCCAGTCGGCCGCCGATACGGTGCAGCGAACCCGCGGGGTCGTCCGGGTCGATGCCGGGGGCGTCGACGACGCGCACGCGGTAGGCGTCGGCGGCCAGCCGCCGGCCGAGCCGGGCGTACGCCGCCCGGGACTCGCCCCGGCCGGGCACGACGACGACGGTGCCGCGGGTGCGAAGGCCCTCCGGCCCGAAGTAGTCGGTGTACTCGGTCATACGAGGCTCCTGCGGGTGGCGGTGCGTACGTTCAACGGGTGCGGGTGGTGCGGGTGGTGCGGGTGGTGCGGGTGGTGCGGGTGGTGCGGGTGGTGTGGGTGGTGCGGGTGGTGCGGGTGGTGCGGAGGGTGCGGGGAGTCGGGTGCGTCCGACCGGGTCGGCGCGGGTGCGTCGGGCATCAGCCGGTCACGCCCTCGCGCTCGGCGGTGTGGCGGTTGGCGGGGACGGGCAGCCCGAGGTTGCCGCGCAGGGTGTCCGCCTCGTACTCCGTGCGGAACAGACCGCGCTTCTGCAGGAGCGGAACCACACCGTCCACGAAGCGGTCGAGGTCGTCGTTGTTGCGGAAGGCCAGGTTGATGCCGTCCAGGGTGCCGGCGTCGTACCACGTCTCGATGGTGTCGGCGACGGTCTCGGGCGCGCCGACGAAGGGGGAGCGGCGGAAGGCGTTCACCGATTCGGCGACCTGGCGCAGCGACAGGTTCTCCGCCTTCGCACGCTCGATGATCTTCGCGGCGCCCGTCCGGCCGCCCTTCTCGGCGAGGTGCGCGACGTCCGGGAACGGCGCGTCCAGGTCGTGCACGCTGAAGTCGTACGCGCCGAAGGAGCGGCCGAGGAGTGCGAGGTTGCTCGCGAAGTCGTTGTCCTCCTCGAAGATCTCCCGCTCCCGGCGCCTGGCCGCCTCGTCGGTCGCACCGACGACCGGGCCGCCGTGGATGAAGACCTTGATGTGGTCGGGGTCGCGCCCGTAGGCCGCCGTGCGCTTCTTGATGTCGGCGTAGTACTCCCGCGCCTGCTCCAGCGTGCCGCCGGGCGCGTAGATGCCCTCCGCGACGCGCGCGGCGAGGTCGCGGCCCTCGGGGGACACCCCGGCCTGGAAGATGACCGGCTGGCCCTGCGGCGAGCGCGAGAGGTTGAGCGGCCCGGCGACCTTGAAGTGCTCCCCGACGTGCTCCAGGGCGTGCAGCCTGGACGGGTCGAGGAAGACGCCGCGCTCCACGTCCGCGGGGAAGGCATCGTCCTCGTAGGAGTCCCACAGGCCACGGGCGACCTGTACGGACTCCAGGGCGCGGCCGTAACGGGTGGTGTAGTCGAGGTGCTCGTCCAGCCCGTAGTTCCGGGACGTACCGGTGTCGAAGCTGGTCACCACGTTCCAGCCGGCCCGTCCGCCGCTGATGTGGTCGAGGGAGGCGAAGCGCCGGGCCAGGTTGAACGGCGAGTTGTACGTGGAACTCGCCGTGCCGACCAGGCCGATGTGCTTGGTGTGGGTGGCGACCGCGGACAGCAGGGTCAGCGGCTCCAGCCGGTTCAGGTAGTGCGAGGGATAGGTGGCGTTGATGAACTGGCTGTCGACGACGAACAGCGCGTCGAAGAGCGCGTGTTCGGCGGCCTTGGCCTGCTGGATGTAGTAATTGATGTCGATGCTGGCGTTCTTGGCGACGCCCGGGTCCTTCCAGAGGCCGTGCTGGCCGGGGCCGCCGACGCCGTACGGATGCAGAGCGAGGTGGAGCCTGCGGGACATGGGTGTTCCTCTCGATGGTGCGGAAGGGGGCAGGTGTCGTCGAGTGCGGTGGTCAGCCGTCGAGCCGTTGTCCGTTGAGAGCCGCTCAGCCGCTCAACTGCGCGCGCAGGGACTCGCGTTCGGCGCGGTCGGCGGTGCGCGTGTGCAGTGTGGGCGCGGAGCCGACGAGCAGCCGGGTGTACGCGTGCCGCGGCCGGCCGATGACCTCACGGGCCGTGCCGACCTCGACGAGTTCGCCCCGGTAGAGCACGGCGATGCGGTCGGCGACCCCGGCGACGGAGCCGAGGTCGTGGGAGATGAAGACCAGGGACGTCCCGCCGGCGCGGAGCTCCTTGAGGATCTCCAGTACTTGAACGCGGTTGGCGGAGTCCAGGGCGCTGACCGGTTCGTCGAGGATGACCAGGGCGGGCTCGGTGATCAGCGCGCGGGCCACGGCGACCCGCTGGCGCTGGCCTCCGGAGAGTTCTCCGGGCAGCCGCTGGAGCAGTTCTGCGGACAGGTGCACCCGGTCGAGGAACGCGCGTGCCCTCCCCACCGCCTCCGCGCGCCCCACACCCTGGATGAGCAGGGGCTCGGTCAGCGAGGCCTCGATGGTGAGGTCCGGGTCCAGGCTGCGCAGGGGGTCCTGGAAGACGTACTGGACGACGCCCCGCCGCCGCAGCGAGCGCCACCGGCGGGCGCTGAACCCGGTCACGTCCTCACCGCCGACGAGGATCGAGCCGGCCGACGCGCGCACCAGTCCGAGGACGGCGCGGGCGAGGGTGGACTTCCCCGACCCGGTCTCGCCGATGACGCCGACGGTCTCGCCGGGCTCCACGCTCAACGACACCCCGTGCAGCGCGTTCCGGCCCCGTCGGCCCCTTCCGTAGCGGACCTCCAGGCCTCTGATGTCCAGGACCGGGGCGGGGGGCTTCTCCTGAGGGGCGTACGTCTCCGCTCCGGGTGCCGTGGTGGTCATGACGCCTCCTTCGCGGTGAGGAACTTGTCGAGGCCGTAGCTTTCGTGCTCGGCGATGAGGAGCCGGGTGTACTCGTGCCGCGGCGCGTGCAGTACGGAGTGCGTCGGGCCCTGCTCCACCACGGTGCCCTGCCGCATCACGAGGACCTCGTCGCACAACTGGGCGACGACGGCCAGGTCGTGGGAGACCACGACGAGGGCCAGCCCGGTGCGCTCGCGCAGTTCGGCGAGGAGATCGAGGATCTCGGCCTGGACCGTGACGTCCAGCGCCGTCGTGGCCTCGTCCGCGATGAGGGCCCGCGGCTCGACGGCGATCGCCGCGGCGATCAGGACGCGCTGGAGCATGCCGCCAGACAACTCGTAGGTGTACTGGCCGTAGACCAGCTCCGGGTCCCGCAGCCGTACCGCGCCGAGGAGTGCGAGGGCCCGCCGTCGTGCCTCGCGGCGCTTCACCCCCGTCTTCACCCGGATGACCTCGGCTATCTGGGCGCCCACCCGGATCGACGGATTGAGGTAGGAGGCCGGGTCCTGGAAGACGGCGCCGATCGTGGTGCCGCGCAGGGCCGTCCACCGACGGGGTGTCAGGGTCGCGATGTCGGTGCCGTCGATCTCGACCGATCCGCCGGAGACCTCGAAGTGCGGGGGGAGGATGCCGAGCACCGCACGGCAGGTGAGGGTCTTGCCGCTGCCGGACTCGCCGACGATGCCGACCGACTTTCCCGGGGTGAGCTCGAAGTTCACCCCGTGGACGATCTCCCGGCCCGTGGCGCGGTCGTCGATGCGTACGTCGCGGACGGCGATCACGGGTGCGGTCTGCGTCTGCGCCTGCGCCTGCGCCTGCGCCTGGGTCTGCGTCGGGGGAGCGGACGCGACGTCGGTGCCGGACTGCCGGGTATCGGCGGGAGAGGCGTTGGCGGTACGGGTGTTGTCGGGAAGGGTGTCGGCGGGAAGCGCGTTGTCGGGAAGGGCCTGCTGGGAATGAGCGTGCTGGGACAGAGTGCTCATCGGGAACCTCCCACGGGGGCGGGGACGGGGGCGGACGAGCCGGTGCGGCCGGACTTGGCCCCGCGGCCGGCGACCAGCGCGCGGCCCGCCTCACCGGACACGTCGCGGATGGCGTCGGCGAGCAGATTGCAGGCCCAGACCGTGATCATGATCAGTAGGGCGGGTGCAGCCGGTGCCCACGGCTGGTGGCTGAGGTAACTCAGGTCGGAGGCGAGCAGACCGCCCCAGGTGGGAGCGGGTGGCTGCACTCCGATGCCGAGGAAGGTCAGGCTGGAGACGATGACGAAGCCGACGCCGATGGTCTGGGCGAGCGCCACGGCGATCGGCGGCAACACCTTGACCCAGACGTGGCGGCGCACGATCCAGCCGATGGAGGCACCGGAGACGATCGCCGCCTCCACGTACGGCGAGCGGGCCACGGCCAGGGTGGCCGCCCGGGCCACCCGGTAGAAGAGGGGCGAGACCAGCGCGCCGGTGACGAGCATGGCCTGCGTGATGCCGTTGCCCAGCAGAGCGATCACCGCGATGGCGAACAGCAGGAAGGGCAGGGCGACCAGCGTGTCGGCCAGGCGGAGGGTCAGCCACTCGAAGACCCGGCCCGAGTAGACCGACAGGATGCCGGGGACCGCCCCGACGACCAGGGCCGTCAGCGCGACCTCCAGCGAACCGAGGACGCTGACGCGCGAGCCGTCCAGGAGGCGGCTGAAGACGTCACGGCCCAGATAGTCCGTCCCGAGCCAGTGGGCGCCCGACGCCGGAGCGAGCGTGTTGCCGCTGACGGCGAGGGGGTCCTGGGGAGCGAGCCACGGCCCGCACACCGTGAGGAGGGCGATCAGGACGAGAACGGCCACGGCGATGCGGCCGGACGTGAGTGTAAGGACGCGGCGCACCATCGTCAGACCCCCCGTCGGGATGCCGGCATCACACGGGCCAGCACCAGATTGATGATCAGGTTGAAGGAGACGACCAGCACGATCGACACCACGAGGACGCCCTGCACCGCGGGCACGTCGCCGGCCTGTGCGGAGTCGTTGGCGAACCGGCCGAAGCCCTGGAGGCCGAAGATCCACTCGGTGATCACGGAGGCGCCGACCAGCGCCGGGAACTTCTGCCCGACCGTGGCGAGAGCGGGCCCGATCCCGTTGCGCAGGACGTGGCCGAAGAAGATCCGCCGCGGACTCAGGCCCCGTACGACCGCACCCGTCACGTAGTTCTCGCCGTACGCCGCGACGAGGCTGGACCGCAGCTGACGCGCCACGTCGGCGATGACGTCGAAGCTCAGCGCGAGTGCGGGGAGCGTGATGTGCGCGATCCAGGGACCGAAGCCCTGCTCGGCCGGGATGTATCCGGCCGAAGGGAACAACTTGAGCTGGACGGCCAGGACCGAGACCAGCACGATGCCGACGACGAAGGCCGGCATCACCGAGATCACGGTGACGAAGCCCGTGATCGCGCGGTCGAGGAGGGTGGTGCGCCGGAGCGCAGCCACCGTGCCGAGGAGGAAGCCGACGACCACGCCGATGATCAGTGCGAACGTCGCGACCGAGAGGCTGACGCCGAGACCGAGGCCGATCAGCGTCGAGATGTCGGCCCCGTTGACCCAGCTGGAGCCCAGCTCTCCGTGCAGGACATCGGTGAACCAGTGCCAGTACTGGGTCAGGAAGGGCTGGTCGAGCCCCCATTCGGCCTCGATGCGATGGATCGCGTCCGGGGTGGCGTCCTCGCCCAGCTGGATGCGTGCGGGGCTGAGTCCGCTCATGGCCCGCAGCGCGAACGTCACGAAGGTCGCGACCAGGAACACCGGTACGAAGATCGCGACCGACCGGCCCAGGGCGGAGGCCATGCGTCCTGCGGCGTGCCGCGCCCTCGCCCCGGCGATCCCGCGGCGGCGCTCGGGAGTCGCCTCCGCCGTGGTCGTCGTCATGGGGTTGCCTCCTCTCTGCAGTGGATGGAGTGGATGGAGTGAGTGGAGTGATGGAGTGGGTGGAGTGGCCGGACGGTCAGGAACCGCTGGAGACCGTCACGCCGGTCCAGTCGATGTGCGCGGGGTTCTTCGGCAGACCGGAGACGGACTTGCTCTTCGCGAAGAGGTTGGGGGAGGAGAAGGTGAAGATCAGCGCCTTGCTCGCGAGGCCCGCGCGCGTCGCCTCCTGGAGGACCCGTGTGTAGTCGGGCGCGTCCAGGGGCGTCTGACGGACCTTGGCGACGGCCTTCTCGAAGCCCTCCGGCTCATAGGGGGAGCTGAGATTGAGCGGGCCGTTGGGGCCGAAGTGGGCGGTGAGGGTCTGTACCGCCGAGTCGCGCCCCGTGGTCGAGTAGAGCGAGAAGGCGAGGTTTTTCGCGAAGAACGGGGTGGCCCAGTTCTTGTCGATCTTGATGGTGACCTTGACGCCCACGGCGGCCAGTTGCGACTGGACGATCTCCGCCTGGGGGTCCTCGGCGGGGATGACCAGGTCGAGCTTGAGCTCCCCCGGACGGTGGCCCGCCTCGGCCAGGAGCTTCTTCGCCTTCGCGGGATCGTAGGGGTAGGCGTTCTCCGACTCGGCGTCGTACGCCACATAGCCCTTGGGGAACGGCTGGTCGGTCGCTTCCCCGTGACCGAAGGTCAGCTTGTCGACGAACTCCTCGCGGTTGACCGCGTAGCGGAAGGCATCGACGACCCTGTCGTCGTCGAACGGCGCCTTGTTGATGTTCAGGCTGATGTTGGAGGCGTTGAATCCGGGCTGGGAGAAGACGTCCAGCCCCGCCTTTCCGGCGGCGTCGGCCTGACTCGGCTCTATGTCCGCGAAGTTGTAGACACCGGTCTGCAGGCCCGGTACGACGGTGGAGGCGTCGGGGGCGGACACCAGCTCGACGTTGTCGATGTGGATGTTCTTCGCGTCCCAGTAGTCGGGGTTCTTCCGCAGGACCGCCTTGGTGCCCGGGATCAGCTGGTCGATGACGAACGGACCGGCGCCGACCGGGTTCTGATCCAGCTTCGCGGGGTTCGCGGCGGCCTTCGGGCTGGCGATCTGCAGGACGCGCTCGCCGAGCAACTGAGGTATCTGGTAATCGACTTGCGTGAGTTCGAGCGTCGCGTCGAGGCCGTGGGCCCGCACCGAGCCGATCGAGGTCAGGTCACCGAAGAGCGCGGAGTTCTTCTGCTTCTGTGCCCGTTCGATGGCCGCCTTCACGGCTGCGGCGTCGACCGGCTCGCCGTCGCTGAATTTCAGGCCGGGCCGCAGGTGGAAGGTGATGCGGTCGCCCTTCTCGTTGTACTCCCAGCTCTCGGCGAGGTCGGGGACGGCCTTGCCTTCTTCATCGGTACGGGTCAACGAGGCGTAGACCAGAGCAAGTTCGCGGAACTGGGCGCCGCTGCCCGACACCACGGGGTCCCAGTGGCCGGGGAAGTAGGACGAGGCCCACTTGAGGGTCGCGGCGCCGGCCGACGCGGAGCCACTGCCGCCGCAAGCGCTCAGGCCCGGGACGAGCAGGGCGACGGCGGCGGTTCCGAGGGCCGCGGCCCTCAGGCCGCCCGCCTTTCGGGCCGACCGGACGTCCGGTCGGTGTCGGAGCGTGAGTCGTGCGAGCATCTCGTTCTCTCTGATTGAGTCCCGGCCCGGAAAAGGGCAGGAGGAAGCGGAGGAGCGTGAAGGGAGCAGCGCGGCACTCGCACGGAACCGTCGCCGGGGGTGCGGGCGTGCGTCGCGGGGATGCGTCGGCGCACGACGGGGCGGGAGCGGGGCCCTGGGTGGGCGCCGGGAACTCACGACCCGCACGGGGGTACGGCGAGGAGGTACGACGGAAGACGAGGAGCTGACGCGAACGGACAGGCGCGGATCAGTGGATCAGCGGGCCGGTGAACGGCCGGGGCTGCCGACGGAGGTCGGGCGTCGCCTGTGGAGTGGAGGTGCGGGGACGGTCAGCGACAGAGTGCGCTGGAGGTGCGCCGCAGGTCCACGTAGCGGCAAACCACACCGGGGTGCGTCGTGAGCATGGCCTCATCCTGGCCGCGGCCATCCGCCTCTGTCAATGGACACCCATTGGTGTCTCATTGGGCGGGACGTTGCCGCAATGGCAGCTCAGGGCCCTGCGGGAAGCTGGAAGGGGGAGCCCGAGCGTGCTGACGCCTCGTCAGGATGCAGCCAGATAAGGCCGTTGGGCCCGTCCACCGGCACCGCGCCGGGCGGCGGCCAGATCCCCGGTGCCAGGAGCCCGCGCTCCGGCCCGGTCAGGCTCCGGTGACGCTTCAGCGCCTCGGCCGGCGAGAGCGGGGCGGACGCGTCGAGCAGGCCGGGGACCAGCTCCTCGAAGGCCGCCGCATACGCCGCGTACGGCCGCCAGCCGGGGACGGTGCGACGGTCCGACGGGGTACGTACGAGCAGCGTCGGCAGCGCGTAACGGAAGCCGCCGTCCGAGGTCTCCTTGGCCGAACCGGGGTGCGGCGAGTCGTAGCGTACGGACCGCACTTCGGCGACCGGCCGCCGCGCCTCCGCACGGTCGCGCTCCACCCGTTCGCGTGCCGCGGCGGACGCCGCGTCGGACCGCAGCCGGTGGGTGTCCGCTCCCGGGACACCCCGAGCGGCGGCCACCGCGCGTTCGAGGGTGTCCGCCGGGTCGCCCAGCACGAAGACGGTCTCCCGCAACCGCCGCAGCACGCCCTCCGCCACGTCGGCGCCCTGGAGTTCGGCGGCCACGGCAACCAGCGAGGAAGGCCAGGAGCTTGCCGCCACCCGCCTGAGCCGGGCCGCCCGGGGTGCACCGGTGTGCGCGCTGATCTCCTCGACGTAACGCGCGTACCAGGCCGTCTCGGCCGACGGATCCGGCGCCGGGTCGTCCACCTCGTCGTCGAAGAGCACGGCGTACGCCCGCCGCCAGCGGACCCTGCCCTCCAGTGCCGTCCGCAGCCGCCGGAAGACCGGCTCCGAACCCCAGGCCCACGGGCACATGGGGTCGGTGTACTCCACCACCTCCACCAAGGGCGTGTCCCGTCCCCCCGCCGTCACGCCGCACCGATCGCGGACGGCCGCTCGCGCGCGTCGGAGGGCAGCAGCGAGGCGAGGCTCAGCCCGCCGAGCGTCGCGGCGGCGTCCGACTCGACCCGTCGCCACACACCGGGCAGGCCCACGGCGGGGCCGGGATAGTCGAGTCCGTCCAACGACTCGCCCCGCAGGGTGATCAGTTCGCCGTCGACAGCGCGCACGACGTCGAGCAGGGCGATCTCGTCGGCGGGTCTGCCGAGCCAGTAACCGCCTTCGCAGCCACGCTGGCTGCGCACCAGGCCGGCCCGGCGCAACTCACCCACCACGGACTTGAGGAAGCGGAACGGAATGTGCTGCGCGGACGCGATGGCTTCACAGGAGAGCGGACGGCCGGGATCACTCGCGAGCTCGAGAAGGGCGCGCGTGGCGTAGTCCGCCTTCGCGGAGATATGCATGGCCACATCATGCCCCCGGAAGCGGGCCGCAGGCGACGTACTCCGTCCACTCGGTTCTTATGTTGCGGGAACATTGCCGCAGGTGAAGGGGAAAGGACACCTCTTGACATCCTTTTCCGGGGCGCCCTAGCGTCCCAGCCATGAGCGAGCCGCTGACGACCCCCGGTGAGGGGTTCCACCCTCATCTCCACGCGCCGCAGAGCGGCCCGACGGCCCCCCTGCGCAGCCGCCTCCACCACATCCGTGCGGACGGCCTCGACGGGGACACCGCGCAGACCGGCGGCATGCGCAGGTTCAGCGCCGTCAGCGGCAAGACCGTCGGCTCCGAGAAGCTGTGGATGGGCCAGACCCACGTGGCCCCCGCGACCGCCTCCTCCGACCACCACCACGGAGAGTCCGAGACCGCCATCCATGTGGTCAGCGGACACCCGGAGTTCGTCTTCCTGGACGACTCGGGCGAGGAGCCGGATGAGGTGCGGCTGCGCACCTCGCCGGGCGACTACATCTTCGTCCCCCCGTTCGTGCCGCACCGCGAGGAGAACCCGGACCCCACCGAGGAGGCCGTGGTCGTCATCGCGCGGAGCACCCAGGAGGCGATCGTGGTCAACCTGCCGCGCCTGTACGCCCTGGGGGCGGACCAGGACGTCTGACGGACGCGACCCGCCCGGTGCGCGGGGACCGTGCCGTTCGGGGACGTGGACCGTGGCGGTGCCGCCGGCTCAGCGGCGCAGGCGGGCCCGTACGAGAACCGCGTCGTGGTCCGTGTACGTGGCGGGCTCGACCGTCACCTTCGGCGCGGCGAGGTTGCCGTACACGTGCTGGATGCCCGGGGACTGGGTGGCGGTGTCGTCCGTCAGCGTCCACATGCCCTCGGGGGCGCAGGAGGCGTGGCGGTTGACGTCACCGGCGAAGATCGTCCGGCGGCCCCGGTCGGCGAGGACCGCGGCGAGTTCGGCGCACTGGACCGAGTTGGTGCTGTCGGCGGCCTCACCGTCGGTCGACAGGTGGCTGCCGCACACGTTCACCCCGCGAGCCGTGGTGACGCACAGCCAGCGACGCTCCTCGACCCCGCTGAACACGGAGTACGCGGCGTCCTCGGAGGAGCGGACGGCGTCCCTGGTGAGGACCGCGTTGCCGAAGACACCGCGCCCGGTGGGCGTCTTGCAGTCCAGCGGCGCGCCCCGGTAGATGACCGTGGCGAACCGGTACTGGTACCCGGTGCGCGCGGCGATCTCGGCGACGTCGGCGCTGCACGCCTCGTTGAGGGTGACGGCGTCGACGCGGTGGGCCTGGACGCGGTCGACGACCTCGTCGAGGATCTTCGGGTACTCGGTCCGGGCGTAACAGCCCGCGTATCCGCTGGAGCAGAGGTTCATCTGGAGCAGCGAGAATGCCGCCCGGTCGTCCCGTCCGCCGTGCGCGGAGGCGTGCGAGCCGGGTGAGGTATGCGAGGCGTGCGAGGCGTGCGAGGCGTGCGAGGCGTGCGAGGCGTGCGAGGCGTGCGAGGCGTGCGACGGGCCGGACGGGTGTCCGGCGGCCGAGGCGGTGGTGGGCGATGCCAGCACCGCGGCGAACGCCAGCAGGGCGGGAGCGAGGGCGCGCAGGCGCGCAGCCGTGAAGTTGATCATGACGCGAGTGTGCTGACCGGCCGACGGCGTGAGAAGGGGGACGGGGAGGTGTTCACCGATGCTTCCGGTGGCCGTCACCGGCCGCCGGAACCGGCCACCCGTCGTTGCCCCGCCTGCCACCCGCCGTCAGCCCGCACGTTCCGCGAGCCCCCCGCCGGCGGGACGGTCAGATCCCGAGCACGTTCTTGATGGTGCGCAGCACACCCTCGTCGGTGTGGGCCGGGGCCGTGTGGCGGGCGCGGCGGAGGATGTCCGGGTGGGCGTTGGCCATGGCGAACGACCAGTCGGCGGTGTCGAGCATCTCCAGGTCGTTGAGGTAGTCCCCGAACACCATGGTCTGCTCCGGTCCGATGCCCAGGCGCTGCTGGAGGCGGCGCACGGCCGCGCCCTTGTCGGCGGTGCGGTTCATGACGTCGATCCAGAGCTCGCCCGAGACGACCACCTGGTGGGTGTCGGAGAACGCCTCCAGGGCGCGGGCGGAGCCGTGTTCGGCCCCGTCGAAGTCGAGGACGGCGATCTTGATGATCTCGTCGTCCACCGCGGTCGCGTCGTCCACGACGCGGTGCGACCGGTAGTACTTGGTGACTTCGGCCAGGAACGCCTCGTCGCCGCGTTCGGTATACGCCGCGCGCTTCCCGCAGACCACCACGCCGACGTTCCGGCCGTCCTCCGCCAGCTGCCGGACGCAGGAGACCAGCCGGGCGGAGACCGCCGGGTCGACGGGGTCGGACGACAGCTCGACACCGTCGCGTACGACGAGGGCGCCGTTCTCCGCGATGTAGACCATGCCCTCGTCCGCGCCCTCGAACAGGTGGGCCAGCGTGGCGTACTGGCGGCCGCTGGCCGGGCTGAAGACGATGGAGCGACGGCCCAGTTCCTCCAGCAGGGGCCACAGGCCCGCCGGTACGTTGCCTTCGGCGTCCAGCAGGGTGCCGTCCATGTCCGTGACGATGAGCCGGATGTCGGGGGCGGCGGGCGGACGCGTGTCGTGGCGGGTGCTCATGGTGATCCTGGAGTTCGACGGGTGGGGCGTCCGCACCGTAACCCGCACGCCGTCCGGCGGCTGCGGCGGGGATCACCTGCACCTGGTGAGCCCCCGGACCGACGTGCCCGGCGGACCGACGGCGCCTCGAACGGCGTGATTCTGGCACAGGCCGGGGCTGCGGAGAGTGGCGATCCGTCGAGCCGTGTGTCGTTTCCAATGCGTCCGAGTGGAGAAAATCGCATTCCGGCCAACTTTTCGGCCTGTCTCGGTTTCTTTTACGACAGACCGATGTCGCGTCGAGCATTCGGCCGCGCGAATTGCGTCTCAGGTCGTGCATATCCAGCCGTTTTCGACAGAACGCGACGAACAACTCCCAACTCCCTGTAGGGGAGTCGGGCGGGGCCGGAGGGGATGATGTGGATCCACCCCGCCTGGCGGAGGATGACCGTCCGGAGGTCGCTACCGGTGGTTAACCAGTCGTTACGATGGAGTGAAGTGGATCTCTTTTCGTTGGCCGACGGCGGCGGGTGCCCTAGATTCTCCGTGATCAGGTTCTTGGGCTTGTCCACGGGGTGACGTGCGAAACAGGAATCGAAATTTGTCGCATGAAGGGGACCAAGTGTCGGACCGAGGGAAGAGGGGGCTCTTGAAACGGCCGCTCAGTACGCGGGAGGACCGGCTGCGTGACGCCCGATTGCGCAGTCGCAGCCACCAGTTGATGCGTCGGCTCACGCCGCGCCTGCCGTTGAGCGTAACCGCGTTGTGCGAGGAGCTCGGCGGAATGCGCGACAGGCCCATCAGGCTCATGGAGTGGGACCTGTCGACTGACGGGCCGTTCGGAGTGCTGATATCCCGTGACCACGAGGATGTCATCGTTTATCAGGCCAAGACCACGAAAGCGCACCAGGCGCACATCATTCTCCACGAGGTCGGACACATCATCGCGTTCGACCTCGCGGGTGAGCGGCCTTCGGGAGTGGTGGAGCGGACCAGTTATTCCGACCGGGACGAGCGGGACGCCGAGATCATCGCCTCGACGATCATGTACCGGGCGATTTCGATGAGTCGGCGCATGCGGAGTCAGGGGCTCGACGAGCCATGGAGGCACTCGGTGTACAACAGCCTGGTGCTTACCGACGGAGCCCTGTGAGCGCACTCAATCTCGTCGCCATCATCACACTGCTCGGCGGCACGTTGTGGACGATGCCCGGTCTGATCCAGCGGCGGCTGCGCGATCCCATGCGGCTGCATCTCTGTCTGGCACTGCTGCTGATGGGTGCCGGAAACGTGCTGGCGCAGGCGCCCATCCCTCACTTCGTGGACGGGTTCACCTTCGAGGGCTTTTCCAAGGTCACGTACAACGCGGAGGTCCTGACCGGTCTTGCCTTCATGGTCGGATTTCTGCGTGAACGTCCATTGGAGCGTCTGACGCCGCCGTGGCCCTGGGAAATAGGCGCTTGTCTCGTCTGTCTGGCGGCGATGTTCGCCGTGTCGGCGTTCCTGCCCGCGCCGTTGCGTGATCACGCTTTGACGTCGGCCTACCTCGTCGACTGGCGCGTGCGCACTTTCTACAACTTCGGCAATTTCTATCTGTTGTTCGGATATGCTTCCAGTGCCTATCTGGCCTGGCGGCATTCCAGGCGCGGCGGTCAGTTGCGGCGGACGTCGCTGCGCATCGTCGCTGTCGGCCTGGGAGGGCTGGCCCTCACCTGCATTTTTCGCTTCCTCTGGGTGAATCTGCCCTCGCTGCGCGAGCCTGGCCGGCTGATCGACTACCCCGATGTCTTCCTCTTCGGCCAGATCGCCGCCATCGTGGTCTGCGTGGGCCTGGGCCTGCCGTTCTTCTTCAGCGTGGTGAGTGCGGTGCGGGAGATTCTCGATCATCGCCGCCAGTTCAATGGGCTGGAAGAACTGTGGCGCCGGCTGGTGGAGGCATACCCCGAGCTCGTGCTGGAGCGGCGTACCCGTCGTTGGCGTGCGCTCTTCAAGGATTCCGCGTCGGTCTACCGGCGTTACGTGGAGTGCCGGGACGGACTGACCCGGCTCGGGCCCTATTTGCGGCTCGCGGCCGAAGGGGGAGCGGACTCCGGGGCGGGCGACGTGGATGTGAGGGCATCCGCCCGCTTGGTCGAACTCGCCCTGCGGCTCCGGAGCGAGCGAGGGCGGGGCGGCGGCCCGCCGACGGAAGCGGTCTTCGTCTTCGCTCCGCGCAGGGGTGACGGCCATGACTACGAAGAAGACCTGGGCACCCTCGTGCGGCTCTCGCGTGAACTGCGCGCGATGCAGCCCGTGCCGCCCGGGCCGTGCCGTCGCCGGTGGGTGGGCACGCTTGAGCCCCTTACGCCCTGCCGTCGCCGGATTCTCCGGCGGCGGGCGGTTTCGGCGAGCCGTCGAGCACATCCATGATCGACAGCAGCTGCTCGCGCAGCTCGGGCGTCAGCCGGCCGGCCCGCATCGCGATGGACTGCACCTGCCGGTCGCCGAGTGCCTCCGCCCATCCGTCCTTGGACTTCGCCGGGCTGTCCGGCGGGGTCTCGTTGATGAGTGCGCTCACCGACACCTGCAGGGTCATGTTCCGCGACTGGAAGTACGTGACGATCGCGGAAAGGACGCTGACCGTCGGGTTGGTCTGCGAACCGTTGCGCAGGGCCGTCAGATAGCTCCGGGAGATCGTCACGTCGTGTCGCGCGTCGTCGGAGATCGCCTTGGCGACCTCCGACGTGGACGGCTCACGCAGGCGGCCCACGGCATCCGGGGTGGCGGCATCGGCGAACCAGGAGTTGAGGCGTTCCGCCAGCGTAGTCATGGGTGTCGACCTCCGTGGACTTCGGCGACTCGGTGGTCTCTGTATCAGAGTCGAATGCGCGGCGCTGCCGGGCGTCCTTTTGAGTGCTCGCGTCGCCTTTATATCGGCGCTTGAGCCAACTGTAACACGGCCGACATGATGAGCGTCGTGGTGCTAATATAGTCGACAGCGAGCCGATAAAGATTCTATGATGCTCATCCAATGGCAGCTCACGCTGGAGGGGATATGCGTAGCGGTACGGTCTTCACTCAAGGGCTTCGTCACGGTCTCGGGGGCGACCCGTTCTGGACGGTCGAGGCTGTTCGTCAGGTTCGGTACCACGTAGTCAGCTCCAACGGTCTGTTCGAACCCGGCAACAGCGCGCTGCTGACCGGGTGCCCGGACGCCCCGATGACCCCGGGCGACCGGCGGCTCGTCGTCATCGACCAGAACGTCGACGCGATCTACGGCGGCGACGTACGCGCCTGGTTCACGGCCAACGGGATCGACGCGACGGTCATACCCCTGCGTGCCGACGAGTCGGTGAAGCAGTGGGACGCGGTGTCGCGGGTCGTCGACGCGATGAACGACTTCGGGATCGACCGGCGCCGCGAGCCGGTACTCGCCGTGGGCGGAGGGGTCCTGACCGACATCGTCGGCTTCGCGGCGAGCCTGTACCGGCGCGGAACCCCGTACATCCGCGTCCCCACGACGCTGATCGGGCTCGTCGACGCCGGAGTCGGGGTCAAGACCGGGGTCAACTACGAGCGCGGCAAGAACCGGCTGGGCACCTACGCCCCGGCGACGGCCACCTTCCTCGACCGGTCCTTCCTGCGCAGCCTGCCCCTGCGGCACATCAGCAACGGTCTCGCCGAGATCCTGAAGATGGCGCTCATCCGCTCGGAGGACCTGTTCGCCCTGCTGGAATCGCGGGGCGCGGCCGTCCGCGCCGACCGGTTCCAAGGGACGACCCAGGACCTCGCCGGCTCGGCGGACGCCATCATCGCCGAATCCATCCACCTCATGCTGGAAGAGCTACAGCCCAACCTGTGGGAATCCGCGCTGGAGCGCTGCGTGGACTACGGCCACACCTTCAGCCCGACGCTGGAGATGCACGCCCTACCCGAACTGCTCCACGGCGAGGCCGTGGTCATCGACATGGCGTTGACGACCGCGCTGGCGACCCTGCGGGGCTTCGTGACCGAGGCCCAGGCCGACCGTATCTACGAGGTCATGCGTCGGCTCGGCCTGCCCGTGTGGAACGAGGTCCTCGAAGACCCGACGCTGCTCCAGGAGGCTCTGCGGGACACCGTGCGCCACCGCGACGGACAGCAGCGGCTGCCGCTGCCGATCGGCATCGGGCGGCACCGGTTCGTCAACGATGTCACACCCGCGGAACTTCGGGACGCCGCGGCGCTGTTGCGCGACCGTACCCCCGCGGCCGCCTCGCTCGTGCCCGAGCAGGTCGGCGCGTGAGCCGCAGGGGGGACGGCGCCATGAAAGCGGCCGTGATCGGTGGATCGACCGGGGTCGGACGGGGCGTCGCCGACGCCTGGGCGGCCGAGGGCATCGAGACGCATGTCTTCAGCCGCAGCAGACCGGACGGCCCCGGCGCCGATCGACTGGTGTGGCACCGGCTCGACTTCCGTGATCCCGAGCAGGCCAAGCAGGCTCTGCGCACCCACTTGCCCACCGACGTCTCCCTGGTCTGCTACTCGGCGATCTACTTCACCGCCCGGCGCGAGCCCTTCCTGGAGACCGGCGAGACCGACTGGCTGGACCAGTTCGCCATCAACGTGCACGGTCTGGCCTGGACGCTGAGGGCGGCACTGCCGCTGCTGCGCTCCGCCGCCCCCGGACTGTTCCTGCACATCTCGTCCGAGGTCGTGTACAACGCCGGCCCGAACCGGTCCGGATACGCCGCCACCAAGGCAGCGGCGAGCTCGCTGATCCGGTCCGTCTCGCAGGAGACCGACCCGGAGGAGGTGACGTTCGTCGAGGCGCTGCCCGCAGGAATGGTCGACAGCCCGGGTATCCGCGCCCGCAGGTCACCGGAGTTCGACTACAGCGGCTACATGCCCCCGGACGCGTTCGCGCCCCTGGCTGTCGAACTCGCCCGGACCCGCGGCGTGCCGTACACGGGCGACGCCCTCGTCGTGCACGACGACACGACGTGGTCGTCCGTCGCCTCCGATCTGCCGGTGTCCCAGTCCCGGGCGCTGAACGGCTCACTCCGACAGTCAGGAACGAACATGGCAGTGGCCCGGTCGGCCGCCCCCGGCATCTCTTCGCCCCGCCTCCGGGCGTCGGTGCTGCTCTTCGACATGGACGGCACGCTCGTGGACTCCACCGCTCTCGTCGAGTCCACGTGGGCCGGCTTCAGCGCGCGGCACCGGACCGACCTCACCGAGGTACTCGCGTACGCGCACGGCCGTCCCACCCGGGAGACGGTCGCCCACTTCGTCGCCGACCCGGAGCTGGCGGCTTCGGAAACACGACGGCTCGTCGCGCACGAGCAGTCGGAAACCACCGGCATCACCGAGGTGCCCGGCGCGGGGGAGTTCCTCGCGACCCTGCCGCCCGGCACCTGGGGAATCGTCACCTCGGCCGACCGGAAGCTCGCCGAGGTCCGGCTCGCCGCCGCCGGCCTGCCCCTGCCCGAGGTCCTGGTGAGCGCCGACGACGTGGCCCGCGGCAAGCCCCACCCCGAGGGCTATCTGCGCGCGGCCGCCCTGTTCGGCGTCGAGCCGAGCGACACCATCGTCTTCGAGGACTCCGGCGCGGGCGTGCGCGCCGGCCTGGCCAGCGGCGCCCGCACCGTGGTCATCGGCGGCCTCGACGAGTACGACGGAGTGGCGGAGCGCTACGCCGACTTCCGCGGCTTCCACGTCACTCCGGAGCGGGCCGCGGCCGGCGGGGTGTCGGTGGCGGCGCCCGAGCCGGTCGCCGGCCGGGCCGGGGAGCCGCGATGAGCAGCACGTCGGCGGCGCCCGCCGACGCGTCCCGCACGACGACCGCCTTCGCGGCGGACGTCGGCGGCACCTGGGTGCGTCTGCGGACCGGCGGAGCGGGTGCCCCCGTGGAACGGCTCCGCTCTCCCAGCCGGCTCAACCACCCCGACCGGTCCCTCACGCGCCTGCGCGAGGACATGGCGGAACTGCTGTGTCGGGCGGCCCCGCCCGGCGCACGGGCCGCGCTCTCCTTCGGCGCGGCCATCGACCACCTCACCGGTGAGGTCCTGGGGTCGGCACCGCTGTGGGGCGCGGCAGCGGAACCGTTCGACCTGGGAGCCGTGTTGCGGGAGCGCCGGCCCGACGTCACCTGGCGGCTGGTCAACGACGTCACCGCCGCGCTGGTGGACTTCGCCGGGACGCACGCCCGCCCCGGCGTCCGCCGCATCGGATATCTGACCGTCAGCAGTGGCATCGCGATGCGCGTCGCCGACCTCGAACGGATGCGCATCCCGGTCGACGACCTGGGCCTCCAAGGCGAGATCGGCCATCTCCCGGCCATGATCGCCGACCCGGAACTCCGGCGTGCGGGACTGCCCTGCGAGTGCGGGGGAACGAACCACCTCGCCTCGATCTCGTCCGGGCCGGGCATCCTGCGGGTGGCCGGAGTCCTGGGCATCGACGCGAAGCCGACGATCGACGCGTGGTTGCCCGAAGCGCTCGCGGCGGGTGACCCCCGGGCGAGCCGACTGCTGGAGCTGTGCGTCGAACCGCTGGCGCACCTGCTGCGGACCGTGTGGTGCCTCGATCCGCATCTCGATCTCCTGGGACTCGGCGGCGGCGTCATCGAGGGGCTCGGCGACCACTACGCCTGCGAGCTGCGCCGGCAACTCGGCCTCGCCACCTCCTACGCCGACCGGGGCCGGTCGCCGGCCTGGCTCGCCGACCGGCTGGTGTGGTGCGCTCCCGGTGCGGTCGACCCCTTGCGCGGGGCGGAACGCGTCGACAGGTGGCTGCCCGGGATCGTGCCGTGAGCGCCGCGACGCACCGGGCCCTGGTGCGCCTCCCGGCCGACGCCCGTGGCCGCACCCGCGTCGAGGTCGCCGAGGTACCGACGCCCCGACTCGGTCCCGGGGACGTGCTCCTGGCCCCGGTGACCGTGGGGATCTGCGGTACCGACTGGCAGATCCTGCGCGGGCTGCGTGCCGACCCGAGCCTCGTGCTGGGCCACGAGGGAGTGGCCCGGGTCGTCGAGCCCGGCGGCAGCGGTCTGCCCGCCGGCTCCCTGGTCACGGTGAACCCCACCCACCCCGACGACCCCTCGTTCCTGCTGGGGCACAACCTGCCGGGTCTGTGGGCCGAGCGCGCCCGCATACCTGCCGCGGCCGTACGCGCCGGCCTGGTCCTGCCGGTGCCCGAGGAGGCGGACCGCCCGGAGGTGGCCGCTCTGGCCGAGCCGCTCGCCTCGGTGCTGTACGGGCTGGAGACCGCCCTCGGTCTGACGCGTCCGGCCGCCCTGGTCGTGTGGGGCGACGGGATCGTGGGACGTCTCGCTCTCGAAGCCTGGAAGCACCGGCTGCCCGGACTGCGCTGCCTGCTGGTGGGCCACGGCGACGACGCGATCGACCCGAGCGATCCCGGCCTGCCCGAGCTGCTCGCCGGCCTGCCCGCGCCGGTCGGCGCGCTGATCGCGACGCCGCGCACCGGCACCGTGGAAGGGCTGAGCGTCGTGGACCGCCATGTGCGGGGTCCGCTCACGGTCGACGTGCACGCCGGTCTGCCGTTGGGATCCGTCCCGCTGAGCGCGGGTGCCGTCGACGTGGCGGCGGTGCGGGCCGCGAACTGCGGCGGCGAGCCCAGTCCGCCACTGGTGCACCGCTTCGACCGGCCCGCCGGTCCCCTGTTCCTGTACGGACACCGGGGGGTGTCGAACCGGCATCTGCTCCAGGCGGTCGACCTCCTCCTGGCCCGGCCGGACGAACCGCGGGGCGGCCGGGTACTGACCCATGTGGTCGGCCTGACCGGCGCGGCGGCCCTGGTCAACTCCGTACTGGACGCGGACCGCAGGGTGGCCGACGGGCGGCGTGTGCTCAAGACGGCGATCCGTACGGGAGGCGGCCGTGACGCGTGAATCCGCTGCCGGCACGGGGTCGGTACCGCCGTCCGCAGCGGGGCCGGTCGCCGTGGCAGCCCCCCAGTGGCGGATCGGCACGGACCGGCCGGAGGCGGCCAGGACCGCACTCGCGGCGGGAGCCGACCAACTCCACCTGGACTTCGGTGGTGCCCATCGCGGGCCGCCCCTGAGCGATCCCGTCGAACTGCGCCGGGCGGTGGCGGTCACCCGGGCAATCCCGGTCCCCGTCCTCGCGGTCAACCACGTGAACGACATCGGTCTGGCCCACGAGCACGGTGTGGCCAATCCGGCCGCCCTCGACCTGCTGGAGAGCGCCCTGGACTGCGCGCGGAGCCTGGGCGTGCGGGTACTGCACGTTCCCGGATTCCGGCGGAGCTCGCCGGTCACTCAGGGGTTGCGGGAGGGCACCGCCGACGCGCTGCGCGTCCTGTGCCGACGCGTCGCGGAGGCGGGTCTGACACTCGCCTACGAATCGGCGCTGGGCCCTGTCGAATCCCTCGCCCTCGCCCGGTCCGTCGACCACCCGGCCCTGCGCCTGGTGCTGGACGTCGGCAACCTGCTGGACGCGGGTGAGGACCCCGAGTGCTTCGCCCGCCTCGTCGGCGGCGCGGGGCTGCTCCTGCCGGACCTGCACGTCAAGGAGCCCTCGCCCACCACGCGCACCGGTCCGGCCGGCGACGGAGCCGGTCCGCCGCCCGCCACCTCGTTCGACGGCCTGCCCGTGTTGTTGCGGCACACGGCCGCTCGCTCGGTACTCGTCGAGAACGACTACCGGAACTCACCGACCCGTCTGCGGGCGGACATCGCGTTGTCGCGTGCCGCGGTCGGACTCAGCCACACCAAGGACGAACGATGAAAGCCATTCTGTTCACCGGCCCCCGCGCGGTGACGATCACCGAGATCGATCCGCCCGAGCCCGGTCCGGACGAGGTGCTGATCCAGGTGCGTCTGCTCGGTCTGTGCGCCACGGACCTCGGCTTCTACGACGGGAGCAGCAACTACCTCTGCGACGGTCTCAAGAGCTACCCCTTCGTGCCGGGCCACGAGTGGGTGGGCACGGTGGTCGGGCTGGGTCCCGGAGCCGACCCCGCGCTGGATGGGCAACGGGTCGCAGGCCATAACTTCCGGGTCTGCGGCCGGTGCCCGCACTGCCGGGCCGGCCGCGTCAGGTACTGCCCCGACCGCAGTGAGATCGGGGTTCTCGGCCCGCGATCCGGTGCGGGCGCACAGCTGATCACGGCACCGGTGAGCACCCTGACCCGGATTCCCGACGCCCTGTCCGACGAGGCAGCCGCGCTGCTGGAGCCGACCGCCGCCGCGGTCCACGCGGTGGACCGGCTCGCCGTCACCCGTCAGGACCGGGTCGCGGTCCTCGGCGCGGGCACGCTCGGGCTCGCGGCGGCTCAGGTCGTACGCGCCCTCGGCGCCTCCGTCGTCCTCTTCGACCCCCAGCCCACGGCGCGGGAGCTGGCCCACCGCCTCGGCCTCACCGCCGAGGCGTCGCCCTCGGAGGACGACACGGAGGCGTACGACGCCGTGATCGAGGCGTCCGGCAGCGTGGCGGCGGTCCGTTCCGCGGTCGGGCTGGTCGCATCCGGCGGGCGGATGGCTCAACTGGGCACCCCTCACCGCGCCGTCGACGGATTCGACGCGGCGGGCCTGGTCATCCGGGACGTCACACTGCACGGTGTGCTGTCCGGCATCGGCTACTGGGACCGGCTGGTCGCTCTGGTGGAATCGGGGGTCGTGAACCTGGACCCGCTCGTCGACCGGGTCTTTCCCGTCGACGACCTCGACGCCGCCTTCGCCCGTCTGTCGGACGGCGGGCGCGCCCGCCCGAAGGTCATGGTCCGGATCGGTCCGGCACGCGAGGACGCCGCCGACAACCCGCCGGCCGCGAGGTACGCCGGAGCCGGAGAGCGCCGGTGAGCGCGCCCGCGCAGACGGCAGCGCCGGACCGGATCGACGCGCCGACCGCCGTCCGCCTGGCGGTGCTCGCCGCCGCGACCTTCGTCTACGTCACCTTCGAGGTCTTCCCGGTGGGGCTCATCGACGACATCGCCGCCGACCTGCAGGTCGGCGTCGGCCGGGTCGGACTGCTCGTCAGCGGTTACGCCGTCGTCGCCGGTGCCGTCACCATCCCGACCGTCGCCCTCGCCGCCCGCGTCTCCCGCGCTTCGGCGCTGGTGGTCTCGCTGGTCGTCCTGGTCGTCGCGGAACTCCTCACGGCGTACGCCACCGACTTCGGCACGATGGTGGCCGGCAGGGTCGCCGCGGCACTGACCCACGGGGTGCTCTGGTCGTTGGTCGCTCCCGCGGCCGCCGCCATGGTGCCCCGCGGGCGGGTGGGGACCGCGACTGCCGTGGTGTTCGGCGGCTCCTCGCTGGCGGCGATCGCGGGCAGCCCCGGTACGACGTTCGTCGGTGAACTCATCGGATGGCGGGCCACCTCCCTGCTGCTCGCGGTGGCCACGGCGGCGGTGACCCTCGCCCTGGGGTGGGCCCTGCGACCGCGGCCGTCGACGAGCCCGCCGTCCTCGTCCGACCCGCCCGACCCGTCCGACCCGTCCGACCCGTCCGACCCGTCCGACCCGTCCGGCGCGAAGGCCCGGCGGCCGAGGCGGGCCGGCGTTTCCACGACGGTGGACTGGCCCGCGGTCCTGACCCTCTGCGGCGTCGCGGTGGTGCTGGTCGTCGCGCACTTCCTCAGCTACACCTACTTCGCCCTCGTCGTCGCCGACGCCACCGGGGCGTCCGGTTCGGTGATCGGGCTGCTGACCGTCTTCGGCGTCGCGGGGGCGGTGGGGACGTACCTCATCGGCCGTCACAACGACCGGGCCCCCAGGCGCGCGGCGACGGTGACCATGGCTGGTTTCGCGGTGGGTGTCGGTCTGCTGGCCCTTTCCTTCGCTCCTGTTCCGCCGGCGGTGACCTGGGCAGCGGTGGCCGTCGCGGTCTCGGTGTGGGGAGCGGCGTTCGCCGCGGCGGGGCCTGTCTTCCAGACCGGAGTGATGCGTCTGGCGGGCTCGGAGGCCGACCGGGCGTCCTCGGTGTACGTCACCGCCTTCCAGGTCGGCATCGCGGGCGGGTCCGGTCTCGGAGCCGTACTGCTCGGCCACGCGGTCGGCGCGCTCCCGCTGGTGTCGGCCGTGCTTGCCGCGGCGGTCCTGGCCGCCGTGCTGATCTGGCGTCCTGTACCGGATTTCTGACTGCCCGGATGTACAAGCCAAAAGCATCCTGCTTGTATAGTGAACAAGAAGCCACTAAAGTACTCTCCATCCCTCGCGGGTGTCCCGGACGGTGAACCGGCCCGGGTGAAGCGCCCACCGGGCCGACTCCCCCGCTCCCGGTATCCGGCCCCTGTTCGAGGCCCGTCACACATGAGAGGCACCGCATGCGGTCCCGTATGGCTGTACTGATCCTGGCGATCTTCTGCGTCGGCACGGCCGAGCTCGCGCCGAGCGGCATGCTGGGTGACCTGTCCCGGGACCTGTCGGTGACCATCCCCACGGCGGGGCTCCTGGTGACCGTCTACGCGCTGACCGTGGTGGTCGGAGGCCCGCTCGTCACCGCCGCCACCACCCGGGTCGGCCGCAAGCGGCTCCTCGTGGGACTGCTGCTGGTATCCGTCGCGGGCAACATCGTCTCCAGCCTCGCCCCGACCTTCGGCCTCCTGATCGTGGGCCGTGTACTGACCGCTGTCATCCACGGCACCTTCCTCGCCGTGTGCGTCGTCATCGCGGGCGGAATGGCCGACGAGGGCAAGGAAGGGTCGGCGATCGCCGGCACTCAGATGGGCATCAACCTGGCCACCGTGCTCGGGGTGCCCCTCGGCACCCTCGTGGCCCAACACCTGAACTGGCGGGCCACGTTCGGCAGCGTCGCCGTCCTCGCGCTGCTCGCCACCGTCCTGATCCTGCTGGTCATCCCGGACACGGGCAGCAGCACCCCCACATCGGCGGCCCACGAGCTGCGCGCCTTCGGCACGTGGCAGGTGATGGGAACCGTCCTGGCCACCGTCCTGTGCTCGGGCGGCATGTTCACGCTGATCACCTACATGG
Source organism: Streptomyces sp. NPDC001493 (assembly GCF_053597235.1). NCBI lineage: Bacteria > Bacillati > Actinomycetota > Actinomycetes > Kitasatosporales > Streptomycetaceae > Streptomyces > Streptomyces sp. NPDC001493. The sequence goes on from NZ_JBSFHV010000001.1 coordinate 51,557, forward strand.
TGCCGCTGCTGACCGACGTCGGCGGCTTCCCGGCCGCCTGGGTGCCTGCCGTCCTCGTCGCCTACGGTCTGGGCTCCCTCGCAGGCAACGCCATCGGCGGCAGGTTTGCCGACAGGTCCGTCGACGCGGCGGTGCTCGCCCTCTCCGCCGCTCTCGCCGCCGTCTGCCTCCTGTACTGGATCGCCGCCCCCACACCGGTCGGCGCGGCCGTCTTCCTCATCCTCTTCTCCATGGCGACCTTCGCCCTCATTCCCGGACTCCAGGCCAAGGTGCTCGCCGCCGCCGCCGACGCGCCGACGCTCTCGCTGACCGCCAACATGTCCGCCTTCGGGCTCGGTGCCGCTCTCGGCTCCTGGGCCGGGGGGCAGATCATCGACCAGGGTCTCGGTGTCCGCGCGGTGACGGTCGGCGCCGCCGCGTTCACCGCGCTGGGCTCTCTGCTGATCGCCCAGACGGTCCACAGCGGCAGGCGCCGCCGGAGCTCCGTCGACGACAGGACCCGCGACGAGGCTGCGAAGGGGCAGCCCGCCGACCCCGGAGTCACCACAACGCCCGCCTCATGAACCTGACCTCCTGGCCGGAACTCCACCAGAAAGCCACTCCCATGCCGAGCAGCTCCGCGCCCACCACCAGATCCAGGCTCCCCTCGCTGACCGGGTTGCGTTTCGTCGCCGCCGCCCTGGTCTTCTGCTTCCACTCCTCGCTGATATTCATATCGATGAACCCCTTCGCCGACCCGGACACGGCCGATGGATACCGATGGCTGTTCAGCAAGGCGGGCTGGATGGGAGTGTCGTTCTTCTTCATCCTCAGTGGTTTCGTGCTGACCTGGGCGGCCCGGCCCGGTGACACGGTCACCGGTTTCTGGCGGCGCCGCCTGCTGAAGATCTTCCCCAACCACATAGCCACCTGGGCCCTGGCCCTGGTCGTGGTCGCCGGGGCGGCCACGCCGCTGAGCGTGTGGCTGCCGAATCTCTTCCTGGTGCACTCGTGGTTCCCCGACCCGGCCGTCCACCTGAGCCTCAACGCCCCCGCCTGGTCGCTCTGCAGTGAGGTCCTCTTCTACCTGCTGTTCCCGTTCCTGCTGCGGCCGATACTCCGGATCAAGGAACGCGCCCTGTGGCTGTGGGCGGCGGGCATGGTTGTCGGCATGCTGGCGGTGCAACTGGTCACCGATTTCCTGGCACCCAGCAGCCCGCCGGCGCCCGGCACCGACGTGACGGTCTGGCAGTTCTGGTTCGGCTACAACTTCCCGCCGGTGCGGATGTTCGAGTTCGTGCTCGGCATGATCCTGGCCCGGCTCGTGCTCGCGGGCGCCTTCCCCCGCGTCAGGATCGTCCCGGCAGCCCTGCTGTGTGTGGCCGGATACGGCGCGGCGATGGTGGTGCCGTTCCTGTACGGGCTCAACCTGATGACCGTCGTCCCGATCTCGCTGCTGATCTGCGCGGTGGCCCGCGCCGACGTCGAGGGCGCCAGAACAGTGCTGCGCGGTCGCGTGATGCAGTGGCTCGGCGAGGTCTCCTTCGGCTTCTACCTCGCCCAGCAGATCGTGCTCTCGTTCGTTCGGACGCGGCTCATGGACAACCGGACCGTGGAGACCCCCGCGGGCATCGCCCTCCTGGTCGCCGAGTTCGCCGGGGCACTCGCCGTCGGCTGGTTGCTCCTGGTCTGCGTCGAACGCCCCGTCATGCGCCGCTGGGCCCGGCCCCGCAGGCAGCCGGTGGAACCGGCCGAGCCCGCCACGCGGCCCGTGGAACCGGCCGAGCCCACCACGCCACCGCAGCTCACCGCCGCCTCCTGAGGGAAAGGGAACCCATGGCCTCGCCGTCCATCGCTGTCGCCGACAGCGGCACGTCCGGAAGCCGACGATCCAAGCTTCCTTCACTGACCGGGTTGCGTTTCGTCGCCGCCGCCCTGGTCTTCTTCTTCCACGCCACCTTCAGCGACCCTCCCCAGAACCCGTTCGCCGACCAGGGCTGGGAGGAGGGCTTCCGATGGCTGTTCAGCAAGGCGGGCTGGATGGGGGTGTCGTTCTTCTTCGTCCTCAGTGGTTTCGTGCTGACCTGGGCGGTCCGGCCCGGTGACACGGTCACCGGTTTCTGGCGGCGCCGCCTGCTGAAGATCTTCCCCAACCACGTCGTCATGTGGGTTCTCGCCATGGTGCTGTTTGCCGGCGCGACGACGCCCGTGTCCGCGTGGCTGCCGAACCTCCTCCTGATCCACTCGTGGTTCCCGCAGCACGAGACCTTCATCAGCGTGAACCCGCCGAGCTGGTCGCTCTGCAGCGAGCTTCTCTTCTACGTACTGTTCCCGCTCCTGCTGCGGCCGATCATGCGGATCAAGGAGCGCGCCCTGTTGCTGTGGGCGGGGGGCATGGTCGTCGGCATGCTGGCGGTGCAACTGGTCACCGACTTCCTGGTGCCGGAGAACCCGCCGACGCCGGAGGGTTTCGGGATCTCCCTGTGGCAGTTCTGGTTCGGCTACAACTTCCCGCCGGTGCGGATGTTCGAGTTCGTGCTCGGCATGATCCTGGCCCGGCTCGTGATGAGCGGAACCGCTCCCCGTATCGGAATCATCCCGTCCTCCCTGCTCTGCCTGGTCGGCTACGCCGCGGCGATGGTGGTGCCGTTCCTGTACGGGCTCAACCTGATGACCGTCGTCCCGATCTCGCTGCTGATCTGCGCGGTGGCCCGCGCCGACGTCGAGGGCACCAGAACAGTGCTGCGCGGTCCCGTGATGCAGTGGCTCGGCGAGGTGTCCTTCGGCTTCTACCTCGCCCAGTACGTGGTCATGTACTACGGCCGCACGGAGCTGATGCACGCACGGCTCTTCAGCCCTGCCGTGGGCGTCCTCGTCCTCGTCGGCTTCTTCATCGTGACCCTCCTGGTCGGCTGGGCGCTCCTGGTGTTCGTCGAACGCCCGGTCATGCGGCGCTGGGGCAGACCGGCCCCGCGCCCGGCCCCACGTGAGGACGAGCCGAGCCCCGCTCCCGCCCTGGGCTGACCGGCCCCGGCCGCCCGTCCCGTTCCACTCCCTTCCACCCACCATCGTCCCTTCTTCCGAACACCCCCTGAATCCAGCACGAACGAGGAGATTGCAGTGCCCACGATCGACGTCAACGGCACCCCCGTCCACTACACCGCCGAGGGCCAAGGGCCTGGACTCCTGTTCATCCACGGCACGGCGGCCGACGGTGAGAGCAACTGGGGCCACCTGCGTGAGCACTTCACCGGGCGCCACACCGTCATCACCCCCGACTACTCGGGCAGCGGCAAGACCCCGCTGCACGCCGACGACCTGAGCGTGCACGAGCTGGCCGACCAGGTCATCGGCGCGGCCCGAGCAGTGACCGACGAGCCCTTCGACGTCGTCGGCTTCTCGCTCGGCGCCGTGGTCGCCGTCGCCGCGACGACCAAGTACCCGGAGCTGGTCCGCCGTCTGATCGTCATCAACGGCTGGGCCCGTAACGACGATCCGCGCCAGCAGCTCGCCGTCGACCTCTGGCGGCGGCTGCCGGACATCGACCAGGAGGCATTCGCCGCGTACAGCGCGCTGCTGATCTTCTCGCCGCCGTTCCTGGCCGGATTCGGCAGTGAGGGCGTCAAGAACACCGTGGCCGGCATCACGGCCGAGGTCGGCACCCTGCGCCAGATCGAGCTCGACCACCGGGTCGACATCGCCGGCCTTCTGCCCGACGTCGGCGCCCGCACCCTCGTCGTCGGATCGACCCGGGACCTGCTGATCCCCGTGGAGCACTCCCGCGAGATCCACCGGTCCATCAAGGACAGCGAGTACGCCGAACTGGAAAGCGGCCACATGGTCGTGTTTGAGAAGCCTGCCGAACTGGTCGAGCTCATCAGCGAGTTCCTCGACCGGGACTGACCCCGGTCAGCGGACGGTCGGGGCGGGTCCTGCCCGCCCCGCCCGCCCCGCCCGCCCCGCCCTCATCCGGAGAGCCACCTTGTCCATATCCGCATCCGCCCAGCCCGACGCGATACCAGCGTCCGCCCGCCCCGAGCCGATATCCATACCGCCCACCTCCCGGTCCGAGCCGGTCGTGCACGGCCGGCTCCCCTCTCTGACCGGGCTGCGCTTCATCGCCGCGCTGCTGGTCTTCTGCTACCACTCGTCGCTCGCCCTGCCCGCCCTCAACCCGTTCGCCTCGACCGACGTCTCGGACGGCTACCGGTGGCTGTCCAGCAACGGCGGCTGGGCGGGAGTGAGCTTCTTCTTCATCCTCAGCGGCTTCGTTCTGACCTGGTCCGCCCGCGAGGGGGACCGTCCCCGGCACTTCTGGCGCCGCCGGTTCTTCAAGATCTACCCGAACCATCTCGTCACCTGGGTCCTGGCCCTGGCCCTGCTCTCCGGGGCCGCCACCCAATGGTGGCAGGCAGTGCCGAACCTCGTCCTGATACACGCCTGGATACCGGATTTCACGGTCTTCCTCGGGGTGAATCCGCCCAGTTGGTCGCTCGCCTGCGAGCTCTTCTTCTACCTGTGCTTCCCGCTGTTCCTGCGCTGGATCAAGAAGATCCCGGCGGCGCGTCTGTGGCGCTGGGCCGCCGCGGTGGCGGTGACGGTCATCGCCGTTCCCACGCTCGCCTATCTGCTGCTGCCCTCGAACCCTCCGATGCCCGAGGGGTCCCCGGCGTCCGTCTGGCAGTACTGGAGCGTGTACATGCTTCCGCCGGTACGCGCCCTCGACTTCGTGCTCGGCATGCTGATGGCGCGCATCCTGCTCACCGGCCGCCGGTTCACCGTCGGAGTGCTGCCCGCCGCGCTCGCCTGCGTGGCCGCGTACGCCCTGTCGCTCTACGTACCGTGGCTCTACGCCCTGGACGCGGTCTTCGTCGTACCGATGGCCCTGCTGATCCCGGCGGTCGCCCGCGTGGACACCTCGGGACGGCCCAGCGTGCTGCGCAGCCGGCCGATGGTGTGGCTCGGCGAGGTCTCCTTCGCCTTCTACATGGTCCATCTCATCCTGCTCAACGTGGTCCGCGACGCCCTGGGTCCGGACCGGTACTTCGGCACCGCGGCCGGGATCGGCGTGCTGCTCGCGGAGATGGCGGCGACGCTCGGCGCGGCGTGGCTGCTGTACGCGGCGGTGGAGAAACCGGCCATGCGCTGGCTGGGACGACCCCGGAAGACGGCAGCATGAAAGCGGTGACCATCGACCGCTACGGACCGCCCGAGGTCCTCACCGTGGCCGACCTGGCGGAGCCCCGGCCCGGACCGGGCGAGATCCTGATCCGGGTGGCGGCAGCCGCCGTGAACCCGGTCGACCTGGCGGTGCGCCGGGGCGACATCCCCTCCCCGGTACTGCCGGCGGTCGTCGGATGGGACGTCTCCGGGACCGTGGTCGGGGTGGGCTCCGGAGCCACCCGGTTCCGCGAGGGCGACCGCGTGATCGCCTCCCGCTCCCCGCTCGCCACCGGAGCGGGCGTCAGCGCCGAGTACGTCGCCCTGGACGAGACCCTCGCCGCACACGCACCCGGGAACACCGCGCTGGCGGACGCCGCGGCCCTGCCGCTGGCCGCTCTCACGGCCGGGCAGGCGCTCGCGCGGCTCGGCGCCGAATTCAGCGGACGCCTCCTGGTGAGCGGCGCCGCGGGAGCGGTCGGCGGATACCTCGTGCAACTCGCCGCGCTGCGCGGCCCGGGGCCCGCGGGTCTGAGCCGCGCCTCCGACACGCGGACGGTGGGTGCGCTGGGCGCCGCCGAGGTCTTCTCGGACGCGCACCCTCCGAAGGACGGCTCGTTCGACGCCGTCATCGACGCGGCGGGCCGGCCGGAGACCGTCGCGGCGGTGCGGGACGGGGGACGCTTCATCTCCCTCACGCCGTTCGCTGTACCGCAGGCCGAGAGGGACATCGACGTGGAGGTCTACGGCGTGCGGACCGACGGAGCCCAACTGGACACGCTGGCCCGCCACGTCGAAGCGGGCGGACTGACGCTGCGGATCGCCCACGTCCTTTCCTTCGAGGAGGCGCCGCGTGCCCACGCCCTCCTCGAAGCGGGCGGCACCCGGGGCAAGATCCTGCTGGCGCCCCCGAACTGACCGACCGCACCTGTTCCACAGCCTCGTAGGCCGAGATCGCACATCGGACGTTTCCCGTATCGCTACAAGTGGAGGGCGGAGAGCCATGCACGGAGAGATCGTGTTCGTCGTGGGCGAGAATCTGGCAGGTACGTCGGAGTCGGCGGACCTGGTGCCGTTGTCCGGACTCGACCGCCTCCTGGAGCGGGTGCTGTCCGGCCCGCTCCCGATGCTCGTACCCGGACAGGGAATGGGAGAGTGCGAACGGGAGACCGTCCGTACGGCGCTCCGTCGGCACGGACTGGCCGAGACGATGCTCATGGACGTGCCGGCGCCAGTACCGCTGCTCCCTCGCGAGGTGCACAAGCGCCGTCCCGAGAACGTCCTGGTCGCGGGATTGCACAAGGTCGGAGAGGACCGCTTCCGAGCGGCGCTGAGCATCTCGGACCAGCAGGAGATGATTCTCGACCACACCTCCGGAACGCATGTGACCGGCATGGTGATCACCGAGGCGGTACGCCAGATCTCGCTCGCCGTCGGGGAGCGGTATCTGCTGACGCCGTCCCGAACGGCCCGTCGTTTCATCCTGAACTCCCTCCGGACCAGCTTCCACCGGTTCCTCCTCCCGCTGCCTGCCCGGCTGGAGTACCGGCTGGACGAGGTGGTGCGCAAGGGCCCGGACCGGCTGCGCTTCACCGGCACGTGCGACCTGTTCCAGGCGGACGTCCTCGCCGCGTCGGGCTCCATCGACATCGTGGTGATGGACGAGAAGCGCGCCGACCGGATCGAGGCCGACCACATCCGTCAGACGACCAGCGCGCTGGCGCGGTGTCACTCGGAGGAAATCGGGGTGTCGCCGCGACCGGTCCTCAGCCCTGCCGCGTTCTGACGGTCCGGGCCCGCTCCCACCGCCCCGGCCGTCAGGGGCCCTTCGGCCCTCCGTACACCGGACCCGCCCTCCCGTGGAGACGCCTCATGCTGCTTCTGCGCAAATACCCCTTGATCGTGCTCGGTGTCTGTGTCGCCGCGACCGGCACGGCCCTTGTCCGCGGTCTGTTCGACCTCGCCGACCCCTGGCAGCGGGTCGCCGCGACGCTCGCCGGACTCCATCTTCTGTGGCTGCTCGCGGAGACATGGACGACGGTCCGCAGTTCGACCTCGACCGACACGGCCACCGACCGCGGCACGATCTACGTGTACGCCACCGCGCGCGCCACCACCGTCGCGACCGCCTGCCTGCTCGCCCCCGACGACCGGACGTACCACCCCTGGACGGCGGCCCTGCCCGTGCTGTTCGGGGCGGCCGTCGGGTTCCGGCTCTGGGGCATCCGCACCCTCGGCCGCTTCTACTCGCACCGGGTCCGGGTGCTCGGCGACCATCAGGTCGTACGGAGCGGCCCGTACCGATGGGTGAGGCATCCGGCCTACGTCGGCATGGCCGTCGCCCACATCGTGTTCGTGCTGTTCTTCCTCAACACCTGGAGCACCGCCGCCCTGATGATCCTGCTGGCGACCCTGGCGGTACGCATCGTTGTCGAGGAACGGACCCTTTTCACGCTGCCCGGCTATTCCGAGTACGCGGCGACCCACCGCCGTGTCATCCCCTGGATCTGGTGAAAGGCGGTCCGATGGCCAGCCTCCGCGCACCACGCACTCCTTCGTCCCCCTTCCGTACGCTCTCCTCCCGGTCGGGCAGGCGGCCCGTCCTGCGCGGGCGGGCCCTGCTGAACGAGGCGGAGGTAGGCCCCAAATTCTCCCGGCAGGCGCGGATGGCCGCGGCCGGCTTCCCGGTGCCCCACTTCTTCTGCGTGGCGGCCCACGTGTTCACCGAGGTGCTGCGCCCCGTACGTGGCACCGTGGACGCCCTGCTCGCCGACCTGGACACCGCGGACGCCGAGACCCTGGAGAAGAAGGCGGCGGCACTGCGTGAGACGGTGCTCTCCGCTCCCGTACCGGCGTCCGTCGAACGGCGGTTGTACGACGCCTTCGACAGGGTCTTCGGGCCCGACGGAGTGGTCTCGGTGCGCTCCTCCGTCGTCGGCACCGGCACCGAAGCCGGGGAGGACTCGTCGCACGACGCCTTCGCGGGTATCAGCGACAGCTTCCTGTACGTGACCCGCGACCAGTTGGTGGACCGCGTACGGCAGTGCTGGGCGTCCGGGTTCGGGCCGCAGGCACTGCTGTACCGGGCGGCCCGCGGCGGTAGCCAGCACGGCTTCGCGGTGGCTGTCGGCGTCCAGCGCATGGAGTTCGGCCGACGCTCCTTCGTTCTGTTCACCTGCGACCCGCTGACCGGCGCCCGCGACATGGTGCTCGCGGCCGGCCTCGGCATCGGCGAGGGCGTCGTCCAGGAGAAGGTCCCCGTCGACCACTACTTCGTCAGCCGCCGGGACAACACCGTCCGGTCCGTTCCCGCGGACAAGACGCAGATGATGGAGGAGAACCCCGCCCAGCTCGACGAGGGCCCCCGCATCGTGCCCGCGCCCGAGGAACTGCGCCACTCACCGGCACTGACGGACCAGCAGATCCAGCGGGTGGTCGCGGTCGGCGACCGGATCGAGAAGCTCTTCGGCTGCCCGCAGGACATCGAGGGAGCCTTCACCGAGGACGGCCGGCTGCACATCCTCCAGGCCCGCCCGGTGGTACTGGAACTCGACCGGCAGCGACTGTGGAGCAACGCCAACATCACCGAGTCCTACCCGGATGTCACCACCGCGCTGACCTACTCCTTCGCCCAGCGCTTCTACCGCGAGGACTTCCACGACCTCTACCGGCTGCTCGGCGTGCCCCGCAAGACCCTCGACCGGCACGAGGGCGAACTGCGCGGCATGATCGGCCTGCTGCGCGGGCGCGTCTACTACTCCCTCAGCACCTGGTACACCCTGCACGGGCTGAGCCGCACCTTCCCGCTGTGGCGGAACAGCTTCGAACGCATGATGGGCATGTCCCCGTCCGTCACCCACGTACGGCCCACCCCGCCGCTCACCGACCCGGCCCTGCTGCCCGCCACCGCGGCGGCCCTGACCAGGATGGGCTGGCGGCTGCTGAGGCACGGCGCGGCGGTCAAGGACTTCGAGGCATGGTGGGAGCGGACCCTCACCGCGCACCGGGAGGCCGCGAAGACAGCGGATCCACTGCAACTTGCCGACCTGATGCGGTCGTTGTGGACGGAAGCCGGCGATCGATGGGGCATCACTCTGGTCAACGACCTCCTGTTGCAGATGCACGAGACGCTGGTCATGAAGATGCTCGACCACTGGGTGCCGCAGGCGGGCCCCGGGCTCCACAGCGACCTGCTGTGCGGCGGTGAGGAGAACCGCAGCGTCGTCATCCTGATGTCGATCGTCGACATCGCCGAACGGATGCGTGACGCTCCGGGCGTCCTTGAGGCGCTCGCCGTGAAGCCCGTCGAGGAGGTGTGGGGCGACATCGACCGCCACGCCCACGGAAGCGACCTCGCCGACCGGATGCGCGCCCATGCCCACCTTCACGGTGACCGCGGTTTGCAGGAGCTGAAGCTGGAGGTGCCGGTCCCGCGCGACCAGCCCGCTCAACTCCTGCGCATCACCGCCGAATACGCGCGCGGCGATCTCACCCGGGCGCTGCTGCGCAAGCGCGACGCCGAAGCCCGGCGGACCGGCGAGCGGCGCCTGGCCGAGCTGCTCGCCGGACACCCGCTGCGCCGCCGCGCACTGCGCGCCGCGCTCGCCGGACAGCGCCGGTACGTCAACATGCGTGAGAACACCCGCTACCGCCGCAGCGAGCTGTACGGCTTCGGCCGCCAGGTGTACCGGAGGCTCGGCGACGACCTGGCCGCGCGCGGTCTGCTCGACCGCGCCGAGGACGTGGTGCACCTTACGGAGGAGGAGATACTCGGCACCTACGACGGCACCGCCGTCACCGACGACCTGCGGGGCCTGGCCGCCGTACGCCGCGCCGAGTTCCACGCACGGGGAGCCGAACTCCCCATGGACTTCGTCACCATGGGCCCGGTACGGGACGGGCTCCCGGACCTCGACCGCGGCACGGCCGCATCGGGAACCCTGCTGGGGCTGGGTTCCAGCGGCGGCGTCGTACGCGGCACCGCGCGCGTCGTGATCGACCCGCACGACATGGGCGAGCCCTCGGACGACATGATCCTGATCGCCCGCGAGACCGACCCGGGATGGCTGTTCCTCATGCTGTCCGCACGCGGCATCGTCGTCGAACGAGGCACCCTGCTGTCGCACACCGCCATCTCCGGCCGCAAGTTCGGGATCCCGACCATCGTGGCGCTCCCGCAGGCCACCACCCGTATCCCCGACGGAGCCCGGGTGGAGATGGACGGCGCGGCCGGCACTGTCAGAATTCTCGGAGAGGACGAGGTGTGACCGTCACCGACATCGCCCGCCCGGCGACGGGTGCGAAGCACTCGACCACCCGTCGACTGCGCGCCTTCTTCGCCGAACGCGCCCCCGCCCGTGTCTACGTCGTCTACGCAGTCCTGTGGGTGCTCGCTCTCCAGGGCGCCCTCGCACTGCTCGACCCGGAGCGGGCCTGGAGACTCGACGGCTCCCTCCTCGCCGAGATCGCGACCGTGTACCTGGCGCTGCTGTTCATCCGCATCGTCGACGAGCAGAAGGACCTGGAGTACGACCGGGTGCACAACCCGGACCGCCCGCTGCCGCGCGGTGCGATCGACGTCAAGGAGCTGCGGATCGCGATGGCGCTGGTCGTCGTCGCGGAGCTGGCTCTCACCTGGTGGCGCGGGCCGTTGGCGGCCGGGTGGCTGCTGCTGGACCTCGGCTACATCTGCTTCCTGGTGCGGCTGGAGCGGTGGTCGGCGACGGTCCGCGACTCGATCTTCGTCAACCTGCTGGTGAGCTACCCCGTGCAGGCCATGCTCAGTGTGCACATCTGGCTGTCGTACCGCGAAGCGGCGGGCGCTGCTCCGGTGTCGCACGCCGTGCTGGGGGCCCTCTTCTGCGCATGTGTCTTCCTGCACTACGAGTTCGCCCGCAAGACCGGCTCCCGGGCCGTTCCCGGCGCGACGCTGTACTCGAACGTCGTCGGGACGCGTGGCGCGGTGGCGCTGACCGCGGGCTGTGCGATCGCCGGGACTGTTCTGGCCCTCGTGCTGATCCGTCCCTGGCACCTGCACGGAGCGGCTCTGCCGGCTGGCTGGCTGCCGCTGACCGCACTCGGGTTCCTGTGGAGCGGTGCGGAGCGGTTCGTGTCCCTGCGCCCGCCGACCTGGCCGTCCCCGCCGGCCATGGGCTATCTGGCCTGGACGTATCTCGGGGTCTTCGTCGCGGTGCTGGCCGTGGTGCGGCCGGGGTTCGGCACATGACGGCCGCCGGGGCAGCGGAAACGGGCCGGACGGTGGAGGTGGCCGGGACGCCAGCGGTGCCGGAAACGGCCGGGAAGACGGAGGTGGCCGGGGCGGCGGGAGCAGCCAGGAGGACGGCGCCGGCCCCGATCGTGCCGCCCGCCGTCCACCGGGAGATCTGGCTGGCCGGCCGCCCGGGGGCACGGCTGCGTCCGACGGACTTCGAGACGGCGCGGGTCCCGTTGCGCCCTCCGCTCGCGGGCGAGGCACTCGTACGCAATGTCCTGCTGCGCGTCGGTGCCGCCACCCGCACGCTGATGACCGGCGCCGGGGCCCTGCCGATGGCGCCCTACGAGCTCGGCCAGGCACTGCGCGGCACGGCTCTGGGCGAGGTGGTGGCGGCGCCGGGCACCGAACTGCGCCCCGGCGACCTGGTGCGGCACGATCGGGGATGGCAGGAGTACGCGGTGCTCCCGGCGGATTCGGTGCGCCGGGTCGACGCCGGGCTGTGGCCCGACCCGGCGGCCTGCCTGTCCCAGGGCTTCGCCGGCTGGCTGGCGGTCACCTGGAACAGCGCGGTGCGCTCGGGGGACACGGTCCTGGTGACCGGGGCCGCGGGCGGAGTCGGAGTGATCGCGGGCCAGTTCGCGCGGCTGCGCGGGGCGCGCCGTGTGATCGGCACGGCCGGATCGCGCTGGAAGGACGAACGGCTCTGCCGCGAGCTGGGCTTCGACGCGGTACTGGTCCGCGGTGAGGGCCCGATCAGGGAGCAGCTGCGGACGGCTGCGCCGGAGGGGGTGGACGTGCTGGTCGACACGGTCGGCGGTGAGCAGTTCGAGGCCGGGCTGGCCGCCGCCCGCCGCGGAGCCCGTTGCGTGGTGGTGGGTGCCTCCGGCCGGCAGGCGGCCGGAGGCACCCGGGCCGAGGCGACCGTCGACACCCTCGCGCTGGTGTCGAAGGGCATCAGCGTCACCGGCCTGTCCGCCACCGACCACCAGGCTTCGGCGGCCCGTTGGGAGACGGAGTTCAGCGCCGCCCTGCGCGCCGGCACGGTGAGCTTTCCGCACGTGCGGCTGTCCGGGCTCGACCGCGCGCCTGGCGCGCTGGCCGACCTGCTGGCAGGACGCTATCTCGGCACGGTCCTCGTGGAGCACACATGAGGAACACGGTCCTGTCGGCCCACACGACGAAAGGGAGCCAGACGTGGAGGAAACCGTAGCCCTCTACGCCCAGGACGAGGTCCCCGGCCGGGTCGTCGGAACTGCGCCCCGCAGCCGGACGAGGGCACGCAACCTGCCGCACGCGGCGGTGAAGATCCTGGTCCGGGACGTCGGGGGGCAGGTGTACGTGCACCGCCGTTCCGACACCAAGGACCTCTTTCCCGGCTTGGACGACCCCTGGATCGGCGGGGTGATCACGGCGGGCGAGGAGCCGGTCACCGCAGCCGTACGGGAGCTCGCCGAGGAACTCGGGCTGCGCGACCATGTGCTGCGTCCGCTGACCTGCCAGTGGTACACGGATGCGCACACCAATTTCCTGGCGTACACCTACGAGACGGTCCACGACCCGGAGTCGCACGGACCGATCGTGCATCAGGAGACGGAGGTGGCCGACGGCTGGTGGCTGCCCTGGGACGAACTGATGTCGCTGCTGGCGAGGGGCGGCGCGCGGCTCGCCCCGGACGGCCGGGAGCTGCTGGCCCACTACGCCGGGCGTGCTGCCGTCCCGTCCGTCGATGAAAGCCCTCCCACGTGATGCCGCGTCCGCGCGGACGCCGGAGCCGTGGGGACGTCGTGGAGCCGGCCCGGCGGTGCCATGGGCGGGGCCGGACACCGGTGCGGGGGAGCACCTGTACCCGGCCCCGGGGGCGCCGTCAGTGAGGAGCCGCGCCTACGCGGTCTGCCCGGTCCCCGAGCCGCTCACCGACGCGGCCTTGATGCCCTTGGTGATGGTGTCCAGCAGGGAGAGCTTCGGTGCCTGGGCGTTGATGTCGAACCCGGAGCGGACGACCACCATCAGGTCCTTGCTGTTCGGGGAGGGGAAGGCGAGCGATTCGACGTACCCGTCGTCGCCCTTCTTCGTGACCACCTTCCAGCGCACCAGGTAGCCCTTCTGGCCCGCCACGGTGACGGCCTCGGACTTGAGCTGCTGGTGGGAGGTGATGCCCTCGTAGATGTCCGTCCCGTAGGACTCCTCGGCGTTGGCCGAGATGTCCTTCTTCGCGGCCGCCTCGGCGGTCTTCTCCGTGTTCTTCAGGGCGGCCGCGGGGGCCGAGAACACCCCTCCGCGCACGCACTGCTTGCTGGCGTCGCCGGGGCAGGCGTACTCGCCGGTCGTCACGTTCGCGCCGACCGTGCCGGACTCGCCGGTCCAGCCGTCCGGCACCGGCAGGCTGATGCCGCTGGCGATGTCGGTCGCGTAGCCGTCCTCGGTCGGGATCTGCGGCGACTCGGGCGCCTGGTCCTGGCCGCCGCTGCCGTCGCTGCCGCCGCCGTTCTGGCCGCTGCCGCCGTCGCTGCCGCCGTTCTGGCCGCCGAAGCCGCCGCCCAAGCCGCCGCCGCTCTCGCCGCTGCCGCCGGATCCGCTGCCGCCGGATCCGCCCGGCGCGCCCTGGCGGCCGTTGCCGCCGGACGGCGGGCCGTCGGACCGGGCGACCGACGAGGCGGACTGCTTTCCGTCGCCGTGCCCCAGCGCGTACGCGCCACCGCCGACGGCGGCGAGAACCACCACACCGACGGTGATGCCGACGCCGATGCGGATACGGCGGCTACGGACTGCGGCGGGTGCCACACGGAGCTGGTCGGTCCACTGGGTGCCGTCCCACCAGCGCTCCTGCGCGGGGCCTATTCCTGAATACCCGGGGTCTGGATGCCAGCCGGGCGGGCTCGTCTGGTTCACACGCGTACCGTATGCGGACTGAGTGAGAATCACATGAAATGGCTGGTGTTCTTTCTCTCAGCATCGGGCGGCGCTTCCGCGGAACCCTCCGCCCGCTCAGCCCAGCAGCGCCGCCGTGGTGACCGTGACCGGCGCCGCGAGCACCGTCGAGAGCAGGATCGACTCCCGGGCCAGCCGCACGCCCGTCCCGTAGTGCGAGGCGTACGTGAAGAGGTTCTGGGCGGCCGGAAGGCCGCTGGTCACCACCACCGCGAACAGGGGCGCGCCCTCCAGCCCGAACACCCCGGCGGCGAGCGCCCAGGCGGTGAGCGGCTGGGCGAAACTCTTCAGCGCCACCGAGAGCAGCACCGGCCCCCGGTCCTTGCCGCGACCGGGCATCTCGCTGCCGCGCAGCGAGATGCCGAAGGCGAGCAGCACACCCGGCACCGCGATGCCGGCGATCAGCGTCACCGGTTCCAGTACGGGCCCGGGGACGCGCCATCCCAGGACGCTGACCAGGACCCCGGCGACCGAGGCCAGGACGATCGGGTTGCGGAACGGGGTGGTGAGCAGCCGGACCAGGGAGTCCCGTTCGCCGGGGCGCGAGGTCTCGATGACGGTGAGGGCGACGGGGGAGACGACCAGCTGCTGGAAGAGCAGGATCGGCGCGATGAGGGTGGCGTCCCCCAGTACGTACACGGCGATGGGGATGCCGAGATTTCCGGCATTGACGTAAGAGGAACAGAGGGCGCCTATCGTCGTGCGGCCCACGCTCCAGCCGCGTACGGCTCCGACGGCGACGAAGGCGCCCGCCACCACCAGGGTGGAGAGCGCGGTCACCAGCAGGGGGAGCGACACCATGACCGACAGGTCGGCCTTGGTCATCGTGGTGAACAGCAGGGCGGGCGAGGCCACGTGGAAGGAGAGCCGGGTGAGTACGGGCTGCCCGTGCTCGCCCAGCAGGCCGGACCGTCCGATCAGATAGCCGACGGCGATGATGCTCGCGATGACACCGAATCCCTCCAGAACGCCGGTCATCGGCGGCCGCCGACGGGACGGAGGGGGCCGCCGACGGTGCGGAGGCGGGCGGTGCGGAGGGCGGCGCGGGCCGACGATTTTCGGTGTTGCATACACGCAACGTTATGGAGCGTGGGCCCCGCCGCACAAGGCGTGACCGATCACTCCCGCTCTTTGGTCCGACCACAGTGCGTGTGTGACATAGTCGGGCCAAGTGATCCGGGGGGCCCGGGCGGCGACGGCCGACCTGGGGGCGGACACGGACCGCCGGTGCGACCGGCCCGAGCAGGGAGTGGCGGATGCCCGTCGAATGGGAGCCCGTACGGCAGTCCCGTACTCATGAACTCGTCCTGCGCAGCATCGAGGAGCGGGTGTTCGCCGGGGAGCTCAAGGCGGGCGACCGCCTGCCGCCCGAGCGCGAGCTCGCCCCGGTGCTGGGTGTCAGCCGGTCCGCCCTGCGTGAGGCGCTGCGCGTGCTGGAGACCATCGGCGTCCTGGTGGCCCAGCCCGGCCGGGGACCCGACTCGGGGGCGCGGATCGTGCGCAACCCGGACGACGCGCTCGGGCGGCTGCTCCGGCTGCACTTCGCCCTGGGCAGCTACAGCCTGGAGGACGTCATGGAGGCGCGGGTCGTCCTGGAGCGGTCCGGCTTCGAGGCCGCCGTCACCCACGCCCGCGACGAGGACCTCGACGAGGCCGAGGCCCTGGTCGCCGGGATGGCGGAGCCGGGCGTCGGCGTCACCGCCTTCAACGACCTGGACACCCGCTTCCACGTGCAGATCGCCCGCTGCTCGGGCAACGCCCTGACCTCCACCCTCACCTCCGCCGTACGCGAATCCGTACGGCCGCTGATCCTGCGGGCGCTGGAGGAGGCCGAGGACTGGCCGGCCACCGCCGCCGCGCTCAACGCCGAGCACATCGAACTGCTCCGGCTGGTACGCGCCGGACGGGGTGTGGAGGCGGCCGACCTGGCCGAGCGCCACATCCGCAGCCTGCACGGCACGCTCGTCGACGACAAGGAATAGGCGGCCTTCCGCCCGAGGCGCGCGTCCCTCCTCGTCCGGGGAACTTCACTCGGAGACCCACGAGGAGTATGGTCCGACCATACAAAGGACGTAGAAAACGATCGAGGAGGCTCCATGCGCGTCGGACTCTTCGCCACCTGTCTGGGAGACACCCTGTTTCCCGAGGCGGTGAAATCCACCGCGGTGCTGCTCGCCCGCCTGGGCCACGAGGTGGTGTTCCCGCCGGGACAGACCTGCTGCGGACAGATGCACGTCAACACCGGCTACCAGCGCGAGCCCGTACCGCTGGTCCGCAACTTCGCCGAGCAGTTCGGCGACACCTCGATCGAGGCGGTCGTCATGCCGTCCGGCTCCTGCGCGGGCTCGGTCCGCCACCAGCACGGACTCGTCGCCGAGCGGTACGGCGACGCCGCGCTGCGCGCCGGGGTCGCCACGGTGAAGGCCAAGACGTACGAGCTGTCCGAGTTCCTCGTGGACGTCCTCGACGTCACCGCGGTCGGTGCGTACTTCCCGCACCGCGTCACGTACCACCCCACCTGCCACTCGCTGCGGATGCTCCGCGTCGGCGAGAAGCCGCTGCGGCTGCTGCGGGCCGTCGACTCCATCGACCTCGTCGAGCTGCCCGAGGCCGACTCCTGCTGCGGATTCGGCGGCACCTTCGCGGTGAAGAACGCCGAGACCTCCTCCGCGATGCTCCAGGACAAGATGCGCAACATCGGCTCCACCGGCGCCGACGTCTGCACGGCCGGCGACTCCTCCTGCCTGATGCACATCGGCGGCGGGCTCCACCGCATCAAGTCCGGCACCCGCACCCTGCACCTCGCGCAGATCCTCGCCTCGACCCGTACCGCGCCCTACGCCATGACGGAGGCCGCCGCCGTATGAGCACCTTCCTCGGCATGCCCGCCGCCCCGCCCCGCTCCCCGTACGGGACGGGCAACCTGCGCGGCGAACGGAAGTTCCCCGCCGCCGCCCACGACGAGCTGCGCAACGACCAGCTCCGCCGCAACCTCGGCAAGGCCACCCGCACCATCCGCACCAAGCGCCTCAACGTCACCGGCGAACTCCCCGACTGGGAGCGGCTGCGCGACGCCGGAGCGGCGATCAAGACCGACACCATGAACCGGCTGCCCGAACTCCTGGAGCAGCTGGAGGCGAAGGTCACCGAACACGGCGGTACGGTCCACTGGGCGCGCGACGGCGCCGAGGCCAACGAGATCGTCACCCGGCTGATCAGGGCGACCGGCAGCAGCGACGTCATCAAGATCAAGTCGATGGCCACGCAGGAGATCGGCCTCAACGAGCACCTCGAATCCGTCGGCATCACGCCGTACGAGACCGACCTCGCCGAACTCATCGTGCAGCTCGCCCACGACAAGCCCTCGCACATCCTGGTCCCCGCGATCCACCGCAACCGCGACGAGATCCGGGAGATCTTCCTCAAGGAGATCCCCGGCGTCGACCCGGACCTCGACAACGTGCCCGCGCACCTCGCCGCCGCCGCGCGCGCCTATCTGCGCGAGAAGTTCATGACGACCAAGGTGGCCGTCTCCGGCGCCAACTTCGGCATCGCCGAGACCGGCACCCTCTCCGTCGTGGAGTCCGAGGGCAACGGCCGGATGTGCCTCACTCTGCCCGACACCCTGATCACGGTGATGGGCATCGAGAAGGTGCTGCCGCGCTACGCCGACCTCGAAGTCTTCCTCCAACTCCTGCCGCGCTCCTCCACCGGCGAGCGGATGAACCCGTACACCTCGATGTGGACCGGGGTGACCCCCGGCGACGGCCCGCAGTCGTTCCACCTCGTGCTGCTCGACAACGGGCGGACCGCCGCGCTCGCCGACAAGGTCGGACGCGAGGCCCTGAACTGCATCCGCTGCTCCGCCTGCCTCAACGTCTGCCCGGTCTACGAACGCGCCGGCGGACACGCCTACGGATCGACCTACCCCGGCCCGATCGGCGCGGTCCTCACCCCGCAGCTCGCCGGGATGCACGCGGCGAAGGACGATCCGAACAGCTCGCTGCCGTACGCCTCCAGCCTCTGCGGCGCCTGCTTCGACGCCTGCCCGGTCAAGATCGACATCCCGTCGCTGCTGGTCGAACTCCGGCACCAGAACACCGAGCAGTCCGGTACGACGGCGGAGAAGCTGGCCATGAAGGCCGCCGCCGCGGTGATGAAGAGCCCGAAGCTGTTCACGGCGGCCCAGAAGGCGGCCGGCCTCGGCCGGGTCGTCGCCGGCAAGGACGGCACCATCGGACGGGTGCCCGCGCCCTTCGACGGCTGGAGCGACAGCCGGGACACCCCGGCACCGCCGAAGCAGACGTTCCGCTCCTGGCTGGCCTCCGCCGAAGGCGCCGCCACGATGAAGGCCGCGGCCGAGGAGGGCGTGGCCACACACCCGGTGGCCGCACACCCGGAAGACTCCACGGAGGACGAGAAGTGACGACCGCACGCGACACCGTCCTGGGCCGGGTGCGCGACGCCCTGGCCCTCGCCCCGGCCCGCCCGGTCACCGTCCCGCGCGACTACCGCACCGGACGGACCCTCCCCGACGCCGAACGGCTCGACCTCCTCACCGACCGGCTGGTCGACTACAAGGCGCACGTCCACCCCTGCACCGCCGACCGGACCGCCGAGGTGATCGCGACCGTGCTGCGGGAGCGCGGCGCCCGCCGGATCGGCGTCCCGGCCGGGCTCGACGCCGGGTGGCTGGCGGCCTGGGACGGGGAGGTCCAGCGGGACTCCGCCGACATCCCGGCGCCCACGCTCGGGGAGCTCGACGGCGTCGTCACGGCGTCCGCCGTCAGCTGCGCGGAGACCGGAACGATCTTCCTGGACGGCTCCGAGGACCAGGGGCGCCGCGCGCTCTCCCTCGTCCCCGACCTGCACGTGTGCGTGGTCGACCTCTCCACGGTGGAGGTCGGCGTGCCGGAGGCGGTCGCGCGGCTGGTCCCGGAGCGGCCGACGACCCTGATCAGCGGGCCCTCGGCCACCTCCGACATCGAACTGGAGCGGGTCGAAGGGGTGCACGGCCCCCGGACGCTGGTGGTCGTCATCCGCACCGACGTCTGACACCCGGGCGCGAACGCACGCGAACACCCGCACGCGAACGCACGCGAACGGCCGGGCGCGGCGGACGGAGGGGAGCCGTCTGCCGCGCCCGGCCGTTCCCGGTCAGCGGGTGCCGTGCTCCACCGACACGGCGGAGGCGGCGAAGGCCCCCGGGCCGAAGGCGATCCGGGTGACCGTCCCGTCCTCGGCCCAGGCCACCTCCACCGTGTCCCCGGAACCATCGGCATCCGCGGCCACGTTCACCCCGCTCACCGCCGTCCCCACCGGGGCCGGGTCCGCCTCGCCGGTCAGCGAGGCCAGGGCCACCAGGACCACCGTGCCCTCGGCGTCGGCGGCCAGCCGGGGCACGACCGCCCAGCGGGTGTACGCCGTGCCCTGCGGTGCGCGTACCTCCTCCTCCGACTCCCAGCCGTACAGCCCGTGCAGTACGGAACGCGGCGAGGCGCCGGGGGCCGTCGCCCAGCCGGTCTGCTCGACGCGGGCACCCGCCGGGACGCCGAGCAGCCGGTGGACCCGGAGTTCGTAACGGCCCCGTACGAAGGTGACGCTCTCCACCCGCAGCCCCGGGACGGCCGGCGGCTGACCGGGGAAGACCGGCATGTGCCAGGAGGCCGCCCAGCCCCAGCCGTCCCCGTGCCCGGCGCCCAGCGGACGGATCCGGCGGCGGACGCTGCGGGCCCCGCCGACCCGGACGGAGAGATGGTTGTCCGCGACGTTCACCGCCGACGAGGGACCGGTCGCCGTGGAGTACGCGAACCGCCCGTAGTGCGGGTCCGCCTCCGCCGCCGACTCGCCCTCGTGCGGCCGGACATGGTCGCTGCCGTGGTTGTGCAGCCGTACGATCCCGTCCGCCCGGGTCGACTGCACCAGCAGTCCCGGCGCGGGCAGCGACAGCACCCGGTCCGGGCCCTCGCTCGGCGCTGCCTCCTCCGGTGCCGACCACAGCGGGTGGTCCGCCGGGGCGAGCAGTGAGACGAACGCCTTCGACGCCCAGTACGGCGACGCCGGACCCGAATAGTGCTGGAGCGTCGCCTCGTGCGGGCCGTGCCACCCCAGGCTCAGCAGCCCGTCGTCGCCGGTGGCGCCGCGCTCCAGGAAGTACCGGAGCGAGCCGCTGACCAGCCGCCGGGAGGTGCCCGGGGAGAGCGGGGTGTGCCCGGAGACCGCGCCCATGCCGACCGCCGCACCCGCCGCGAACCGGTACGCGAGAGAGCGCCCGAAGTGCAGCGGCGCCCCGTCCGCGCCGAACATCAGCGAGAAGCTCTCCAGGTGCTCGCGCAGCCGCCCGCCGTAGTGGGCGAGGAGCTCCCGGTCGCCGGAGAGATGGGCGTCCAGCACCGGATAGAGGTGCAGCGCCCAGCCGTTGTAGTGGTCGAAGGCGCGCCCGTCGCCGTCGGCGTACCAGCCGTCGCCCCGGTACCAGCCCTCCAGCAGGTCCAGCGCGCGGGCCCGTACCCGCGCCGTCTCCGCGTCGCCCCGGCCCACGGACTCCAGGAAACCGGCGACGGTGAAGGGGAAGAGGTACCAGTTGTTGGGCGCGGGGGTGTGCCGCAGCGCCCCGCGCAGCCACTCCTCGGCGCGGTCCTGGACGGGGCCGTCGAGCCGGTCCCAGAGCCACGGGCGGGTCAGCCGCAGACCGAGGGCGACGGACGCCGACTCCACCATGGGCTGGCCGAAGACCGTGTGGTCGCGGATGAGCGGCCAGGACTCGGCGTCGTCGCGCCCGGGGGTGCGCGTACCGGCGGCGAGACCGTCCGCGTACCGGTCCAGCCAGCCGTGCGGGTCCTTGCCGTCGGCGCCCGCGACCCGGAACGCGGCGGCCAGGAAGGTGCGTGCGTACCCCTCCAGCCCGTCGGAGCGGACCCCGGAGCCCGAGGGGCGGCCGGGCAGGTCGAGCAGGGCCCGGCCGGGGGTGGCCCACTGCCAGGCCGCGTGCAGCAGGCCGTCGGCGGCGGCCTCCCAGTGCGCCCGGGTGTAACCGGTGAAGGGGCTGAGCGCGCGGTCGTCGGAGGGGAGGGAGAAGGGGACGGAGGAAGGGGTGGTGGTCATGCGAGGAAGGCCAGCCTTTCCGGTCGTACGGGATGGGCGAAGCCGTCGCCCGCGGCCCAGCGCGCGACCTCACCGGTCGCCAGATCGGCCAGCCGCCGCCACTCGTTGCCCTGGGACCCGGCGAGATGCGGGGTGATCAGCGCGTTCTCGCACTCCCACAGCGGGTGGTCGGCGGGCAGCGGCTCCGGGTCGGTGACGTCGACGACGGCCCGGATGCGGTTCTGGCGCAGGACGTCGGTGAGGGCGTCCTGGTCGACGACCGCGCCGCGCGAGGTGTTGACCAGCGTGGCGTCCGGCCGCATCGAGGTGAGCAGTTCGCGGCTGACGAGCCCGCGCGTGCCGGTGAGCAGAGGGGTGTGGACGCTCACCACGTCGCTGTCGGCGAAGAGTTCGGCGAGCCCGGTTCCCTCGACGCCGAGCGACGCCGCCTCCTCGGCCGACACGTACGGATCGTGCAGCAGCACCCGCAGGTCGTAGGGGCGCAGCAGCTCGATCACCCGTCGGCCGATGAGGGAGGCGGAGAGGATGCCCACGGTACGGCGGTAGTTGCCCACCTCGTCCGGGACCCGCAGCCAGTCGCTCCGGTCGCGGGTGAGGCGGAACTCCCGGGCGCGCTCCAGTACCCGCTTCCCGGAGAGCAGGATCATGGCGATGGTGTACTCCGCCACCGGCAGCGCGTTCGCCGCGGCGGCCGAGGACACCGCGATCCCGCGCGCCCAGCAGGCGTCGGTGACGAGGCCGCGTACCGAACCGGCCGTGTGGACGACGGCCCGCAGCTTCGGCGCCGCCGCGAGTACGTCCTCGTCGATCGGCGGGCAGCCCCAGCCGGTGACCAGGATCTCCGCGTCGGCCAGCGCCGCTCGGGCCCGGTCGGTGGTGAAGTCGTCGAGGGCGGGCGTCGGCGCGAGGTCGCAGACCTCGCCGAGCGCGGCGAGCGCCTCCGGCGGAAGCACCGCCGCCGCCGCGTCCGCTTTCATGGCGAGCACGGCACGCGGCCGGCGGGGCGTGCTCGGTGGGCTGGTGGCAGCGGAACTGTGCATGTCTCTCCTGGTACGGGGCGGTCCGCGACGGCCGCCGGTACGGTGCGGCCGGTGCGGACCGCCCGGGAGCGGCCGCGCCGGCCGCGCTACTTCACGGCGCCCGCGGTGAGCCCCGACCGCCAGAAGCGCTGGAGCAGGGCGAACGCGAGGATGAGCGGGACGATGGCGAGCAACGAGCCCATGACGACGACGGGGTAGTACTCGGGGGAGACCGACGCCGAACTGTTCCAGGTGTACAGGCCGAGGCTGACCGGATACAGGTCCTGGTTCGAGAGCATCACCATCGGCAGGAAGAAGTTGTTCCAGATGGCGGTGAGCTGGAAGAGGAAGACGGTGACCAGACCCGGCCCCAGCATCCGCATCGCCACCTTGAAGTAGGTGGCCAGTTCGCCCGCCCCGTCGACCCGGGCGGCCTCCAGCACCTCGTTCGGTACGTACCCCTGGCTGAAGATGCGGCCCAGGTACACCCCGAACGGGTTGAAGAGCACCGGGATGAAGACGGCCCAGAAGGTGTTCACGAGCCCGGCCTTGGACGCCATCAGATAGAGCGGGAGCGCCAGGACGGTCTGCGGCACCATGACGGCCGCGAGCACCAGACCGAACATCTTCTCCTTGTGGCGGAAGCGGTACTTGTCGAAGGCGTAGCCGCAGGCGATGCTGATCAGCGCCCCCAGGGCCGCGCCCAGCACCGCGTACAACAGGCTGTTGGCGTACCAGCGCCCGTACAGCCCCGCGTCCATGGAGAACACGTCCTTCAGGTTCTGGACGAGTGAAAAGCCCTTCAGGGAAAGGACGTTGCTCTGGAAGAGCGCGTCGCGGTCCTTGGTGGAGGCCAGCACCAGCCACAGCACCGGCAGCAGGGTGTACAGCACCGAGACGCCCACCACGAGGTTGACGACGGCGCGTCCGGTCAGCCCGGGCCGCCGGGCGGCGGAGGCGGAACGGTGGGGGGTACGGGGCAGGGCAGGCGCGCTCATCGGACGTCCTCCTCGGCTGCGTCGGCGCGGTTCGTCCACCGGGTGACGCCGTAGGACAGCGCGACCGTGAAGACCAGCAGGATCACCGAAGCGGCGGCCGCCAGACCGTAGTTGTTGCGGGTGAACGCGGCGTCGTAGATGTACATGCTGGGGGAGAACCGGGAGTTGATCATCGGGGTGGACTGGCCGAGCAGCATGGGCTCGGTGAAGAGCTGGAGCGCGAAGATGAGGGTGAACATCGCCACCATCACGATGGAGGAGCGCACCAGCGGCGCCTTGATCCGGAGCGCGGTACGCACCGGACCCGCGCCGTCCACGACGGACGCCTCGATCACCTCGCGCGGGACGGCCTGCAACGCGGCGTAGAAGACGACCATGTTGTAGCCGAGATTGCTCCACAGCGCGATGTTCACGATCGAGGGCACCACGGTGTGCACCCCGAGGAAGTCCACCGTGATGTCGGCCCTGCCGAGGACGTCGATCACCGGGCTGAGCCCGGGGGTGTACAGGTACAGCCAGATGATCGCGGCGATGATGCCCGGCACCGCGTGCGGCAGGAAGAGCGCGAGCTGCGCGGTGGCGCGCAGCCGCACCACGCCCGAGTCCAGCAGCAGGGCCAGCGCGAGGGCGCCGACCACGATCAGCGGTATGTAGATCAGGCAGTACAGCGCGACGATCCCGAGACCGCCGAGGAAGGTGGGGTCGGTGAGGACGGCCACGTAACTGCGGACACCGACGAAGACGGTCTTCTCCGGTCCGAAGCCGAGACCGGGCTGGTCGTCGCTGAAGAAGCTCAGCCAGATCGCGGTGCCGACCGGTATCAGGAAGACGGTCACCAGAAGGACGAAGAACGGCGTCATCAGCGCGCCGGCCGCGCCGAGTTCACGGCGGCGGGCCGTCACGCGGCCGGTCCCCGCGCGGGTGGGGGCGGCAGGACGCGCGGTCCGCCCCGCACCGCTCACGGGGGCGACGGGCCGGGTGGTGCTGGTGCTGGCCATGGGGGTCACCTGCCTCTCTGCTGCGAAGGGGCACCGGTACGGCGTGGGGAAGGACCGGCGGGGTGGTGGTGCAGGGGCACCCGGGCGCGGCTCACGTGGAACGCTCGCTGGTGGCGAGACCGAGCGCCCGCAGGTCGGGCATGGTGCCCTCCTGGGCGGCCTCGATCGAGCTCAGCAGCGAGCCCTTGCCGCCGCTCGCCCGGGCGAACCCGTCCTGCATCACCTTGCCGGTGGCGGTCATCCGGGGACCCCAGACCCAGCCGTCCCTGACGATCCGCGCCTGCTCCTCGAAGACCCGGTAGATGTCCTGGCCCGAGTAGTACGAGCGGTCGAACGCCTGGCTGCCCACGGAGACGAGGCCGGGCGCGGCCGGGTACTGGCTGCTCGCCCCGCTGGAGAGGCGGGCCCGCAGCGCGTCGGGGTGCGAGACCTGCCACTCGATGAACTCCATCGCGGCCTCCGGGTGCGCGCAGTCCTTCGTCACCGCGAAGGTGGACCCGCCGTGCGTCCCGTTGGACGGATTCGCCGTGTCCCACTGCGGGAACGGAGCGATGGCCCACTGCCCCTTCTGGCCGGGCCGGGCCTTCATCTGGGCACCCGCGTCCCAGGCGCCCATGAGCCGGGCGAGCACCAGACCGTTGCCGATCTGCGCGTCGCTCTGCCGGCTCTCCACGGCGTTCATGAACACCTGGTCCCGGTCGATGAGCCGCTGCCAGTACGCGGCGACGCGGCGGGTCGGGGCGTCGCCGAGCGAGACGTTCCAGGTGCCGCCGGCGGTGGAGAACCACTGGGCGCCCGCCTGCCAGGCGTACGCGGCCATCTGCGTCGCCCCGTCGGTGGGGAAGAGGGCGAGCCGCCGCTCACCGCCCTTGCGCCGTACGGTCGCCGCCGCCTCCTCGAACTCGTCCCAGGTGCGCGGCACATGCAGGCCGTACTCCTCGAACAGATCGGTGCGGTAGTGCATCACCATCGGTTCGATGTCGAGCGGGACGGAGAAGATCTTCTTGTCGAACGTGGTGAGCCCCAGCGCCTGCGGCAGCAGCTTGGCCCGGAGCGTGTCGCTGACCAGACCGGTCAGGTCCCGGGCGACGCCGTCGATGGCGAACCCCGGCACCTGCGGGTACTCCAGGGTCGCCACGTCCGGGGCGTTCCCGGCCCGGGCGGCGTTGCTGAGTTTCGCGTAGCCGCCCTGACCGCCCGAGGGGATCTGCTGGAACTCGACCTCGATGGTGCGGTGACCGCGGTTGAAGGCGTCCACCACCTCCTGACTGCCCCGCAGGGCGGACCAGAAGGTGATGCGGACCTTTCCGCCCTTGCCGGTGCTGCTGGTACTGCTCGTGCTGCTGGTGGTGTCTGTACTGCTCGTGCTCTGCCCGGACGCCCCGCCACCGGAGCAGGCGCTGAGCGCACCTGCCAACGGCAGCGAGGCGATCGTGGCCAGCACGGACCGACGACTCTGTCGATCAGGCATGCGCGCCTCCCGCGGCTCCTGTTCGGGACAACGGGAATCCTGATCGCCTGACCGGATACGGTCAATAGATCGATCAGAAGAAATCTAAAGCGGTCAAACGATCGGTCACTGTGAGGAGATGAGGGCCTGCGCCGAACCACGCACCTTCAACTCCGGCAGCAACTCCGTACGCCGCACCGGCCCCGTCGCCCCTCCGGAGCCCCCCAGCCGGTACAGCAGCAGCTCGGCGGCGGCCCGTCCGATCTCGGCCTTCGGCGGCGACACCGCGGTCAACGGCGTGGTGCCCAGCCCCGCCACGACGTCGTCGTACGCCACCACCGAACAGTCCTGGGGCACCCGCACCCCGCTCTCCGTCAACCGCTGCACCAGCATCAACGCGTCGACGTCACCGTGCAGCACGGCGCCGGTGGCCCGCCGCTCCCGCAGTACCGCCGCCAGGTCCAGCGGTGCTCCGGAGCCACCCCGGGCAGCAGGGCCCTCGCCTTCGTACGGCCCCTCCGAGGGGACCGCGTCCGGCGAACTGAGCACCACGCACCAGTCCTCCACCTCGGGCCGCCCGGCGGCGATCTCCGCGAAGGCGGACCGGATGCTCCGGGCGGTCGGGCTGTCGTCCCGGGCGGCCAGCACGATACGGCGGTGCCCCAGCGACACCAGGTGGTCCACCGCGAGATGGACCCCGTACCAGTGATCGGAACAGACCGAGTCCAGGGCGTGCAGCGCACTGCCCGGGCGCGGCCTGCGCTCCATCAGCACGGTCGGCACCCCCACCTCGGCGAGCCACTCGCCGTCGGACTCCTCCCACCCGGCGCTGCGCCAGCGCGGCGCGATTAACAGCCCGCGAGCGCCCCCCGCGAGCGCCTGCTCCACCAGGGGCCGCTCGGTCCCCCGGGCCTGCGGAGCGATGTGCAGCGCGACCCGGATGCCGTGCTCGTCCAGCACCGAACGAGCGCCGTGCAGCGTCTCGTACAGGTACGAATGCCGCTCCGGCACCACGAGCGCGACCGGCCCGCCCTCTCCGGCCGGCCCGGTCCGCTCCGCCGCCGGCGCGGGGGCCGGATCCTGCGCCAAGGAGGCCGACCGGGCCACCCCGTGCCCCCGCCTCAGCCGTCCCGCACGGGCCAGCTCCTCCACGTCCCGGCGTACCGTGACCACGGAGACGTCGAGTTCCTCGGCGAGCGCGCTCACCTTCACCGCCCCCCGCGACCCCACCACCGCGAGGATTCGCTGCCGCCTCAGTTCCACCGGCTCCCGCATGCTGTTGGCCCCTTACCCCGTACTGCCGCATGGTGTTCGTTTGAGCGTTTCCGTGAGCGCTCGCGGGCGCAGCATAGGCAGATCGTCCCGGCCGGACGCCAGAGGGTGTGGCCCGGTGGGCGGTGCACGGCACCGGAATCGATGTGCTTAGCATTCGATCCGCAATGGATACCCTCACGCTCGTACAGCTGGCCGTGCTCGCCGCGGCATCCGCCCTCGTCGGCTTCTCGAAGACCTCGGTCAACGGCGCCAACACGATCAGCCTCGCGGTCTTCGCGGCAGTGCTTCCGGCCCGCGAGTCCACCGGAGTTCTCCTCCCGCTCCTGATCGCCGGTGACGTCCTCGCCGTCTTCGTCTACCGGCGGCACGCGCACTGGCCGACGCTGCTCCGGCTCTTCCCCGCCGTCGCGGTCGGCCTGGTGGCCGGAACGCTCTTCCTGAAGTACGCGGGCGACGGCGCCGTACGCACGTCGATCGGGGCCATCCTGCTGGTCATGGTCGGCGTCACGCTCTGGCGACGGCGGCGGACCGGGCCTCTGGAGGGCGAGGAGCGAGCGGAGGCGGGGGAGCGCGCGCCCGTCGCGTCGGTCGCGGCAGCGGCGGAAGGCGGGGCGGCGGCGGAAGGCGGGGCGCGGACCGAGGGGACGAACAGGGCGGCGGCGACGGAGTCGCGGCCCTCCGGCCGCAGGGCCCGGAACGCCGCACGCGCTCAGGCGGGAACGTACGGGGTGCTCGGCGGCTTCACCACCATGGTGGCCAACGCGGCCGGCCCCGTCATGTCGCTCTACCTGCTCTCCTCCGGGATGCGCAAGCTCGGCTTCCTCGGCACCTCCGCCTGGTTCTTCCTCATCGTCAACGTCACCAAGGTGCCGTTCAGCGTCGGACTCGGCCTGATCGACGGGCGCTCCCTGCTCCTCGACGCGGTCCTGGTCCTCTTCGTCCTCCCCGGCGCCTGGCTGGGCCGCCGCCTCGTGGACCGGATCAACCAGCGGCTCTTCGAGCGGATCGTGCTCGTGGCGACGGTGGTGGGCGGACTCCAGCTGCTGCTGCTCTGAGGGGCGGGCCCGGTCCGTGGACCGTGCCGCGCGTGCCACGGTCCTCAGGGAAGCAGTAGCCAGTCCGTCCCGACGGCCGCGAGCAGACCGATACCGAGCAGCCAACTCGCCAGGCGTGTACGTCCGTTGCGGCTGAGCTCCATTACCACGCCGCAGAGGATGAGGGCGAGCCCGTAGACGCCGACGACCAGCACCGACGAGCGGCTGGCGATGCGCATCCACAGGACCACCGCCATCACGGCCATGCCCGCCGAGGACAGCGCGATGCGCAGCCGTCTCGCCTGGCGAGGCGTCAGGCGCCGCTCTCCCATGGCCTCCACGCCTGCCTCCTCGTCGAAGGCGCCCTCGTCCGAGGCATCTTTCCCTTCCGCCGAGGCGCCTTCCTCCGAGGCCACCGCCTCGGGGGCCGTTCCCGCAGGGCGCGCGCCCTCGGTGTCGTCCTTCAGGGTTCGGTCCTGGGTCTCGTTCCGCTCCTGGCCGGTTTCCTCGTCCTCGACCCGGACCTGTTCCCGAACCTGTTCCTGGTCAGCAGTGCTCATGGAGCCGGATCGTAACGGCTGTCCGCGGCAGGGGGTACGGCGAGCCCGGGAAGAGTGCCCTTCACGCCACATCGAAGGCGCCTTCTACGGGCGTACCGGACAGAGCCGAGGCGCCTCCGTGGCCGCGTCCAGACCGCCGCCGGTCGTCGTATCCGCCTGGTCCGCCTGGTCCGCCGCGTCCGCCTGGTCCGCCGCGTCCGCCTGGTCCGCCGCGTCCGCCGGGGGAGCCGCCATCGCTCCTCGGCGCTCCACCCGCGCCGCCAACTCCCGGGCCCAGTCGATCAGCCCGTCGATCCCGATTCCGTACGGTTCGAGGGTGCGATATGCGCCAAGTACGCCCGCTCCCCGGCGCAGCAACCGGGCCCCTCCCACCGCGTTGCCGCGCGCCGCGTGCGTCAGACCCACCGCCAACTGGGCCATGGCGCGCCAGAGGTCACGGTCCTCCTCGGGGCCGGACTTCCACGCGTCCTCGAAGACCTCGTGCGCGTGGAACGGCATGCCCGCGTCCAGCAGGCGCTGCGCTTCCCGCAGTGTCTCCTCGGGGGAGCGCACCACCCCCTCGGGCTGGCGCCCCACTCCCTCGGCTCCGTAGGGCAGGGGGCGTCCGAGCCCGTCCCTGGGGCGCGCGTTGCGCGCCCGGCCTTCGTCGTCGCGGTCCCTGTGCGTCTCGTCCACGGCTTGATTGTGCCCCTGAGCGGCCCTTACCTGCGGCGAAGTGTTCGAACCACCGCCCGCGCCGTCCCGCGCACGGCTACGCTCGGCCCTTGTCCGCATCACCTTGGGGAAGGGGAGGCATGAAGCCGTCCCGGCCGTTGTACGAGCGCGATCCCGAACTCGCCGCCGCAGCAGACGCGGTGGAGGCGCTCTGTGGCGCGCAGGCCGTCGGAGGCCTGCTGGTCTACAGCGGGGAGGCGGGACTCGGCAAGACCGCGCTGCTGGCGGAGGTCCAGGCCATGGCCGCCGAACGCTGCACCGTCTGGTCGGCGCGTGGCGGTGAGACCGTCACGTCGGTCCCGTTCCACGTCGTACGCCAACTGCTCCAGCCCGCGCTCGTCCAGATCGCGCCCGACCAGCTCCGCGAGCTGTTCGGCGACTGGTACGACACCACCGCGCCCGCACTCGGACTCGCGCAGCCCAGCGGACCGCAGCCCGAGCCCCAAGGTGTCCGGGACGGCCTCGACCACGTCGTCCGTCAACTCGCGGTCCGCCACAGCCACCGGCCGCTGCTGCTCATCGTCGACGACGCGCACTGGGCGGACGGCGAATCCCTCGACTGGCTCTCCTCGTTCACCGAGAACCTCGGCGATCTGCCTTTACTCGCCGTGCCGGCCTACCGTCCACAAGAAATGGCCGATCGGGGCAGGTTCGGGGCCTTCGACCCGAACGCGGCGAACGACCCCGCCAAACTCGTCCGCATCCCGCTGCGCGCGCTCACCCCGGACGCGACCGCTCATCTGGTCCGCGAGAGCCTCGGGGAGCACGCGGACGACCCGTTCTGCCGCGAGGTCTGGGCGGTGACCGGAGGAAACCCGTACGAAGCGGTCGAACTGGTCGCCAAGGTGCAGGACGAGGAGATGCCTCCGGTGGAGGACTCCGCGGGTCAGCTGCGCCCACTCGGCGCCTCCGCCCGGGGCCGCGGGCTCGTCGCCCGTCTTGAGCGGCTGGGGACCAACGCCAACCGGTTCGCCTGGGCCGCCGCCGTACTGGGCACGGAGATCTCGCCGGTCATCGCGGCCAACCTGGCCGGGATGAGCGCGGCGGAGGCCGCCGACTGCACCGGCAAGCTCCGCGAGGCCCGCATCATCACCGGCTTCGACCCGCTCGAGTTCGTCCACCCGCTCATCGCCACGACCATCTACGAATCGATCCCCGGGGCCACCCGCACGGCCGGGCGGCCTGGGCCCTCACCGACGCCGGACACGGCGTCGCCGCAGCCTCACGCCACCTTCTCGAAGTGCACGCGGACGACGACCAGGAGGTGGTGAGGCAGCTCCGCGAGGCGGCCGCCCATCACCTCGCGGTCGGCGCCCCGGAAGCCGCCCGGCGCTGTCTGGAACGCGCCGTCGAGGAGCCGCCCCGGCCCGAGGACCGCGCGCTGATCCTCTACGAACTGGGCTGTGCCACGCTCCTCAGCTCGCCCGCGACCACGGTGCGCCATCTGCGGAACTCGCTCGACACTCCGGGTCTGGACGACCGCCAGCGGGTCGACGCGACCTTCCGGCTCGCCGCCGCGCTCGCCCACAACAACGAGCTCAAGGAGGCGGCCGACACCCTCGCGGCGGAGGCGGCGCGTACCGCTCCGGGACCGGGCCTGATGCGTCTGCAGGCCGCGCACTTCCAGTGGGAGGGGATGCAGCGGGAGGAGGACGACGGTGCCGCCCGCTCGCGCCGGCTCGTCAACAACGCGGACCATCTCGATGGCCGGGACAACCCCGAGCGCGCCCTGATCACCCTGCGCGCGTTCGACGCCATGATGCGGGGCGAGAGCGCCGAGCTCGTCGTCGAGTTCTGCGAACGCGCCCTCGTCGACGGCAGCCCGGCCCGGGGACTCGGCTGGACGGACCCGGAGTGGGGCTTCGAATTCCCCGCCATGGTCGGCATCACCTATGCCTTCACCGACCAGTACACGCGGGCCCAGAGCCTCTTCGGGGAAGCGGTGCGGGCCTTCGAGATCTCCGGCTGGAGCGGCGCGCATCTCGCCTTCGCCCACACCCTGCTCGGCCTCGTCGCCCGCCGCCGCGGAAGGCTCGCGGAGGCCGAGGGCTTCCTGCGCGAGGGCCTGCGCCTCGCCGACCGTGTCGGCACCGGCCTTCCCGTCCACTGGGACGCGGCGTGCCTCCTCATCGACACCCTGCTCGCGAGGGGCCGTACGGCCGAAGCCCGGGCGATCGCGGACCAGTACGAGTTCGGTGCTCCGTACCCGTATCCCAGCGCCATGGTCCTCCCCGACGCCCCGTGCATCAGTGGACGACTGCTGCTGGCCGAAGGCCGGACCGTGGAGGCCATCGCCGAGCTCGAAGCGGCGGGACTCGCACTGGAGGCGCGCGAGCGGCACAACGGAGTCTGGGCGCCCTGGGCATTCGACCTGGCCCGTGCGCTCGCCGACACCGACCCGGCCAAGGGCGCCGAGATCGCGGCCGAGGCCAGGAAGCACGCGGAGCGCTTCGGGACGGACACCGCGATCGGTGAGGCCCTGCGGTGCCTCGCCGTGTTCGCACCCGCCGAAGAGGCCGAGAAGCTGCTGGCCGACGCCGTACGCCACCTGGAAGCGTCCTCCTCCGAGTACGAGCACGCCCTCGCCCGGTACGAGTACGGCATGGCGATCCGCAGCACCCGGGAGCTCGCCCACGCCCACAAACTGGCCGTCGCCTGCGGCGCCGACACACTCGCCCATCGCGCCCAGCAGGCACGCGCGTCAATTCGACCCTCGGAGTGAGGTAATGTTTTCCCTGCGCGGCCGACCGGGAACACCGGGAGGAAACGCAGCGGGACGTGGCGCAGCTTGGTAGCGCACTTGACTGGGGGTCAAGGGGTCGCAGGTTCAAATCCTGTCGTCCCGACTGGAGACAGTCGAAGATCAGGGCCGGTTTCGGAGCAATCCGAAACCGGCCCTGATCTTTTCTGGGGACCAGTCGGGGGCCAACGGGGGCTTGGGCGTCCTTGGCCGCGTCAGCGGGTCATGACGATGGGGCTCGGCAGTGAGCGCGGTGCGCGCAGCGCCGTGAAGTGGGCTGAGAGTGCGGCTCCGGCCGCTGTGATCTTGTGGACGTCCGGGTGCGGGTAGCGCCGGGTGGTGGTCGGTGAGCCGTGGCCGGCGATCCTGCGAAGGATGTGTACCTGGACCCCTGCGTCGGCGAACCAGGTCAGTGAGGTGCGTCAAAGGTCGTGGCGGCGCAGATGCTCGTAGCCGAGCCTGGTGACCACGTTGTCCCCTCCCGCCCCGGGCCGCTCGTGTCCCTGGTGGCCGCGTCGGCGCGGCGAACGTCGTCATGTCTATCTCCTGACGCCTCGTCGGACGCGGTCCGGTCGGGCCGCCGGACAAGAACACCCCGTTCGCGGGACGAGTCCCAGAGCTGTGGCGTTGCGGCCAGGCCGGTGCCCCTTCCCCGCACCGTTCGCATCCGGAACACCGGTGGGTGACCCGTGTGCCCGCGAAGGGGAACCGCCGTGGCCGTGGAGACCACCGCCGAACAGCACCCGCTCGCCTACCTGCTGTCCCAGCGCGAGATGACCCACGAGGCGTACCTGTTCCGGGTCGCCGAGCAGCACCGTGCCCGACGACCACGCCGTTCTCACGGGCCCGTGGACCACAACGGCGCCCGTGCACGCACTGGAGATCGCAGGAGGTCCGGTGGACCGCAGGAAATTCCTGATCACCACATCCGTCACCCTCACCAGCACTCTCACCCAGTGGTCCGACGCGGCCCCCGTCCTCGCCTCCTCCACCGGGGGGTCGCCGTATCGACGCCGGCGTGCCAGAGCACTTCGAGCGCCGTCTCGACGACCTGCGCCACCTCGACGACACGCTGGGATCGCGAGAGGTGTACGACGCGACCCCCGGCAAGCGCTCCGGCACTTCGAGGACGCCCCCACCGCCCACGACGTGGAGGGCGAGGCGTACAACGGCGACGCCTTCCCGCGCGGCCACGACATCTACCTCGCACACCTCGCCGAAGCACACCTCTCGCCCGGCGACGTCGACGCTGCCGTGGACATCGCCAACATCGCCGTCGCCCGCATGGGCGGTGTCACGTCCGCACGAGGCAGCAGCACCCTGGACGACCTCCGCCGGAAACTGCGAAGCCACCGAGGTGTCCCCACCGTCGCCGAGTTCCTCGACTGCACGGGCACCACGTGGGCAGTCTCTCGGTCCCGGCTGCCTCGCTACGACGGTCTCGGCCGCGACCGTGTGTCCGCGTCCGAGGGGCCGACGACGGGTGTGCCGTCGGCCTCGTGCCGCCACATGATGTCGGCGATCCGCTGCACCGATGCCGTGAGGTGGCGGCGGTAGGTGCTGAAGGGGAGGCCGAGGCGTCGCGCTGCGGCCTGCTGGGTCGAAGCGCCCTCCACGAAGGCCGTCATGGCGGCCCGGTACGCCTTTTCGCCACCGCGTTCCAGCGGCAGGGAGTGGATGGCGGCGAGGACGACGTCGTGCAGGGACGTCTCGTGACCGAGCACCGCGCGGCTGCGCTGGAGCGGGTTGAGAGCGAGTTCGTCGGGCCGGCGCAGGGCTCGCAGCGCGGCCCGTACCGCGTTGTCGAAGGCGGTACGGTCCAGGACTGGCGTCTCGCCGAGGGTGGTGTTCCCGCCGCCGGTGACGGGGGTACCACCGAGCATGGCGTCGGTCTTGTCCGCCAGCCAGTGCGCCGCGGGCCGGGGACGCCAGTCGTGGGCGAAGAGGCGGTGGCGCACACCTCCGACCTCCACAGAAGGTTCCACCGGAAGCATGTCGCAGTGCAGCAGGTGCCGGTCCCAGAAGCCGTCGTCGCGCATGACGATGAAGGACCAGGCGAGCTGGTCGTCGCGGACGATCTCTCCCAGCATGCGCCAGAGCACCAAATCCATGACGGGCGAGGGCCGCTGGTAGGTGCCGCGACCGACGTGGAACCGCCCGACCGCGATGTGCTCCCCGGCACGCAGCGGTTCGTGCTCGCGCACATGCGCCCAGGCGGCTGCGACGACCGGGTCCTCGGCCTGTCCGTCGTACGGATCGATCCTGAGCCATGCCGAACAGGACGCGGCCTCTTCGCCGGGCGGCACCTGCTGGAGGTGGAAGCCGTCCGGCTGCCGGGCCAGCCAGTGGGCGGCGATCCCGGCCGACTCGGGGCCTTCCCGGAGCTCGACGAGGTCCAGGACGTCCGCCTTCCGGGCCGGGTGGTACGGCAGGTCGCGGACCAGGCCGTACGGGTGCCAGCCGTGGGTGTCCGCCATGAACCCGTCGGACCGGTACAGGTACTGGAGTTCGCCGACCGCGTGGAGGAACCGGTGCGACGGACCCGTACGCACCCGGTCCAGGAGATGGCGTCTGAGCGCGTTGTGGAGGTCCTCGAAACCTTCCGGGTCCCGCCAGCGCAGGTCGGACTCCAGCGCCTCCCTGACCACGTCGTGCGGGAAGACCCCGGTGCCGGCGGTCTCGACGTACGGCTGGGCGCACAGCCAGGCGAACAGCTCCCTGCCCTGGTCGCCCAGCATCGCCCGCAGCAGCGGTTCGGTGGTGACATGGGCGTGGGCGCACACCTCCAGCGCGGCCTGGTGCGCCCTGCTGGGCGGTTCACCGATCAGGTGCCGCAGCAGAGTGGTGACGACCTCCCGGCCCGGCGTCCAGTCGGGACCCGCACCGGGCCCGGCCTCCCGGGTGCCGGTCCGCTCGACCACGGCGGCGGCCAGGGCGAGGGCCAGCGGGTGGCCGCCGGTGAAGTCCAGGACGTCCTGGTGCAGGTGGCCCGGGACACCGCGGGCCGTCAGGAGACGCTCGCTGTCCGCGGTGGCGAGCGGGCCGAGCGGAACCACTTCGATCAGCTCCGCCCACGCCGGGTCGGCGATCCGGACCGGGTCCGGGGCACGGCGTCCGGCGATCACCGCGACGGCGTCCGCCGGCAGTTGCGGCAGACACTCCTCGAAGAGCCACCCTTCGAGAGAACCGCAGTTCTCGAAGGTGTCGATGAGGAGCACCGTCGCCTTCCCGTCGGTGGCGGGGCGCACCGCGGCACCGAAGCTGTCCGGGTCGGCGGGGGTGGTGCGCCCGTCGACGTGCACGACGCTCCGGCCCGCGCGTTGCGCCTCGGAGGCGTACCTGCGGAGCAGTGCCGACTTGCCCGATCCTCCGGGGCCGTGCAGGAAGACCACCTGCGGCGCGTCGCCGTCACCCCGCAAGGCGTGCGCGAACCGGTTCAGTTCGGCTTCCCGGCCGACGAACAACCGCTCGCGTGCCTGCCGCAACCGGTCGCCGAGCCTCGCCCTGCCGTTCCCGCTCATCGGTCGCCCGCGCCTGTTCTCTCCGTCCGCCCCGTCCCCCACCAGCATAGGAGCCCCGGAACGGGTGATCGCGGACGGCCGTCACCGGCCCCGGCCTCCGCCTCTCGGCGACGGTCCGGGCCCGTGCGGCACGGGGGTGCGAACGGCGCGCGGCCGTGGCCGTCGGCCGGTACTCAGACGGCGCAGCCGTGGCGCGCCGCGGCGGGCAGCAGCCGGTCGAGGACCTGGGCCGCGGACGGAAGGGCTGCCAGGCGGGCGGAGGCGTCACGGGCGGCCGCCGAGAACCGGCTCTCGGCGAGTACGCGGCGTACCGCGACGGCGGCCTCGGCGGCCGTGGAGACGGTGAGGCCGGCATCGAACGCCTGTACCCGCTCGGCGTTGAGCGGCTTGTCCAGCCCCATCGGAAGAACGACCAGGGGCAGGCCCGAGCGGAGTGCGGCGGTGACCGTCCCGGCTCCGCCCGAGCAGACCACGGCGTCGACGCCCTCCAACAGCTCGCGCATCGGCACGAATCCGGTGAGCCGCACCCTGCGCTCGTCGACGTGGGGGCGTGCGGACGAGCCGGGATTCAGCGCGGCCACCACGTCCACGTCCTCGGGCATGGCGGCGATCAGGTCCTCGACAAGACCGGGTGCGTCCACCACGGTTCCCAGGGAGATCAGGATTTTCGGCCGCCGTGCGGACGGCCGGTCGTGTGGCGGACCTGCGGGACCGTCCTCGGCCTCGTGGATCTCGGGCCGGACGGGGACCCGCGCGACCGATGGGGTCCAGCCGGGGAGCTGGAGGAAGTCCGGCCACGGGTCGATCTCGGCCACCGGCGCGGACCAGGCCGCGCCGACGGCGGCAGCCCTCGTACCGGCGGCGTTCCGCATGGCCTCCTTCAGCTCGGGTGCGATCTCGATGCCCACCGCGTGGGACGCCCACGCGACGCCCAGCGCCCCCGCCAGGACCGGACCGACCTGGTCCGCGGCTTCGGCGATGACGAGGTCCGGGGCGAAGTCCCGTGCGAGGGGCAGCGCTTCGGGCAGGGCGAGGTCGACGCGTACTCCGCCGAAGAACTCGCCCACGGTGGCGGGGCTCATGACGGCGGTCGCGTCGAGGCCGGTGCGGGCGGCGGTCTCCGCGAGCGCCTCCGCCAGGGTGGGGCCGGCCGGCAGGAAGGACGCCGGTGCCGCGGCCCGGGCGAGGGAGGCGTGGGTCATCACGGCGGTGACGTGGCCGGCCCGGCGGGCGGCCCGTTCCATGGGGAGCAGGGGCAGCAGGTGGCCCATCGCGGGCGTGCAGGAGAACAGGATGCGCATGGTTCCTCGGAGGAAGGGTCGGGAAGCGCGCCGGGAGTCGGCGGCTCAGCCCATCCTGGGCCGCTCGCCTGTTCAGGAACCCGCCGGGCGGCGCTCGTCCGCTGCTCGAAAGTGCTCGAAAGTGCCCGGTCGCGCTCGGGCGGACCTTCCGGTCAGACGGGTCGGCCAGTCGCGCGG
Organism: Streptomyces sp. NPDC001493; assembly: GCF_053597235.1. Classification (NCBI taxonomy): domain Bacteria; kingdom Bacillati; phylum Actinomycetota; class Actinomycetes; order Kitasatosporales; family Streptomycetaceae; genus Streptomyces; species Streptomyces sp. NPDC001493. The sequence goes on from NZ_JBSFHV010000001.1 coordinate 88,729, forward strand.
TGGGTCCGTCGGCCGGGCGGGCGCGAGGTCGTCAGGGCGGTCGGCCGGTTGGGTGGTGGGTCGTCAGGGCGGTCGTCCGGTCGGCAGTTCGGCCGGTCAGGCGGAGGGCCGACCGGCCGCGTCGAGCGCGTTCCGGACGACCCGGAGGTGGTGCGCGACCGGGCCGAAGGAGACGAGACCGCTGCCCGCTCCCGCCGACTCGCCCGCCGCAGCGCCGAGTTCGTCGTGGGCCCGGCGCAGGACCGGCTCGTGTCCCACGGCCGCCGCCGCCCGGGCGAGTACGCACCAGAGGGCCTCCTGGAGGAGGTCGTGCGGAGGGCGGGGAACGGTGGTGAGCGCCTGCCTGGCCTGCTCCACGGCACCGGAAGCGGCCAGCGTCAGGGGGGCGAGCCACGGCTGGTAGGGCCCGGCGTCGAGACCGGCGAAGGCGTCGGGCCCGGGCAGGGTGTCGCCCCGCATGACCGGGACCAGGGCGACGAGGACGGCCGCTCCCCGGGTGAGGCCGGGCATACCGCTGTTCGCCGTACTGCCGAGGAGCTCCGTGTACTGGGGGCGGGCCGCCGCCCAGCCGTCGGTCTCGCAGATCCGCAGGGCCCGGTACCAGGAGGTGAACACCCCGGCGAGCGGCCGTTCGTTGCGGTGCGCGAGCCGGTCGATCTCCGCGGCCTCGGTGTCCGCCGCCGCGAAGTCGCCGAGGCCCGCGCACGCCTGGAGGCGGATCAGGCGCCCCAGGACCTCGTGGCCGGGCAACTGGTGGTCGACGGCGAGCCGGGTCAGTTCACCGCCGAGTGTTTCCCGGCGGGCCGCCGATCCGCAGGTGTTGAAGGACTGCATGAAGGCGCCGTTGAGAGCGAACGCGAGCAGGGCGGGGTCGCCGAGGCGCCGGGCGAGGCGGACCGCCTCCTCGGAGGCGCGTCCGGCGCGCAGCCGCCACGGTTCGTCGGTGGGGGAGTCGGCCGCCCGGGGCAGTGGCGCGTCGGCGGCGGCGTCGCCGCGTGACTCGACGGCGACGACCGAGAGCAGACGGGCGCGCAGCGCGGGCGGTCCGTCGGGGCCGAGCCGCGCGGCGGTACGGGCGGCGGCCCGGGACAGTTCACCGGCGTCCGCCGGGTCGTCGGCGCGGGTCCACACCGCCGGTACGTCGTACGAGCCGATGATCCGGGCCGCCAGCTCGGTGTCGCCCGTGGTCTCCGCCGCCGCCACCAGGTCGCGGCGGTGCTCCCGTGCCTCCTCCAGCCCGTCCGCGCCGGTGACCGCGAGGTCCCGCAGCAGCCCGGCGGTGGCGTGCAGCCGGGCCCGGGACCTGGCCGGGACCGAGCGCTCCCACGCGGCCGCCGCCCGGTCCCAGACGCCGTCCGTGGTCCCGGCCGGTTCGGCCGCGGAGTCGTCCGTACCGCTGAGGATGCGTGCCTCGGTACGGGCCAGCGCGGGCCCCGGGCCGTGGCCGCCGGGCCCGCCCGCGAGGCCGTCCCGGGCATGGCGCAGGGTCTCCAGGGCCTCGCCGCGCCGCCCGGACCGGTCCAGCGCCGTCGCCAGCAGAACCCAGCCGTCCTCCCGTCCCGGGTGCGCGGCGACATGGGCCCGCAGGTCGGCGACGGCGTCGCGGGCGGCGCCGGTCGCCAGCAGGGCGTCGGCGCGCCGCTCGACCGCGTCGAGGCGCAGCGCCTCCAGGCGGGCCTGTTCGGCTGCGGCCCACGGGGCGTCGGGGAAGTCCGCCAGGACCGGTCCCCGCCACCGCGCGAGCGCTTCGTCCCAGAGGGCGACCGCGGCGTGCGGTGGTGCCGCCGCGGCCCGCCCCGCGGTGTCCTCGAACAGCCAGGCGTCGACCGCGTCGCGCCCGGCGCGCAGGACGTAGCCGGGGCCGTCGGTGATCAGTACGCGTGACGGGTGGCGCGGAGGCCGGCCGGGCTCCAGCGCACGGCGCAGCGCGGCCACGAAGGTGCGGACCGCGCCGACCGCTCCGGCCGGTGGTTCGTCCCCCCACAGATCCGCGACGAGCCGGCCGACCGGCACCACGCGGTTGCGGGCGATCAGCAGCCGTCCGAGCACCTCGCGGTGGCGCGGGGCACCGAGGGGGAGCGGTGCGCCGTCGGAGTCCCAGGCGGCCACGGGTCCCAGCAGTCCGAACTCCACGCCCACGGCACAGTCCCTTCGCGGGCGGCGCCTTCCCCGCGGGTGCCGCGTGCTCACTCATCGATCGCTGATCCGGGGGCCGCAACCTGGGTGACGTCCCCGGACGACCGTACCGCGAGGCCCGGAACGTCCACTCTGCCACGAACCACAGGAGTCGCTGTGACACACCTGAGCATCCCCGGTTTCACCGAGCACCGCGTACAGGTCGACGAAGGCGTGACGCTGAACGCCGCCGTCGGCGGCACCGGCAGCCCGGTCGTCCTGCTGCACGGCTTTCCCCAGACGCACCTGATGTGGCGGCACGTCGCCGCCGATCTGGCCGCCGACCACACCGTCATCTGCCCCGACCTGCGCGGCTACGGCTCCAGCGACAAGCCCGCCGAGGCCGGCCCCGGTACCTATGCCAAGCGGACCATGGCCCGGGACGTCGTCCGCCTCGCCGCCGATCTGGGGCACGACCGGTTCACCCTGGCCGGCCACGACCGCGGCGCACTGGTCGCCTTCCGTGCCGCGATGGACCACCCCGACGCGGTGTCCGGGGCGCTCTTCCTCGACGTCCTGCCGACCCTCGACATGTGGGACGCCCTCGGCGGGGTGTCCGGCGCGGTCGGCTTCCACCTCTATCTGATGGCCCAGGCACCCGGTCTGCCGGAGGAGATGATCCAGGCGTCCGCCGACACCTTCTTCGCCTACTTCCTCGACGCCTGGACCAACGATCCGGAGGCGATTCCCGCCGAGGTCCGCCACCACTACCTCGACGCCTCCGCGGCGGCCGTGCCCTCCATCGTCGCCGACTACCGCGCCTCCGCCACCGTGGACGTCGAGCACGACACCGCCGACCGCGAGGCGGGCAACCGGCTGGCCATGCCGGTCACCGTCCTCCAGCAGGACTGGGGTGCCGCGCTCGGCTACCACGCCCAGGGGCTCTGGAGCGCCTGGGCCGACGACCTGCGGCACCGCACGGTCTCCTGCGGCCACTTCATGGCCGAGGAGGACCCGAAGATGATCGCCGCCGAGATCCGGGCGCTCGCCGGCCGCTGACGGACGCCGCTTCCCGCCTTTCGCCACCAGGGCCCGGTGGCGGAAGGCGGGAGCGGGCCGGGCGGCCTCGCGCCGCGGCGACTGCTCGTCCGGCTCGGGGCCGGAGCGGGACGGCCGTGACCGTCAGCCGCCGGAGGGTACGGCGTACCTGGCATCCATCATCAGAACGGCCTCGTCGACGACGCGCTCCATGGCCGAGTCGTCCGGAGACCAGTGCGGCAGGAGCATGCGGGGCCAGAACACGTAGTTGGAGATCATGCCGAGGAACTGAGTGGCCGCCAGTTCCGCGTCGTCGAGGACGACGGTGCCGGCCTCGCGCTCGGCCTCCAGATAACGGCGCACCGAATCGAAGTAGGGCAGCTTGCCCCGGCTGAACTGCAACTCCCCCAGTTCGGGGAAGCGCGGCAGTTCGGCGATGACGATACGGAACAGGTCGGCCATGTCCGGACGGGTGAGCAGATCCACGTAGCGCCGCCCGATCAGCGTGAGTCCGGCGCGCGGGTCGCCCGGCGGCGGGGAGTCCTCGTCGCCGTCGCCCGCCTGCCAGGACGCGGTGACGATCGCGTCGAAGAGCGCGGCCTTGGTCGGGAACTGCTTGAACAGGGTCGCCTTCGACACCTCCGCCGCCTGGGCGATCTTGGCGAGGGAGGTCCGGTCGTAGCCGGAATCCAGGAACAGGCGGGTGGCCGCGCGCAGGATCGCCGCCCGCTTCTGCTCGGCGACCCGCTGGTGGTAGGCCGAAGGCTCGGTGCTCATACCCCCATCCTAGGCAAGGTGAGTCACTTGACTCACCTTGGCGGGCCCTCTACGGTCGATGGTGAGGCGAGTCGCTCGACTCGCTACTTTGAAAGGAACCACCCATGGGACGCTTCGACAACCGCACCGTGCTCGTGACCGGCGGCTCCGGCGGTCAGGGCGCCAGCCACGTCCGCGCCTACCACGCCGAGGGTGCCGACGTCGTGATCGCCGGTCTCGCGGAGGACCGGGGGAGCGCCCTCGCCGCCGAACTCGGCGGCCGCGCGCTGTCCGTCCGCCTCGACGTCACCGAGGAGGACTCGTGGCGAGCCGCGATCGAGGCGACCGAGGAGCGCTTCGGCCCGCTCGCCGTCCTGGTCAACAACGCCGGGGTCCAGAACCCCGCGGCGCCGGTCGAATCGACCGACCGTCGCGTGTGGGACCGCATCCTCGACACCAACCTCACCGGCACCTTCCTCGGCATCAAGGCGGCCGTCCCCTCACTGCGCCGCAACGGCGGCGGTGTCATCGTCAACATCGCCTCCACCTCCGGCATGGGCGGCACGGCCTTCTACGCCCCCTACGTGGCGAGCAAGTGGGCGGTCCGGGGCCTGACGAAGACCGCCGCCCTGGAACTCGGCCGCGACGGCATCCGCGTCAACGCCATCCACCCCGGCGTCGTCGCCACGCCGTTCATCACCGAGCCCGCCGTCGGCAGCGACGCCCCGATCTCGGACTTCTACGCCCCCGAGCCGTTCGCGGTACCGCGACTGGGCGAGCCCGCCGACATCACCCGCGCGCTGCTCTTCCTCAGCTCCGACGAGGCGTCCTTCGCGACCGGATCGGAGTTCGTCATCGACGGCGGCCTGCTGCTCGGCCCCGCCCTCAAGTACGAGGCCGCCTGACGGGACCCGGTGGCGGCCCCGGCCGGCGAGGGAGAGCGGCCGGCCGGGGCCGCCGACGGCATCGTTTCTCGTCAGCGGTGCGACCTTGGCGCCCCCTCGTACACGCCGAGTTCGCCGCCGGCGGGCCTCTTCGAGCCGACGACGAGCTGGAACGGGGTGTTCGCCGGGTCCCCGGCACGCTCCTCGACGCGTAGGCCGGTGTGATCGGTGGTTGCCCCTCCCGCAGCTGGCCATCCCTGAGTTGTTGGACGGTCATTGATGGGATGGATTTCTTATCCATGCATGGAAAGTGCGATACCGAACCGCTCATAGTCTTTGAATCGAAGACGTATTGAGCATGGTTGGACAAATGATTGCCCATCGTCTTACATACGTCCTATCTCTAGCGGTAGTTTCACCCGGCTGCGGATCCCGAAGAACCTCTTCCACTCGCTCCGGGACAAGCGCGAGGACACACCCGTGAAGCTCCGAACCGCTTGGTCTGCCGCCGCCAGGCCCGTGTCCGACTCGTATCGGCTCACGCCTGTCCCTGCTTCGGAGGAATTCTCGTGCTCCTGACCGATCTGCTGCACCCCGGCATGCTCGAAGCCCTGGCCGGAGCCGGGCACGGCGCCAGCGTGCTGCTCACCGACGGGCATTACCCCGCGAGCACGGCCGTCGGACCGCGCGCCAGGGTCGTCCACCTCAACGTCGCCCCCGGCCTGCTCGACGTCCCGTCCGTGCTCGATGTCCTGTTGCGGGCCATCCCGGTCGAATCGGCACAGGTGATGGTGCCGCCGGAGGGCGAACCGGAGCCGCCGGCCATCGCCGACTACCGTGCCCGGCTCGGCACGGTGCCGGTGGAGTCGCTCGACCGGTTCGCCTTCTACGACGCGGCCCGCTCCCCGGATCTGGCCCTGGCGATCGTCACCGCCGACACCCGTACGTACGCCAACCTGCTGCTGACCATCGGCGTCCGCGCCGACACGGCCCCTCGCTGATCCGGTCCGGTCGTCCGGCCCTGGCATGGGGCGGGGCCGGGCCCGCCGGGTCCGGTCCGCTCCAGGGCGCAGGTGCCGAACGCGTGGCGCCAGAGGCCACTGTGGCGATTCCGGGACATACATCGCGAGGGAAAGCGGGCAGGAATGGCGTCGACCATGGCTCTGGCTGGGAACAGCCGCAGGCCATCGAACGACGGGCTGTCCCGTAACCGCTGGTTGCCGAACGGCGACGACGCCGCGAATCCTCCCGAAAGGCTCCGGGTGGCGTAGCCGCCGTCGCGCGGCCGCCAGAGGCGCCGGGGCAGCCCCAGGGCAAGGAGCGTGTCTGATGCGTATCGACCAGAGGATCACCGTCGTTCTCGCCGCCACCGTGCTGGCGGGCGGGGCCGGCGCGGTGGCCGTACAGGCTTCACCGGCGACAGGTGGCGGCAGTGCTCCCTCGGCCTGCCGGCCGGCCAATCACACGGCGACGATCACCCGGGCGGACAACACCGCCGGGCACAGCCACTACCGCGTCACACTGACCGCGCCGCGTGGATACGAGCCGTGCGAGCTGGCGGGTTCGCCCACCGAGGCGCGGTTCCTGAACCACGGCTCGGACAGTGGGATCACCGCCGGCAGCTACGGCGACCAGGACACCGCGGTCACCTTCGGCCCGGGGCACCCGGTGCACTTCGACATCCAGGTACCGAGCGGCGGCCGAGGCGTGCCCGCCGACGAGGCGGCGTTCACGCTCCAGGCTCCGGGCGGCGAGATCCCCGGCACCTCCTTCGCCGAGGGCGCGTACACGGTGGCCGTCGGCACCCTCGTCGGCCCGGTCCAGCAGGGCGCCTGACCTCCTTCCGTACCCCGGTGGCGTTCCGACGGCATTTCGCCGCGGGACGCCACCGGTTCGTCGGGCGCCGGACCACCCGCCCCGAGGTGACGTACGTACGGGGCGCGGTCGGGTCGGCCGATCACCCGCACCGACCGGCCCTGTCGGCCGGGAGCGGTCGGGTAAGAGCGTGCGCGCAATCCAACGGACAATACCTGCCCACTCGTTGTAGAATTTTCCAACCAATGGAGATTGGTCCGGCGAACGGGGGCGTTCCGATGGGCACGCAGGGGCCAGGTGCGTCGCACCGGCGGTGGCACGGGGTGCACAAGGCGCTGGCCGACCCGCTGCGCATCCGGCTGCTGGAGGCGCTCTGGGAGAGGCCGCAGTCCGCACGTGAGCTCGCCGACGGTGCGGATCTCCCGGCCGACCGGCTCTACTACCACCTGGGCCGACTCGAACGGGCCGGGCTGATCGAGATCGCCGAGTACCGGCCGCTGGCCCGTGGCAAGGTCGAGCGGGTCTACACCCCCGCGGTCACGGAACCCCCCGGTGACGCCGCGAGTCCGGAGGAGATGGCCGAGTTCCTCGGCTCGATGCTGGACGCCACCCGGGCCGACATCAACGCCGCCTACCGGTCGAGGCGGGCCGGTGGCCGACGGGAGGTCGACCTGCACCGCGGTGCGGTGCGGCTGACCGACGAGGCTCTCGACGAACTCCGCGCACACATCGAGCACCTCGCCGCCAGGTTCGGGGACCGCGAGGCTCCCGGGGTCTGGACGCGGGTGGTCGTCTCGCTCGTCGACCTGCAGGACCGCCCGGTCTCCAGTACCACGACCCTGCCTGAGGAGAAGTCATGAAGGAACCCGAGGAGCACTTACCCGACCCGCTGGTACGCGCTTCCGACGCCGAGCGCGACCGGACCGAGGCGCGGCTGAAACACCACTACGCGGTCGGCCGGCTGACACTGCCCGAACTCGAAGAGCGCGTGGGCGCGGCCTGCGTAGCGCGTACGCGTGCACAACTCGACTCCCTCCTGCGGGACTTGCCCAGCGAGGCTGCGGAGTCCAGCCGGCCGGCTCCGGGGATCGACTCCCGCCTGATGATCATCCTGCTCTGCTGCTGGCCGCCGGCGGCGCTCGTCTACTGGATCGTCTTCCAGCTCGCGGAACGGCGCGGAGGATCACGCGGCACGCGGTGATGTTCGCGCGGCGTTCCGCGAACGATCCCGGATGTGGCCGAGGCGGGACACGGCGCGAGATGATCACCGCATGAATGAGATCGTCCTGATGTCTGATCCGTCGGTGGCCGCCATACCCGTCGCGGAATGCGGGGAACCTCTCGTGGACGTCCGCCGGGACGGCCGGCTGCTGGTCGACACCCGCAAGCAGGACCCGGCGGACGCCTTCGCACATCTGCGGGAGGGCGTGCTGGAGCGGCTGGTGAAGGCGCAGGCACTGCTGCTCCCGCAGGGACTGCGCCTGCTGTTCGTCGAGGGCTACCGGCCGCCCTCGCTCCAGAGCGCGTACTTCGAGGAGTACGCCGACCAATTGCGGGCCGCGAACCCCGACTGGTCCGCCGGGCGGATCCGCTCGGCGGCCAGCCGGTACGTCTCCCCGCCCGACATCGCCCCGCACAGCGCCGGCGCCGCCGTCGACCTCACCCTGGCGGACACCGGGGGCCGCGAGCTGGACCTGGGCACCCGGATGAACGCCGACCCCGAGGAGAGCGAGGGCGCCTGTTACACCCACGCCGCCAACATCGGCACGGAGGCCCGCGCCAACCGGGAACTGCTGGGCTCCGTGCTCACCTCCGCAGGACTGGTGAACTACCCCACCGAGTGGTGGCACTGGTCCTTCGGCGACCGGTACTGGGCCCTGATGTCGGGTGAGGACGCGGCACTCTACGGCCCGAAGGAACTCGCGGAGAGGGCCTGACGGCCCCGGGCCGCCCGCCCCCGTCGCGACCGCCGCCCGGTCCCGCCGCCCCGGGCGGCGCACCACTGTCCGCACCGCTTACCGCAGAGGCCACGAGTCCGTTGTCAGTGGGCGGTGTTACGTTCCGTGACATGACCGATCACGCGCTACGGCTGCTGCGCCAGGACCGTCGCCTGGCCGAACTGGCCGCCTTTCCCTTCGACTTCGACCTGGACCGCGCCGCCCACGGCCATGTGGAGGAAGTCCGCCTCGCCTCGGGCGGGCCGTTGGAGGTGGTGGCCGGGGACGATACCGGCGGCACGTACTTCGTGTGCGCGGACGGCTCGGTGCTCTACGCCGACTCGGAGGGGGCCGCGGGGATCATCGGCTCAAGCGCCGACGAGGCCCTGGAGCTCGTGATCGGCCTGCCCGGCTGGCGCGGCTACACAGACCTGTCGCCGGACGACGGCGAGGAGAAGATCCTGGCGTGCGTCGCGGAGACCGAGGACGAGATCCGCGAGTGCTACGGAATCGACGAGGAGCGGGCCGAACTCCGTGCGGCGCTGGGTTTCCCGAAGCGCTCCCCGGTCGAGCTGGTGGCCAGGCTGAGCGCCGCGCTGCTGCGCACCGAGCCGGACTTCGTCCTGCTCAACGCGGAAGAGGGGTGCGCGTACGACCGGATGGGCCCGGCCGGTCCCCCGCTGTGGGAGAAGGTGCTCGCGGCGGGCCGCGCCGATCTCGCCCTGCTGCGGGCGGGCGACCGCACGGCATGGCGTGAAGTCGCCGAGGACCCGGTGCGGCGCCGGATCACCCTGCGGGCCGCGCAGTTCGACCGCGCCGAGAACGATCCGGAACTGCTGCGGCATCTGCTGCGGCACGAGACCCGGTCATCGATGACCGACGAACTGCGGCTCGCGGCCGTACTGGTGGGGCTGCGCGGGAACACCGGAGATCTCCCGCTGCTGCTCGAGATCCGGGAGACGGACTTCGACACGGCGTGCGGCCTGGGCGGGATGCCGGAACCGGGTGCGAGCGCGGACGAGTTGTACCAGTGGGCGCGGGCGCTCGACGAGTCGATGTTCGGGACGGACCCGTCGGACGAGCCGGTCTCCACATGGACCGACCTGGCACGGGACCAGGGGATGACGGGGCTCGCTCGGGTGACGCTGATCCGCGCACTCGACGACATCTTCATGGACCGGAGCAGACTCCGCCGCCCCGAGGCGCCCCGCACCCTGGCCACGGCTCCGCTCAGTGGGCTCGCCCGGGACTTCGAGGAACTCGGCGACCTCCACCAGGCGCTACGCGCCCAGCACCTGTACGCCGCCCTTCAGGAGACGGCTCGGGACCGGGCCTCGGCCCGGCTCACCCTGGCCCGCCTGGAGCGGGAGGCGGACCGGTTGCCGCAGGCGGTGGCCGGCCTGGCCGCCGTGCGCGACGCCCTGGCCACCCCGGGCGACGGCTCACTGCACCACTGGCAGCAGATCAACCTCGGCCGCTACATCGCCGAGGAGCACTACCGGCTCACCCTCGCCCTGGCCGACGCGGGCCTCCCCGAGGAGGCCCGCGCTCTCCTCACGGCGGCCGACGCCATACTCGGCGAGCTCTCGGAGAACGCCGCCAACGGCGTCAGCGAGCTCGCCGAGCGGACCGCTGCGAGAGTGCGGGAGACCAACTGAGGACGGGCACGGCGGACCGGGCTACGGGCGTCCGGGCCGCACCGAGGGCCGGGGTGGCGCTACCGCGTCACCACCACCCGAAGGCGAAGCACGCCAGCGCGGGGCCGACGACCACGGACACCAGCCCGCACCGCAGCAGTTGGCGGAAGAGCGGCGTACGGTCCTCGGGCTTCGCGGCACCGAGGATCAGGCCGCCGGTGATGCCCAGCGGGTTGATGTCGACCAGGATCGAGGCCAGGGCGACCGCCAGGACGGCGCCGACCGGCGAGGCGCCCTCGGCGACCACGGCGGGTACCAGCGGGATGGTGGTCGCGAAGACCGCGATGGAGCTCGCGGCGAAGGACGTGACACCGGCGATGTAGCAGAGCACGAGCAGGCTCAGCATCGGGGAGCCGTCCACCCGCAGCAGATCGCTGATCCGGGTGAAGGCGCCCAGGTCCTGCATCAGGCCGACGTAGGTGAGCAGTCCACCGATGAGCAGCACGATGTTCCACGGGATCCGGGAGATGATCTCGCTCGGCTCCAGCCGGAGCGCCAGCTGCTGGACGACCGCTGCGGTGAGCCCCAGGTACCCGATGTTGATGTCGAAGCCGACCGACAGCACCACCACCGCCAGCAGACACCCGAGCGTGAGGTAACGGCCCCAGGCAGGCTGCTGGGTGCGCCCGGTGGCTCCGGCGCCGGTGGTCTCTCCGGCGGCGGTCCCCTCGGTGTCCGGCTCGCCGACCGGGGTGAGCCGGCCGCGCGGCATGGTGCCGGTACGGAACCCGACCACGAGGCATCCGGCGCAGATGACGAGGCCCGCCAGCAGTCCGCCGAGGAAGAAGCTGACCGGTGCGGAACCGGGCAGGTCGAGCCCCATCTTGTCGCCCAGCCGGTTGGCGCTGGTGCCGAACACGGCCAGGGGCGAGAGGAGTCCGCTGATGATGCCGGTGATCCCGAGGACGGCGGCGATGAACGGAGGTATCCCGTACCGGGCGGCGAGCCCCAGCGCGATGGGCGCGACGATGGCGGTGGCGGCGGCCGGAAGGGTGCCGACCGCCGTCAGCACGGCCCCGATCAGGAACGGCACCAGGGCGACCAGCAGCGCACGCCCGCCGACCAGGCGGAGCACGCCGTCCAGGAGCCAGTCGAGCGTGCCGTTGATCTGGGCGACGGCGAACAGCGCCGTGATCCCGACCAGCAGGACGAAGAAGTCGCCCGGGAAGAACGCGGTCACCTGGTCCGCGGTGCGGTCCGCGGCGAGACCGACGAGGAACGCGGCCGGCAGGGCCGCGAGCCCGATGTTGAACCTCGGGACGAGCGTCGCCAGGAAGAGGGCGACGAGAACGACGATGGAGACGTCGGCCATGGACATGTGTGAGTCCCCCTGGATCAGATGACGCCGCGGACGGCGAGGTCGTCGATGGCGGCGGGGCCGAGGCCGAGTTCGCCGAGCACGGCACGGGTGTGCTCGCCCAGGTGCGGTGCGCTGCGGTCCACGATCTGGCCGAATCCGGAGAACCGTCCGGCGGATCCCTGCACGAGGCGGGTACGCCCGTCGTGCTCGTCGGTCACCTCGACCACCGATCCACGCGCCCGCACATGCGGGTCGGCGCAGATGTCTGAGGCGGAGTTCACCGGCCCGCAGGCTACGCCCGCGTCGTCCAGCAACTTCGTCAGGGGGGCGAGGTCGTGATCGGCCACCCAGGCGGCCACCCGGCCCTCGATCTCCGCCCGGTGCTCGATCCGGGCCGACATCGTCCCGTACACGGCCAGGTCCGGCGCGTCCATCGCGACGACCAGCCGGCGCCACATCTGCTCCGTCGACGCCGGGAGGGCCAGCCAGCGCCCGTCGCGCGTCCGGTAGAGGTTGTTGGGGCTGATGTGGGGATTCTCGTTGCCCTGGCGTTCGCGGACCTCGCCGGTCTCGCCGTAGTCGACGATGAAGTCCTCCATCATCCGCAACAGCGGCTCGTACAGACCGATGTCGGCCAGCTGCGGCTCGCCCGTCAGGTCACGCTGGCGCAGCGCGAGCATCGCCGCGAAGGCCGCGTAGATTCCGGTGACGCCGTCGGCGACCGGATAACCCGCGAACACCGGCGGACCGTCGGGGAACCCCGTGCGGTGGGTCAGCCCGGCGAAGGCCTCCGCGACACGGGCGAAGCCGGGGCGCTCCGCGTACGGACCGGTGCGCCCGAACGCGCTCACGTGAACCATGACGAGGTCGGGCCGGTGGGCGACGAGGTCGTCGAAGTCGATGGAGAAGCGGCGCAGGGTCGCCGGCCGGAAGTTGGTCACCACCACGTCGGCCGTCGCGGCGAGTTGTCCGACGAGGGCGGCGGCCTCCGGATGGTGCAGGTCGATCGTCACGCTGGACTTGTTGCGGCCGACGACCGCCCAGCCCGCGGAGACACCGTCGTCGTCGAGCGGCGGATAGCCGCGCGCGGGGTCACCGGTACCGGGCTGTTCGACCTTGATCACCTCGGCTCCGAACTCGGCGAGGAGGGAGGAGGCCAGAGGGCCGGCGAGGACGGTCGAGATGTCCAGGACACGCACGCCATTGAGGGGTCCGGGCACGGAAAATCCTTTCACGAGCAATCAGCACGTCACGGCGATGCGTGACCCGCGTCACGATGTCGTGGTGCGAACGCTGCGGGAAGATGCCGTCCTCTGGATCCGGTGAAAGCCAATGGCAATAACATGGGTTGATGCGAGTCGAACGCGCCCGGTACTTCCTCGCCGCGCTGCGCACCGGGTCCCTCCGGTCGGCGGCGGCGGCCTGCGGTGTCAGTCAGCCCACGATCGGACAGCAACTCACGGTGCTGGAAGAAGAGTTGGATGTCGTCCTGCTGACGCGGAGTCCGGGAGGCGTGCGTGCCACACCGGCCGGTGAAGCGCTGGTCGGCCCGTTCACCCGCCTCGTGGCGGCCGAGGACGCGGTGCGCGAGGCGGCGCTGGCCTCCAACGGGACATATCAGGGCAGGGTGTCCATCGGGGGCGGTTCGGTGACCGTCGAGACGATCGTCGCGCCGGTCGTCGGGCGGCTGCTCGCGGACCACCCGGGCCTGCGGTTCTCCGTGCGCGAGGGGCCCTCGGGTGACATCGAGAGCGCGGTGCTCAGCGGCGACCTGGACCTCGGCGTGGTCACCACGCCCGACGAACCCGCACCCGGCGGACTCGTCCGGCGACGGCTCATGACGGCGCCGCTCGGCGTCCACACCGGGCCGGACCACCCGCTGGCCCGGCGCGGCGAAGTCACCTGGGCGGACCTGGAACACTGGCCGATCGTCACCATGAGACCCGGCACCGTCCTGCACCAGCGGCTGCGCAAACACCTTCCGAAGGCCCAGGTGATGGTCGAGGCGATGTCGGCGCGCACGGTGCAGACCATGGTCACCCGGGGTGCCGGGATCGGCCTCCTCGCCCGCTTCGACACCCGTCGCCCCCCGGGCGGGCTGACCTGGCTGCCGCTCGCCGACGCCGAGCCGGTCCAGGTCAGCCTGGTACAGCGCACCGACAGTCAGCCGTCCCGCTCCTCCATCGTCGTACGCCGCCTGATCACCGCCCGCGCCGACGAGCTGTCGGGACGCACGGACTGAGGGGACGCACGGACTGAGGGGGCGTACGGACCGATCAGCGGGTCATGATCATGGTCTCTGGTAGATTGCTTGCGCCGTGCATGAATGACCACCTGACGGTACGTCGACCCCCACCGCACCGATCGCACGTGCTGCGAGGGAGTCGATCCGTCGTCCCTCCACGCCAGTCGCCATGTCGACCGGACCGCTGTGCACTCGGACCGCTGCGCGGCCGACGGCAGGCCCCACTTGGAGAGAGATGACGAACGTGACCAGATTCCTGCCCACCGGCACCCGCGCCACCCGGATGGCCGGCGCCGGACTGGCGGCCCTCGTGATGGCCGCCGGCACGGCTGCCTGTTCCTCGGACGACGGGAACAGCCGGCCCGCGGCGGGGGCTTCCCCGAAGGTCGAGGTGCTCACGGAGAACGGCTACCGCGGCCTGACGCCGGGCATGAGCAAGGACGACGCGCTGGCCGGCGGCGCACTGGAGACGACGGCGATCTCGCTGCTCGGCGGTTGTACCGACTTCACCTTCACCGGGTCGGCCGCCCGTCGGCCCGCTCAGGACAGTTCCCGGATGGAGGCGGAGGCCGCGGCCGAGGCGAAGCTCAAGGACCTCGACGCGAAGGCCGACCAGGCAGCCGAGCCGGACCCGCTGCCGACCCTGGCGCCGAACGCCTCCGCGGCGGAGTCCGCGGAGTTCGCCAAGCGCGCGTCGGAGGCGGCCGGGCAACTTCAGGCCAGCACGGAGGCCCTCGCGGCCGCGGCCCAGGCCCAGGCCGACGTCATGAAGCTGCGCGAGGCAATGGACAAGGCGTTCCTGGCGCAGGGCCGGGTCTCCTTCGGTGCAGCCGGGCTGCGCGAACTCGCGGTTCCGGCCGCCGCACGGACGGCGGCGGGCATCGGTGCCGGGTCCACCCTCGCGGAGTTGAAGGAGGCCTACGGCTCCCACGGCCTCGCCCTGGACGAGAACGGCCGGTACCGCGTGCCCGTCGACGGAAAGCAGGGCTGGGTATACGAGTTCACCATCGACGGGGACAAGGTCAGTGGCCTCGCCCTCCTCAACCCTGACATGAAGTGCGCCTGACCTAGCCCGGCCGGGGGCGGTCAGCGGCGGACCGGGGAGAGCTGGAGGTAGTCGAGGTTCCAGTTCTGGTACGCGTCGGCGGGGAGGCTGATCCGCAGGACGTGGTGTCCGGCGGTGAGCCGCTGCTCCACCCCGCCGGCCTGGAGCACCTCCTTGTTGTGGCTGGTGGTGTCGCGTACGGAGACCCGTGCGCTCTCCGCGCCGCCGTCGAAGGAGACGGTGTACGTACCCGCCGGGGAGTACGGCGAGGACACCCGCGCGGAGAGCGCGTACGTCCCCGTGCGCGGAACGTCCACGTCGTACGTCAGCCACTCGCCACCACGCATCCAGCTGACCCGGACGTTGCCGTCGGCGTCGCTGACGTCGACGCCCTCGCCGGGCCGCATGCCCAGTCCGCCGGCGTTCGCGGTGTCGTTGTCGTGGTAGCCGGTGCCCTCACCGGGACGGAAGTCCTCCGCCTGCACGCGTACGCCTCCGCGCGGCAGCGGGTCGCCCTCCCCGGTCCGCAGCCAGGACTCGACCTTCGCCACGTCGTCCGTCTGGAAGACCGAGGTGTGGAAGCCGCGTACCAGCGCCTCCCACCCCCGCAGCGGGTCGGTCAGCGAGGCCTCGTCGGTCATGTGGTCGGAGAGGCCGTTCCACATGGTGTTGCTCCAGACCCGGCTGTGCTTCGCCAGGGCGTCGAGGAACGGCCTGCGGGCCACGGCGTCCTGAGCGCTGTCGAAGTTGACCTCGTACGCCACCGGCTGGTCGTCGCCGAACCGGTCGACGTCGCCGATGTTCGCGTCGGTGATCATGTGCATGTAGACGGCGTCCGGGTGTGCCGCGAGGAAGTCCTGGACCTCGGAGACCGGGGCGTCGCTCTTGAAGAGGCCGTTGCGGACCGTGCCGGTGCGGGTGAGGACGTCCCAGACCGCCTCCCGGCTCGACCAGCCCTTGTCCAGGTTGACCAGACCCCGGTCCTTGGCGAGCTCCATCGCCTCCTCCAGCGTCGGCACCCGCTCGTCGGTGATGGCCGCCTGCGCGCCTCCCAGCCCTTCCTTGAGACGGAGTTGCCGGATCTGGGCGAGCGTCAGGTCGGCCACCGCGCCGGTCCCGTTCGTGGTGCGGTCGACCGTGGTGTCGTGCATCAGCACGGGAACGCCGTCCTTGGTCAACTGGATGTCGGTCTCGACGAGTTCCGCACCACGGTCGAAGGCGGCCCGGAACGCCGGCAGCGAGTTCTCGGGAGCGTCGCGCCACTGTCCCCGGTGCGCCGCGGTGAGGATCTTCGCGTCGGACCCGTGGTCCAGCAGGTCGCGGTACGCGCGCGTCGCCGCGTTCCCGCCGGAGCTGCCCGTGCCTCCGAAGACGTACGCCGGGGAGTTCCCGCCCCGGTCGGCGGCAGGCCCGGCGTCGCCAGGCAGGCGGTCGGCGGCGAACGCGGCACCGGCCGCGACCAGTACGAGGGAGACGGCGATGGCGGCGGAGCGGTTCACAAGCGATCTCTTCATGGTTCGGACAGTAGGAAGGCCGCGAACAGGGCCGGCGGACACGGTCTGACCCGTTGATGTCCGAAGGCTGAACGGTCCGTGAGATCCGCACCGTCCTCAGCTCCCCGGGTGCATCACCGAACGCCCGCCGGCCGCCACCCGCGACAGCGCCGGCCGCCGGATCGGCGGGCGCCTGGCCTGTGGATCGAGGAGCCGACCGATGCCGTACCGGGAACAGGCGCCTCGGGCCCGGCTGTACGCGAGGCCCGTGGCGGAGGTGGCGAAGGAGAAGGGATGAGCCGAACAGCGGGACACGCACGGCGAATTGACCACCCGGGTACGCGCTGCCCGGCGCCCTGCCGATGTCAGTGGCCCGCCACCGCGGTGGTCGTGAACCGGTCGCCGCAGACGAGAGGCTCGGTGGTCCGCAGGGTGAGCGCCCGGGTGGAGCCCGGCGGGTACACCTTGAGGTAGTCGGGACGGCTCCAGCACGGAGAGTCGGAGACTCCCTGGTTGTTGGTGTGCAGGGTGACCTCGGCCGTCCTGCCGGGGCCGAGTGCCGTACTCGTACCGGCCGTTCCCTCATGCGTGGCAGGCACGCCGACCGCACTGCCGTCGCGCCGGATCAGCGAGACACCCGGGTAACCCTTCAACGCGCACGTCTTCTTGGACGTGTTGGTGAACGTGAGCCGGTAGTAGACCTGGCCCGCACCGGCGTCCGCGGGAGCCAGACTCATGGTCAGCGTCTCGGCGGCGCACCGCTGAGCGGCACTCGCCCCACCGGCTCCGGACGACGCGGAAGGTTCGGCGGGCTCGGAGGGTCCGGAGGGAATGGGGTCGGCGGCCGGTGCCGAGGGGCTGTCCGCCGCGGGTTCGCCCGAGGGGCCGGGCGCTTCGGGCGTGGTTGCTCCGGCCGCCACCGAGTGACTCGCGGCGACCGGATCGGCCGACGTGGAGTCTCCGGAACCGCAACCGGCCGCCGCGAGCGTGATCGAAGCGGCCAGCACGGGGACGACGCCGAACCTGCGGAACCCGCCGGAACGCGGCGCACGCGAGCGGGGCCCCGTGGCCGGGGAGCGGAGGGCGGACGCTGTGGTGGTACGCGGAAGAGAGTCCATGTTCTTCGCCTGCTCGGTTCCGCGCCCTCCGAACCTCTCCGTCGCCGAACAGGTCCGGAATCGGGACCGGAACGGGAAGGAACGACAGGAACCGTACGCCCCCGTACGAGGACGTACGTCTTCCGTACGAGGAGATACGGGGACGTACGGATGCGGGCGGATACGGGCGGAGCCGCAGGAATCCGGGGCTCGTCCGGGGCGTTCGGATACCGGCTCCGGCGGCTTCGAATCGCGCCGCGCGCCCGGCCCTGGGACCATGGAGCGGTCGGAAAAGCAGCTTCCCGACGGTCCCGATCCTGCTGGAGGTGACCATGTCCTCGAAGCGTCGACGCAAGAAGAAGGCTCGTCGCAAGCATCCCGCGAACCACGGCAAGAGGCCTCAGACCTGACGAAGCGTCCTGCGTCTCTCCCACGCTCCCCGCACCCTGCTCTGCTCGTGCGGGACGCACGCACCACCCACCACGGACGTGGGACCGCCTCTTGACGTGCCTGACCTGCCACGACCCGGTTTCGGCCCCGCTGCCAGTGCGGCGGGGCCGAAACCGGGTCGTGTGGTCCGGCGCGTCGGTGGGACCCGTCAGGTGCGATCCGTGTCCTGCTCCGCCGCTGCCGGAGCATCGGACCGCTGCGACGGGAGGGCCGGGTCGACGCCGACGGGATCCGCCTCCGCCCGCGAGGCCCCCGTGGCCCGGCCTTTGATGGCGAGCGCCACCGCCGCGGTCAGCGCGAGGGCGGTCGCCGCGAAGAGCTGCACCCGGTGGTCGAAGACGGTGACCATGAACGTGCCCAGCAGGAGGGCCGGGCCGGTGGGGCCGAAGACCAGCGTCCCGGCGGTACCGGCGACCCTGCCGAGCAGCGCGCCCGGGGTCTCCTTCTGGACCGACGTCATGGCGCTGATGAGAGGCCAGGGCAGCCCGAGACCGACCAGCAGGCCCCCGGCCAGGACCAGCGGCAGGAAGCCGGTCGCCCGTGCCGACACCCCGGCGGCGAAGAGTACGAGTCCCAGGGCGGACACCGTACGGAAGGACAGCCGACGCAGCAGGGGGCCGGTCGACAGTCCGCCCGCGACCGACCCGAGCCCCTGGACCGTGGCGAGCACGCCCACGAAGGCGGCGGGCCGGTGCAGGCCGTGGTCGACGAGGGCGTAGTTGGCGGAACTGCTCAGGCTGGAGGCGGCCCAGCCATGGCCGGGGCCCAGGCGCAGAAGGTGACGAGGGCGGTTAGGTGGTGTCCGGCGGATCAAGGTCGGACAGGGCGCGGCGTCCGGGGCGGTGCATCGCAAGGCGCCGAAACGTCCTCATCGCGGAGCGATTCGGACGTTTGGGCAACGCCGCGAGGTGCCGTTCCGGGCGCCGCGACCCCGGCCATGATCCGCCGGACACCACCGAGGGCGTCGGAACCGGTCAATTCCTTCACCCAGACACCGGCGGCCAGGGACATGGCGGAGTCACCGAACCCGGAGACGAGCACTCCCGCCAGATAGATACGGGCGTTGCGGTCTTTCAGCACCCCGGCCGGGCCCCAGACCATGAATGACGTCCCCTCGACGAACCCGCCACGGCATCCCGCACCCTATTTCCCCTCGGCCGAACGGAGTTGGGGAACGGCGCATTGACGGGCCACTCCGCCGACCGGTGCGGAACACCCCGTACGAACAGCCCTCGGCCGACGACGGCCCTCAGCCGACCAGCCGCAGCGAGGTCGCGGAGACGCCGAGCCGCACCGCCTGGCCCCAGGTCAGTTCCAGCGCGTCGGACTCCATCCCGTCGCCGAACACCACCATCCGGTCCGACTCCACCGTCAGCCGCAGCCCCTGGCCGCGCCCCAGCTCCCCGGCGACCAGGGAGGTCCCCGTCACGGGCGACGGCCACGCTTCCCGGACGAACCAGAGCAGCCGGGGGTCCGTGGGCGCGGGCAGCCGCAGGGTGCTGCCGCGCTCCTGCCAGAGGGATCGGAGCCAGCCGGTGGCGCCGGTGCCCGTGCCGACCAGCACGCCGGAGGACGCCTGCGCCTCACCGCCACCGGAGGGAGCACCGGCACCGGAGGGAGCGCCGCCCTCGGTGTCCTGGCCGATCCGGTAGCGGGCGGTCTGGTGGCCCGGGGGGCCGAGGTAGATCTCGTTGAGGGCCACCAGCCGCTCGCCGTCGTCCGCCACCGCCTCCACCATCGTCAGCTCGTCCGCCCGGCCACCGGCCCCGGGCGCGGTCGCCGCGCGGAGCAGGGCTCCGGTGTCGCGTACGCGGTGGCGCACGAGGACCCCGGGATTGCGCCCGGGTTCGGTGTCGATGCCGATCACCGGCTGGCCGGCGAGGTACTTCGCCGCGTTGGCGACCAGCCCGTCCTGCCCGGCCACGATCACCACGTCCTCCGGCCCGAAGAGGAAGCGGTCCAGATCGGCGCGCTCCACCCGGGAGCGCCGCCAGGTGAGCGGCACGGCGGACGCCACGTCGGCCAGCGCCCGCCGCGTCCGGTGGTGGCGGGCCGCCACCTCGTCCAGGGAGCGGCCGCGGGTGGAGAGGAAGAACGCCGCCTGGCCGTGCGTACCGTGCCGGGCGAGCAGCTCCTCGTACTCCGTGGTCCGGTGCACGAGGACCGCCCGGGGGGCGAGGCTCACGCCGGGGTCCCGCCGCCGGGGCGGCCGAGGCGGGCGAGCAGCCCGGTCAGCACGTCGGGGGAGAGGGTGAGGCTGTCGATGTGCGGCAGGTTCTCGGCCAGCCTGGTCGCCGCGAGGGCGTGCAGGGTGGCCGCGTCGACCTCGCCGTGGACGCGCAGCCAGGCCGCCTGCGCGTCGGCCCGGGCCGCGCCCGTCTCCCGTACGGACTCCGCCTCCGCCTTGGCCAGACGCACCGCGCGGGACGCCTCGGCGCGGGCCCGGACGTCGTCGGCCGCCGCCTTCTCCTCGGCCTCGCGGCGGGCGTTGGTGCCGCGCTGGTCGACCAGCTGCTCCTCCCGGCGGGCGAGTTCGATCTGGCTGGCCAGCTCGTTCTCGGCGATGGCCCGTTCCCGCTCGACCGCCACGGCGCGGCGTTCGTAGGTGGCCCGGTCGGCCTCCTGCTGGATCTGCTCGCGGGCGGGCGTGCGCAGGGCGCGTTCCACCTCCGCCTCGGGGCGGATCGCCACGACCCGGGTCGCCACCACGTCGATGCCCGTCGCGGGCAGCCGGGGCTCGGCGGCGAGACCGGCCGAGACCCGCTCGCGCACCAGGGCCACCCCGTCGACGAGGGCGGTGGCGAGCGGGGTACGGGCCAGCGCGTCCAGGGTGTGCTGCTGCGCGGTCTCGGTCAGGAGGGTCGCGATCTGGTCGAGCGGGGAGCCGCGCCACACACCGGTGTCCGGGTCCACCGAGAAGTCCAGGCGGGCCGCCGCCAGCGCGGGGTCGCTGACCCGGTAGGTGACGGTGGCCTGCACGGTCACGTCCTGGAAGTCGGCGGTACGGGCGTGGAACGCCATCGCCAGCTCCCGGTCGTCCACCGGTACCTCGGAGAGCGCGGCGCTCAGCGAGCGGTACCAGAAGCTCAGCCCGGGGCCGTCGTGGGTGAGCACTCCGCGCTTGTGGTGGCGGATGTGGGCGGTGGGCGCGGAGCGCAGATGGCGCCAGCCGAAGCGCCGGGTGATGTCGGCCATGAGAACGACCCCTTCCGTTTCTCGTCAGGGTGACGACAAAGGATGACGATAGGGGGCCGGAGGGATATCGTCAAGGGGACGAAAACGATCGAGGGGGAGGGTCCCGGGGCGTTCCGGGGTACGCGAACGGCCGGCGTCTTCGGTGGAAGTCGCCGGCCGTCGGGGTGCGTCGCCCCCGTCCCCACGGTGCGACGCGAGCGGGCCGTTCCCTCCGCTGGGATGGACGGCCCACGATCGGGTCAGGGCTCGCTGGGGGGTGTCTCCAGTCCGAGCCCGGGCAGGATGGCCTTCTCCGTGAACCGCACGAGGTACTCCGCGTCCGCGTGCCGACTGTCGAGCAGTGGCCGTACGCGCACCATGCCGAAGAGCTGGGCCGCGACGTACTCGGCGGTCGCGCAGTCGGGAGCGATCTCGCCGCGCTCGCGACCCCGGCGGACCATGGCCTCGATCGCCGCGATCTCCGGCAGTACGAGGGACTCGCGCATCGCGCGGAGCAGCTCCGGGCTCTGCAGGGCGGCGTGGCTCAGGGCGTGCACCAGGGTGGTGTCGAGGCCGGAGCGCGCGCCGATCGCGCGCGCCACCGCCAGCAGGTCGCCCGCCAGGGATCCGGTGTCGATGTGGGTGAGCGAACAGCGCCGGGTGCTGTGGAGCGCCGCGACGACCAGCTCGGGCTTCGACCCCCACTGCCGGTAGAGCGTCGACTTGCCGCAGCGGGTCCGCGCCGCGACGCCCTCCATGGTGAGGGATTCGTACCCGCTCTCGCGGAGCAGCTCCAGCACCGCTGCGTACAGCTCCTGGGCCCGCTCCGGTGTGATTTTCGACCTAGGGGACCGGGGTGAGGGCGTCGCCGTCTCCTGTGTCCCGCGGTCCGAATTCTCCTGTTGCTCCTGCTTGTTGTGTGTTTCCTGTGCAGAGTCCAGGGTTGGCACGGTTCGTTCCTCCTGGGGCTCGGCGGTACAGCGCTTCGATACGCCAGTGTACCGATACGTTTGCGTATCGGTACACTGGCGTATCGATCGGGTATGGACTGGACCACACCCAGGCACCATCGCAACGTCAGTAAAGGGGCACGGGTGATGTACGCCCGCAGAACGCCTGTGGAACGGGAGCCGGAAGCGTCGGCCCGCCCGCCCCTCGTCCGCGAACTCCTGCTCGTCGTCGGGCTCTTCCTCGTCTACAAGCTCGGCCGCCAGGCGGCCAACGGCCATGTCGACGAGGCCTTCAGCAACGCCGGACACGTCTGGAACCTCGAACGGGCGCTCGGTCTGCCCGGAGAGGGTGATGTCCAGGGAGCCCTGCTGCACAGCGAGACGCTGATCCACCTGGCGAACACCTACTACGCGGTGGTCCACTTCCCGGCCACCGTGCTCTTCCTGGTCTGGCTGTACTGGCGCCGCCCCCACCACTACGTCTGGTCCCGCCGAATACTCGCGGCGCTCACCGGCGCTGCCCTCGCGCTCCACCTCCTCTTCCCGCTGGCCCCGCCGCGCATGCTGGCCGCCGCGGGACTGGTCGACACCGGCCAGGTGTACGGACCCACGGTCTACGGCGCCACGCCCACCACCGACACCATGGCCAACCAGTTCGCCGCGATGCCCTCGCTGCACTTCGGCTGGGCCCTCATGGTCGCCATCGGACTCGTCGCCGCAGGCCGCTCCAGGTGGCGCTGGCTGTGGCTGGCGCACCCGCTCGTCACCCTGCTGGTGATCGTCGGCACCGCCAACCACTACTGGCTCGACTCCCTCGTCGTCTCGGCCCTCCTCGCCCTCGCGCTGGCCGCGATCCCGCTGCACCTGCCCTCCCGGGCGGTACGGCTCCGAGGCCCGTGGCCCTCCGCCGCCGCGGCCGGATTCGCCGCTGAGGCCCCCGCGGCCTACGCCGCCGGTCTCCCCGCCCCCGCCGGGAGCTCCGCGTACGCCGGGAGCTCCACGTACTCCGGTGGCGCGTCCGCCCCGCAGCGGACCCTCACCTCACCCGGAGCCGGACGGTGAACGCCATGCTCGTCGCCATCCTCTTCTGCCTCGTCTCCGCCGTGGCGTACGCGGCCGCTGCCGTGGCCCAGTCCCGGCTCGCCGGACGCACCGAACCCGGCACCGGCGGACTCCGTCTGCTCGGACGCGGCGCCTGGTGGGCGTCGGTCGGGCTCAACGCCACCGGGGCCCTGCTGCACGTCGCCGCCCTGAAGTACGGGCCGCTCACCCTGGTCCAGCCGCTCGGCGCGCTCACCCTGGTGGCCGCCGTACCGCTCGGCGCCCGCACCGCGGGACGCAAGGTCAGCGGCACCGAGTGGCGGGGCACCGCCCTCACCCTCGTCGGACTGGCCGCCCTGCTGATGGCGGCGGGCGGCGCCGCCCCGCACGAGACCCTCAACCTCGGGGAAGCCCTCGGCGTCGGGGCGGTCACGCTGGCCGTGGTGTCCGGCCTCGGCCGGCCCGGAGCCCGCCCCGGTCTGCGTCACGCGGCCGCCTCGGGGATCACCTCCGGGGTCGCCTCCGCGCTGACCCAGACCCTGACGGTCGCCCTCACCGCGCACTCCTCGGACGCCCTGCTGACCCCGCGCACCGTGGTCGTGGCCCTGCTGGTCGCCGCCTTCTCCATGGGCGGGCTGCTCTTCTCCCAGACCGCGTACCGCGACGGTCTGGGAGCGCCGCTCGCCGTACTGACCCTGGCCAACCCGGTGGCCGCCGCCGTGATCGGGATGGTGCTGCTCGGCGAGCGCCTCCAGGGCGGCCCCCTCAGCCTGATCCCGGCGGTCGCGGGCATCGCGTTCTCGGCGTGCGGAGTGATCCTGCTCAGCAAGGCGCAGTCCCAGACGCAGTCCGAGACCGAGTCCGCCGGGCGGACCGGGACGCGGTCCGCCACGCAGACCGGGGCGCAGACAGGGGCGCAGCGCCCGGCCGGGGAGCCGGAGCCCGCACCGGCACCCGACGTGGACGGTCCGGTGGGCCCCCTTCCCGCAGCCGCAGCCGCAGCCGCAGCCGTGCCCGCTCCCGTCGCCGTACGGGGCCGCCATCCGGCCTCTCCCGTGCCCGCCGCCCCGGGCATCCGCCGGAGGGCCGGAGTCTGGCGGCGCACGGTCATCGGGAGCCCCAGGACCCTGGAGCGGCCAGCGGCCGACAGCCCTGAACCCGCTGCCGCCGCCGGAAGCTGACCGGGCACCGGAGGCGTGCGCCCGCGCCTGCGACCGGCCGGGTCGCAGAGCCGCACCCTCAGCTGTCGTAGAAGAACAGTTCGAGGTCCTCGACGGACCCTGGGCCGGTCAGGAACCGCTCGGCCCGCAGGATCTCCTTCTCCGGCGGCACCTGGCCGTCCCGGAGCAGCCGCGTCATCCACATCTCGCCCTGCTCGCCGATCGCGTAGACGCCGGAGAGCAGCTCGGCCATACCGCCGGGGTGGTGCGGACGGTGCCCCACGACCGGCCGGAGTTCCCACCCTCCTGCCCGTGCGGCGAGCCTGAGCACCCCCGCCCAGTTGGCGATCCGCCCGATCCGTACGTGCCACGAGTCCCCGGTGAACGGTGCCGGGCGGCCACCGTGCAGGGCGTTGGTCGCGGCCATGATGTCCGACACCACCTGCCGCTCCACGGCGTCGCGGACCCAGCGTCCCTCCTGCGCCGCGTCGATGGCGGCCTCCCACCACTCCCAGGCGCCCTCCAGCCGGGCCGTGAACGTATCCATGACGACAGAATTTCACACGGCCCGCCCGCTCCTGAGACGCCCTCAGGCGCCGCCCCGACCCCGGCCCGGGGGCGCCTCAGTCAGGTACCGGTCATGACGGCGTGGTGGGCCAGGAGCCGTTCGGCTGTCAGCTCGCGAGGGTAGACGGCGACCTTGCCGACGGCACCCAGGAAGAAGGACCGCAGGCTCGCCGTACCGATGCGCACGGGGGACGGGGTGTCGCCCGGCACGATCGAGTAGTCGGCGAGCGCGTCCTGGTCGCGCAGCCTCCCGTCGCGGTAGATCTTCGTGCAGCCGGTCGGGTAGGAGGGTCCGGCGGGACTGGTGTTGATCACCAGGGCGTAGTGGATCCACTCCCCGGGATACAGGGTGTCCTGGAAGTAGGAACCGGCGCCCAGGCCGCCGGCGGGGTTGAAGGCGTATCCGGAGACGCGGTTGGCACGGCCCTCGGTGTTGTCGGCACTGTAGATCCGCGCCGTCCACTCGGCCTGGTTGACCGTGGCGTAGGTGAGCTTCCCCAGCCAGTGCACGTATCCGGTGCCTTCGCTCGCCGGGAAGACGAGGGTGTCGGGACGGAACCAGGCTTCCACCGTCAGCGCTCCGGTCGTCGACACCGAGAGGGAGCGGTCGTCGGGGACTTCGACGTACTGGTCGGGGGTTCCGTCGAAGAGGGTGGCGCTGTCACCGTTGGGCAGATGGCTGTGGGACGGCGAGCCGTGGAACACGGCGCGCGGGCCGCCCGGGGACAGCTCCGTACCGGCGCCGCCCAGCCGGAGGTACAGCACGGGGTCTTCGGCTTCGATCAGTTCGTCGTACGCGCTCACACGCGCCTCCCCTCGGGCTGGGCCGGTCCGACGGCCGCGTCGGCCCAGGTTAGGACGGTCCGCGGCGCGTGCGGGAGGGCGTGAAGGCCGCTACCGGGCGGAGCCGCCGGGACCCCGCACGCGGGCGTGCGGGACGGGGGAGCGCATGTCGGACCGGTGGACCGGGCCCCCGCCCGCCGGGGGCGGTCACCGGGTGTCGCGGGGCGCGGCTCCGTCCGGCACGGCTCCCTCCGGGCCGTCGAGCCCCTCGATCGCCCCGGTCAGCCAGGTGATCCAGAAGCTCTCCAGGTCGATGCCGCCGCGCAGCACCAGGTGGCGGAGCCGGTCGTCCTGGCCCGCTCTCCGCTCCGGCGGGAAGTCCCGCTCCTCGATCTCCAGGTACTCCGCCAGCTGCCGCCGGTGCAGCTCCAGATGGCGGCGGAGCTCCTCGCCGAGCCCGGGCGCCCCGACGACCGCCGCCGCCCGCATCCGCAGCAGCAGCGGATCGCGGACCGGTTTCGGGTCCTCGGGAAGCGCCACCCAGGCCGCCAGCTCCTCGCGGCCCGCCGGCAGCACCTCGTACTCCTTCTTGCTGCCCCTCGCCGGCTGACCGGGCCGCAGGGCCCTGATCCGCCCGGCCTGCTCCAGCCTGCCCAGCTCGCGGTAGATCTGCTGGTGCGTCGACGACCAGAAGTAGCCGATCGACCGGTCGAACCGGCGGGTCAGTTCCAGCCCGGACGACGGCTTCTCCAGCAGAGCGGTGAGGATCGCGTGCGGCAGTGACATGGGGTGCATCCTATGAACGCCGACGGGGGGGCTCAGAGCGAGGCGGCCAGCTCCGTGCCCTGCCGGACGGCCCGCTTGGCGTCGAGTTCGGCCGCCACGTCGGCACCGCCGATCAGATGCACCGGCCGGCCCGCCGCGCGCAGCTCCTCGTACAGCTCCCGGCGCGGTTCCTGGCCCGCGCAGAGCACGACCGTGTCGACCGGCAGCACGTGCTGCTCGCCGTTCACGGTCAGGTGCAGCCCGGCGTCGTCGATCCGGTCGTAGGTGGCGCCCGCGATCATGGTGACGCCCCGGTGGCGGAGCTCGGTGCGGTGGATCCACCCCGTGGTCTTGCCCAGTCCCGCGCCCACCTTCGTCGCCTTGCGCTGGATCAGATGGACCGTGCGCGGCGGCCTCGGGCGCTCCGGCAGACGGAGCCCGCCCCGGTGCGCGTAGGTGGTGTCCACGCCCCAGCTGCGCAGGAAAGCCTCGGGGTCCTGGCTCGTACCCTCCCCGGAGTCGGTGAGGAACGCGGCGACGTCGAAGCCGATGCCGCCCGCCCCGACGACCGCGACCCGGTCGCCGACCGGCGCCTTGTCGCGCAGTACGTCCAGATAGCCGACCACGCTGGGGTGCTCGGCCCCCTCGATGGGCGGGGTGCGCGGCTCCACGCCGGTGGCGAGGACCACTTCGTCGTACCCGTCGAGGGTGTCCGCCCCGGCACGGGTGGAGAGCCGCACGTCCACCTCCAGCTCGCGCAGCCGGGTACGGAAGTAGCGCAGCGTCTCGTCGAACTCCTCCTTGCCCGGCACCTGGCGCGCCACGTTGAGCTGGCCGCCGATCTCGTCGGCCGCGTCGAAGAGGGTGACCGCGTGACCGCGTTCGGCCGCCGTGACCGCGCAGGCGAGCCCGGCCGGTCCCGCGCCGACGACCGCGACGCTCTTGCGGGCCCGGGTGGGGGAGAGGACCAGCTCGGTCTCGTGGCAGGCCCGGGGGTTGACCAGGCAGGACGTGATCTTGAGGCTGAACACGTGGTCCAGGCAGGCCTGGTTGCAGCCGATGCAGGTGTTGATGGCGTCGGAGCGGCCGGCCGCGGCCTTCGCCACGAAATCCGGGTCGGCGAGGAAGGGCCGGGCCATCGACACCATGTCCGCGCGGCCCGAGGCGAGGATCTCCTCGGCGACCTCGGGGGTGTTGACCCGGTTGCTCGTCACCAGCGGTACGGAGACCGCGCCGCGCACCTTCTCGGTCACCCAGGTGAACGCGCCGCGCGGCACCGAGGTCGCGATGGTGGGAATGCGGGCCTCGTGCCAGCCGATACCGGTGTTGATGATGGTCGCCCCGGCCGCCTCGACCGCGCGGGCGAGGTGCACGACCTCCTCCAGCGTCGAACCGTCCGGCACCAGGTCCAGCATGGAGAGACGGTAGATCAGGATGAAGTCGTCGCCCACGGCCTCGCGCACCCGGCGCACGATCTCGACCGGGAAGCGCACACGGTTCTCGTACGAGCCGCCCCAGCGGTCGGTGCGGTGGTTGGTCTCCGCCACGATGAACTCGTTGATGAGGTAGCCCTCGGAGCCCATGATCTCGACCCCGTCGTACCCGGCACGCCGGGCGAGGACGGCGGCGCGGACGAACTCCTCGATCGTCTCCTCGACCTCCTCGTCCGTCAGCGCGTGCGGGGTGAAGCCGCTGATGGGGGCCTTGAGGGCGCTCGGCGCCACCAGGTCCGGGTGGTGCGCGTACCGGCCGAAGTGCAGGATCTGCAGCGCGATCCGGCCGCCCGCCGCGTGCACCGCCGAGGTGATCCGGGTGTGCTCCTCGGCCTCCGCCTCCGTGGTCAGCTTGGCGCCGCCGGGCGCGGAACAGCCGCGCTCGCTGGGCGCGATGCCGCCCGTGACGATGAGGCCCACGCCGCCGCGGGCGCGCTCGGCGTAGAACGCGGCCATCCGCTCGAAGCCGTTCTCGGCCTCTTCGAGACCCGTGTGCATCGACCCCATGACCACCCGGTTGGGGAGGGTGGTGAATCCGAGGTCCAGCGGGCTCAGCAGCGTGGGGTAGGGGCTCATGGGGGTCTCCTCGCGCGGTGTCGTCCCGCCAGTTCTAAAGGACCGGGGCGGCTTTGTGCAACAAGTTGCACAATGACGTACGTCGCATTCGGCTACCCGTCGCGCACCACAGGAGGCATCCCCGAGGCGCCACGGGAGACGGCCCCGGTGCATCCCCCGTACGGCGTAACCGGCCGCGCCCCCGCAACGGTGCCGGGCGACAGTGGAGCCGTACCCCGTCCTCCTCGTCCCCGGGAGCTTCCATGGCCTGCCTCAACCGGCGTGACCTCGGCCTGCTCGTCCTGCGCGCCGGCACCGGCGCCGTCCTCGCCGCCCACGGTTCCCAGAAGCTCCTGGGCTGGTTCGGCGGCGGAGGGGTCGAGGGCACCACCGCCGCCATGGAGGCCATGGGCTTCCATCCCCCCAAGCACAGCGCCGTGGCCGCCGGGCTCGGCGAGGCGGGCGGCGGCGTGCTGCTCGCGCTCGGCCTCGCCACCCCGGCGGCCGGCGCCGCCGCCGCCGGAGCGATGGCCGGGGCGGTCGCGGTGCACGCCCCCGCCGGATTCTTCGCGCAGGGCGGCGGTTACGAGTACCCGGCGTTCCTCGGGTTCACCGCCGCGGCGATCGGCATCACCGGCGCCGGACGCTACTCCCTGGACCACGCCACCGACCACGCGCTCGACAAGCCGTGGGTGGTCGCGCTGGCCTTCCTCGGCACCGCCGCGGCAGCCGCCGCCGTCGTCGGCAAGCGTGCGAAGGCACAGGGCGCCCCGCCGGAGGAGCCGCAAGCGGTCTGAAGCCCCGATCCCCTCGGCCCCGGGTTTCGGGGCCCCGGGCATTGATCCGCCGTTCAGGGGCACCCGTCGGTCCATGACCAGTGCGACAGCGGAACGCGGACGAGACCGGGCCCGGAGTGCGGCCAACGGAAAAGCGGTCGAGACGGCCGCACGCGCCGGATTCGTCGCGCGAGGGGTGATCTACCTGCTGATCGGGGTGCTCGCCCTGCGCGTCGCCTTCTCCGGCGGCGGCGGTGGAAAGCAGGCCGACCGGGGCGGCGCGCTCAAGGAAGTGGCCGAGCAGCCCCTGGGAGTGGCCCTCCTGTGGCTGCTCGGCATCGGCGTCGTCGGCATGGCCCTCTGGAGGCTCTCCGAGGCACTGTTCGGCCAGGCAGGCCCCGACGGCCACAAGCCCACCAAGCGGATCGTCGCTGCGGGACGCTGCGTCTTCTACGCCTTCGTCGCCTACTCCGTGCTCTCGTACGCGGCCGGGGACAAGGGCAGCGGCAGCGGATCGAGCGACAAGAAGACCGACGACATCACCGCCAAGGCCCTCGACTGGCCCGGCGGCCAGTGGATCGTGGGAATCGCCGGAGCCGTCGTCGTGGGCGTCGGGCTCTGGATGGCCTTCCGGGCGGTGACCCTGAAGTTCCGCAAGCACCTCGACATGTCCGGCAGCGGGGAGAAGGCCCGACGCGCCGTCGACGTGGTCGGCGTGTTCGGAGGCGCGGCCCGGGGTGTCGTCTTCGGCACGGCCGGCGGGTTCGCCATCGCCGCGGCCGTCCAGCACGAGCCCGGACAGGCCAAGGGCATGGACGACACCCTCCGCTCCTTCACCGACACCCCCGCCGGACCCTGGCTGCTCGCGCTCATCGCCCTCGGACTGGCCGCCTTCGGCCTCTTCTCCTGGGCCAACGCCCGCTGGCGCAAGGTCTGACACCGCCTCCCACCCACAGACACGGCCCCGCCGGGCAACCCCACCCACCGGCGGGGCCGTCCCGCGTCCGGGAACCTGGGCCGCGTCCGGCGATTCGCGCCCGCCCGACGGGAACGGCCGGACACGGCCGAGCCCTCAGCGCAGGTCGCGCGCCTGCTTGAAACGGGCCAGCGCGTCCGTCAGCCCGATCAGCGGAGCCGGATAGTCCAACGCGGCGCGCTCCGGCTCCGGAAGCTTCCACGGCTCGTGCACCGCCCCGCCCCCGACGCCCGCCAACTCCGGTACCCAGCGGCGTACGTACGCCCCGTCCGGGTCGTAACGGTGGCCCTGACGCACCGGGTTGAGCACCCGGTTGGGACGGCTGTCCGTCCCGGTGCCCGCCACCCACTGCCAGTTGAGCTGGTTGTTGGCGATGTCGCCGTCCACCAGCAGATCCAGGAAGTGGCGGGCGCCGACGCGCCAGTCGACGTACAGCGTCTTCGCCAGGAAGCTCGCCGTGAGCAGCCGGCCCCGGTTGTGCATCCAGCCCTCGTGGCGCAGTTGACGCATCGCGGCGTCCACGACCGGATACCCGGTGCGCCCCTGCCGCCACGCCTCGATCTCGTCCCCCGCCTCCTCCTCGCCCCGCCAGTCGTCGTGCTGCGTACGGTAGTTGTCGTGCGAGGCGGACGGACGGGCGGCGAGGACCTGGTGGTGGAAGTCGCGCCAGCACACCTGCCGTACGAACGCCTCCGCGCCCGCGCCGCCCGCGCTGCGGGCCCGCCCCACCAGCTCCACCGGTGAGACGGTGCCGAAGTGCAGGTGCGGCGAGAGCCGCGAGGTCGCGTCGCCCGCGAGGTCGTCGTGCATGTCCTCGTACGAGCCCAGTCCGGATCTGCGCCACGCGGCGAACAGGGCCCGGCCCGCCTTCTCGCCGCCCTCCGCCAGGCCGGGCGAGACCCCGGACACCCCGGCCCGGGACGGCAGTTCGCCGGAGCGCGCGGTGTCCGGCACCCGGACCTCGCGCGGCGGGCCCAGGGGATCCCGCAGGCGTTCCTGGGACCAGCGCCGGAAGTACGGGGTGAACACGGCGAAGTGGTCCGACCCCGAGCCCGTCGGCCGTACCGTACCCGGCGCGACGGCGGTCACCACCGCGTCGTGCACGTGCAACTTCGCGCCCTGCGACTCCAGTTCCTCGCGCAGCCGCTCCTCGCGGGCGTGCGCGTAAGCGCTGACCCCGCCGGACATGTGGACGTCCCGGGCCCCGGTCCCGGCGGCGACCCGGCAGACCTCCTCGGACACGTCCCCGGTACGGATCACCAGCCTCCCGCCCCGCTCGCGCAGCCCCGCGTCCAGGTCCCGCAGGCAGTCGGCGAGGAAGGCCCGCCGGTTGGGTACCGCGAAACCCGCCTCCTCCACGCGCCGGTCGAAGACGAAGAGCGGCACGATCTCGTCGCTCGCGGCCGACGCGGCCCGCAGCGGTGGATGGTCGTGCAGCCGCAGATCGGAGGTGAACAGGACGACCGAGACGGTCATGGCGCTACTCCTGGGCGGATCGGAACCGGAACGAGGGCATGGGGAGCTTCTGGTGTGCGTCCGTGCTTCCGTGCGGCGGCACGGTCCGGATGCGCCGCCGCCACCGCACGGCGGTACCGCTTCGGCCGTCCGTGTCGTTCAGCTCTGCTGAGGACGTCGTTCAGTTCTGCTCCTGAGGACGGGGACGCGCCGACGCGGTCTCCGCCCGGGACCGGGCCGAGCCGGGGGTCCGGGAGGCGGCGCGGGCGATGTTGCGGGCCATCCCGCCGAACACGATCGCGTGGAAGGGCGAGACGCTCCACCAGTAGGCGTGGCCGAGCAGCCCGCGCGGATGGAAGAGCGCGCGCTGGCGGTAGTGGGAGCGCCCGCCGTCCCGCTCCTCCACGTACATCTCCAGCCAGGCCAGCCCCGGCACCCGCATCTCGGCCCGCAGCCGCAGCAGCCTGCCGGGCTCGATCTCCTCCACGCGCCAGAAGTCCAGCGAGTCCCCGACCCGCAGCCGGTCGGCGTCGCGGCGGCCCCGCCGCAGCCCCACCCCGCCCATCGCCCGGTCCAGCCACCCCCGCACCGCCCACGCCAGCGGGAACGAGTACCAGCCGTTGTCGCCCCCGATCCCCTCCACCACCCGCCACAGCGCGGCCGGGGGAGCGTCCACGTCCCGCTCCCGGAGGTCCTCGTACAGGCTGCCGCCCGCCCAGTCCGGATCCGTGGGCAGCGGGTCGCTGGGCGCGCCCGGGAGCGAGGCGGAGGACCAGCGGGTGGTCACCTTCGCCTCCCTGACCCGCTGGAGGGCCAGACCGAGCGCCTTGTCGAACGGGAAGGGCTGACCGGGCCCGTCCGGGACGTACTCCGCGATGTCGTGCTCGCGGCAGACCACCTCGTACCTCAGCGACTCCGCGAGCGGCCGGGCGATGGACCGGGGCACCGGTGTGACCAGTCCGATCCAGTGGCTGGACAGCCGGGGGGTGAGCATCGGGACGGGCAGGATCAGCCGTTTCGGCAGGTGCCCGACCTCGGCGTACCGCTCCATCATCACCCGGTACGTCAGGACGTCGGGGCCGCCGATGTCGAAGGTGCGGTGGACGTCCCGGGGCATCCGGGCACTGCCGACGAGATAGCGCAGTACGTCCCGGACGCCGATCGGCTGGATCCGGGTGGACACCCAGCTCGGGGTGACCATGACCGGCAGCCGTTCGGTGAGGTAGCGGAGCATCTCGAAGGACGCCGAACCCGAACCGATGATCACGGCGGCCCGCAGGACGGCCGTCGGCACCCCCGAATCCAGCAGGATGCGGCCGACCTCCGCGCGGGACCGCAGATGCGGGGAGAGCTCCTCCTCCGGTACGTCGCCGGGCGTCAGGCCCCCCAGGTACACGATGCGTCCCACCCCCGCCGCGCGGGCCTGTTCGCCGAAGGTCCGGGCCGCCCTGCGGTCGGTCTCCTCGAAGCCGGAACCCGTGCCCAGCGCGTGCACCAGGTAGTACGCGACGTCGATGTCCCGCATGGCCTCCGCCAGCGACTCCGGATCGGTGACGTCCCCGCGCACCACCTCCGCCCCGGCGGCCCAAGGGTAGTCGCGCAGCTTCTCGGGGGTCCTCGCCAGACAGCGCACCCGGTGGCCGGCCGCCAGCAGTTCCGGCACCAGGCGGCCCCCGATGTAGCCGGTGGCCCCCGTGACCAGGCAGTGCAGGCCCTCGCCTTCGTCCGCGGTCTCCTCGGCCGTCTCCTTGGCCCTCTCCATGGCGCCTCCGCCTCGGGGTCGATTCCGGTCTCCTGTATCCACCGTCCCCGCCCTTACCGCATTCCGCCCGGTGGGGCCCGGCCGGACGCACCCTGCCACCTCCGGGACGGCCGAATGGGTCGCGGGGCCGCCCCCGGGTCCTCGCCACCGGCCCCGGCAGCCACCGCCCGGCCGGTCGGCGTGATCCCCTCGGGAGTCAGTGCCTCGTGCCCCGACCGGTACGGATCGGGGCCTGCCCGCATCCGCCGGACGGGGGACGCCGGAAGAGACGCGACGGGCCCGGAGGACCGGGGTCCGTGACGAGCCCCGTACCGCCGGCGCGCCGGCCCGGCGGTGCGGGGCCGGCCCGAGCGGTACGGAGACCGATGCGACCAGAAGGACCTGCGATGCGCCTCACCCGGGCAGCGGTTTCCGCCTCTGCCGACCACCGGCGGTCGGAGCGGTCCCACGGGGGCGCGCAGCCGCCCGACCGGCCCGGCCGCCCCGCCGAGGGGACCCCGGCCGGTCCGGCCGCGCGGGAGCCGCACACCGCGGCGGCCCACGCGCACGGCGCCCCGGCCGGCGGCGACCCGGCGGAGGGCCGGCACGACCGGGCGCACGACGGGCCCCGGCAGGAGCCGGGCCCGGACGCCACCCGCGGGGACCGCGACCCGGCCGGCCCGCCCCGGCCGAAGGCGCCCGCCGCCGAAGGCACCGAGTCAGTGGAAAGCGCTGAATCCGTCGACGCGGACGTGGCCGGTGCCGTCCTGCGCACCGCCCGCACGGTGCTCCGGGAGCACCTCGCCGAGGCCGCCGCCATCGACGCCGTCTTCGCCCGGGACGTGGCCCGGCGGGTCGCGGACTTCACCCTCGGCGGCGGGAAGCGCGCCCGGCCCCGCTTCCTCTGGTGGGCGATGCGGGCCTGCGGCGGTGGCGCGGACGCGGTGGACGCGGCACTGCGCCTCGGCGTCGCCCTCGAACTCATCCAGACGTGCGCCCTGGTCCACGACGACGTGATGGACGGCTCCGCGCTGCGCCGGGGCCGCCCCGCCGTCCACGTGGAGCTGGCGGGCCTGACCGGCGGACCGCCGGACACCGCGTTCGGCACCTCGGCCGCCGTCCTCGTCGGCGACCTCGCCCTCGCCTGGGCGGACGACACCGTCTCGGCCGTACCCATGGACCCCGCACCCCGGAGCCGGGTCCTGGCGATCTGGCGGGCGATGCGCACCGAAATGGTGGCCGGCCAATATCTCGACCTGCACGGACAGGCCGCCGCGACCCGTACCGCCGCGCACGCCCTGCGGACCGCCTGCCTCAAGAGCGCCCTCTACTCCGTGGAGCGCCCGCTCGCCCTCGGCGCCGCGCTCGCGGGCGCCGACGACCGTACGGCCGCCGCCCTGCGCGCCGCGGGCCGCAGCGCGGGCACCGCCTTCCAGCTCCGCGACGACCTGCTCGGCGCGTTCGGCGATCCCGCCGTCACCGGGAAGCCCTCCGGCGGCGACCTCCGCGACGGGAAGCCCACCTACCTGGTGGCCGTCGCCCGGGAACGCGCCGAGGCGGCGGGCGACACCGCCGTACTCGCAGTCCTGGACGCGGGCGTGGGCAACCCCGGCCTCACCGACGAGGGACTCGCCCGGGTACGGGAGGCACTCACCCTCAGCGGGGCGCGCGCCGCCGTCGAACAGCGGGCGGACCGCCTCGCCGCCGAGGCGGAGGCCCGCCTCGACCTCGCCGGACTCGCCCCGGCGGGCGCCCGGCAGCTGCGCCTCCTGCTGCGGGAAGCCGCGGGCGGGCGCACCCCGTCGCCCCCGGCGTCCGCATCCGGACACGCGCCCGGCACCGCCCCCGAAGGAGACACCACCCGATGAGGACCGTCCCCGGGCGCACCGACCACGTCGTGGTGATCGGCGCCGGCCTCGCCGGCCTGTCCGCCACGCTCCACCTGCTCGGCGCGGGCCGGCGGGTCACCGTCGTCGAGCGCGACCCCACGCCGGGCGGACGCGCCGGACTGCTGGAGCGCGGCGGCTACCGCATCGACACCGGTCCCACCGTGCTGACCATGCCCGACCTCGTCGAGGAGGCCTTCGCCGCCGTCGGTCACCGGCTCGCCGACCGGCTCGACCTGATCCCGCTCCACCCCGCCTACCGCGCCTGGTTCGCCGACGGCTCCACCCTCGACGTGCACACCGAACCGGCGGCGATGGAGGCCGCCGTCGAGGAGTTCGCCGGCGGGCACGAGGCGCTCGGCTACCGCCGTCTGCGGCAGTGGTTGGAACGCCTATACGCCGTCCAGATGCGCCGCTTCATCGACGCCAACTTCGACTCCCCGCTCCAGCTCCTCCACCCCGACCTGGCCCGGCTCGCCGCGCTCGGCGGCTTCGGCCGGCTCGACGCCCGGATCGGCCGCTACCTGAGCGACGAACGGCTGCGCCGCGTCTTCTCCTTCCAGGCCCTGTACGCCGGGGTGCCCCCGGCCCGGGCGCTCGCCGCGTACGCCGTCATCGCCTACATGGACACGGTCGCCGGGGTGTACTTCCCGCGCGGCGGGATGCACGCCCTGCCGAAGGCGCTCGCGGACTCGGCCGCCGAGGCCGGAGCCGCGTTCCGCTACGGCGAGACCGTCAGCCGGCTGGAGCGCTCCGGGGACCGGGTCACCGCCGTCGTCACCGACCGGGGCCGCATCCCCTGCGACGCGGTCGTCCTCACCCCGGACCTGCCCGTCAGCTACCGGCTGCTCGGCCGCACCCCCCGCCGCCCGGGCGGTATCCGGCACTCGCCGTCCGCCGTCGTCCTGCACGCCGGAACGGACCGCACCTGGCCCGGACTCGCCCACCACACCCTCTCGTTCGGCCGGGCCTGGAAGGGCACCTTCCACGAACTCACCCGCACCGGCTCGCTGATGACCGACCCCTCGCTGCTCATCACCCGGCCCACCGCCGGGGACCCCGCGCTCGCGCCGCCCGGCAAGCACCTCCACTACGTGCTCGCTCCCTGCCCCAACACCGACATCGGCCCCTCCGCCCGCACCTGGGACGAGCTCGCCCCCCGCTACCGGGACCGCCTGCTCACCGAACTCGAACGCCGGGGACTCGCCGGGCTCGGTGCCGCCATCGAGGAGGAATGCCTGGTCACCCCGGTCGACTGGACCGCCCAGGGGCACGCCGCGGGCACCCCCTTCTCGGCCGCCCACACCTTCCCGCAGACCGGTCCCTTCCGCCCCCGCAACCTCGTGAGGGGCACCACCAACGCCGTCCTCGCCGGCTGCGGCACCACCCCCGGCGTCGGTGTGCCGACCGTGATCGTCTCCGGAAAGCTCGCCGCCGCCCGGATCACCGGTGCGCACCGGCCCCGAACGGCCCCCGCGACCACCCCGCGCCCCGTACCGAAAGGCACCTCCGTATGACCGCCCGTGAACTCGACGCGGCCGCCATCCACGACCCCGCCCTGCGCGCCGCGTACGCCACCTGCCGGAGGCTCAACGCACGCCACGGCAGGACGTACTTCCTCGCCACCCGGCTGCTCCCCGCCGACCGCCGCCCCGCCGTGCACGCCCTCTACGGCTTCGCCCGCCGGGCCGACGACATCGTGGACGACCTGGACGCCGACGCCGGCCCCGGGGAACGCGCGCGGGCGCTGCTCGCCTTCGAACTGCGGCTCGCCGAGGGCCTCACGCACGGCACCGCCGACGAACCGGTGATCCGGGCGCTGGTCCACACCGCGTCCGTGTACGGCATCGGCCACCGCCACTTCACCGACTTCATGGCCTCCATGCGCAGCGACCTCACGGTGACCGGGTACGCCTCCTGGGAGGAACTCGGCGGCTACACCCACGGATCGGCCGCCGTCATCGGCCTCCAGATGCTGCCCGTCCTCGGCACGGTCGTCCCCCGCGAGGAGGCCGCCCCGTACGCCGCCGACCTCGGCGTCGCCTTCCAGCTGACCAACTTCCTCCGGGACGTGGGCGAGGACCTCGACCGGGGCCGCGTCTACCTCCCGGCCGACCTGCTCACCGCGCACGGCGTGGACCGCGAACTCCTGCTGCACAGCCGGGCGACCGGCCTCCGCGACCCACGCATCACCTCAGCGCTGCGGGCCGCCGCCGCGCACACCCGGGAGATCTACCGGCGGGCCCTGCCCGGCATCGCCCTGCTCGCCCCCGAGTCACGCCCCTGCATCCGTACCGCGTTCGTGCTGTACGGAGGCATCCTCGACGCCATCGAGGCGGACGGCTACGCCGTGCTCCACCGGCGCGCGGTCGTCTCCCGCGCCCGCCGCGCCACGGTCGCCCTGGACGGCCTGGTACGCGCCCTCGCCGCCCGCCCGGCGCCCCGCAACGCCGCCGCTGCCGCACCGCGACCGACGGGTCCGGGCCGCTCCCTCCCGGCGGCGGGCGCCCCACCGGCGGGGCAGCCGCGCCGCACCCGGGCCACCGCCGAGACCGCACACGAGGACGTGGCATGACGCACCCAGGAACCGGCCGGCCCGCCCGTCGCGGCCGTATCCCGCTGCGGCTGCGCCGCGACCCCGTGCCGTGGGAGCGGCAGCGCCCCACCTGGCGCGACGCCCGTCCCGCCCTCATCGCGGGCGCCCTCGAGCACGCGCTCGGCCGCCCCTCCGGCAACTGGTACGTCATCGGCTCTTCCCGCCGCATCACCCCCGGCCGCTCCTTCGGCCGGACCGTCCGGGGCACCGAGGTCGTCGCCTGGCGCGACGCCTCGGGCCGCCTGCGGGCGGGGCCCGGAGCCTGCCCGCACCTGGGCGCACCCCTGAAGGACAGCCCGGTCCGCTGCGGGACCCTCGTCTGCCACTGGCACGGACTCGCCCTGAGCGGCGAGCCGTTCGCCGGCTGGGAGCCCTACCCGGCCTTCGACGACGGAGTCCTCGCCTGGGTGCGGCTGGACGCGGTGGGCGGCGAGACACCACTGGACCGGCCCGTCCTCCCCGAACGGCCGGTCCCGTCCACGGCGGTCGACGCGGTGTACGAGGGATTCGGCACCTGCGAACCCGAGGACGTCGTCGCCAACCGCCTCGACCCCTGGCACGGCGCCTGGTTCCACCCGTACTCCTTCGTGGACCTGACCGTCCTCGACGTCCCCGGCGGCGAAGCGGGGGACGGCCGGGACGGGTTCGCGGTCGACGTCTCCTTCAAGGTGGCGGGCCGCGTCGTGGTGCCCGTACGCGCCGTGTTCACCGCACCCGAACCCCGTACCGTCGTCATGCACATCACCGGGGGCGAGGGCCGGGGCTCCGTGGTCGAGAGCCACGCCACGCCGCTCGGCACCGACCCCTCGGGGCGGCCGCGCACCGCCGTGGTGGAGGCCGTCGTCGCCGCGTCCGACCGGCGCGGCTTCGCGCTCGCCCGCGCGGCGGCCCCGCTGCTGCGCCCGCTGATGAGGGCCTCCGCCGGGCGGCTCTGGCGCGACGACCTGGCGTACGCCGAACGCCGCTGGGAGCTGCGCAGCAGCGGGCGGTTCCCGGGCTGACCGGGTCCGTCGCCCTTCGCGCCCCACGGGCCCGGCTGACCGGGTCCGTGGGGCACGAAGGGCGAACGGGCTTACGCGGAAGCGGGCCCGGGACGGTGCGGGGGGTCACCGATGCCGGCGGAGACGGCGTGCAGACCGCCGTCGGCGTGGAGCACCTGTCCGGTCGTGCGCCCGGCGAGGTCGGAGAGGAGGAACAGCACCGCGCCGACCACCTGTCCGGGGTCCGAGCGGTCCCAGCCGAGCGGCGCCCAGGTCTCGTAGTGGTCGGCCAGCGCGTCGAAGCTCCCCACACCCTTCGCCGACAGGGTCTCCAGCGGTCCGGAGGCGACCAGGTTGACCCGCACCCCGTCGGGCCCCAGATGCAGCGCCAAGTAGCGGGCGACCGCCTCCAGCGACGCCTTGAACACCCCCATCCAGTCGTAACCGGGCAGCGCGCGGGCGCTGTCCACGGTGATCCCCACCACGCTGCCGCCGCGGCCACCCGCCGTCAGCAGGGGAGTGAGGGCGGCGGTGAGCCGTTGCAACGAGTACGCGGAGACCTGGAAACCGGCCAGCGCGCTGGCCGCCGGCGTACCCAGGAACGCGCCGCTGACGGCGTCGGCGGGGGCGTAGGCGATGCTGTGCAGCACCCCGTCCAACCGGCCCCACCGATCGGTGAGTTCCTTCGCCACGGTGGCGTAGGCCGCCTCGTCGGTGACATCGAGTTCGATGACGTCCGGCGGGGCGGGCAGCCGCAGGGCGGCCTTCCGGGTGATCCGGGCGGCACGTCCGAAGGAGCTGAGCACGATCTCGGCGCCCTGCCGCTGGAGTCCGGCCGCGACGTGCCAGGCGATCGATTCCTGGTTGGTCACCCCGGTGATCAGATAGCGGCGGCCGGTGAAGTCGAATCCGCTCATGGCGCTCCCAGTACGAGGACGGCGTTGTGCCCGCCGAAGCCCAGCGAGTCCGAGAGCCCGACCGCGCGGTTCGGACCCGGACTCAGCGGACGGGCGGACATGAGGTGGTCCACCGCCCCCAGCCGGACGTCCGGCTCGCTCAGGCCGTAGGTCGGGGGAGCGATCCCGGTGCGCAGCGCACCGAGGGTGGCGATGGCCTCCACCGCCCCGCCGGCACCGAAGAGGTGCCCGGTGGCGGCCTTGGTGGAGGAGAGGGGCACGGACGCGAGTGCCTCTCCGAGCGCGAGGCGCAACGCGCGGATCTCCGCCTCGTCGTTCAGCAGGGTGCCCGTGCCGTGGGCGTTGATGTAGCAGAGCTCCGCGGGGGTGACGCCCGCGTCGCTCAGCGCCCGCCGGATCGCCCGGGCGGCCGGAACCCCGTCCGGGGCCGGCGCGGTGAGGTGGTGGGCGTCGGAACTGGCGCCGTAACCCAGCACCAGTCCGAGGATCGTGGCGCCCCTGGCCCGGGCTCCCTCGACGCTCTCCAGCACGAGGATTCCGGCGCCCTCGCCCATGACGAAACCGTCGCGTCCCGCGTCGAACGGCACGCAGCGACCCGTCGGCGACAGCGCCCCGGCCTCGGCGAAGGAGTCCCGCACGAGCGGCAGCAGCACCGCCTCCGCGCCACCGACGACCGCCGCCGCGGCCTCACCGCGACGGATCGCCCCCAGGGCCACCCCGATGGCCTGCGCCCCGGCCGCACAGGCGCCCGAGGTGGCGAAGGACTCGCCGCCCAGACCGTAGCGGGTGCTCAGGGCGGCCGCCGCGCTGTTGGACATCATCAGCGGGACCGTCAACGGGGACGCGGTACCGCCCTGGGCTCCCTCCGGAACGCCGCCGAGGCCGGTGCCGACGACACAGCGGACGCGCTCGGCCGGATACGGCAGCCCCGCGAGCCAGCCCGCCTGCTCCAGGGCCTCCTCGGCGGCGACGAGCGCGAGCTGGGAGAACCGGGCGTTCCGCTTGCGCTCACGGCGGCTCAGGAAATCCCCCGCGTCGAACTCCGCGCAGCGGCCCTCACCCGCCCCCAGACCGGTCTCGCCGGCGGCGAGACGGTCGATCAGTACAGCGGCACCGACGCCGAGCGGGGTGACCGCGCCGACGCCGGTGACCGCGACCGCAGATGTCAACTGGCGGCCTGTTCAGTGATCTTGGCAGCCAGCTGACCCACGGTCACGTCGGCGAGCTCGGCACGCGGGATGCTGACCCCGTACGTGCGCTTGACGGTCGCCATCAGTTCGCCCACGTCCAGGGAGTCGATGTCCAGGTCGTCGAACTTGGCATCGGGGGAGATGGTCTCCTCCTCGACGCCCGACTCGATGAGCTCGGTGCGGATGAGGTCGAGTACGGACTCGGCGGTTGCAGGTGCGGACATGGTCGCTCTCTCTCTGATGCTCGGTGATGCTGTTCGGTGATGCTCAGCGGTTGAAACGCGGGGACTGGCCCTGGGACCAGGCCCACTGGCGCCAGTAGCTCTCGGCCAGGTCCAGCCAGGTCTCCAGCCGCTGGGGGCTGTCGAGGAAGTGGTTGAGGCTGACCATCAACCAGCTGTAGACGGCCTGACTGTCGCGGCAACCGCCGCAGTCGCCCGAAGTGCAGCAGAACTGCAGGGTCTTGTAGTCCGCGCCGTAGACGGCGAATCCGTCGAGCACCGGGTTGCCGTTGCTCACCCGCAGCTCGTGCTCGGGCATGTCGACGCTGATGCTCGGGCAGACGTCGTAGCCGAACTGCGCGCCCCAGTGGCCGCGTCCGGTGATCAGCGCCTCGATGAAGTACGGATGGCTGACGACCGTGTCGGGGTACAGCTCCTTGACCCGGAGCGCCTCGCCCAGCGTGCGCTGCTCGTTGTCGATCCGCAGCGGGTGGTCCGAGCCGTGCGCGCTGTAGAAGTTGAACGTCACCACGTTGCCGTTGTCACGGATCGCCCGCACCGTGGGCTCCACGTACGGCAGTCCCTCTTCGGTCAGCGCGAAGACGAACGTCACCCGGGGATCGTCCTTGTAGTGCTTGAGCCCCTTCTCGAACAGGCCGGTGAACGAGGAGCCGTTCGGCCGGTGCGCGCGCAGCTCGTCGTCGAGCGGACCGCCGCCGAACAGACTGATGCCGATCGCGACGTTCTCGAACCCCTCCCGCGGCAGCGGGCGCAGCCCGTTGGAGGAGATGGTGATGTAGGGGAGTTCCTCCACGAACGGCTGCACCCGGTCGAGGACGATGGTCGGCTCTCCGCCGATCAAGGTGGCCTGGGTGACGCCGTCCGCGGCGAGCTTCCGCGCGAACTCCCGGATCACGCCCGGGTCCGAGGTCTCCCGGACGGCGGTGTCGAAACCGCCCTCGAAGTACCAACAGCCCTTGCACCGGATGTTGCAGGCGGTGGTGAGGTGCACCTCGCACCCGCGTACACGGATGCCCATGGTGCGCAGCGCCTTGAGCCGCTCCGCGAAGTCAGGCCGATCGGCGAGCAGTTCGCGCAGACGCGCCTTGGATTCCGCACGCGACGGCGGGCGGGGAGTGATCGCTACAGGTATGGCCATGGCAGTCTCCGCAACCTACTCGGGTACGCGCAGGCCGAGATTGGCTATGCGCGGCAGAACCTTCTCGCGCCACAACTCGATGGCTTCGGCGTTGGTGGTCTTTCGCAGGCCGTACCGCACGACCGCCTGGGAGCGCTTGGTGTTGGGGCTGCCCAGGATCCCGACGAACATCGGCCACAGGCGGTCGAGGGCCGCCTGGAGCTGCTCCCGGCCCTCTTCGGTCTCGGCGAGGTTGCGGCAGACCCTGGCGCCGTGAGCGATGTGGATCTTCTCGTCCTGGATGATCGTGCGGACCGCTTCGGCCCAGGGCTTGTAGCTGCTCTCGGCGAACTCGCGCAGCATCACCATCGCGGTCTCCTCCCCGATGTAGGAGTAGACCCCGCGTTCCGCCCAGGTCGAGCAGGTGTGCATCCGGTCGTCGGCGAACAGCATCCGCTCGGAGATGCTCTGGGACTCCATGTAGGAGGTGTCGACGCCGAGATCGGCGAGAATCCGCTTGCCGATCTTGTAGTGGTCGTATTCCTCGGCGGCGCGCTCGGCGCAGACCTGGCGCTCCTCAGAAGAGGGCGCGAGCGGCAGGAACATCAGCGCGTAGTCGTCGCCGCCCGAGAGCTCACCCTCGGTGTTGATGGTGATCTGACTGATCAGCATCTTCTGGTAATCGCGGGGCATCCGGTGGAATTCCTCCGGCGTGCGCACCACGACTTCCTCGTCGTCCAGAATTGCAGTCGTCAAGCGTCCTCACCCCTTCGCAGGTCGTTGGCGGGAGGTGCGGGCAGTGCGCTGACGATG
This sequence comes from Streptomyces sp. NPDC001493, assembly GCF_053597235.1. Classification (NCBI taxonomy): domain Bacteria; kingdom Bacillati; phylum Actinomycetota; class Actinomycetes; order Kitasatosporales; family Streptomycetaceae; genus Streptomyces; species Streptomyces sp. NPDC001493. The sequence goes on from NZ_JBSFHV010000001.1 coordinate 131,778, forward strand.
TGTCATGCGATCTCAGCCCACAGAGGATTGCCCCCCGAGCTCGCTCGAGCACCCTGCCACACCGAGAGCTGTCGGGGCCAGAGTCCGTAGACGATCAACGTCCGGGCTCCGCGGACGGTGCGTCAATTGTTCCCACTTCGCTCTTTCTCGCCGATGAGGTCCCTTTCCTCTCTTTCTCGTCGGCAGACAGATGGTACGGGCATTTAAGGGCCGTCCTGTGATCTCTCCGCGGTGTCGGAGCGAACGCGCGCATCCGGAATGCGGACGTCGCGAACCGACCGACGAAGATCGCGGAACAGCCCTTATCAAGCTGCCGGGTCGGCTGCTAACGTCTCGGGCGATGTCCTCAACTCCTGATCCCGGTACCGCTTCCGGCCCACTGCGTCGGGCCATGGAAACCATCCGTACCCTGCGCGAACAACTCGACGGCCGGCGAGAAGAGCGACGCGTCGCCATCGTGGGCACGGGGCTTCGCGCACCCGGCGGAATCACCGATCGAAGAACGTACTGGGATTCCTTGGCCGACGGCCGGGATCTGACCGGAGAATTGCCGGAACAGCGCCGCCGCGCATTTCCGGGAGGGTGGGACGGACTTCTCACCCGCGGCGGATATCTGGACGACGTGCTGGGTTTTGACGCGAAGTTCTTCGGCATCTCCCCCCGGGAAGCGAGGAATCTCGACCCGCAGCACCGCCTGCTCCTCGAAGTGGTCTGGGAAGCCTTCGAGGACGCGGCGATTCCGCCCGCGCGGGCCGCGGAGTCGACCGGCGTATTCGTCGGCATCACCGGCCAGGACTACCGCCATTGGGCGGAGAGCGAGCCCAGCTCCTCCTGGCTGATCGGCAACGGCCACTGCTTCGCCGCCGGCCGCATCGCCTACACCCTCGGCTTCCAGGGTCCGGCCATGGCGATCGACACCGCCTGCTCGTCCTCCCTGGTCGCCGTGCACACGGCGGCCCGTGCCCTGGTGGCGGGCGACTGCGACGTGGCGGTGGCAGGCGGAGTCAACCTGGTTCTCGCGCCCCGCTCCACAGCTGAGATCGGGCGCACCGAGGCGCTGTCCCCGGACGGCCGGTGCCGTCCGTTCGACGCACGCGCCAACGGTTTCGTACGCGGTGAAGGGTGCGGGGCGGTGGTGCTCAAGCGGCTGTCCGACGCGCGGAAGGACGGCGACCGGATCCTCGCCGTGATCGAGGGCACCGGCGTCAACCAGGACGGCCGCTCCTCCGGCTTCACCGCGCCCAACGTACTGGCGCAGAGCCGGCTGATCGAATCGGTGCTGGCCGGCGCCGGGCTGACCGCCGCCGACATCGGGTATCTGGAGGCACACGGCACCGGCACCCCGCTGGGCGACCCGATCGAGCTGGAAGCCGCCCGGATGGCGCTCGGCCGCACCGGGCAGCGGTGGCACGTGGGATCCGTGAAGGCGAACCTGGGGCACACCGAGGCGGCCGCGGGGGTACTGGGACTGATCAAGGCCGTCCTGTGCCTGGAACGGCGGCAGATTCCGCGCCAGGCACAGTTCGAGACCCTGAACCCGCGGATCGACCTCGGCGACAGCGGCATGACCGTGCCGACCGGGACGGTTCCCTGGGAGGCGTCGTCGGGCCGTTGCGCGGCCGTCAGTTCGTTCGGCATGAGCGGAACCAACGCCCATGTCGTCCTCTCGGCCGACACCGACACCGACACGGCCCTACGCACCGGCATCGACGCCGCCCCACGCACCGCCACCCACGGCGGACAGCTCCCGGACGGGGACGAAGCGGACGGCTTCCTCGACGGCTTCCTCGTGAGCGCGCACACCGTCCCGGCCCTGCGCGTCCTGGCCGCCCGCTGGGCGGACGAGGTGGCGGACCACCCCTATCCCGCGTTCGCCCACACCGTCACGTACGGCCGCACCCGGCTCCGCCACGCGGTCTGGATCAGCGCGGACAGTACGGACGACGCCCGCGCCGCGCTGACCGCACTGGCGAAGGGCGACGACGACCCCCGCGTACGGACCCTGGACGCGGACGGGACGCCGCCTCAGGACGAGAGGACCGGGCGCGCGGTCGTCTCCCTGCCGGCCTATCCGTGGGAGCGGATCTCGTACTCCGTACGTCCGGTGTGACGCCCGGAGCGATCCGCTCCCACTTCCCGGTGTGACGCGACGTCAGCCGACCGCGCCGACCGCGCCCACCGCGCCCACCGCGCCCACCGCGCCCACCGCGCCCACCGCGCCGACTGTGCCGCTCCTTCCCCGGCGACCGGGGAAGGAGAAGTGCAGCGTCGCCATGGCGACCCGGCGCGCCTGCTCGTCCTCGACCCACGCCGTGAAGACCCCGGTCCGCCTGCCGATGCGCACCGGCTCGATCCTGGCGCGCAGCGGACCCGGCTCGACGGCCTCCAGAAAGCTGATACTGCTCGAACTCAGCACCGCCGCCGGCGTCCTGCCCAGGTAGGCGCTCACGGTCAGGTACGCCGACACGTCCGCGAAGGCGAAGATGGCGGGTCCGGAGACCGTACCTCCGGGCCGGACCGACAGGCTCTCCGCGTCGGTGGTGAACAGCACCCCGTCCGGTGTCACCTCGGCGACATCGATGCCCTGCCGGTCCGGCATGAACTCCCTCAGCAGCGCGCGGACCTCCGCCGTGGTGAGGATCGGCCGGTCATCCATGGGTCTCCGCCTCCATCGTGTCGAACAGCTCCGACAGGGCCACACCCAGACGGGCCACCGTGCCGTACTTGAACAGCAGCGTCGGGCTGAGCCGCAGCCCGAGCGAGGTCTCCAGCCTGTTGCGGAGCTCCAGAGACATCAGGGAGTCCAGGCCGAGCGCCTTCAGCGGTACCTCCCGGTCCAGCCGGCCGGGATCGACGCGCAGCACCTGCGCCGCCTCACCGCGCACCGCCTCTTCCAGCAGGGGCCGCCGCTGCTCGGGCGGCACCTCGCGCAGCCCGCCCTCCACCGCGGCCCGCTCGGCCGTCGCGAGCGACTGCCAGCTGGCCAGTGCGGCGGCCGCGGGATACGTCTCCAGCCACCGCCGCGCGTCGAGCGCGACATGGGCCACCACCGCCTCGTCGCTCTCGATGAACGACCGCAGTGCCCGCCAGCAGGCATCGACGGGGAGGCTGCCCATACCGCGGTCGGCGAGACGGTCACCGCGACCGGCCGCGCGGGCCGCGAGGCCCACGTCGGCCACCGGCCCCCACTGCACGCTCAGACCGGGCAGGCCCACCGCCCGGCGCTCGGCGGCCAGCGCGTCCAGGCCGCTGTTGGCCGCGGCGTAGGCCGCCTGGCCGGCGGTACCGACGAAGGCGGCGGCCGACGAGAAGAGCACGAAGAGGTCCAGCCCGTCGGCGGCGGTGAGCTCGTGCAGCACCCGGGCGCCGTCGGTCTTCGGGCGCAGCACCCGTTCGATCCGCGCGGCGTCGAGACTGCCCAGGGTGGCGTCGTCGAGGACGCCCGCGGCGTGGAAGACACCGCGCAGCGGAGGCAGCGTCTCCCGGATCTCGTCCAGCACCGCACGCATGCGCTCCCGGTCGGCCACGTCGCCCGACCACACGCCGACGTGGACGCCACGGGCGCGCAGGGCGTCGATCCGGTCCGGGTCACGGGGCGCGGACCGGCCCAGCAGGGCGATCGCGCCCGCGCCGTTCTCCGCCAGGTACTCCGCCAGGGAGAGACCGAGCGAGCCGAGGCCGCCGGTGATCAGGTAGCTTCCCCGGGCCCGGAAACGGCCGCCCGGCAGCGGCTTCGGAACCACGGTGGAGCACTCGCCGGGAGCGGTGAGCACGACCTTGCCGATGTGCTCGCCCCGAGACATGGTCCGGAAAGCCGTCTCCGCTTCGGCGAAGCTCCACTCCCGGACCTCGGGCGGCGCCAGCACACCGCTCTCCACCCGGTCCCACACGGCCCGCAGCACACGGGCGAACCGCTCGGGACGCCGGCGCAGCATTCCGGCGATGTCCACGGCGGTGAAAGCGAGCGACTTGGCGAACGCGCCCAGATCGACGGAGGTGTCCGCGTAGATGTCGCGCTTGCCGACCTCCACGAACCTGCCGTCCTCCGCCAGGACTTCCAGCCCGACCGCGATGGCGGCCCCCGCCAGCGAGTTGAGGACGACGTCCACGCCCCGGCCACCGGTGGCGGCACGCACCCCGTCGGCCCAGTCGAGCCCCCGGGAGTCGAAGACGTGCTCGACGCCCAGTCCACGCAGGCGGGCGCGTTTCTCCTCGGTCCCCGCCGTGGCGATCACGGTGGCTCCGGCCGACCGAGCGACCTGCAGGGCGGCGAGGCCGAGCCCGCCTGTGGCCGAGTGGATCAGCACGGTCTCCCCGGCCTCGATCCGCGCCACGTCGATCAGCGCGTGCCAGGCCGTCACCATCACCATCGGCAGCGCCGCCGCCTGTACGGGGCTCAGCCCCGGGGGCAGCGGCACCACGTGCCGTGCGTCCACCGTGGCGTGGCTGGCCAGCGAACCGAAGCCGCCCGCGACGACCCGGTCACCGACCAGGATCCCGGTCACCTCAGGGCCGACGGCCGTCACGGTGCCCGCGCAGTCGAGCCCCAGCAGTTCGCGGTCGGCGGACTCGTCCGGGTAGACGCCCATCGCCTTCATCACGTCGATGAAGTTGACCGAGGCCGCCTCCACCGCGATCTCGACCTGCCCGGCGGCCGGGGCCGACCGGTCCAGGGGCCGGCGCTGGAGCGTGTCGAGGCTCCCCGGCCTGGCCACCTCCAGACGGAACGCCTGGGTACCCGTACCGGTGCGCCAGGGCGCGGGGGTCTCCGGCGGGCCGCCCTGCGAACGCCGTCCGACCAGCCGCTCGCCCTTGCGCAGGCGCACCCTGTCCTCGGTCGCCGCCAACTCCTCCGCCAGCTCGTCCGCCGAGTCCGGCGACAACTGGTCCACCTCGATCAACCGGGCGCCCAGCTGCGGGTACTCGGCCTGGACGACGGCGAGGAAGCCCGGGTAGAGACCGGCTCCGGGATCGCCCTCGCGCACCACGGCGACCAGCCGGACCGACGGGTTCTCGTCGAGGCACCTCCGGATGAGAGCGGTCAGCTCGACGAGGCCCGCCGGCCCGTCCTCCGGTGCGACGAACACCACCGTGCCGGCCTCGGCCAAGGCGTCGAGCCCCACCGCGTCCGGCAGCAGATCCGTCCGCCGGCAGGCGACCGTCCCGACGGGTGCGTCCCTCTCCCGGCGCTCGCACGGTTCGAAGACCATCCGGTAGATGTCCGCGGCGATGTCGTCCTGCCCGGATTCGACCGGCAGTTCGGCGAGCACCAGCCCGCCGACGCGGCCGACCGGAGTGCGGTCCGCGTCGAACACGTCGAGGTCGAAGCCGTCCCCCCGACGGCGCGCGTGCACCCACAACCGGCTCGCGCCGGTGGCGGACACCAGCGCCGAACCGATCGCCACCGGGACCGACGGCCCGTCACCGGCCGCGAGGGCAGCCTGGAGGACACCGTCCCACAGCACTGGGTGCAGCGCCCCCACGAGATCTCCGGAACGGCTTCCCGCCGGAAGTTCCAGCTCGACCAGCGCCTCGCCGTCTCCGGCGTACGCCCGTGTCACCGACCGGAACGCCGGTCCGTAGTCCAGACCCCGCCGGGCGCAGCGCAGGTAGAACGCGTCGGCGTCCAGGGCCGCCACGTCGAGCAGATGCTCCGGGAAGGCCCGGAACTCCGCCGGTGCCCCCCAGGAAGCGCGGGACCGGCAGTGCCGGGTCCACCCCGTCTCGTGGGCGGACGCCACCGTCAGCACGCCCGCGTCACCGGCTCCGCGCCGCCAGGTGACGGCGAGCCCGGCGGGCTCGTCACCCAGCACCAGCGCCGAGGGCAGCTCGACGTCCCGCAGCAGGACCGGTCCGTCCGCCTGGCCGGCCAACGCGTGCTGGAGCAGCGCCAGACAGCCGCCGGCCGGGAAGAGGACCAGGTCGTGCACGCGGTGATCGGCCAGCCAGGGGTGTGCCTCCACGGCGAGCGGGACGGTGCTCTCCCACACGCCGTGCGCCGTCGACGGCGCGAGCGACAGCGCCAGCCGGCCGTTCGCCGCGCCACGCCCCCTGGCCGGCTTCACCCAGTGCCGCACGCTCTGGAACGGGTACGGCGGTACGGCCTCCGACGGACGGCCCACGGGCCGCGGCCCGCGGGCGTCCAGCCCCGAGACGTACGCCTCGCCGAAGGCACGGAGCAGGTCCCGGTGGCCGCCCTCGCGGCGGCGCAGGGTGCCGAGCACGACCGGCGGCTCGGCACGGGCCCCGCCGATCTGCCGCAGCGCCGTCCCGAGTCCGGGGTGGGGGCTGACCTCGACGAAGTGCGTCACGCCGTGGTCGAGCAGCCGCTCCACCGCCTCGGCGAGCCGGACCCGGCTCCGCAGGTTCCTCGCCCAGTACCCGGCGTCCACCTCGGTGCCGTCGAGGTCGGCGAGATCCACGGTCGACATCATCGGCAGGTGCCCGCGGCGGGGGCGTACCGGTGCCAGCGCCGACCGGATCACCTCGGTCAGGGAGTCGATCTGCGGGCTGTGCGAGCCGTAGTCGACATCCACCAGGCGGCAGAACACCTCGTCGGCCTCAAGGATCTCCTTGAGCAGCAGGACGGAGTCCGCGTCCCCGGACAGCACACAGGAACGGGGGCCGTTGTGCACGGCCAGTTCGACCAGGCCCTCGAAGCCCTCCAGTGCGGCCAGCGCTTCGGCGGCGCTCAGGTCCACCGCCAGCATCCGGCCCTGCCCGGCGACCCGCCGCAGGAGTTCACTGCGCCGACTGACGACCAGGGCGCCGTCCTCCAGGGAGAGCGCCCCGGCCACCGTGGCCGCGGCGATCTCGCCCTGGCTGTGGCCCAGTACGAGATCGGGCCGCACCCCGGTGTCGGTCCACGCGGCGGCGAGCGAGACCGACATGGCCCACAGCGCCGGCTGTACCCGGTCCACCGCCGACGAGAGGTCGGCGCCGGTCACCAGGGCGCGTACGTCCCAGTCGACGTGCCGGGCGAGCGCCTCGGCGCACCGGTCCATGGCACGGGTGAACGCGGTGTCGTGCCCGTAGAGGCCCGCGCCCATCCCGGCCCACTGGGCGCCCTGTCCCGGGAAGACGAACGCGACCTTCCCGACCTCCCGTGCCCGGCCCGCGGCGGCCTCGAACAGCTCGGGGCCGATCAGGGCGCGCCGCTCGGCGAAGTGGTCGCGGTGCCATGCCAGCGTCCCGGCCAGCTCCCGGGCGGACACGCCCGCGTCGATCCGCTCGCGCACGTCCTCGGCCCGTCGGACCAGAGCGGACTCGGTGTGGGCGCTGAGGGGCACCAGGAACGGCTCGGACGACGGGGCCGGTCCGGAGGACGGGGCCTGCTCGGACGGCTGGGCCTGCTCGGACGACGCGGCGGCTCCGGACGACTGGCCGGGTCCGGTGCGCGCCGCCGGCGGCGGGCCGGTCAGGACCGCGTGGGCGTTGGTGCCGCCCCAGCCGAAGGAGTTGACCCCGATGTGACTGTCCGGGGCGAGCGGCAGGGGCTTCCTGGCGACGGCGAGGCCCAGTCCCTCGAAGTCGATGGCCGGGTTCAGCTCCTCGGCGTGCAGGCTGGCGGGTACGACGCCGTGCTCCAGCGCCAGCACCGACTTGATCACCCCGGCCAGGCCCGCGGCCGGTTCGAGGTGGCCGATGTTGGTCTTGACCGATCCGATGTGCAGCGGGCCGGCCTCACGGGCCCTGCCCAGCACCTCGCCCAGCGCGGACGCCTCGGCCGTGTCGCCCCGCACCGTGCCGGTACCGTGCGCCTCGACGTACGCGAGCTTGTCGAGGGGTACCGCTCCGGAGCCGTACGCCCGGCGCAGGAGATCGCGCTGAGCCGCCGGATTCGGCGTCACCAGACTGTCCCCGCCGCCGTCGTTGTTCACCGCGCTGGCGACGATCACGGCACGTACCCGGTCGCCGTCGCGCAGCGCCCGGTCCAGCGTCTTCAGATACACCGCGGCCACGCCCTCGCCACGGACGAAGCCGTCCGCCCCCGCACCGAAGGCGTGGCAGCGACCGGTCGGCGACAAGCCGCCGAAGTGCGTGAGCCCGACGGTCACTTCCGGCGTCAGCATCAGATTGGACCCACCGACGAACGCCGCGTCGACCTCGCCGTACCGGAGCGCCTGGCACGCCTGGTGCAGGGCCACCAGCGAGGACGAACAACTGCTCTCGACGGTGAGGCTGGGCCCGGTCAGTCCGAGCACGTAGGACACCCGGGAGGAGAGGATGTCGAGCGAACTGCCGACGATGCTGTGCTGGGTCGCACCCGCCCCGGCATCCTTGCGGAGCAGCTCGTAGTCGTGCCACAGGCCGCCCATGTACACCCCGGTGCGCGAACCGCGCAGCCCGGAGGCCGGCTCACCCGCGTCCTCCAGGGCCCGCCACACCGTTTCGAGCATCAGCCGCTGCTGCGGGTCGAGCACTTCGGCCTCGCGCGGCGAGATCCCGAAGAACTCCGCGTCGAACAGGTCCACCCCGTCGAGGAAGCCGCCGACGCTCTGGATCTCCCGGGTCGGATCGACCACGTCCGCCGGGTCCCAGCGGTCCGCCGGTACCTGCCCCACCGCGTCACGGCCGTTGATCAGCAGATCCCAGAACGAGTGCAGATCCGGAGCCTGCGGGAATCTGCCGGCCATGCCGACGATCGCGACGTGATCAGTACGGATGTCGTCCAATGTCCCTCCCAGGAAGGCGAATCGCCACCGGGGTTCTATCCTGGAGCGCTTGCGCGATCTTGTCGAGGCATGGGTGAGCAGTAGTTCTTGCCGCTTGTTCCCTTCACCGGGGGAACTCAGAGTTTCACGGCGACCGCAGCGGCATATCCCGTTTTTGACGTGATGTCATGGAGCGCCCAGCCGAAGGGGGGAACAGCCCTTTCGCCGGCTCCGACGTGATCCGACGACGCCTCGCGGCCGAATCCGGTGCCCAGTCCTTTGAGATATGCCTCCTTGCGCGCCCACACCCGGGCGAAGGCCGTCGGGCGGGTCGCCGCGTCGTGAGCGGCCAGCTCGCGTTGTTCCAGCGGGGTCAGCAGATCCGCCGTCCGGTCGGCCGTCCTGAGGCCGGGCACCTTCTGGACGTCCACACCCACCGGAGCGGCGGCGAACGCCAGCAACACCTCTCCGCAGCTGTGGCTCAGCGAGAAGTGCACCGGGTCCCCCGGTACCGCGGGCCTGCCGTGCGGCCCGTCGCAGCACGGACAGCTGTGCCGGACGAACCGGACGTCCTCCGGCTCCATGGACAAGTACCCGCCCAGCAGGAGGCGAAGGGCCGTGTGGGCCGCGAGGTACTCCCGCCGCCGCGTCCCTTTCATGCCCGCCGCCCGCGCCAACTCGGCGCCGTCCAGCACGCTTTCGTCGATCAGTCCGTCATCGGCGCTCAGGGACCAGAGATGTGGCCCTTCCGCGGCCGACGGGTGCCCGAGAGCCCCGGACACCCGTCCCGTGAACCTCCTGGCGGTGCGGGCGACCTGAGTGGCCGAGGTCAACGGTGCCATCTCCTTCGTTTCCTGAGGGCTGTCCCGTGATTCCGCGCCCGTCGGGAATCGCGGGAATTGCGGGACAGCCCTTGGGGAGCCGGTCCGGGCTCCTCGGCCGCCACCCGGTGCGGGGGCTCAGACCACGCGCCGCATCCAGCCGTGCTTGTCCTCGGCGCGACCGTACTGGATGTCCAGGACATGGTCGCGCAGCGCCATGGTGTGCTTGCCGGGAGTGCCGTCCCCGACGGTGAACTCGTAACCCTCGCCCTTGAATCCGACCATCGGCGTGATCACCGCGGCCGTGCCGGCCGCGAAGACCTCGGTGATGCTGCCGTCCGCGGCCCCCGACCTCAGCTCGCCCAGGCTGATCGACCGCTCCTCGGGGGTCAGCCCGAAGTCCGCGGCCAGGCTCAGCACGGTGTCCCGGGTGACGCCCTCCAGGATCGTGCCGAGCGCGGGGGTGACGAGGCGGCCGTCCGCGGTGATCAGGCACACGTTCATGGTGCCGGACTCCTCCAGGTTGTCCTCACCCGCGCTGTCCAGGTACATGACCTGGTCGCAGCCGTGCTCCTGCGCCTCGATCTGCGCGGCCAGGCTCGCGGCGTAGTTGCCGCCGCACTTGGCCGTTCCGGTACCACCCTTGGCGGCGCGGGTGTACTCGCTGCTGATCCACAGCGTGACGCCGGTGACACCCGAGGAGAAGTAGGGGCCGGCGGGGCTGGCGATGACCGAGTAGGTCACCTGGGCGGCGGGCCGCACGCCCAGGAACGCCTCCGAGGCGAACATGAACGGCCTGATGTAGAGGCTCTCTTCACCGGTGGCCGTCGGGACCCAGGCCTCGTCCGCACGCACCAGCTCCTCGACGCTGGCGAGGAAGTCCTCCTCGGGCAGCTGAGGCAGCGCCAACCGAGCGGCGGAGCGGGCGAAACGGCGCGCGTTGGCGTCCGGACGGAACAGCCAGACGCTGCCGTCGGCGTGGCGGTAGGCCTTCATGCCTTCGAAGATCTCCTGCGCGTAGTGCAGCACCGCCGCGCTGGGGTGCAGGGAGAACGGCACCAGCGGGCCGATCTTGTGGTCCTGCCAACCGCTCGCCGGGGTCCACACCGCCGAGGCCATGTGGTCGGTGAAGAAACGGCCGAATCCCGGTGCGGCGAGGATGTTCGCGCGCTCGGCCTCAGGGGTGGGATTCGTCGTCCGGGAGAGGGGAAAGTCGGTAGTCATTGCCGAATCCTAACGACAAAGTGGTTTGTCCCCAGAGGGAGATGGCAGTGGGTCCGGGAAGTGGTGCACGATTCCCACGTTCCGGGACGGTTCGTCCCGGAAGGCATTTCGACGACCCGCATTGGGCGTCCATGAACCGATTGCGACCGGCCTGATCCAGCCGAATGTCCTGAGGGCTGCTCCCCGGGCGGTGTCCGCGGATTCCCGCCAGGCGCAGGCGCAGGCCGCCCGGCGGGACACGGCCTACGCCGTTCCCAGCCGCGCGAGTTGCCGCAGCAGGGCGGATCGCCCGCCGCGCGGCACCGTCCACAGGGTCTGGCCCCGCACCCCCCAGTCGGCCAACAGGGCGTTCGCGGCCATGAACCCGCTGGTGGCGGCCCGTTCCATCAGGGCGACCGGCAGCTCGGTACGGACCAGGTCGCCGGCGACCACGACGGCCGGGTCGGGGGTGCGTACGGCGGGACGGTCGCGGTAGCCGCCCACCGGGAAGTGCGGGCAGTCCGCCCGCCATTCGTGCCGGGAGTCCACCACCCGCACCCCCGAGGTCTCCGGGTAGATCCGGTGCAACTGGCGTACCACCTCGGCCTGTACGGACTCCCGGTCGGCGTCCGGTGCCACCGCGTACGCGTGCAGCTCCACCACCGAACCGCCGGTGCGGCGGGACCAGCGCAGGGCCTCGCCCTCCCAGCGTTCGAGGACGCTCACGTTGTCCAGCGGACCGTACCCGCTGGTGCCGAGGAAGCCCGGGCGGTCCGCCGCCACGGGCCGCTCCAGCCAGAGCCGTGACACCAGGAACGGCGGGGCGGTACGCAGCCTCGCCAGCCGGCCGCGCCACCGGCCGTCGCCGAGCCCGGGCGAGGCCGCGACCAGCCGGCGCAGCCCGCCGGAGTCGAGCGCCAGCACCACCGCGTCCCGGTGGGCCGTCCGGCCGTCCGCCGTGACGTCGAGCCCGCCGTCGGCGGAGGGGGTCACGCTCTCCACCGCCGACCCGGTCCGCACCCGTACCCCGTGCTTCTCCAGGTATCCGTGGAGCGGGTCCCAGAGCGCCTGCGGGAACGGTTCGGCCGGTACGTCGAAGAGCAGCCCCTCACTGGAGCCGAGGAAGTAGATGTGGAACATCAGCACGAGCTCGGCGGCGGAGAGGTCGCCCGGATCGGCGAAGAAGCTCCGGGAGAACACCTCGAAGGCCAGGTGGTGCGCGGCTTCGGGGAAGCGGACCCGGGCCAGGAAGTCGCGGGCGCTGACCCCGTCCAGCCGCTCGTACACCTGGGGTACCCGTACGTCGAGCAGCGGCAGCGCGGCGCGCGGGTTCATCCGCAGCAGATCGCGCGCCCCGAAGGAGGGGCTGAGGGCGACGAACCCCATCGCGCTGAGCGGAGGCGTGCGCGGTACCCGCGCGAAGCTGTCGTACATCCCGCCGCTGTGCCGCAGCGGATAGTCCGGCACGGCGGTGAGCGACTCCAGCCCGGGATCGACCCGGCGGAGCAGCCCGCGCAGGTTGTAGTACTGGCGGAAGAAGGCGTGGAAGCCCCGGCTCATGGTGACCGAGGAACCGTCCGCCAGCTCGGTGGACCACCCCGCGAGCCGGCCGCCGAGCATCGCCTCCCGTTCGTGGAGCGTGACCCGCGCGCCGCGTTCGGCCAGCAGGGTCGCCGCCGCGAGCCCCGCGATGCCGCCGCCGACGACCGCGACCGACGGGGCCCCGCCGTCGAACCGCGCGCGGCCCTCCGGGGCCCGGAGCACCTCCGCCCGCCGGTCACGGCCGTGCCGCCGGGGGTCCGGCGCACGGCGGCCGTCCGGCACCCCGGCTCCCGGCCGCCTCACGCGGCGTCCTCGGACCGGCGGGGCGCCCGGGCGACGAAGGTGTGGGTGATGCCGGTCTGCCAGCCGGGCAGCGGCAGCACCCGCGCTCCCTCGAAACCGGCCCGGCCGATCCGCTCGGCGAAGGCCGGCGCCGTGTCGAAGTCGAGCACGCTGCGCCACAGATGGCGGTAGAGCTCCCCGTCCCCGGCCGCCCGGCCCAGCGGCATCACCACCGAGCGGCAGACCGCGCTCCACAGCGACCGGTGCGTCCGGCCCTCCGACAGGGCGTACTCGTGCACCGCCAACCGGCCTCCCGGGGAGAGGAGTTCGCGGACCGAGAGGAGCACGGCGTCCGGATCGGTGACGTTGCGGAAGAGATAGGCGGCGAACACCGCGTCGAAACGGCCGCCGACCGCACCGCCGCCGACCGTATCCCCGCCGACCGCACCCCCGGGGCCCGCTCCCGCACCGTCCGCCAGCGCCTCCACCGGGGAGTGCACGAACCTGACGTGGGCGGGCCACTCCTTCGCGGCCGCCTGCGCGAGCATGCCCGCCGACGCGTCGACAGCCACGATCTCCGCGTACGGAGCGGCGGCCAGCAGGGCCGCGGTGGAGGCGCCCGTGCCGCATCCCAGGTCGAGCACCCGGAGCCCCGCCCCGCCGTGCGGCAGCCCGAGCCGGCGGGCCGAGCGGCGCAGATGGGCGTGGTAGCCGGGGTTGGCGGCCACCAGGCGGTCGTAGGCGAGGGAGGCGTGGTCGAACGCGGAGGACAGCTCGGCGTCGTGCAGCAGGGTCATGGCGTGGTCATTCCTCATCGGGCAGGCGGGGGGACGGGGGAGGCGGGGACGGTGGGCTCGGGGGAGAACCGGCGTGTACGGAAGGGGAGTTCGGCGACGGTCCGGAGCATCGGGACAACCGGAGTGCGGAGCCCGACGAGCAACTCCTCGCGCAGCGGGGCCGATCCGTCCAGGAAGCGGAGCAGTCGCGCGGGGGGAACCGAGCGGAAGAGACCGGTGAAGAAGGCGGCACCGTCCACCCGCCCGGTGTCCAGGGCCCGCAGCATGACCGCGTCCATGGCAAGGGACCGGGCGCGGTAGGGGGACGGCGTCCGCGGCGGCTCTCCCGCCCGCAGCGCCGCCGCCAGCGACCGGGTCTGGCGCTGCACGGCGCTGAACGTGTAGCCGGTGGAGGGCCGGGTGGCACCGCCCGCCGTACCGACGCGGAACACCGACCGTCCGGCGCGTGGCGGGAAGCGCCCGTCCGTCATGGGGATGACACCGTGCTCGGTGGCGGACACGCGGTAGGGCGACGCGCCGATGACCTCGCGGAGATGATGGTCCAACGCCCTTGCGTACGCGGCCGGTTCGAGCGGGGCGCGGGAGAACTCCGTGTACTCCACCAGGGCCGAGCGCGCGTCCAGCGGGAGCACGTACGCGAAGGACAGGCCGTGGCGCGGCTGCGGGGTCCGGAAGTCCATGAGATCGGCGGTGTCCGGCTCGAACACCGGTCGCCCGGTGTGCACGAACCAGCCGGTGAAGTGCTGGAGGAGCGTGGTCCTGGCGGCCGGCATACGGCCGGGCGGGCGAGAGTCGAAGACGTACCGCCCGGTCACGACGGTACGGCGGCCCCGGGCGTCCTCGCCGACCACCTCACCGCCGCCCCCGGCCGCGTCGCGCACCGCCCGTACGGCCAGCTCCACGCGCCCGAAGTCCCCGGCCGATTCCAGCCTCCGGTCCACCAGCCCCGTGAAGGCGTCGGACCGGAGCATCTTGTACCGGAGCGGGGACGCCACCGCCACCGTGGCCGAGCCGTCGGCGGCGCGCACCCGGAGCCGCTGCCACGACGCGGACACCGCCGCGTCGAACTCGCCGCCCGGCGGTTCCCAGAAGCACCAGGTGCGGGGCGGCGGCCGGAGCGGCCCCGGCGGGGCGTCGACCAAGAGGACGGAGAGCGGCACCCGCGCGCCCGGTGCGCACAGGCGGTACGCGAGCGACAGGCCGGCCGCTCCGGCGCCCACGATGACCACGTCGGCGTACGGCAAGGGGGACGCTCTCCTCCTCCGGCAGGGACGGACGGGCGGGTGTTCTCGGGCCGTCCGCGGTCGGGTGGCGGCACGGCGCACCGGCCGTACGGGCCGTCGTCCGAGGCCGAGCCGGTGCTGCCGCCGATACTTCCGCAGCCGGAGGCCCCCCGGACGCATCCGACGCGCGGGTGTCGCGCGTCGGATGCGCTCAGGGGCGTGGGGCCGCGCGACACCGCTTCCCGGTCCGTCCGTGGCACGCCGGCCCTTCCCCTCAGCGGCCGATCTCGGCGGTGATCGCCTCCCACACCCCCTGCGGCGGCGGGAGGGGAAGGTCTGCCGCGGTCACCGCGCGGGCGGCCGCCACCACGGCACCGAGCGCCTCGAACTCGGCACGGCAGTCCGCGCACCGGCGAAGGTGCTCCACCGCGGGGCCGTCGCGTGCGCACCGGTGGCCGAGAGCCAGCTCCGTCAGGTCGTCCTCGTGGACATGGTGCGCCATGTGCACCTCCCTCAGGACCTGCTTCCCCCCGGGACCGCCCGCCGGACGCACCCGCGGCCGTTCCGCGAAGGCGGACACGACACCGGGCGGGTGGCGCCTTGTCAGCGCGCCTCCGGGGCGGCGGCCGTGAGCGACCGGCGCATCCGCACCAGGGCCCGGCGGGCGTGGCTCTTGACGGTCCCCAGCGGAAGGCCGGTCCGTTCGGCGATCTGCACCTGGGTGAGGTCGTCGAAGAAGGCCATGCAGAGGATGTGCCGCTGCACCGCGGGGAGTTTGCACAACTCCTGGACGACCAGCACCCGGTCGAGCACGGCGGTCTCCGGCCCGGCCCCCTCGGTGCCGCGCACCTGTTCCCGCGCGGCGGACGCGGCGGCCAGCTCGCCGCGCCGGGTGCGCGCTGCCAGGGCATCGGCGACCTTGCGCCGGGTGATGCCGACCAGCCACCCGGGCAGCGGCCCGCGCTCCGGGCGGTACCCCGCGCGCCCCCGCCACGCCGCCAGGAACACCTGCTGGGTGACGTCCTCGGCCTCGCGGGCGTCGCCGAGGGAGCGCGCGGCCAGCGTGTGGACCAGGGTGCCCCACCGCTGGAAGATCCGGGCGAATGAGTCGGCGTCACCTCTGAGGAGCCCATCCGCCAGTTCTGCTGCGGCGCGGTCCTCGTCCTCGCTACGCTCCTGCGCGGGCGTGCGGACCGGCGCCTGCGCCGCGCGCTGCCCCACCGGTACGTCGACTGCGGTCATCGGTGTCCCTCCTCGTCGGGAACCCGGAAGCCCGGGAGCCCAGGACCGGGGAGGTTCCGAGCCCGGGAAGCCCCAGGGCCCGGGCGGCAGAGGGCCCCCAAGGCCGCACCGCCACCCGGTCCGGAACGCCAACGGCCCGCCGGTGCCGAGGTGTTCCGTGGTTCCAGACAACCCAACTCCCCACCGGTGCGGCAACATGCGTCGTTTCTGCGTCGTATCGTGGGGTCATGGACGCAACGAGTCGTGGGCGTACGGAAACACCGGACCCGGGGAGCGCGGACGTGACGGGAGCCGGGAGCGCGGACCTGCCGGACCCCGGGGGCGCGGACGTACCCGGCGCCGGCGCCCCCCGCCCGGCCGGGTACGACGGAGGACTGACCACCGGAGCCGTCGCGCGGCTGCTGGGCGTCGCCCCCACCACCCTCCGTTCCTGGGAGCGCCGCTACGGCATCGGGCCGGCCGAACGCGAAGGCGGCCGGCACCGGCGCTGGACCTCGGCCGACGTCGAACTCCTCATGCGCATGTGCGACTTCACCAGCTCCGGGCTGCCGCCGGCCGAGGCCGCCCGGGCCGCGCTCGCCGCCGCGCAGGGTGCCGCGGGTACACCCCCGGGGGCTATCGCCGGGCAGTCGCGGCCCGCCCCGGCCCGCCCGTCCACCGCCCCCGGCGCCCTCCCGGTCGGCCGCGGGCGCACGGAAGCCCGGGGACTCGCGCGGGCGGCCGTCCGCCTGGACGCGCGCGCGGTGGAGGAGCTGCTCGCCCGCGCTCTGGACCGGCACGGGCTCGTGGCCGCCTGGGACGAGGTCATCATGCCGACCCTGAACGCCGTGGGCCGCAGATGGGAGAGCTCCGGCGAGCGGTACGTCGAGGTGGAGCACCTGCTCTCCTGGCACGTCTCCACCGCGCTCCGGCGCGTCGCCATGGGCCCGACTCCCGCACGCGGCACCGCCGTCACCCTGCTCGCCTGTGCACCGGACGAGAACCACACGCTGCCGCTGGAGGCGCTCACCGCCGGACTGATGCAACGCGGCCTGCCCGTAAGGATGTTCGGTGCGGCCCTGCCGGTCGAGGCGCTGGAGGAGGCTGCCCGGCGCACCGGTCCGGCCAGCATCGTCCTCTGGTCGCAAGGCCGTTCGACGGCGAGCCGGCCGCTGGCCCAACGGATCGCCTCCATCGAATGGGGTGTACGCGGCGCCCGCACCGCCCCGGCCGTGCTGCTCGCAGGACCCGGCTGGGCGGGCCATCAGCCGGACGGCGTGCTGCGCCCCACCAGCCTGGCCGAGGCACTCGCCCTCCTGTCGGCGCTCGGCCGTGTCTGACCATTCCTGTCGGGCGGGCGGTGTCCGGCACGGCACCTCGCGGCGTGGCGTGGCGCGCCGCGCCGGACACCGGCTCCCGGGCGGCGGCCGGGGCGTCGGCGCTGCATGATGGACGCGGCCGTGCACGGTGAAGGTTCGGCACGGCCGCACCGAACGACGACGGGACACACCATGCCGCTCAAGGGCGAGTACGAGCCCAGCCCCACCCAGTGGGTGCGTGACCAGGTCGAGTTGTACGAGAGCTCCGGCGGGACGCAGGGCACCACGATGCGCGACATGCCGGTCGTCGTGCTCACCACCAAGGGCGCGCGCAGCGGGAAGATCCGCAAGTCCGCGCTGATGCGCGTCGAGCACGACGGCATCTATGCCGTGGTCGCCTCACTCGGCGGGGCTCCGAAGCACCCGGTCTGGTACCACAACGTCACCGCCGACCCCCGGGTCGAGCTCCAGGACGGGCCGGTCCGGCAGGACATGATCGCCCGTGAGGTGACGGGGGACGAGAAGGCCCTGTGGTGGGAGCGCGCGGTCGAGGCGTTCCCCGACTACGCCGACTACCAGAAGAAGACGGACCGGGTGATCCCCGTCTTCGTCCTGGAGCCCGCGCCGACGCCACACTGATCCGCGCGACCGCCTTTCCCCGGCAGCGGCCGCGCTCTCACGGAAGCGACCACCTTTCGTGGAAGCGGCCGCCCGTCACGGCAGGGATCGTGCTCACCCGGCAGCGGCCGCGCTCTCACGGAAGCAGCCTCGGCGACCGCCTGGCCGCCACGTCCTCCACCCAGCCGAACACGGCGACGGCGGCGGCGATCAGCGGCCAGGCGACCGCGTACTGGAACCACGTGCTCCCCAGCGGAAGATGCTTCTCCATCGACGGCACCCGCCACATCAGGTCGATCACCACCACGCTCAGCATCAGTGCGACCTCGTGCCACAGATAGATCGTCACGGCACGGGAGTTGAAGATGCGCACCACCCGCCCGAGGAACCGGCCCCGCCCGGGTGCGGCCGAGGTGCCGGGGCGGAACCGGAGCAGCAGCGCGACCGATCCGCCCGACCAGAGCGCCTGGGCGAGCGGGATGTCGTCCAGGTCGTAGCTCCCGTCGGCCCGGTGGGTCAGCGCCCACCAGGCGCCCGCGGCCATCAGCCCCGCCGCCACCACGGCGACCCGTCCGGGCCGGAGCCGGTCCAGGGTGCCGTCGCGGTGCGCGAAGCCCAGCAGCCAGCAGAAGAGGAAGACCGACAGATCGCTGATCCCGCTGCCCAGCCGGTCGTCCGGCACCTGCCACACCGTCCCCAGCAGTACCGCCGGGACGAGCGACAGGGCGAGGGCCGGCAGGGGCCACCGGGAGAAGAGGCGCAGCAGTACGGGGGAGAGCAGCACGAACCACAGATAGGTCCGCAGGTACCAGAGCACCGCCCACCCCTGCTCGCCCCAGGCGTTGCCCGGCGGGTCGCCCACCGGCAGCACCCAGTACAGCGCGTCCGGGCCCGGCGCCCACCCGTGCAACACCATCGCCGCGCCGAACAGGAGCCCGAACACCCATACCGGCACCAGGAGTCGGCGCATCCTGCCGCGGATCACCGACCATGCGGGCCGCTCCAGCGAGCGCGCCATCAGCGAACCGGCGAGCGCGAACATCACGCCCATGGACGGGAAGGCGAACCCCAGCCAGGGCCATCCGAAGGTGTGGTAGGTGACCACCCGGACGAGCGCCAGGGCGCGCAGGGCGTCGAAGTACGGGTCGCGTCCCCCGTTCCGCGCCGCCCGACGTGCCGTACGTCCCCCGGAAGCCGGGGCATCCGCCGTGGGCCGGGGCGCTGTTGCCGTCCTGCGGTGTGTGCCGGTCACCGGCCCGCCTCCGTGGGGGAGACCGGGACGCCCACCGCACCGGTGCGTTTCAGCTTCTGCCAGCGCAGCCGCCCGCCGGTGAGCGCGGTCAGGGCGGAGTGGATCAGCACCAGGTACATCATCTGCCGGTAGGCGAGTTGCTGGAGCGGCAGCATCAGCAGGTAGCGGTACTTCTCCCGGTCCAGCCGGAACGCGTAGGCCGCGCAGACCAGTTGGACGCCGAGTACGGCCAGCCATGCCAGCAGCGAGCCCGTGAAGTCGACGAAGAGCATCGCGTAGAGCGTGAACACGTCTATGAGCGGGGCGAGGAGCGGGGTCAGGATCTGGAAGAGCACCACCAGCGGCATTCCGATCCGGCCGAACCGGCCGGAGGGTCCACGGTCGGTGACCGAGCGGCGGTGCTTCCAGAGCGCCTGCATGGTGCCGTAGCTCCAGCGGTAGCGCTGACGCCACAACTGGCCGAAGGAGGAGGGCGCTTCGGTCCACGCCCGGGCGTGCTCGGCGTAGACGACCCGCCATCCCGCCCGGTGCAGGGCGATGGTGATGTCCGTGTCCTCGGCGAGCGTGTCCTCGCTCATCCCGCCGGCCTGGAGCACCGCCTCGCGGCGGAACGCCCCGATCGCGCCGGGGATCGTGGGCATGCAGCCGAGCAGGTCGTACATGCGCCGGTCGAGGTTGAAGCCCATGACGTACTCGATGTGCTGCCACGCCCCGATCAGGGTGGAGCGGTTGCCGACCTTGGCGTTGCCGGCCACCGCTCCGACCCCGGGGTCGGCGAACGGCTGGACCAGCCGCGCCACGGTGTCGGGTTCGAAGACGGTGTCGCCGTCCATCATCACCACCAGGTCGTGACGGGCCGCGCGGACACCGTTGTTGAGCGCCGCGGACTTGCCGGCGTTCTCCTGGCGGACCACCCGTACCTGCGGCAGCCCGAGCGACTCGGCGATCTCCGCCGTCCCGTCCGTCGATCCGTCGTCGACCACGACGATCTCGATGGGATGGGTGCTCGCCGCCAGTGAGGTGAGCGTGCCCGCGATGCACTCCTTCTCGTTGTAGGCCGGCACGACGACACTCACCGGGCGGACCACGTCGGGCCCCCAGGAGAACCGCCGCCGGTTCCGCCGCCGGTAGTGGCGCCCGGCGAAGAAGAACATGAGCCCGAACCTGCCGAGGACGGCGACACCGACCACCGCGAGGAGCGTCGCCAGCGCCGGTACGGTCCACTCCGCCACGGCGACGGCCACGAGCAGCCCGCGCCCCTCCCAGACGGAGGCCGCGTCCGCGGTGTGGTGCACGGCCTGCGCCGGATCGGACGTGCCGGCGGGGCCGCCGGACGGCGTTGCCGTGCCGGAGGCCTGTGCGGCCCGCTGCTGGGCGCCGCTGACCGTGGTGAAGGTGTACCCGGCGGCCTTCATCTTCTTGATGTACGCGGGCAGCGCCTTCAGGGTCTGCGAGCGGTCGCCGCCGGCGTCGTGGAAGAGGACCGAGGCGCCCTTGCCGCTCGCGGGGGTGGCGCCCCGCACGATCGCGTCGACGCCCGGCGTCTTCCAGTCCTCGCTGTCGGTGTCGACGAAGACGCTGGTGTACCCCAGCGCCCCCAGCTTCTCGTACACCGGCCAGCTGTAGTTGTCCACGGCGTCGGGGGTGGAGGAGTAGGGGGCGCGGAACAGGTTGGTGGTGATACCCGCGGCCCCGGCCAGCGCGAGCTGGGTCTGGGCGATCTCGCGCTTCACGCGCCCCGCGCTCTGGTAGGACAGGTCGACGTGCGTGAAGGTGTGGATGCCCACCTCGTCCCCGTCCGCGACCATCTTGCGCACCACGTCCGGATGGCGCGCGATCATGGAACCGACCAGGAAGAACGTGCCGGGCACGTCGTTGGCGTCCAGGACGTCGAGCACCCGCTCGGTCCACTCCGGGTCGGGTCCGTCGTCGAAGGTCAGGACAATCGTCTTGTCCGGTACGGACTCCGAGCGCGCCTTCCCGTCCCGGAAGCTCAGGAAGGGGCCACCGTCCAGCACGCTCTGCGGCACCTCGTCCGAGGCGGCTCCCGAGCGCACCCGCTGGTCGCCGCCGACCTCGGAGCGCAGATAGCCGTCCAGCAGGAGGGTGCTCACCAGCCCGAGCAGCAGCAGGAGCGCCAGCACCGCGCGGGGACGGGGGACGGCCTGGCGGCGGACGCGTTCCATCCGGCCCGGAGTCGCGTGCCGCGCACCCCGGCCCGAACCCCGGCGCCGCCGTGCGGCGGCGCTCACCGGGCATCCGCGGCGACACCGGCGGACTGCGTGGCCACGCCGGTGGGCGGTGTCGCCGCGCCGGTGGGCCGCGGGGAACCGTCCGGGGGCGCGGCGCCATCGGGGGCGGCCTGTGCCGGCCGGCCGGTGCCGAAGGGCAGCAGCTGTGTGGGCGACAGGGAGAGGCCGCCCATGAAGGCGAGGCCGAGCACCACCGCGTACCCGACGACGGCGAGCCCGAGCACGGCCCCGGCGCGCCGCAGCAGCCGGGCCCGGCGCCCCGAGGCGTCGACGAACACGGGCCCCTCGCCGGGCTCCGGCCGCGCGGGACCGGCGTGCCTGCGGCGGCGGCCGTGCGGCGTCGGGGGTTTCTGGGGAGCGGTGTCGGCATGCATGAGCGCATGGTGGCGGGCGGCGATGTGCGCACCGTGGCAGAACCCTGGGCGCGCCCTGTGGAAGGGCCCCCAAGCTGTCGGACCACTGAGAGTCCGGTCCGGCGGGCGGCGCCGTACGGCCGGTCAACTCGCACTGTGCGTACGGAAACCGGCGCGTCCGGCGGCCGCGGCGGAGCCCCGGATGTGAGATGCGCCGGTTCGGCGGAGCTCCGGACCGTGAGAGCTTTGCGGTGAATGCCGCCCCTTTTCGCCCCCGTCCCCCGTCCCCGTCCCCCGTCCCGCGACACTTCGCACTTCGGACTTCGGACTTCGGACGAGAGAGCAAGTGCCCATGCCTGGAACACCATCCGTGCGCGAAGTGTCGAAACGCGTCGGTCCGGCGCTCGCCGGGCTGGCCGCCCTCGCGCTGGCCTGCGGCGGATGCGCCACCGGTACGGTCGCCGACCAGAGCGGCAACGTGCCCGCACCGCCCAGCGGTTCGTCCGGCACGGCCGAGGGGCCCGCGTACACCCCGTACGTCAGCGCGACCACGGCCTCGGACACCGACCGGGCGGGTTCGCCCGACACGTACAACCTGGCCTTCGTCGTCGCGGACGGCGGCTGCACCCCGAGCTGGGGCGGCAGCGCGGCGGCCGACGACGCGGCGGTGGCCGCACGGGTCGCCGCACTCACCGCCTCGGGGGCGGACGTGCGGGTCTCCTTCGGCGGCGCCGCCGGCACGGAGCTGGCGCTCGCCTGCGACAGCGCACAGGACCTCGCGGACGCGTACGCGGAGGTGCTGGACGCGGTCGGCGCGGACAAGGCGGACTTCGACATCGAGGGGACCGCGCTCACCGACCGGGCGTCCGTGGTGCGCCGGGACCGGGCGATCCGGCTGCTCCAGAAGTCCCGGAACCTGGACGTCACGTACACGCTTCCGGTGATGCCGGACGGCCTGGAGGCGAGCGGGCTGGCGTTGCTGGACGACGCGGTCACCGAGGGCGTCGCGCTCTCGGCGGTCGACATCATGGCGATGAACTACAGCACGTCCCACGACGGAGACATGGGGGAGTACGCGGAGCAGGCGGCCCGCGCCGCGCACACGCAGCTCGCGAAGGCGCTGGACCTCGGCTCCGGGCAGGCGTGGAACGCCCTGCACCTCACCGTGATGGCCGGAGTCAACGACGTGGCGGGGGAGACCTTCACCCTGGCCGACGCGGCCTCGCTGCGGACCTTCGCCGAGCGACACGGAGTGGGCGCACTGTCGCTGTGGGCCACCTTCCGCGACCGGGCCTGCGCCGGAGGCGGTACGACCGCGGCGGACGACTCCTGCAGCGGCGTCGCGCAGGAGGACGGGGCATTCGGCGCGGCCCTGGGCGGGGTCTGACCCTGCGCGCCGGACATGACGACGTGAGGCGCCGCCCCGCCGGAACGGGACGGCGCCTCACGGGCGTATCAGGGCGTGTGTCGAAAGTGGCGCCGTCCGCCCGGAGGGCGGGTCCTGCGGCGTCCGGTGCGTGCGATCGCAAGGCGGAGGGTCACCCCGATACTGGATGTATCGGGGTGATCCCGACAACGCGGCGAGCGTGCGTGCCGGGCGTCGCAGGACAGGCGGGACTTCCGACACACGGCCTAGTGTGCTCAGACGGTCTGCGGCTCGGCGGTGGCCGCCTTCGCCAGCTCGGCCAGGACGGCGGTGAGCTGCTGCGCGACCTCTTCGTCGTCCGCCGGGTGCGTCTCGGCGAAACGGACGACCGAGCCGGGCACGGAGAGCTTGACCTCTTCCAGCACGGAACCACCGGCGATGCCGACGGCCTTGCGGGCGTCGTCCTGGGCCCACACGCCACCGAACTGGCCGTAGGCGGTGCCGACGACGGCGACCGGCTTGCCGGTGAACGAGCCGGCGCCGAACGGGCGGGAGTACCAGTCGATCGCGTTCTTCAGGACGGCCGGGATGGTGCCGTTGTACTCGGGGGAGAAGAGGAGGAACGCGTCGGCGCTGTTGGCGGTCTCGCGGAGCTTCGCGGCCACGGCCGGGAGCTTGCCCTCGACGTCGATGTCCTCGTTGTAGAAGGGCAGGTCGGCGATCTCGTCCTGGATCACGACCTCCACGCCCTCGGGAGCGAGCTTCACAGCGGCCTCGGCCAGCTGACGGTTGTGCGAACCGGAGCGGAGGCTTCCGACGAGAGCGACGATGCGAGTGGACATGGGGGACTCCTGTGAAAAGCGCCGGGCTCGGCGGCGGAAAAAGTAACCGGACCGTGGTCCGGTAATGGGTATAGCACGCCAAGCGGACCGGGGTCCACTTCGCGTGGAGGGCGTTACCCTGGTGCGATGACCGCGCAGACCGGATCCGAAGAGGCTTCCTCCGCCCGCCCTGTCACGCTGCTGCCCCTGGCCGGTCATGAGCCCCAGGAGCGCGCCGACGCCGCCCGCAACCGTATCCGCCTGCTGGAAGCCGCATCCCGGCTGGTCCGGGAGGTGGGGGCCGAGCACGTCACGATGGAAGCCGTCGCCACCGCGGCCTGCGTCGGCAAGGGCACCGTCTTCCGGCGCTTCGGCGACCGGGTCGGCCTGATGAACGCGCTCATCGACCACGCCGAGAAGGAATTCCAGAACGCGGTCATCTGCGGACCGCCGCCGCTGGGCCCCGGCGCACCGCCGCTGGCGCGGCTGGAGGCCTTCGGTGTCCACACCATCCGCCACATGATGAAGTACGTCGATCTGTACGTGGAGGCGGACAACTGCCCGACCCGCCGCTACAGCGCGCCCGCCCGCACGGTGCGTGCCTCCCACGTCACCGACCTGCTCCGGCGGGCCGGCGCGACCGGCGACCTGGAGATGCTGACCCAGGTGCTGCTCGCCTACCTGGACCCCTCGTTCCTCAACCACCACCGCAACGGCCGATGTTTCTCGGCCGAACGCATCGAGGACGGCTGGAAGGACCTGGTGGCCCGGGTCACCCACCGCTGCTGAACCGCCGGAAGCCACCGGTGCGCCCGGTGGACGGGGAGGCCGCGACGGCGGGGCCGCGAGGCACCGCTTCGGAACGGGCCGCCTCAGAACAAGGTGATGAGCACGCTGATCCGCTTGCCGCGCGCCTGCCGGGTGATGGTGACCCGCTTCGAGAGCCGCCGCACCAGCGGCCAGCCGTAGCCCCCGACCCGTACGGTGTCGGGAACCGGAACCACGGTCCGCGGCTCCGCCGGACTGGCGTCCGCCACGTCCAGCAGCAGCCCCTCACCGCTGAGCCGGGCACTGAACCCGGTGAGCCCGCCCCCGTGGCGGATGGCGTTCGTGACGAGCTCCGACGTCACCAGCAGCGCGTCCGAGATGACCACGTCGTCCGGGTCCATGCCCCCCAGCGTGCAGAACTGCTCGTCCAGCAACTCGCGCACGATGGCGCGTGCGGCGGCGGCGTCGCCGGGCAGGGCGAGCTCCGTGCCGACGGGTCCCCCGTCGTCGCGGCCCACCGGATGTTCCCTGCTCACGTGCTCCTCCGCCCCCTGGAACACGGCCCCGTCGCGGTGACGGGCCGTGCGTGTCGTGCCGGCTTCAGCATGTGGCCGCCTCTTCCACGCTCGTGGCCATGGTGAAGGCGCCCGCCGTGCCGGTGACGTCGAACAAGCGACGTACGGCGGTGCGGAAAGGGCCCGCGAGCACCAGTCCCACGCCGGCCGCTTCATGACGTGCGCGGGCGTCGAGCAGGGTGTGCAGTACCGCGGAGTCCGCGAATTCCGTCTCCGACAGGTCCACCACAGTACGTTCTTTTCCCTCGCGCAACGCCGCCCCGAGGGCCTCGGCCAACTCGGGCGCTCCGGAATTCTCGTCGGCCTCGCCCCGTACCCGGACAAGCGTGAACCCGTCCGTCCGGACCAGGAACGCCGTCCCCCTGGCCGGTCTCTTCCGCCCGGTCATTTCACTGATGGCGCTTCACCCCGGAGTCGTACGAGAGGACGGACGAGGAATGCCGTACCGGGCCGGCGACGGTCGTCCGTACGCGGCCCGGACGGAAGAGATCTGCGTCACGGTGTCAGGATTCCGGCGTAATAGGCGCCGAGGCGCGTCAAATAGGCCGGGTCATTGGTGTCCTGGTCGCGGGCGAACCGAGGGGCACCCTTCACCTGCTCCTTCGTGCAGAGCAGGGTGATCACCCGGTGTTCGGCATCCACCCGCGCGACCATACCCATGGGAATGGCGGTACTGCGACCGAATTTCCACAGACCGGTGTCGACGACCAGGTGGTCGAATTCGGGGACGAGGGAACGCCGGTCCACCGTTCCCAGAGTGTCGTCGGAAGCCTCGACCGAGAACTCGGTCGGATCCGTCCCGGCCAGGACATCGATCGCGACAGGGCCGCACCAGACATTTCTCATGTTCTCGCCTTTCCTCCCGCACGCGGCTTCGCGTGGGTCTCCACGACCGCTTTCCCCGAGTGCCGGAACTCACACAGGAAGACATCGCGCGCGCGAGGGGCGCCCCGTCGCACCCGCGCGCCGGGGTGCCCCGGGCCATGACGGGTTGCCAGGAGTGCCTCCGGTGGAGGAGTGTTGCCGGGGGGCAATGATTCTGTCGTCGAGTTGATGAGGTGAGGGGTTCGCGCAGCGGGCCTTCTTCGTTTGGTGACTTCCGCGAACCGGGCGCCCGCCGCCCGTGCGAGCACTCAGGCCGAACCGGTCTGGGACACCGCTCCCTGCCCCGCCCTGGTCGTGGGGCCGAGGGGAGCGGTCGAGCGGGCCAATGACGCCGCGGCCGC
Organism: Streptomyces sp. NPDC001493; assembly: GCF_053597235.1. Classification (NCBI taxonomy): domain Bacteria; kingdom Bacillati; phylum Actinomycetota; class Actinomycetes; order Kitasatosporales; family Streptomycetaceae; genus Streptomyces; species Streptomyces sp. NPDC001493. The sequence continues at coordinate 158,071 of NZ_JBSFHV010000001.1, forward strand.
CCTCTTCCCCGAGGCCCGCCCCGGCACGCCCCTGACGGACGCCGTCCCGTCCTGGCTGGCGGACGCGCACCTGGTGCGCCGGACCGGAGAAGGCCCGGCCACGGCCGCCGGCCCCGTCGGCGACCGCAGCTTCGAGGCGCACCCGGCCGGTCGGGAGGACGGCGGCGTGGTGTGGTGGCTGGTGGACGACACCGACCGGCGGCGCGCCACCGAGGCGCTGCGCGGGGAACGCGAACGCACCGCCTTCCTGACCGAGGCGTCCAACCGGCTGCTGTCGTCGCTCAACCTCGACAAGTGCGCCGAGGCGACCGCCCAACTGGCCGCCGCGCACCTCGCGGACGCCGCCCTGGTGGTCGCCCCGTCCACCGGCGGCACGCTGATCGCCCGCTGCTCCGGCGACGGCACCCCCACGCTCACCCGGGAACGCGTCGACCCCGAAGCGGTGCCCGGCCTCGCCGAGGCGCTCCAGGGGTTCCCGCCCGTGCCGTCGCGGTGGATGGACCCGGCCCTCGCCCCGTCGTGGGTGGTGCCGAGGGACATGGCGGACGACGTGGGCTCCATCGTCGTCACCCCGCTGCCCGGCCACGGCGTCCCGGCCGGCGCGCTCATCCTGCTGCGCCGGGGCGAGCACCATGCGTTCAGCCAGAGCGAGGAGACCTTCGCCCGGCTGTTCGCCGCCCGGGCCGGAGCTGCGATGTCCGCCGCCCGCATGTACGCCGAGCAGGCGTCGATCACCGAGACGCTGATGCGCGAACTCCTGCCCCCGGTCCTCCACCAGGTCTCCGGAGTGGAGTTCGCCGGCGGGTACCGCGCCTCGCGCGACACCGAGCGCGTGGGCGGCGACTTCTACGACGTGCACCCCGCGGCGGTCGAGGGCGAACCCTCCCTCGCCGTGCTCGGGGACGTGTGCGGCAAGGGCCTGAACGCCGCCGTCCTCACGGGGAAGATCCGCAACACCCTGCACGCGCTGCTGCCGATGGCCGACGACCACCAGCGGATGATCGACCTCCTCAACGGCGCGCTCCTCAACTCCCACCACGCCCGGTTCGCCACCCTCGTACTCGCCTCCGCGGTACGCGAGTCGGCCTCGGTCCGGCTGCGGCTGACCAGTGCCGGGCACGCCGCTCCGCTGATCGTCCGCGCGGACGGGACGGTGGAGGAGGCCGCCACCCGGGGCACCCTGGTGGGCGCGCTCCCCGAGGCGAGGGCCGAGACGGTGGAGGCCGTCCTCGCGCCGGGGGAGAGCTGCGTGATGTTCACCGACGGGATCACCGAGGCCAGGGGCGGACCCCTCGGGGACTCCCTCTTCGGCGAGGAGCGGCTGCGGAGCGCGCTGTCGCGGTGCGGAGGAATGCCCGCCGAGGCCATCGTCGAGCACATCCAGATGCTCGCGGCCCAGTGGGTCGGTGCGGGACGCCACGACGACATGGCCGTCGTGGTCATCGCCGCTCCGCGCACCCACCACCTCAGTGCGGTGGACGGCCACACCCGGGGCAGGTTCACCGCATGACCACGACGCACACCCTGGCACCGGACCACTCGCTGTCGCAGCTCCGGGACGCACTGTGGGACGCCGTCCTGGAAGGGGACGAGTACACGGCCACCGGCCTCGTGCTGGACGCCCACCACGACGGTGCGGACGCCGAGAGCCTCCTGCTGGACGTCATCGCGCCCGTGCAGGGCATGGTCGGCGTCGAGTGGGCCGCCCATCGCATCACCGTCGCCCAGGAACACGCGGCCACCGCGATCAACGACCGGGTCGTCGGCGCCCTCTCCCGGAGCCACGCGACGAGCGGGACCCGTACCACCGGCGTGTCCGGGCGGGTCACCGTCGCCTGCGTCGACGGCGAGTGGCACGCCCTGCCGGCCCGCATCCTCGCCGAGGTGCTGACCCTGCGAGGCCTGCGGGTCGACTTCCTCGGCGCCCAGGTCCCCACCGCCCACCTGATCGCCCATCTGCACCGCACCGGTGCCGACGCGGTGGCCCTGTCCGCCTCCCTCGCCACCCGGCTGCCCGTCGCCCACGCCGCGATCACCGCCTGCCAGGCGACCGGCACCCCGGTCCTCGCCGGAGGCGCGGCGTTCGGCGCGGACGGCAGGTACGCACGCCTGCTCGGGGCGGACGCCTGGGCCCCCGACGCCCGCGCCGCCGCCGGTCTCCTGGCGGCGGGCATCACCCCCCGTACGCCGCGCGTCCACCAGCCCATCGACGACCTGCCCCACCTCGGCGACCAGGAGTACACCCTGGTGGTGCGCAGCAAGGCGCAGCTGGTGAAAGCGGTGCTCGTCGGGCTCGACGAGCGCTTCCCCGGGGCGCGCGACTACTCCGAGGAGCAGCGCGAGCGGACGGCCGAGGACGTGGCGCACATCACCGACTTCCTCGCCGCCGCCCTCTACACCGACGACCCGGAGCTCTTCACCGGATTCCTCGACTGGACCGGGGACATCCTGACGGCCCGCGGAGTACCCGCGCTCTCCCTCGTACCGGCGCTGGAGGTGCTGGGCGAGGAGCTCAGGGACTTCCCCCGGGCCACCCACCACCTCCGCCTCGCGGCCGCCCGCCTCCGTCCGAACACCCCCCACGGGAAGCACGCATGACGACCACGCCCTCCGACGCCTTCCGGCTCAGCACGCGGTACGACGCACCGGGCGCGGTCCTGGTGGAGTTGCGCGGAGACCTCGACCACACCCATGCCGACACGCTGCTCGACACCGTCGTGGAGCAGTTGGCCGGGCACCAGGGCGTACGCGAACTCCGGCTCGACTGTGCCCCGTTGGACACGATCGACTCCTCCGGGCTGGCCGCGTTGATCATGATCCGCAGACGGGCCGACCAGGCGGGCGTCCGACTGGTGCTGGACGGGCGCCGAGCCGCGCTCGACCGGCTGCTGGAGGTCACGGGTACGCTGGAGTACCTCACCACGCCTCCCGCGCACGCGGAGCGGACCCCGGGGCAGAGCATGCGGACCACCTCCACGTCCGCGCACGAGGTCCCCTCGGCCGTCGAGGGCGTACGACACCGCTCGGCCCGACCCGCCGGCCCGGACGGCACAGCCTGACGCACGCCGTGCGCCCGGCCCGCCCCGGGACACCGGGAACAGAGGGGGAACGTCATGACGTCCGACGCCGAGGTCGCGCCTCAGGGCCCCGACGACGTGGCGTCCGCGGCGGGCGACATCGTGGAACTGCTCGACCTGCTGTGGGAACGGACCCGCGACCGGGGCTGGGCGGCCCCCGCGTCCCTGGCCCAGCTCCGCCTGATGTACGCCGTCGACCGCGAGGACGGCATCAGGATGCGGGCGCTCGGCGCCGTACTGAACGTGTCCGCGCCCTCGCTCAGCCGGCTGTGCGACCGGCTCCAGTCCGTGGGCTTCGTCGAGCGGCGGCCCAGCCCCGACAGCGGACGCGAGGTGACGCTGAGTCTGACGACGCGGGGGCACGCACACCTCGCCGAGGTGCGCAGGAAGCGGGGCGAGGTGCTGACCACCGCGATCGACAGCATGCCCGCCGGGCAGCGCGCGGAGCTGGCCCAGGGGCTCACCGGGCTGCGGGACGCACTGGGCGGCCGCCCGGTGGCCCATCGGATGTTCGCCGGGCCCGTCGTGCGCGGCTCGGCGGAATGAGCATCAACCATGCTCACCTGAGGGCATGTTGACGTAGCGTCAGCCAGTGCGGTGCTCGCGTCAGCCCGTGCGGTGCTCGGGGGCGTCCCCGGCGTTGCCCACCATGACGAAGTGGTCCAGCGTTCCGGTCACGGTGAACAACCGCCGCACCTGCGGGCGGAGCGGCCCTGCGATGATGAACGCCCGCCCCCGGAGCCGGTGTCCGCGCTCCGCCATCAGCAGTTCGTTGAGCAGCCCGCTGTCCCCGAAGGTGACACCCGACAGGTCGACCACCGTGGCGGGCAGGTTCGCCTCCGCCGCCTCCTCCCAGGCCGCGGAGAGGAGATCCCGCTCCGCCTGGTCGACCGCGCCGGTGACGCCGATCACGAACACGTCCGGCGCTCTCGCCACCCGCACGGTGGCACTTTCGTCCCAGGTCATGGCCCCCATTTTCACAGCACCGGAGCGACGCCCGGACGACACCCCCCGGATGTGCGGTCGGAGAGATTCCGCCCGCACATCCGGGGGGTGCGCCGCATGCGCGGCCCCGGCCCGAGGGTCCGTCAGGGACGCAGGATCAGACGGATGGGGTCACCCTCCTTGCGTTCCAGCCGGGCCACGGCCTCGGCCGCTTCCGCCAGGGGCAGGGTCCCGCTGATCGAGCCGGAGAAGTCCAGCCGCCCGCCTTCGACCAGTCCGAGCAGCTGGGGAAGAGCGACGGGCATGTCGGAGCCGTAGTGCCCCAGGATGCGCTGCTGGAGGTAGCTGAAGCGGGTGCCCTGCGTGACCGTCAGCGGCTTGTCGGTGAGGCCGACCAGCACGAGCCGTCCCCCCTTCGCGAGGGCGGTCAGCGCCTGCTCGCGCACGGCGGGCACCCCGGCGAAGTCGAAGGCGGCGGCCAGTCCGGCTCCGGCGGTGACCGCGCCCACCTGCTCCGCGAGGTCCGGGGCGGCCGGGTCGAGCGCCAGATCCGCGCCGGCGGCGAGCGCGCGCCGCCGGGCGGTCGGGTTCGGGTCGACGGCGACGATCGGGTACGCGCCCACGGTGCGCAGCAGCTGTACCGCGTGCACCCCCAGACCGCCCGCGCCCCACACGCCCACCGCCTCGGCGGGCCGGACCCCGGCGGTCGCGGTGATCGCGCCCCACGGGGTCGACACCGCGTCCGGGATGATCGCGCCCTGGTCGAACGGGATGGCGTCGGGCAGCAGCGTCAGCGCGTCCTCGGCGGACAGGGCGTACTCGGCCCAGCCGCCGTCGTAGTCGACGCCCCGGGTGTACGTGACGCCGTCGCGGGTCTCGCCCGCGTAGAGCACCACCCGCTGACCGGGTGCCCAGGACGTGACGCCCTCGCCCGTCGCGGCGATCGTGCCGGACACCTCGTGACCGAGGGTGACGGTGTCGCCCTCCAGCAGCTGCGGGGTGAGGCTGCCGCCGATCAGGTGCACGTCGGAGAGGCACACCCCGGCCGCCTCCACCTTCACGAGCACCTGCCCCGGGCCGGGCTGCGGCCGGGGTACCTCCTCGACGCGCAGGGTGCGGCTCGGGACGTGCAGGCGTGCGGCGAGCATCTGCTCCATGACGTGACCTCCAAAAGCGGTGTTCCCTCGACGGCCGCCGTCTAACGCAGGTCGTCTTGCGTTAAACGGTACGGCGATCCGGACGCACTGCGCAAGTGGAGTTGCTTTACGCTGGCCGCATGACCTTCAGGCCGGTCGCATGACCACGCCCCGCCCCTCCGCCCCGCCGCTGCGCCGACGCGGGGAGAACATGCGCAGAGCCGTACTGGCCGCCGTCGTCGAGATCCTGGCGGCCGACGGACTGGCGGGTGCGACCGTCTCCGCCGTCGCCCGGTCCGCCGGAGTGCACGAGACGTCGATCTACCGGCGCTGGAAGACCCGCGAGAACCTGATCGCCGAGGCGCTCGTCGCCGAACTCGACGCCGCCGTACCCGTCCCCGACACGGGAGACGTACGGGAGGACCTCACGACATTCTTCGTCTCCCTCGTCCGGCTGCTGCGCACCCCCTACGGCCAGGCGCTGCTGCGGCTGAGTGTCGAACGGGACGACACGCTGGAAGACCGCCGCGGCCCGTACTGGAAGGACCGGCTGGAACGCGGGACCGTCATGGTCAGGCGCGGCATCGAGCGGGGGGAACTCGCCGGGGGCACCGATCCGCGCCTGCTGGTGGAGGCGGTCAGCGGCCCCCTCTTCGCCCGCGTCCTGGTGAGCGACGCGCCTCTCGACGAAGAGCTGGCCGAGCGGCTGGTCGATCTGGTGCTCGACGGCGCGCGGCCCCGCCCGGCCTGAGCACGGGCACCCCGGACACACCGGTGGCCGGCCCGCCGGAAGTGCTCCGACGGACCGGCCACCGAAAGGCGGACCTCACACGGTCAGCTCACGGCGCCCAGGGCGCGTCCACCGACCACGTGGTGTCCTCGGTGAAGGACGCCGCGTTGTCCCAGGCGTTGGTGCCGCCCGGAGTGGCCAGCCACACCTCGGAGTTGATGTGGCGCATGAAGCTGCCGGGCAGGTTGGCGCTGGTCAGCCGCACCCCGCCGCTCCCCGCGACCGCGCACCAGGTGGCGTCCGCCTTGTAGAGCGCCGAGCCGTCGTTCGCGTCCCGGCGGACCCGGAAGTTCGCGTGCCGGAGGTACTCGCCGGGGTAGTTGCGGGACTCGAAGGAGTAGCAGTTGCTGTTCGCCAGACCGGCGACCACCTTCCAAGTGGCATCGCTCTTCAGTAGCGCGCTGCTGTTGGCGTCGACCACCTCCGTGTACGCGAGCCCTTCCGAGTGGCGCAGGTACTTGTTGGTGTAGCCGGGCGTGGTGACCCGCAGCGACTTGTACTGCCCCGTCGGCAGTGTCACCGCGGTCGTCGTCGCCTTCGAGGCCGCGATGAGGGCCTGGTTGGCGGCCTTCACCCGCGCGGTGTCCACCTTCACCACTTGGCGGTCGTAGGTCAGGAGGCCGTTCGCCTCGTTCTCCACGTCGGTGATCTCCGTGTAGACCGAGGCCGACAGACCCGCCGGCATCTGACCGACCCGGATGCTGTCGATCAGCCCCACGAACCGGTTGTTGAGGGCCGACAGGCTCGCCTGGTCCTCGTAGCTGAAGCCGCCGCCCGGGTACCACTCGTGGCCCGCGACCTTGTACCCCAGCCCGCCGAACTCGCCGAGGACGGCGGCCCGTGTCGAGGTGGCCGCGGTGTTGCCGGGGCCGACGTAGTTGTGGTTGTCGACGACGTCACCGTTGCCGCCGTCCACCGCTCCGCAGCAGTTGACCCCGCTCATGTTGTCGACCAGCCGGGACGGGTCGTACGCCTTGACGTCGTTGGCGATCCTGGCCTGGTCGTACTGGCCCCAGCCCTCGTTCTCGTTCACCCACATCACCAGCGACGGCGAGCTGCGGTGCTGGTCGATGATCGCGTGGTACTCCGCCTCCCACTGGGTCCGCGCCGCGCTGTCCGGCGACTTGCCGGTGTCCATCGCGGGCATGTCCTGCCAGACGAGGAGCCCGAGCTTGTCCGCCCAGTAGAACCAGCGCTGCGGCTCGACCTTGATGTGCTTGCGGACCATGTTGAACCCCAGGTCCTTGTGCGCCTGGAGGTCGGACTTGAGCGCCGCGTCGGTCGGCGCGGTGTAGATGCCGTCCGGCCAGTAGCCCTGGTCCAGCGTGCCGGTCTGGAAGACGAACTTCCCGTTGAGGACCGGGCGCAGGACGTTGCCCACCTTGGCGACGGCGATGGACCGCATGCCGGTGTAGCCGCCCACCGTGTCGGTGACCGCCGTCCCGTCGAGCAGCTCCGTCTTCACGTCGTACAGGAACGGGTCCTCGGGGGACCACAGGTGCGCGTTCGGCACCGGCACGGAGATCTCGGCGCCCACCGTGCCCGTCGCCGTACCCACCGTCGTACCGCCGGTGGAGACGGTCACCCGGGCGCTGCGGCCCGAGGCCCCTGCCGCCTGCACCTTGACCCGCAGGGTGCTGTCACCGAGGTTCGGGGTCATGTCCAGCCGGGTGACGTGCGCGGCGGCCACCGGCTCCAGCCAGACGGTCTGCCAGATGCCCGAGGCGGCGGTGTAGAAGATCCCGCCGCCCGAGTGCGGGGCCACGTCGTTGATCCGCTGCTTGCCGACGGCCTGGCCGCCGGTCTGCGTCGGGTCGTAGACCGACACCACCACGGTGTTCGTCCCGCCGTTCAGCTGCGGGGTGATGTCGTACGAGAACCCGTCGTACCCGCCCTTGTGCGCGCCCACCTGGGTGCCGTTGACCCAGACCGTGGTCTGCCAGTCGGAGGCGCCGAAGTTGAGCTGCACCCGCCGGCCGCTCCAGTTCGACGGAACGGTGAACGTCCGCTTGTACCAGAGCTTGTCGTTCTCGGTGATCTTGCGCTGGATGCCGGAGAGCGCGGACTCCGCCACGAACGGCACCCGGATCTGCTCGGTGAACGACGCGGGCTGACCGGCGTCCTTACCGGTGACCGCGAAGTCCCAGATGCCGTTGAGGTTGGCCCAGTCCGGGCGGGTGAGCTGCGGGCGCGGGTACTCGGGCAGCGGCTGGTCGACCGGGACCTGGTTGGTCCAGGGCGTCGTCATGGGCGCCGTCTTCGGCGACCAGGCGGTGGCCGCCGCCGAGGCCGGAGCCGTACCGGCTCCGACCAGTGCGCCGGCCATCAGAGCCAGCAGGCCGGTGCCTGCGGTCAGCCGTCTCCACCAGGCTCTGTGGCGCGGTGCGGGTGCGGACTTCATCCTGAGACCTCCTTCACGTGGGGGCTCCGCGCGCCGGGACCGGCGCGCGGAGTGGTGCGCGGAGTGGTGCAGGGGAGATCCGGCGGTGCTGCTCGTCAGAGCAGCTGCCAGAGGTGGTCGTCGGTGCCGTTGTCGTCGAACTGCACGACATGGGCGCTGTCGGCGAGGGACATCAGATCCACGCCGAGCACCTTGTCCGAGTGCCGGTTGCGGATCCGGTACCAGCCGTCGCCGTTCGGCACGAGCTGCCAGAGGTGGTCGTCTGTGTCGCTGTCGTCGAACTGGACGACGTGGGCGCTGTTGGCCGTGGACATCAGGTCGACGCCGAGCACCTTGCCGGAGTGCTGGTTGCGGATGCGGTACCAGCCGTCGCCGTTGGCGACCAGCCGCCACAGGTGGTCGTCGGTGCCGGTGTCGCCGAACTGCACCACATGGGCGCTGTTCGCGGTCGACATCCCGTCGACGCCGAGCACCTTGCCCGAGTTCTTGTTGGCGATCCGGTACCAGCGGTCCGCCAGCCAGGGCGCCGCGTCCGGTGCCGCCGTCGGGAAGGACGTGATCCGCAGCCGCGCCGCACCCATCGGGACCAGGGTGACCTGCTCGACCGGCTCGCTGCTGCGCGCCGGGCTCTGCTGGAGCGGCGCCACCACGTGCTCGTCGTCCGCGCTCCACTCGGGGATGCGCCGGGCGCGCGCGGTCAGCGTCAGCGGGGTGCCCTCCAGGGTGAAGGGGTTCGAGTCGGCCGCCAGCCGGGCGGACCGCTCACGCGCACGGGCGCGCGGGGCCGCGGTCGCCTGGGGCAGCGCCCCGTCCAGCACGAGCCCGTAGTTCCACGGGGTGGTCGCGTGCACCGCGTACTCCGGGAACTGGTCGGTGCCGCCGATGCGTTCGTAGCTCTCGCCGATCCGGAGCGAATACGTGAGCGGCCCGCGGTCGATGCTCACCGAACCGTGGTTCGCCGCCCAGGTGCGTACGGTCGTCTGCTGCGGGAAGCGCAGCGTGACCTGGTCGCCGTTCTTCCAGGTGCGGTCGACGCGGGTGAAGGCCGGACCGGCGGGAGCGGTGACACGCTGCCCGTTGACCCGGATCTCCGGCGCGGTGCACCAGGCCGGGACGCGCAGCACCAGCGGGAACTTCAGCTGCTTGGGGGTCTTGAGGGTCAGGGTGACCGTGTCCGTGAAGGGGTAGTCGGTCTCCTCGGTGATGGTGACCTGGGTGCCGTCCGCGACCGTCGCCGTCACCTCGCTGGCCGCGTACATCGCCGCCGCCAGACCGCCGTCGGGGGTGGCGAGCCAGAGCTCTTCGAGGAAGTACGGCCAGCCCATGCCGTAGTTGTGCGGGCAGCAGCGGTACTGGTCCACGCCGGGGAGGTACGCCTGCATCGCGAAACCGTTCTGGAACTGCCGGTCCCGCTTGGGCTCGTTGTCCAGGTCGACGCTGTTGGCGCTGGTGATGTAGTGGATCGCCTTGCCCGAGGGATCGAGCGAGGCGGGCAGCGAGTTGAACGCCAGGTCCTCACAGCGGTCCGCCCACAGCGGGTCGCCCGTGATCCGGGTGAGCAGCTGGTGGCTCGCCATGAACTCCACGATGCCGCAGGTCTCGAACCCCTGCCGGGGATCGCCGTGCCCGGCGCGGGCGTTCTCGTCGCCGGCGATCCCGCCGCCGGGGAACTGCCCGTACTGGTCCATCGCCTTGGCGTACGTACCGTACGTGTCCTTGGTGTCCTGCGCCGAGCCGCTGCGCAGCGCGTACTGGGCGGGCTCGCGGAAGCCCTGCGCGATGTTGACGTTGTGCGGGTTGACCAGGTTGTCGCCCCAGTCGGCGCCGTTCTGGTGGATCTTGTCGGCGAGGTCGAGCAGGAAGGTGTCGCCGGTCCGGTTGAACAGCCAGAAGACGCTGTCCAGGCCGTCGCCCCAACGCAGCGCGATCCAGCTGGTGTTGAAGGCGCCCGGCCCCTGGGCGTTCATGTACCGGAAGAACCGGCTGAGGAAGGGGATCACCCGGGTGTCGCCGCTGTACTCCTGCCAGGAGCGCAGCGCCTGGACCAGCGGGAGGAAAGGCCAGAAGTCCGGGCCGCCGTTGAGCGAGGTGCGCAGCGCCTTGGGGCCGAAGAACCCGTCCGACTGCTGTGTGGTGAGGATCGCGTCGATCCAGCGCCGGGTGGCGGCGAGCGCCTTCGCGTCGCCGGTGACGATCGCCAGGTCGGTGTATCCCCGCAGCCAGTACGGGACTTCCTCCCAGCCGCCCTGGTCGGTGTGCACCCAGCCGGACGTGTCGAAGTCGAGGAAGTGCGAGAACTCCTCGTACCGCCCGCAGAGCCCGTCCAGTTGGAGCTGGAGCTGGCCGGCGAGCCAGCCCCGTGCCTTGACCTGGCCGGGCGGCAGCTTCAGGAACGCGGTCGGGTGCAGCGGGGCGGCGTTCGGGGCGTAGTGGCCGCCGCGCGCCACCGGCGCCACGTGACCCGCCGCGGTCGCGGTGGTGGCCCAGCGGCCCATGGCGGCGGTCGAGGCGGCGGTGACCAGGGCGCTGGTCATGAAGTGCCGACGGTTCAGGGGCATGTGGAAGCTCCACTTCTGCTCTGCGGCAGCCTCGTTCCGCGCTCTGGTACTACGGCTCCGGCGCATGGCGAAGGAGGCTGTCGCGTTCCGGTGCGGTGGTGCGACAACTTCTATGCAACGTTGGAAAAATTGATGTCGGCGGTATGACAGCACGACCACAAGCCGGTGTCCAGAGATCGCGCAGCGGTTGGTGCGGGAGCACCCTGCCACCAGGGTCGGAGCTATCACATGGAACGGACGGAGTGCACCGTGATGGGATGGGGTGATGCGGCACGACGACTCGACGACGGTGGAGCGGGGCTCCTACCAGGACGCGGTGACACCCTGGGAGACCCCTGCATGGCGGGAGAGCGCCCTCGCTTGGGCCGAGGGCGAGTTGGCGGCCCACGGGCTCCGGGGGACGGGCCGACGCACGGTGCGGCTGCGACCCTGGTCCGTCGTGGTACGGATACCTGTGCACGACCACGGCACCGTGTGGTTCAAGGCGAGTCCGCCGGCGGGCACGTTCGAAGCGGGGCTGGCCGAAGCTCTTGCGCGCTGGGTACCCGGCCACGTGCTGAAGCCTGTCGCTGTGAAAGCCGAACGGGGATGGGCGCTCCTGCCGGACGGAGGGCCGCTCTTCCGGGATGCCCTGGACCGGGGTGCATCGGGCATGTCGGATTGGGAGGACATGCTGCGCCAGTACGCCGTAATGCAGCGGGAGTTGATGCCCTTCGCCGGAGAAATGGAAGCACTAGGAGTTCCGGACGGGCGCTTGGCCGTCCTTCCGGGGACTTTCGACCGGATGGTGGAGGAGAACACTGTTCTGGGGCGGGACGACCGCGCGGTGTTGCGCGAACTCCGCCCCCGGCTGACGGAGTGGTGCGCGGAGCTCGCGGGCGTGGGAATCGCCGACTCCCTCGACCATTCCGACTTGCATGAAGGCCAGTTGTTCATCCCCGAGCCGGGCCGGTTTACCTTCTTCGACTGGGGCGACGCGGCGCTCTCGCACCCTTTTTGCAGCCTGCTGGTCTCCGTTCGTGCGGCCTGTGCGAGATTCGGCCCCGAGGCACTGCCCCGCCTCCGTGACGCCTACCTCGAACCGTGGACGGGAGGCGGCCGTACTGCCGCCGAGCTGCGCCGTGCCGTCGCGCTGGCGTGGCGACTCGGAGCGATCGGCCGGGCCCGCTCCTGGGGCTGTCTTTTCCCCGGGACGTCTGGAGCGGTGGGAGACCTAGGAGGTGAGCACAGCGCCCGGTGGCTGCGGGAACTGCTTGCCGAGCCGCCTCTTTGAGGGAAATGCGCGGGCCGGGCCATCGATCGGGGGGCGTACTTCTTTTCCGGGCGGTGGAGTTCCGTACGGTACGCAGCTCGGTGAGGTTCTCACGAAACACCTTGCCAATTTCAGCATGAAAGCACGGCTTGACGCCCAGCCCAGGTTCTTGCTGGGGCAAGGTGCCATACGCCCATCCCCTTCTCTCGGGGAAGAAGGAGCGCCACGGTATGAACGTGCGGATCCTTGCGGGTCCAGCTGTCTGATTCGGGCCTCGGACGCACTGCCGGGTCCGTGCACGACTCGACCGCGGCCCGGACCCATGGCGCCTCCGCCGCTCCCACGCCGAGTGTGGGGTCGGTGGCGGTTCAGCAGGGTCTGCGCCCGGGGTCAGGGCGTCGCTCGCCGGGCGCGGTGCGCGCGGACCCGTCCGCGGCTGGCACACGACGGGGAGGGGCACCACCGGCGACGGCCCGCGGGATCGGTGAAGACGCCACGGCAGTCATCCTCGGGGCACACCTTCAGCCCGGCCCGGTCCGCGCCGGTCAGGTGATCCGCGGCCTGCCGGGCGATACGGACGAGGGCTTCGTCGACCGTGCTCGGCGAGTTACGGCGCAGGCGGTCGCCGCCGGTGAGTGCCACCGGGTCGTCGGCGGCGAGGAAGTCACCCAACTCCGCGACCTTTTCGTCCGGAGGTGTCCGGTTCCCGGTGGTGGCAAGGGCCAGGGCGCGTAGGCACTCCCGCAGCTGCCACGTGCGTTCCAGGTCGGCGTGCGTGGGCTTGAGCCGCGGCGCCAGCTCACTTTCCCTGAGCCATTCCGCCAGCCGTTCCGCAGAGTCGAGGCGTTCGACCGGGTGGCTGCTGAAGGTGCGGCCCCGAGTGGCGAGCAGGTTGAGCCAAGTGGCGCCACAGTCGAAGCGGAAGTTGTACAGGTCACCGGTTGCCATGGGTCGAGTGTAACGCCTCAAGCGTTACGTCTGATAGCGTCGTAACGCCCTGACCGTTACGCGCTGATGAGGAGACCGACCATGGCCGGTACCGGACCTGTCGACCCCGTGCCCCTCTCCGAGAGGCTGACCGCTGCCGTTCTCGACCGGGAGGAGGGCTATCGGATGCTGGACGCCCTCCAGGACCCTGCGACCCAGTCGACACTCCCCTGGCTGGAGGATGTGGCTCCGGGCTTTCCCGATTTGCTGATCACCACCCTCTTCGGCGGTACCTATCAACGCCCCGGACTCTCCCCGCGCGACCGTCAGTTGGCGAACCTGGCGGCACTTACGGCGCTCGGCGGCGTCGATCCGCAGCTGTCCGGGCAGGTTGTCACCTCGCTGCGGGTGGGCCTGACGCCCGAGGAGGTGGTCGAAGTCTTCGTCCATCTGGCTCCCTACGTCGGCGTACCCAAGGCGCTGGCCGGCCTGCGGGTCGCCGCCGCGGCGCTGGCGAACGCGGCCCCGCACGAACCGGACCGGAGCGACCTCCAGCGAGCGACGGGGCAGGCCGCATGACGGAGCGGGCGGTCAGAACCGTACTCGGCGACATCGCCCCCGGCGATCTGGGCGTCTGCGACGCCCACGACCACCTGTTCCTGCGAAGCCCCCGCCTCCCGGGAGAGGAACTCGACGACATCGCAGCGGCACGGTCGGAGCTGGACTCCTTCGCTCAGGCCGGGGGACAGGCCATGGTGCAGTGGACGCCCTGGGGCATGGGGCGGCGGCTGTCAGCCCTTCCCGCGCTCTCCCGCGACAGCGGCGTCCACCTGATCGCGGCGACCGGCCTGCATCAGGCGAAACACTACGAAGGCGACCGGTTCCCCCACGACGTCGACGAGTTGACCGACCTCTTCGTCCGCGAACTCACTCAGGGGCCGGTGAGGGCGGGCCTGATCAAAGTCGCCGGAGCCTTCCATCGCCTGGACGAGCACGCTCGCCGGACGATGGCCGCAGCGGCGGCCGCCCATCACGCCACGGGCGCACCAATCGGCGTTCACCTCGAGGGCGGCACCGCAGCCCTGGAAACCCTCCAACTCCTCTGCGGGGACCACGGGGTACCGGCCCACCGGGTGATCCTGGGCCACCTCCTCCGCTTCCCCGATCCCGCTGTCCACCTGCGCATCGCGGAGGCAGGGGCGTACCTGGCGTTCGACGGCCCTTCGCGGGCCCATCACGCCGGCGACTACCGCCTGCTGGAATGCGTGGCGGCACTCGTCGTCGCCGGGCACACCGACCGCGTGCTGATCGGCGGCGACACCGTGGTGGCGTCGGCCCGCTCGTCGGCGGACGGGCCAGGGATGCGCCACCTGCTGGAAGGGGTCTCCCCTCGGATCGCCCAAGAGATCGGTACCGACGTGGCCCACAAGATCTTCGTCGAGAACCCCGCCCACGCCTTCGCGGCACAGTGGCGGGGCCCCGCACGGCAACCGGCAGGGATGCCCACTACGTCTGTGGAGCCCGACTGATCCGCGTGCACGAGCGATGCGAGAACTGAAAAGAACGAAGTGCGAAGCACCACGATGAATGAACGTCCAGGCCCCCGCGGATCCAGTCGTGGCTTCGGTGCAGGCGGCGGCCGTTCAGCCGGGACGTCAGGCGCTCAACCGCTCGACCGCTCGACAGAGCCGCCCCCCGTCGGCCGGGCGGTTCGATACCGCGGCGGGCGAGGCCCCCATCGCCGGCGACGGCACCGTCCGGGGCCTCGGCCTGACCTCAGGAGGTCCGGCGCCCGGGGGTGGAGGCGCCGGGCGGTTCCGTGTCCTGGTGTGCGAGGTGCGTGTCCATGGTCGCGTTCAGGTCGGCCATGAACTCCTCGAATCGCTCCAGGAGTTGCGGCGGGTAGTGCGCCATCGTGGTGTCGAGGCGGTCGGCGAGCGGGCCGAAGAACTCGTCCGCGCGCTCCTGGATGTGCCCGCCGCTGCGCAGGGTGACGATACGGCGGTCGGAGTGCTCGCGGGCACGGGTGATGTGCCCCGCCGCTTCGAGGCGGTTCAGCAGCGCGGTGGTGGCCCCCGTGGAGAGGGAGATCCGTTCACTCAGGCGGGCGGGGGAGAGGGGGGTGCCACGTTCCTCGGCGGCGGCGATCGCCAGGACCGCGGTCGCGTCGGTGGAGTGCAGGCCCAGCCGGGCGGCGAAACGGCGGCCGAGCTCGGTGTAGTGGCCGCCGTAGACCCGCAGCGATTCCATCAGCCGCTCGCGCCGCTCCGCGACGCCGTCGTTCACGGCTTCCTCCATGTCTGCCCTCCGCCTTTCTTCCTTGCCCGTGCGGCCCGCGGGGTCGCCCGCTTTTGACAACCTACCGCCCTCACTTTACCTTCACCATGGAATTACTTCACCATGGAGGTATCTGGCATGGGCAATCCCCGCACCACCCCTCACGGGACGACCCCCGACGGGACGGCCGAGCCCTACCGGTGGCGATGGCTGATCCTGGTGGCGATGCTCGTCGCGGAGATCATGGACCTCCTCGACGCCTCGATCGTCAACGTCGCCGGACCGGACCTGGAGAGGTCCCTCGGCGCCGGCTCCGTCGGCCTCCAGTGGGTGATCGGCGGCTACGCCCTCACCCTGGGCGCCGGGCTGATCCTCGGCGGCCGGCTCGGCGACCGTTACGGTCGGCGCCGGATGTTCCTGATCGGCCTGACCGCCTTCACCGCGAGCTCGCTGCTGTGCGCCGTCGCACCGGACATCGGGTCGCTGATCGCCTTCCGGCTGCTGCAGGGCGCCGCCGGGGCCATGCTCCTGCCCCAGGGCCTGGGCCTGCTGCGGGAGAACTTCTCCGGCCCCGAGCTCACCAAGGTCTTCGGGATCTTCGGACCCGTCCTCGGCCTGGGCGGCATCATCGGCCCGGTCCTCGGCGGCTTCCTCATCGAGGGCGACTTCTTCGGCCTGGGCTGGCGGGCGGTGTTCCTGGTCAACCTGCCCATCGGCATCGCGGCACTGGTCGTCGCCGCGAGGTTCGTACCGAAGAAGGCGGGCGATCGCGCCGTGCGGGTCGACACGGCGGGCGCGGTCCTGGTGGCGGCGTCCTGCGCCCTGCTCGTCCTGCCGCTGAACCAGGGGCAGGAGAGCGGCTGGCCGCTGTGGACCTGGCTGTCCATGGCCGCCGCGGTGATCGGGTTCGCCCTGTTCGCCCTGGAGCAGCGCAGGGCGGCGGCCACTGGGCGCGAACCTCTGGTGACCCCGGCACTGCTGCGCAAGCCCGCCTTCACCGTCGGACTCGGCGGCATCGCTCTGTTCTTCGGCGGGCTGGTCGGCACCCAGCTCGTGCTGACCCTCTACCTCCAGATCGGCCGGCACTTCACCGCCGGGGAGGCGGGACTCGGCAACCTGCCGCTCGCGGTGGGCACCGCGATCGGCGGCGCCGTCAGCGGCGCGTTCCTCGCCGACCGGATCGGCCGCAAGGTGCTGCAGATCGGGCCGGTCGTCCAGCTCGCCGGAGCGGCGCTGCTGTGGTTCGAACTCGACGGCCTCGACGCCGCCTCGTTCTCCGTGTGGGACATCGCCCCCGGTGTGGCGGTGGCGGGCATCGGCGCCGGAATGGTGATCGCGGCCCTGTTCAGCTTCGTCCTCGCCGCGGTCTCCGACGACGAGATCGGATCCGCCTCCGGCGTCCTGTCGGCGGTCCAGGCGGTCGGCGGCTCGGTCGGCGTCGCGGTCTTCGGGTCGGTGTTCTTCGACCGGGCCGGGACCGGCGACTTCACCGCCGGTTTCCACCACGCGTTGATCGTCCAGGCGGGCCTGTTGGCGGCCTTCCTGGCGATCACGTTCCTGCTGCCCGCGAAGGGGCGCCCCGAGGACGAGCAGCACGGCATCACCCCCGAGGTGCACGCCGGGAACACCGACGCGACGCGCCTCGGCGTGTGAAACGCGCCCGCTCGTCTCGTGAGGACGCGGAAAACCGGCGGCCGGCACCCCGGGTTCGGGATGCCGGCCGCCGGCGTGCGCTCAAGGCTGTCGTGCGCGGGTCCGTGGGCCGCCGCCCACGGACCCGCCCCGGCTCAGGAGATCAGTTCGATCTCGGAGAGGGTCGACGTGCCGTCGAGCACCAGGCGGTAGTGCTGGTAGTCGCCCGGTCGATCCACCGAGAACACCCGGGTCTGCTGCCCGTAGGCGAAGGTCTGGCCGGACCGCTTGTCGAGGTCCTTCCACTTCTTGCCGTCCGAGGAGCCCTGGAGCACCCAGCCCTTCGGGGCCGCGCCGGTCTTCGCCGACGTCAGGGTGTACTGGGCGGCCTTCGTCGCCTCGGCGACGGGCAGCTCGACCGTGCCGGTGGCCTCGGCCGACGTGGCGGAGGTGTCGTCGAACAGCGCGCCGGCACCCTTCAGCACGTCCTGCTTCGGCGCGGGCACCTTGTCGTCCTTGGTGAGGGAGACAGGGCCGGCCTTCTTGCCGGTGCCCCACGAGGAGGGCTTGGATCCCATGTCGAAGTCGAGCACGCCGCCCTTGGCGAGGAGGTCGCTCGGCAGGCTCGTGGAGGTCCACTTCTTGCCGTTGACCTTCAGGCCCTGGATGTAGATGTTCTTCGTGCTGTTCTTCGGGGCCTTCACCGTGAGGGTGCGGCCGTTCTCCAGGTGCACGGTGGCCTTGGTGAAGAGCGGCGAACCGATCGCGTACTCGCCACTGCCCATGACCAGCGGGTAGAAGCCGAGGGAGGAGAAGAGGAACCAGCCGGACTGCTCGCCGTTGTCCTCGTCGCCGTGGTAACCCTGGCCGATCTCGCTGCCCCCGTACAGGCGGCCCAGAACCTCGCGGACCTTCTCCTGCGTCTTGGACGGCTGACCCGCGGCGTCGTACATGTAGGTCACGTGGTGCGCGACCTGGTTGCTGTGGCCGTACTGGCCCATGCGCACGTCACGCGCCTCGGTCATCTCGTGGATGACGCCGCCGTACGAGCCGGTGAACTCCTGGGCCGCGGTCTCCGGGGTGGAGAAGTACGAGTCGAGCTTCTGGGCGAGGCCGTCCTGGCCGCCGTACAGGTTGGCGAGGCCGCGGGTGTCCTGGACCGCGGTGAAGGCGTAGCCCCAGCCGTCGGTCTCCGTGTAGTCGTTGCCCCAGATGCGCGGGTCGTAGTCCGCGGACGGGACACGCCAGCTGCCGTCCGCGTTCTTGCCCTGGAAGAAGCCGGCGTCCTTGTCGAAGAGCTTCACGTAGTTCTGCGCGCGGTTGAGGAAGTACTCGGACTCCTCCTTGTAGCGCTTGTTCTTCGTCTTCGCGTAGAGCGCCTTGCCCATCTGGCCGATGCCGTAGTCGTTGAGGTAACCCTCCAGCGACCAGGAGAGACCCTCGTGCGTCGACGTGTTGGCGTAACCGGTGAAGACCGATGTCTCCATCCCCTTGCGGCCGACGCCCGAGGACGGCGGGGCGACGGTGGCGTTCTTCACGGCCGCGTCGTAAGCCGCTTCCGCGTCGAAGTCCACGCCCTTGACGTACGCGTCCGCGAACGCCACGTCCGAGCTGGTGCCGGTCATCAGGTCCGAGTAACCCGGGGACGACCAGCGGGAGATCCAGCCGCCGTCCTTGTACTGCTGCACGAACCCGTCCACCATCTCGCCGGCCTTCTTCGGCGTCAGGAAGGAGTACGCGGGCCACGTGGTGCGGTAGGTGTCCCAGAAGCCGTTGTTGACGTACACCTTGCCCTTGACGAGCTTCGCGCCGGTGTTCGTCGCGGTGTCCGTGCCGGTCTTGGAGACGAACGGGCTGGCGTAGGTGCTCACGCCCTTGACCTGCTCGAAGCCGGAGTTCGGGTACAGGTACAGCCGGTACATGCTGGAGTACAGCGTGGTCAGCTGGTCCTCGGTGGCACCCTCGACCTCGACCTTGCCCAGGATGTCGTCCCAGGCGCGCTGGGCCTTCTTCTGGACCTGCTCGAAGGAGGTCGACGCCGGGATCTCCTGGGCGAGGTTGTCCTTCGCCTGGTCGACGCTGATCAGCGAGGTGGCCAGACGGAGCCCGACCTGCTTGTCCTTGCCCGCGTCGAACCGGAAGTACCCGGTCACGTTGTCACCGCCGCCACCGGAGAGCTTGCCGCTCGCGGTGACCTTGGAGTCGAAGACGCCGTACACGAACAGCCGGGTGGCGCCCGTGGAGCCGCCGCTCTTCACGTCGGAGTAGCCGGTGAAGGAGCTGGTGGCCGGGTCCAGCGTCAGGCCGCCCAGGTTGTTGACGTTGTCGAAGACGATGCTCGCGTCGTCACCGGGGTAGGTGAACCGCATGCGGGCCGCGTGGTCGGTCGGCGTCATCTCGGCCTTGAGGCCGTTCTCGAACTTCACACCGTAGTACTGCGGCGTCGCCGTCTCGTTCTCGTGACGGAACGGCAGCGCACGGGCGGTCCGGGACGCGTCCGGAGTACCGGAGGCGACGGACGGCATCAGCTGGAACGTCTGCCGGTCACCCATCCACGGGCTCGGCTCGTGGCTCGCGCTGAACGCCTGCAGGGTGGGCAGGTTGTCCGCGTTGTTGCCGCGCGCGTAGTCGTAGATCCAGTCCGTGGAACCGGCGTTGGTCACCGGGGTCCAGAAGTTGAAGCCCTCCGGGACAGCGGTCGCCGGAATGTTGTTGCCGCGCGAGAAGCTGCCGCTGGAGTTCGTGCCGCGGGTCGTCAGCGCGTAGTCCGACAGGTGCGCCTTGGGCTTCGCGGGAGCCTTCGGGGCGATCGATATGTCGTCCAGCCAGCCCTGGAACTGCGAGGGGCCGCTGTTCGAGTCGTACGCGACGAGGATCCGGTCGATGGTCTTGCCCGCGGCGACCGTGCCGATGTCCGAGGCGACCTTGTTCCACTGGTTGACGTACAGCCGCTTGGCGTCCGCCTGGCCCTGCGGGGTCAGCGCGCCGCCGTTGGTGTCCGTCGCACCCAGCTTGCTCAGGTAGGTGCCGTCGGTGAAGGCGAGGTCCACCGAGACGTGCGTGGCCGGGTAGGCCAGGTCCGTCTTCGTCATCTGCGGGTAGACCAGGTACGACAGCTGGGTCGTCCGGGTCACCGGCGTGTTGACGTCGAAGACCTTGTTGTACGAGTACGCGCGGCCCTTGTCCTTGTGGGTACCCGCGTAACGCAGCGCCTTGGTGCCGGTGAAGCCCGCACCCGACTTCGCCGTCGGCGAGCCGGACGGACCCTTGTCCACGATGGTGCGCATCTCGTCCGGCACCGGGGCGGAGGTGTTGCCGTCGGAGAACTGGACGTCGGCGAGCTGGGTCGCGTCCGGGGCGCCGTTGTTCTTGGTGAACTCCAGGCGGAAGTGCTGGTACGCGGCCGGCTCGGCGATGTCGAACGAGCGGGTCTGGAAACGCTCGCCGAACTTCTCACCCGTGCGCGTGTCGAGCGTCGTCCACGTCTGGCCGTCGGCCGACCCCTTGAGGACCCAGTCCTGCGGGTCGCGCTCGTCGTGGTCGTTGGCGGACGTCAGCGCGTACGTCGTCACCTTGGTGGCCTCGCTGAGGTCGAACTCGACCCAGCCGGTGGGCTGGAAAGCCAGCCACTTGGTGGCGGAGGAGACGTCGACCAGGTTCTCCTTGACCTCGCCGCCGCCCGTGTTCTCGTTGCTGGCACGAACATCCGTCACCCGGTCGGTGACGTTGCCCGCGATGCCGCCGGAGAATCCGCCGTCGACGCCCTGCGAGAGGTCCTTGCCGTCCGGGCCGGTCTCCACGGTGCTGCGCCAGTCGGGCTGCGTCTGGTCGGCCTCGAAGGACGAGCTGAACGTCTGGTCGCCCGAGGAACCGTGGGAGCCGTTCTGCGGCACGGCGGCGAGTGAGGGGCTCGCACCGGCCAGTACGAGGGCCGCCGCAAGAGCCGCGACGCTGTGTCTCCGACGCGAACCCGCGTGGAAACGAAGATCAAGTGGTGGCTGCATACCGAGCCATTCCTCCCCGGACGATGGTTGGACAACGTTGTCAAAGTGGGATGCGGAGACCAGTAGGGAGGCAAATGGTGCTGTGTGTCAAGGGTGTTACAGAAGAGTCGCGTGGCGAATCGGCGGCATTCGGGACAACTCGGTGTGCGATGCGGAGTCCTCGGTGCCGCATCGCCCCGCGGGGCGCGCCCGAAGGGGTCGACGGGCGGGTCGCTGGGCAGTTCGGCGGGGCGGCCGGGGGAGGGGGCCGGGTCGCCGCAGCGGACGGGGTGCGGCGACCACGGCGGCCGGTGCGGCGCCTGCTGACGTTCCGTCGGCCCGGCGGTGCGGATGCGCGGTGACCGGTGCGGCGCGGGGGGTGGCGCCGGTCGGGGTGCGAGCGGCTTCCGATGCGTTGCTTGCGCGAAGAGCGAACGGTGGCAGCCACTCCGGCGGGAACCTCGGGACTCCCCGGCGGGCGGCCGAGAGTCTCCTGCGCACGCACGAAAGCGGGGGCCCGGTGATGAATCGGGTCCCCGCTTCCGTGCGGCGGCGGTCAGCCCCGGTGTGCCTGCCGGGTCTTGCGCCAGCCGAAGGGGCCGGGCAGGTTCATGGACGTGGTGCGGCGTCCGGAGCTGCTCCTGGTGCGCTTCGGGCCGTGCTTGCCGCCCGTGGTGACGGACCAGGAGTGGCGGTTGATGTTGAGACGCACGCCGGGCAGGATCTGGAAACTCTTCCGAAAGGTGAGCGGCATCGCTGTCTCCTTCTGTCAGGAGTCCGGGGTACTCCTCCGTGTGACATCCGGATAACCCGATCCTGGAGATGTACACCCCGCAAAGATGTGATGGCTCGTCAGTTCCCACCCGCTACGCCCGGGTTGGTGTGAGTGCGACAGTGATGTCAGGTGAGCAGCGGGCCGAGGTGGGACGCGCGGCGGGCGGCGGACAGGAGGGCGTGGATCTGGGGGCCGGCCTGTTCGAGGTCGGTGATCGGGGTGGCGAACGGCAGCCGCTCGTCCTGGTGGCCGCCGGGGAACTCCAGCCGCAGTGTCATGCCGTAGCGGTCCATCGCCAGTGGGACCGCTCGGAGCATCCCGCGCTCGGGGCGGGGGCGTACCAGGCGCACCAGGAGGGGGATCAACTCCTGGTGGCTGTCCACGAGGTGCACCAGCATGCCCGCCTCGCTGGTGGCGGTCGGATCCACCGCCGCCTCTTCGAGCTCCTCCATCGTCACGAAGTGCCGGTCCCCGTCGCACTCCAGGACGGCCTGCCCGAACTCCATGCAGGCCGACGCGGGTGACTCGTCGTCGTAGGGGGCGTCCACGAGGCCGGTGAGGGTGACCCGGGCCCGCAGTCGCTCGCGTACGGAGGTGGGGGCGATGTCGGTGAGTTCCAGGCGTACGGGGATGCGCGGAGCCGAAGGGGAGAGGGTGCCGTCGTCGGGTGCGTGCAGATGGACGGCCCCCATGGCGCCGCCGTCCTCGTCGAGCCGGTGGACCTCGTGGTGCCTGCCGTCGCTCACCACCGTCATCGACTGGGCGGCCCGGAGGATGGACCGCATGCGCTCGGCAGGGGTCGGCCGGGTGGGGTGGCTGCTGTGTGTACGCATACCGGAACTCCAGAGCGGTGAATTCGAGCGGACGTGAACTTAGGTATGCCTAACCTAATCACATGGGGGTGCGTCGTGGTGACGGCGGCACCGTTCCCGTCGCCCGGGCTGCGGACTCCTCGTGTGAAGGACTTCGGCGGGTTATGGAGGATTGGGGTCGGCGATGGCGGGCAGGCGGGGTCTGCGCGGTGGGTCGTGAGCCCGTGCCGCGTGAAGGCTGCGCCGGCCCTGCGACGGAGGGGCCGGCGGGGTGCGGCCTCCCGGGCTTCCGGGTGCGTGCCCCTGGCATGTTTCCCGTCGGGTCCCGATCGGGCGGAGGGCGGTTCGAGCCTCCGTCGAGCGGTGCTCGTACGAGCAGCCGCAATGTGGCAATTGGCGCAAGCCGGGCGACGCCCGGAGCGGCGGAACGATGGCTTACGCTGCGAAGAACGACCCGTATCGACGGGACGGAACTGGAGGGGATCGCCGTGGTGGCGGAACAAGACATATCGGCGAGGATCGTCACGCTTCTCACCGAGCAGCGTGAATCGCTGGAGGCCGCCTGGGTGGAGTCGGTCTCGCGCACGCTGCGCGGGCGCGTCTCGCTGGCCGAGCTGGACCGTGAACTGCGCGAGCTGTACACCGCTCTGGTGGAGGCGATGCGCGGGGGCGGTCTGGACGCGCACGCGGAGGAGTTCGCCGAGGTCCGCGCGCTCCTGGGCGAGCTGTCGCGCAACCGCGCCCGCCAGGGGTTCACCCCGACGGAGACGGCTACCAGCGTCTTCGCCTGCAAGGAGCTCCTCGCACCGACCGTGGACACGTCGGCCGCCGACATTCACGCCTACCTGCGGTTCGGCAAACTCCTGGACGCCCTCGGCCTGTACACGATCGAGGTCTACGCCAAGGCGCGCGAGGAGATCATCAGCGCCCAGTCCGAACAGCTGATGGAACTCTCCACCCCGGTCGTCAAGCTGTGGGACGGCGTCGTCGCCGTTCCGCTCGTGGGCACCCTCGACTCGGCGCGCACCCAGGTGGTGATGGAGAAGCTGCTGCAGACGCTCGTCGACACCGGCTCCGACCAGGCCATCATCGACATCACCGGGGTCCCCGCGGTGGACACCGAGGTCGCCCAGCACCTGCTCAAGACGGTGGTCGCCGCCCGGCTCATGGGCGCGGAGTGCACCATCTCCGGCATCCGCCCGCAGATCGCCCAGACCATCGTGGCGCTGGGCATCCAGTTCGGCGACATCGTCACCAAGGCGACCCTCGCGGACGCGCTGAAGCACGCGCTGCGCCGGGCCGACAACGGCCTCGCCACCTCGGGCGGCCGGGCGTGAGCGAGCGCGTACCCGTACTGAAGATCGGCGAGGTCCTCCTGGTGTCCATCCAGGTGGACCTGGAGGACCAGACCGTCCTCGATCTGCAGGACGACCTCGCCGCCCGCATCGTCGCCACGGGCGCGAGCGGCGTGGTCATCGACATCACCGCGGTGGAGATCGTCGACTCCTTCGTGGGCAGGATGCTGGCCACCACGGCGGCCATCTCGCGGATGCTCGACGCGGAGACCGTCGTCGTGGGCATGCGGCCGGCCGTCGCCATCACCCTGGTCGAGCTGGGACTGTCACTCGGCGGCGTACGCACGGCCCTGACCCTGGAGAAGGGGCTGGACATCCTGGCCCGCTCGGACCACCGCCGTCCGGCACGGCCGTGAGCGGGCTCCCGTCCGTCCCGGAGGGCGAGCACGAGACGGTCCCGGTCGCGTCGAACGACGACGTGGTCCGCGCCCGCCAACTCGTGCGCATCCTCGCCCAGCGGTGCAAGCTGTCGCTGGTCGACCAGACGAAGCTGGTCACGGCCGCCAGTGAACTCGCCCGCAACACTCTGGTGTACGGCGGTGGCGGAGTCATGCGCACCGGACTCGTCCGCCGCAACGGCCGCCTCGGCGTGACCGCCGTATTCGAGGACTCCGGGCCGGGCATTCCCGACCTGGACCTCGCGCTCACCGACGGATGGACCTCCGGCGGCGGTCTCGGCCTCGGCCTCAGCGGAGCACGCCGGCTGGTGGACGACTTCACCCTGGACACCGAGGTCGGCCGCGGCACGCAGATCGCGGTGACCAAATGGGCCCGCTGACCCTGCCCATGCTGGACTCGCAGGACATCGCCTGGTTCCGCGACCCCCACTCCCTGCCGGCCGCCGCGAGAGGAGCCGCGTCCACCCTGGCGCGGCGGCTCGGCTTCGACGAGCAGCGCTGCGCCGAGGTCGCCCTCGCGGTGAGCGAGGCGGCGACCAACCTGGACAGGCACGCCGTGGACGGCACCCTGCTGCTGCGCGCGGTACGTACGGCGAACGACGCGGGCGTCGAGGTCGTCACCATCGACGCGGGCCCGGGCATGGCCGACGTGAGCCACTCGCTGACCGACGGCGTGTCCTCGGCCGGCACGCTCGGCATCGGTCTCGGCGCGATCACACGCCTCGCCGACTCCGTGGACATCCACTCCGTGCCAGGACGCGGAACCGTGCTGGCCGCCCGCTTCTGGACGAAGGAGGCGGCCGGGCGGGCCGCGACCGCGGGGGAGCCCGTCGTCGCGGGGCTCACCCGGCCCATCACCGGCGAAGAAGCATGCGGGGACGCCTGGGCGGCCCGGCCCGTCGGAGTCCTGGTCCCGGAGCCGCGGCCGGCACGGCGAACCGCCGCACGGGAGATGCCCGACGCCCTGGACTGGTCCGCGCTGACCGGATTCGGCAGGTCCCGCACCGACGCCCCGGCGGCGCCCGCGATGCCACGCGTACCGAAGGGCGCGGAGCAGCGGGACGACCCGTCGCCGGACGATCCCGCGCTGCTGCTCATGTTCTGCGACGGCCTCGGCCACGGGCCGCTGGCCGGCCGTGCGGCCGACGCCGCCGTCACCGCTTTCAGGGACGGCCGCGCGCAGACCCCGGACGGCGTGATCCGGGAGATCCACACGGCGCTGCGCGGCGGACGCGGGGGAGCGGTCGCCGTCGTGCGCATCGAACCCGGTGCGCGCACCCTGTCCTTCTGCGGGGTGGGGAACGTCAGTACCTTCGTCGTCGACCCGGCCACGAACACCCGCCGCTCCCTGCTGTCCGCGCCCGGCATCGTCGGCCACCAGCTCCCCACCCTGCGTACGGTCAGCCAGGAACTGCCCCGCGGCAGCGGCGTGATCATGCACTCCGACGGGCTGACCGAGCGCTGGCAGCCGGCGTCCCTGCCCGGCCTGCTGGCACACTCCCCGCTCGTCGCCGCGGCCCAACTGCTGCGCGAGGCCGGAGTACGCCGCGACGACGCCGGAGTAGCGGTCGCGAAGGGGGCGTGGTGACGCTTCCCACCGCCGGAGGTGCCGTCCCTCTGGCCACCATCACGCTCGTCACCGAGCAGGACATCTTCGTGCTCCGGCGCGGCGGCAAGGCGGTCGCCGAAGCGCTGGGGGTCGAACGGCAGGACCAGATACGCCTCGCCACCGCCCTCAGCGAACTGGGCCGGGACGTCCTGGGCTCGTCCGGACTCAGGGTCACGTTCGGCACGGTACCGGGGGCGTCCCCGGTGCTGCGGGTCGCCGTTCTCTGGCGGGACGGGCCGGGCCCGGGGCGCGAGTCGATCGAGGCCGCCTCCCGGCTCGTACCGACCCTGCACGACCCGGTGGGACGGGCGGTGACGATCGAGCAGCAGCTCTCGGCCGGCGCCACCACCCCCGACAGCCTCCGGCGGGCCCAGGACGTTCTCGTCGCGCACCGGGGACCGACGGAGCTGGAGGACGCCCGTGCGCAGACCATCGACCTGATCGCCGCGCTGGAGGAGTCACGGGCCCAGCGCGAGGATCTCCGCCGCCTCAACGAAGAGCTGGAGGAGACCAACCGGGGCGTGGTGGCCCTCTACTCCGAACTGTCCGAGGAACTCGAGGAGACCAACCGCGGCGTGGTGGCGCTCTATGCCGAACTCGAAGAGAAGTCGAGTCAGCTGCGCGACGCGAGCGAGGCGAAGACCCGGTTCTGGGCCAACGTCAGCCACGAACTGCGCGCCCCGGTGAACTCCGTGGTCGGCCTGGCCCGACTGCTCCTCGACATCGACGGGGAGAGCCTCGACGAGGAGCAGCGCAGGCGGATCTCGATGATCTCGGCCTCCGGTGCCACCCTCCTCGCCCTCGTCGACGAACTGCTCGACGTCGCCAAGGCCGAATCCGGACGCCTGGAACCCCACTGGGAGCCCGTCGACCTGCGTGCCACCCTCGGTCAACTCCACGGCACCCTGCGGGGGTACGCGACCGGGGAAGGCGTCACGCTCTCGGTGGCCGACCCCCACCCGGGCGCCACCCTCGTCAGCGACGAGGTCATGCTCACCCGCGTTCTGCGCAACCTGCTGACCAACGCGCTCAAGTTCACCGAGGAGGGAACCGTCCGGCTCGACGTGGCGGCCGGTAACGGCGAAAACGGCGCGGAGGTCGTGTTCACCGTGACCGACACCGGTGTCGGCATCCCGGCGGAGGAACAGCACCAGGTGTTCGAGGAGTTCTACCAGGTGCGCGGAGCGCACCAGCGCGGCCGCTCCGGGACCGGACTCGGGCTGCCCTACGCGCGGCGCCTCACCGAGCTCCTCGGCGGCAGCCTCGTCCTCGTCAGCACCCCGGGACAGGGCACCGAGGTCACCGTGCGGCTTCCCGCCGCTCCGCCCGGAGCCCGTACCGCGCACGCCGGGCACCTCGCCCCCGCACAGCTGGCGCTCCTCGTCACCGTCGACGACGACGAGGTCTTCCGCAGCACCCTGCGTCCCGTACTCGCGCGACTCGCCGACCGCGTCGTCGAGGTGGGCGAGGGCGGCCGGGCGGCCGACACGATCCGCCGCGAACACCCGGACGCGGTCCTGCTCGACCTGCACATGCCCGACATGGACGGCTACGACGTACTGGCGGAACTCGCGGGCGACAGCGACCTGTCCGGCATCCCGGTGACCGTCATCACCTCGGCCGCCGACGAGACGCTCGACCACGAACGTCTGAGCCACGCACGGGCCGTCCTCGACAAGTCGACGCTGGACCTGGCCCGGCTGGCCGACGCGTTCGGGACCTTCCCGGAGCAGACCCCGGCCCCGGACGAACTTCCCCACGGGGCCGAAGGGAGCGGCACGGGATGAGTCCCTTTCCCCACGCGGACAGCGCGGTCGCCACGGTCATGGTCCTCGACGACAACGACACCAATCGTTACATCGTGGGAAGTTGGCTGCGCCGCGCCGGACACACGGTCGTGGAGGCCGCCGACGGTACCGAAGGCCTCGCGCTGCTCGCGAAGTCCCCCGACGCACTGCTGCCCGAACTCGCGATCGTCGACGTGAAACTGCCGGACATGAGCGGATTCGAGGTGTGCGAGCAGATCAAGGCCGACCCCCGGACCGCCCATCTGCCCGTCATCCACGTCTCCGCCACGGCGATCGAGGTGAGCGACCGCACCCAGGGGCTGCACCGGGGCGCCGACGCCTACCTCACCGAACCGATCGCCCCGGACGAACTCCTGGCGACCGTCACCGCCGCGCTCCGGTACGCCCGCGCCCGCCGCCGTGCCGAGCGGCTCGCGACCCGGGTCGCCGCGCTGAACAGCAGCACCCTCGCCGTGTACGCGGCGAGGGACGGCGAGTCCTTCACCCACGCGGCGGCGGCCGGAGCCGCCGCGCTGATGTACTCGCCCGCCGTGGCCGTCGCCCTCAGCCCCGACGGCCAGACCGTCTACCTGGTGCCGCGGCAGACCGGCCGCCCCCGAGGCGCCGGAGAGCCGCCGGCCGCCCTCGCGCACGGCGACCTCCGCCTGCTGGACCTCCTGTCGGAGAAAGCCCTCGGTGACGGCACCGGCACGGAGATCGCCGTCCTGTCGGGCGCCGAGTGGAAGGAAGCCGCCTGCCGGGACGGAAACAGCCACTCCGACGTCTTCCCCGACCGGGTGGCGCTGGTCCTGGCCCGCACCAAGCGGGGCCGCCCGCCGGTCGCGCTCGCCGTCGACGCCTCGACACTCGTCGGCGCCGACGACCGCGAGCTGCTCTCCCAGCTGGCCCAGGCGTGTGCCCTGGCCCTGGAGGCGCTGCGCAGCCACAGCGAGGAACACGCCCTCGTACTGGCGCTCCAGCGCACGTTCCTGCCGGACCGGCTGCCCGACGTGCCGGGTGTGGACATGGCCGTCCGCTACGAACCGGCCGCCGACCTCGCGGAGATCGGCGGCGACTTCTACGAGGCCATCGAGACCCCGGCCGGTCTGCTCCTGGCCATCGGAGACGTGGCCGGACACTCCCTCAAGGCCGCCATGATCATGGGCGAGGTACGCCACGCCCTGCGCGCGTACGCCATCGAGGGCCACGATCCGCAGACCCTGCTCACCCGGCTGGACGCCCTGCTCGTCCGCCTGAGGCCGTCCATCACCGTCACCGTCTGCCTGGTGCTGGTGGAGCCGGGCGGCCGGCGGGTGCACATCGCCAACGCGGGCCACATCCCACCGCTGTTGCGACACCCCGACGGCTCCACCCGCTACCTCACAGAACACGGCCCGCTGCTCGGACTCAGCCTTCCGCACGCCCCTGCCGTACCCCATGAGGTGCCCGCGGGATCGACGCTGCTGTTGCTGACGGACGGGCTGATCGAAGTCCCGGGCGAAGACCTCGACGACAGCATGGCCGCGCTGGACCGCACCCTCGCGGCCTCCTCGCCGGAGCTGGAAGAGCTCTGCGACACCCTGCTGGACACCTTCGGCAAGGGCAAGACGGACGACATCGCGATCCTGGCCGCCCGGATCGGCTGAGCGGTCCCGCTGCGAGGCCGTCGCCCGGAAGGCGAACTGCCCGGCGGCCCCGCGCTCCGGCCGGCCTGCGCCGACTCCGCCGTGCACGGCGTGGGACGAGGGGTCACACGCCGGCGCCGCCGCCGTCCAGCCGGGCGGCGGCCGCGTCCCAGGCGGCCGCGTCGCCCCGGGGGCGGTAGTGCCGCAGATGCTGGGTGGCGGCGACGAGGCGGCGCATCGACGCGAGGTCTCCGACGAGTCCGGCGGACCTGGCCTGGACGAGGATGTTGCCGAGCGCGGTGGCCTCGGTGGGCCCGGCGACGACGGGAAGTCCGGTGGCGTCGGCGGTGAGCTGGCAGAGCAGGTCGTTGCGCGAGCCCCCGCCGACGAGGTGGACACGGGTGAGGTCGCGGCCGGCCAGCTCGGCGGCCTGACGCAGCGTACGCCGGTGGGCCAGCGCGAGGCTCTCCAGGATGCAGCGGACCAGCGGCCCCTGGCCGTCGGGGACGGGCTGGCCGGTGCGGCGGCAGTACTCCTGGATACGGCCGGGCATGTCGCCGGGGGCCATGAACGCGGGGGCGTCCGGGTCGATGAGCGAGGCGAACGGCGTCGCGCGGGCGGCCTCGGCGAGCAGGGTGGGGATGTGCGTGGGCAGCCCCTGCTGCTCCCAGGTGCGCCGGCACTCCTCGAACAGCCACATGCCCATGATGTTCCGCAGATAGCGGATGGTGCCGTCGATACCGCGCTCGTTGGTGAAGTTGGCGGCCCGGGACGCCTCCGTCAGTACCGGCGCGTCGAGTTCGAGGCCCGCGAGCGACCAGGTGCCGCAGGAGATGTACGCGAAGTCCGGCCCGGTGGCCGGGACGGCGGCGACGGCGGACGCGGTGTCGTGCGAGGCGACGGTGGTCACCGGGGTACGCGGGTCCAGACCGGTGTACGCGGCGACATGCGGCAGGAGCGTGCCGGCCGGGTCGCCGGGCGCCCGCAGCACGGGCAGCAGAGCGGGGTCGATCCCGAGCGGTTCGAGGATGTCCTCGGACCAGCCGCCGGTGCGGGCGTCGAGGAGCCCGGTGGTGGAGGCGTTGGTCTCCTCGGCGCCCACGGAGCCGGTCAGCCAGTGGACGAGCAGGTCGGGCACGAGGAGCAGCGTGCGCGCGGCCCCCAGCTGGGCGCTCCCGGCGGCGGAGGCGAGCTGGAACACGGTGTTGAACGGCAGGTGCTGGAGCCCCGTGATCCGGTACAGCTCCTCGGGCCCGACCGTGGCCCACACCCGCTCTGCCACACCGTCGGTGCGGGTGTCCCGGTAGTGGTGGGGCGAGCCGAGGAGGGCGCCGTCCGCGTCGAGGAGCCCGTAGTCCACGGCCCAGGTGTCCACGCCGATGGAGCTGATGCCGCCGGACCTGGCCGCCTCGCGCAGCCCGTCGAGCACGCCCTGGAAGAGGGCGAGGACGTCCCAGCGCAGTCCGTCCGGCAGATGCACCGGAGTGTTGGGGAAGCGGTGCACCTCGGTGAGGTCGAGATTGTCCGGGCCGACCCGGCCCAGGATCACCCGTCCGCTGGTGGCGCCGAGGTCGACCGCGGCGAACGCGGAACGGAAGGCCGAGGAGGGCGGTGTCGTGGTCACGGGAATTGCCTCCGCGGCGAACGGCTGATCGTGGATCAGGTGAGCGAGGGGAAACGAGCAGGAAGCGTGTGGGGAGCAGGGGACGGATGCCGGGGATGTCCGGCCGGAGCCCGGCGGACACCCCCGGCCGCTCGTCAGCGCAGGAAAGCCGCTGCCACTCCCGCGTCGACCGGGACGTGGAGCCCGGTGGTGTGGGTGAGGTCGCCGCCGGTGAGCGCGAAGACCGCGTTGGCGACGTGCTCGGGAAGCACCTCGCGCTTGAGGAGGGTGCGCTGGGCGTAGAACTCGCCGAGCTTCTCCTCCTCGATGCCGTAGGTCGCGGCACGCTGGGCGCCCCAGCCCGCGGCGAAGATGCCCGAGCCCCGGACGACCCCGTCGGGGTTGACGCCGTTGACGCGGATGCCGTGTTCGCCGAGTTCGGCCGCGAGCAGCCGGACCTGGTGGGCCTGGTCCGCCTTGGTGGCGGAGTAGGCGATGTTGTTCGGTCCGGCGAAGACGGCGTTCTTGGAAGCGATGTACACGATGTCGCCGCCGAGCCCTTGCGCGGTCATCACCCGGGCGGCTTCGCGCGAGACGAGGAACGAGCCGCGGGCCATGATGTCGTGCTGGAGGTCCCAGTCCTTGGCCGTGGTCTCCAGGAGCGGCTTGGAGATGGAGATCCCGGCGTTGTTGACGACCAGGTCCACGCCGCCGAAGGCGAGCGCGGCGGCCTTGAACGCCTCGGTGATCTCCTCCTCGGAGGTGACGTTCACCGTGACGGCGACCGCCTTGTCGGGGCCGCCCAGTTCCTCGGCGACGGCCGCGGCGGTCTCCGCGTTCAGGTCGGCGACGACGACGCAGGCGCCCTCGGCGACGAGACGGTGCGCGACGGCCTTGCCGATGCCGCTGCCGGCACCCGTGACGAGCGCGACCCGGGTGGCGAGCGGCTTCGGCTTCGGCATCCGCTGGAGCTTGGCCTCCTCCAGCGCCCAGTACTCGATGCGGAACTTCTCCGACTCCTCGATGGGGGCGTAGGTGGAGACCGCCTCGGCGCCGCGCATCACGTTGACGGCGTTGAGATAGAACTCCCCGGCCACCCGGGCGGTCTGCTTGTCCTTCCCGAAGGAGAACATGCCGACGCCCGGCACCAGCACGATCGCCGGGTCGGCACCGCGCAGGGCGGGGGAGTCGGCGGTGGCGTGCCGGTCGTAGTAGGCGCGGTACTCCGCCCGGTACTCCTGGTGCAGTTCCTTCAGCCGTGCGACCGCCTCGTCCAGCGGGGCGTCGGCCGGCAGGTCCAGGACCAGCGGGCGCACCTTGGTACGGAGGAAGTGGTCGGGGCAGGAGGTGCCGAATGCGGCGAGCCGGGGGTGTTCGGCCCGGGACACGAAGTCCAGTACGGCCCCGGTGTCGTCGAAGTGGCCGACCTGCGGGCGGTCCTGGGAGGCCAGGCCGCGGATCACCGGGGCCAGGGCGGCGGCGCGCTCCCGGCGCTCGGCCTCGGGCAGCGGCTCGTACCCGGGGAGTACCGGGCCGAAGGGTTCGGCCTTGCCCTTGCGCGCGAGGTACTCCTCGGCGGTGCGGATGATGAAGAGCGAGTTGGCCTCGCACTCCTCGGAGGTGTCGCCCCAGGCGGTGATGCCGTGGCCGCCGAGGATACAGCCGACGGCCCGCGGGTTCGCTTCCTTGATCGCGGCGATGTCCAGTCCGAGCTGGAAACCGGGGCGGCGCCAGGGCACCCAGACGACCTTGTCGCCGAAGCAGTCGGCGGTCAGCTTTTCGCCGTCCGAGGCGCAGGCCAGGGCGATGCCCGAGTCCGGGTGGAGGTGGTCCACGTGCGCGGCGTCGACCAGGCCGTGCATGGCGGTGTCGATGGAGGGGGCCGCACCGCCCCTGCCGTGCAGGCAGTAGTCGAAGGCGGCGACCATCTCGTCCTCGCGCTCGACCCCCGGGTAGACGTCCTTGAGGGAGAGCAGCCGGTCCAGCCGGAGCGCGGCCAGGCCGGATTCGGTGAGGGTGCCGAGGTCGCCGCCGGACCCCTTGACCCAGAGGAGTTCGACGTCGGCGCCGGTCGCCGGGTCGGTCCCGGTGCCCTTCGCGGAGGTGTTGCCGCCCGCGTAGTTGGTGTTGCGCGGGTCGGAGCCGAGACGGCGGGAACGTGCGATCAGCGCGGCGGCCGTGGTGTGGATGGCGGAGGCCATGGCAGGAATCCTTCGGGATCTGGGGGTGCGGGACAGCGGGAGGGGTTGGTCGGACACGGCCTTGCGGCGTGTGTCAGGCTCCCCAGCCGGCCTGATCGCCGCCGACGCGGTCGGCCGCGACCTTCTCCTGCCAGCCGGACGTGCGGTAGGCGGCGACCGGGTCGGGTGCGAGGCCCTGCTCCTCACGGAGTTCGCGCAGGAGGGGGCGTACATCGGTGTTGTAGGCGTCCATCAGTACCTCGTTGGAGCCGAGTACGTCCCCGGCGCGCTGGGCGGCGGTCAGCGCGTCCGTGTCGACGAGCAGGGCCTTGGCCGTCGCCTCCTGGACGTTCGTCACCGAGCGGATGACGGCCGGGATCTTCGCCTCGATGTTGTGGCACTGGTCGAGCATGAAGTTGACGTTGGTCTCGGGATCCAGCCCGCCGTTCTTGACCACCTCGTGCATGATCCGGAAGAGCTGGAAGGGGTCCGCCGAGCCGACCATCAGATCGTCATCGGCGTAGAAGCGGGAGTTGAAGTCGAAGGCGCCGAGCTTCCTCTCGCGCAGCAGCGTCGCGACGATGAACTCGATGTTGGTGCCCGGGGCGTGGTGCCCGGTGTCCACGACGACCTGCGCCTTCGGTCCCAGCTTGAGGCAGTGCGCGTACGCGGTGCCCCAGTCGGGAACGTCCGTCGTGTAGAAGGCGGGCTCGAAGAACTTGTACTCCAGCAGCAGCCGCTGGTCGTCGCCGAGGCGTTCGTACACCGCGGCCAGCGACTCGGCCAGCCGGTCCTGACGGCCCGCGATGTCGTCCTGGCCGGGGTAGT
The DNA here is from genome assembly GCF_053597235.1 of Streptomyces sp. NPDC001493. Classification (NCBI taxonomy): domain Bacteria; kingdom Bacillati; phylum Actinomycetota; class Actinomycetes; order Kitasatosporales; family Streptomycetaceae; genus Streptomyces; species Streptomyces sp. NPDC001493. Next base: position 192,021 of record NZ_JBSFHV010000001.1, read on the forward strand.
TGGTGCCGTCCGCGAACCAGAGCTTCAGATCCTTCGAGCCGGTCGCGTCCATGATGTCGACGCACTCCAGCAGATGGCCCAGGGCCTTGGCGCGGACCTTCGCGTCCGGGTGGCAGACGCTGCCGAGCTTGTAGTCGTCGTCCTGGAAGGTGTTGGAGTTGATCGCACCCAGCTCCAGGCCGCGCTCCTCGGCGTACGCGGCCAGGGCGCCGAAGTCGTCGACCCGGTCCCACGGAATGTGCAGGGACACCACGGGCGCGATCCCGGTGAACTCGTGGACCTTCGCCGCGTCGTCGAGCTTCTCGTACGGGTTCCGGGGCACGCCGGCCTGCGCGAACACCTTGAAACGCGTACCTGAGTTGCCGTAGCCCCAGGACGGTGTCTCGATCCGCTGGCTGGTGAGTGCGGCCTTCACTGCGGCGATGTCAGGCATGTCCACCTCGGGATGTGCGGGCGGCCCGAGCAGCAGCCGCCGGGAAGAATGCAATGAATCGATTCATTGTGTGGGAGAAGTTAGTCGCCCGCGTGAGGGTCGTCAAGAGTTCCGGCGAGGTGGCCGGCGCGTTACCGGATCGTGTCTTCGCTCTGGCCGCAACTGCCTCGCTGCTCCCGCATGCGCAGTGCAGGCCCGAGGGTTGGTGGAGCCACCGACTGTGCGGGATGTTTCGTGGTGTTCGGCGCGGAACACCCCTTGACGTGTTCGACGGGGCGGGGCTAGCTTCCCGGCAACTCCACTGAAACATTTCATGTCGGGCCTGCCGTCCGACACAAGCACGGGAGAAATCCATGACGCACCCCGAACCGGAGACGACTCCGGTGCTCGCACTGGAGGGGGTGAGCAAGTCCTTCGGTGCCGTCCGGGCCCTGCGTGGCGTGTCGCTGCGGCTGTACGCCGGAGAGGCGCACGCCCTCGCCGGCGAGAACGGCGCCGGAAAGTCGACCCTGATCAAGGCACTCGCCGGCGTGCACCGCCCCGACGCGGGCACCGTCCTGCTGGACGGCGAGCCCGTCGAGTTCCACGGTCCGGCCGACGCCCGCGACGCGGGAGTCGCGGTGATCTATCAGGAGCCGACTCTCTTCCCGGACCTGTCCGTCGCGGAGAACATCTTCGTGGGCCGCCAGCCCCGCCGCTCCCTCGGCCGGGTCGACCACCGTGCGGTCAAGCAGGCGGCGGCCGACCTCTTCGCCCGCCTCGGCGTCGACCTCGACCCCGACCAGCCGGCCCGCGGCCTCTCCATCGCCGACCAGCAACTGGTCGAGATCGCCAAGGCGTTGTCCTTCGACGCCCGCGTCCTGATCATGGACGAACCGACCGCCGCGCTCACCGGCAGCGAGGTCGCCCGGCTGTTCGGCGTCGTAGGGGCGCTCCGCGCGCAGGGCGCCGCGGTGCTGTTCATCTCGCACCGCCTCGAAGAGATCTTCGCGCTCTGCCAGCGTGTCACGACCCTTCGCGACGGCGCCTGGATCTCCAGCGAACCGCTCGACGGTCTGAGCGAGGACGACCTGGTCCGCCGCATGGTCGGCCGCGATCTGGACGAGCTCTACCCGAAGCAGGTCACCGAGATCGGCGAAGTCGCCCTCAGCGTGCGTCGGCTGACCCGCGAAGGCGTCTTCACCGATGTCTCCTTCGACGTGCGCCGCGGCGAGATCGTCGGCCTCGCGGGACTGGTCGGCGCCGGACGCAGCGAGGTGGCCCGCGCCGTGTTCGGCGTCGACCGCTTCGACGGCGGCGAGGTCGAGGTCCTCGGCAAGAAGCTGAACCCCGGAGCCCCGAGCCTGGCGATGGCCGCCGGCCTCGCCCTCGTACCCGAGGACCGCCGGGCCCAGGGCCTGGTGATGGACATGTCCATCGAACGCAACATCGGCCTCACCGGCTTCGCCGAGACCACCCGCGCCGGACTGATGAACCGCGGCGCCGAACGCGACCGGGCGGTCGACTGGGCGGTCAAGCTCCAGGTCAAGTACGCCCGCCTCGCCGACGTCGTCGGGACCCTCTCCGGCGGCAACCAGCAGAAGGTCGTCCTCGCCAAGTGGCTGGCGACCCGCCCGCAGGTGCTGATCGTGGACGAACCCACCCGGGGCATCGACGTCGGCACCAAGGCCGAGGTGCACCGGCTGCTCTCCTCCCTGGCGGCCGAGGGCGTGGCGGTGCTGATGATCTCCTCCGACCTCCCGGAGATCCTCGGCATGGCCGACCGGGTGCTGGTGATGCACGAAGGACGGCTGACCGCCGAGATCCCCCGGTCCGAGGCGACCGAGGAGACCGTGATGGCGGCGGCGACCGGCCGCGCCGCCCGAGGAAGGAACGCGGCATGACCATGGCTGCAGAGCCGGTGCGGCACGAGCCCGCACCCCAGTCCGTCGCCTCGCGACGACTTGTCGACAAGGTGTTCAAGGCCCGCGAACTGGCCGTCGCCCTCGTCCTCGTCGTGATGCTCGGCGTTACCCAGCTGACCAACACCGAGTTCCTGTCCGAACAGGGCATCAAGGACCTGATGCTGAACGCGACCATCCTGGTCCTCGTCGCGGTCGGCCAGGCGGTGGTGGTCATCACCCGCAACGTGGACCTCTCCGTCGGTTCGGTCCTCGGCATCTCCGCCTTCGGTGCGGGCCTCTACCTCCAGGACGGCGGCAGCCCCCTGATCGCGGTCCTGATCGCGATCGCCCTCGGCGTGCTCTTCGGCGTCCTCAACGGCGCCCTGGTCAGCCTCGGCAAGGTGCCCGCACTCGTCGTCACCCTCGGCACCCTCTACATCGTCCGCGGCATCGACTCCATCTGGGTCGGCTCCCGCCAGATCACCGCCGACGCCCTGCCCGACGGCTTCGTCGGCTTCGGGCACGACGGGATCTGGGTGCTGCCCTACCTCGCCCTGCTCGCCGTCGTCGTGCTGGTCGCGGTCGCCTACTACCTGCGCAGCTACCACAGCGGACGCGACCTCTACGCGCTCGGCTCCAGCCCCGAGGCCGCCCGGCTCGCCGGCATCCCGGTCCGGGCCCGGATCATGACGGCGTACGTGCTCTGCGGCGCGCTCGCCGGACTCGCCGGCGCGCTCTACCTCGCCCGCTTCGGCAACGTCGACTCCGCCACCGGCAACGGGTACGAACTCACCGTCGTCAGCGCCGTCGTCGTCGGCGGCGTCGCCTTCACCGGGGGATCCGGCACGGTCTACGGAGCCGCCCTCGGCGCCCTCCTGCTCACCTCCATCAACAGCGTGCTCCCGGCCATCGGCGTCAGCTCCGTCTGGGTCACCGCGATCAACGGCATCCTGCTGCTGCTCGCGATCGCCGCAGACCGCATCCTGGCCCTGCGGGTAGCCGCCGGGCTGCGCAAGAAGGCCGCACAGATGAGGAGCGCCCGCCATGTCTGACACCATCAAGAACGCCTCGGCCCAGCCCCCGGCCCTCGCCCGCCTCGGCCAGGCGGTCCGCTGGGACACCGCGGTCGGTGCGCTGCTGCTGACCCTGCTGATCTGTTCGTTCTCGTTCGTCGACAACTTCGGCAACGCGCTGAACCTGTCGTTCCTCATCGGCAACACCCTGCCGATCGCGCTCATCGCCCTGCCCATGACCATGCTGGTCGTCTCCGGCGAGGTCGACCTCTCCGTCGGCTCCACCGCGGGTCTCTCGGGGGCCGTGATGGGGGCGCTCTGGAACAACGGCATGGCGATCGAGACGATCATCCCGCTCTGCCTGGTGCTCGGCGTCGTCTGCGGCCTGGTCAACGGACTGCTCGTCACCCGGCTCGGACTGCCCTCGCTCGCCGTGACCATCGGCACCATGGCGGCCTACCGGGGCATCGCGCAGATCATCCTCGGCTCCGACTCGGTCACCGACTTCCCCACCCAGTACCTCGACTTCGGCGCCGGCCGGATCGGCGACACCTTCGTCCCGTACGCCGCCATCCCCTTCGTCGTCCTCCTCGTCGTGGCCGTACTCGTCCTGCACGCCACACCGGTCGGCCGCTCGCTCTTCGCCACCGGCTCCAGCGAGGACGCGGCCCGGTTCGCCGGCATCCGCGTCAAGCGCCTCAAGCTCTCGATGTTCGTGACCACCGGCGTGATCTCCTCGCTCACCGGCGTGTTCTGGGCCCTGCACTACGCCAGCGCCCGCTACGACAACGCCACCGGGCTCGAACTCTCCGTCATCGCCGCCGTGCTGCTCGGCGGCATCGACTTCGACGGCGGCAAGGGCACGCTCGGCGGCGCCATCGCCGGTGTGCTGCTGCTCGGCACCCTGCAGAACGTCATGAGCCTGGTCAACGTCTCCGCCCAGTCCCAGATCGTCGTCACCGGCGTCCTGCTGGTGATCTCCGTCCTGGCTCCCCGGGTCGGCCGCCAGGTCGCCCAGGCGCGGGCCCGCAGGAGAACGGCCGCCACGCCCGCGCCCGGCACCTCCTGACCCTCCCGCACCTCACCCACGCACGTCCATACGCCCTCGCCGTCCCGGGCGTACTCAGCCCTGCGCACCCCGTCACCGTCGGGCAACCGCCCGGCATCCCCTGCCGCTCGCGGCAGCGAAAGGAAACCGCCATGTTCTCCGCCACCGCCAGAAGCGTCCGGCTGACCGCCGCCCTCGCCACCGCCGCCGCCCTCGCCCTCGGCGCCGCCGCCTGCTCGGGCACCACCAAGGACTCCGCGAGCAAGGAGGCCGGCCCGGCCGCCGCCACCGGCAAGGCCGACCCCAACAGCGCCACCAAGAAGGGCCTCACGGTCGCCTTCCTGCCCAAGCAGGTCAACAACCCCTACTTCACCACCTCGGACAACGGCGGCAAGAAGGCCCTGGAAGAGCTCGGCTCCACGTACAAGGAGGTCGGCACCAGCAGCGGCACCGACACCTCCGGCCAGGTGAGCTACGTCAACACCCTCACCCAGCAGCAGGTCAACGCCATCGCCGTGTCCGCCCAGGACCCGGGCGCCCTGTGCACCTCCCTCAAGCAGGCCATGAAGAACGGCGTCAGCGTCGTCACGTACGACTCCGACACGCAGGCCGACTGCCGCCAGGTCTTCGTCTCCCAGGCCAGCGCCGAGGACCTCGGCCGCACCCAGATCCAGCTGCTGGCGAAGCAGATCGGCGGCAAGGGCGAGATCGCGATCCTCTCGGCGGCCCAGACGGCCACCAACCAGAACACCTGGATCGACTTCATGAAGGACGAGCTGAAGAAGCCGGAGTACAAGGACATCAAGCTCGTCAAGACCGCCTACGGCGACGACGACGCGCAGAAGTCCTTCCAGCAGACCCAGGGCCTCCTCCAGGAGCACCCGAACCTCAAGGGCATCGTCTCGCCCACCACCGTCGGCATCAAGGCCGCCGCCCAGTACCTGTCCGGCTCCAAGTACAAGGGCAAGGTCAAGCTGACCGGCCTGGGCACGCCCAACGACATGCGCGCGTACGTCAAGAACGGCACCGTCGACGGCTTCGAGCTGTGGGACCCGGCGAAGCTCGGCGCTCTCGCCGCCCACACGGCCGTCGCCCTGCAGTCGGGGCAGATCACCGGCGCGGAGGGCGAGACCTTCAAGGCCGGCGACCTCGGGTCGTTCACCATCGGCAAGGACGGCGTCGTCTCGCTCGGCGCGCCGACCGTCTTCACCAAGGACAACATCGACCAGTTCCAGTTCTGATCCCCGCACCGACCGTGGGGCCGCGACCGTCCGTCGGGGCGGCCCCACCCCCGTCCGAGAAAGGCGTCACCGTGCAGCGCGTCTGCTTCCTGCTGAAGGTCCGGGCCGAGCGGATCGAGGAGTACCGCCGCCGGCACCAGCCCGTCTGGGCCGAGATGCGGGCCGCTCTCACCGGGGCGGGCTGGCACAACTACTCGCTCTTCCTGCGCGAGGACGGGCTGCTGGTCGGCTACCTGGAGACCCCCGACTTCGAGAAGGCCCGCGCCGCCATGGACGCCACCGAGGTGAACGCCCGCTGGCAGGCGGAGATGGCGGACTTCTTCGAGGCACTTGACGGACAGGCACCCGACGCGGCCATGCGGCCGCTCACGGAGGTCTTCCACCTCGTCTGAGGACCGGGTGGCCCTCCCGGCGGGACACCGCCAGGAGGGGAGAACGCGAAACGAAGGATCGGGTGGGACCGGTGGCGGCAGCCGCAAGAGCGGTGAGCATCAAGGACGTGGCACGCGAGGCGGGCGTCTCGGTGGGCACCGTCTCCAACGTGATCAACCAGCCGGAACGCGTGTCCGAGGAGACCCGGAAGCACGTGAAACGGGTCATCGCGGACCTGGGATACGTACGCAGCGAGCACGCCCGGCAACTCCGGGCCGGCCGAAGCCGCATCATGGCGCTGCTCGTCCTCGACATGGGCAACCCCTTCTTCGTCGACATCGCCCGGGGAGCCGAACGCGCGGCCCGGGCCGCCGGCCTGGGGGTCATGGTCTGCAACAGCGACCAGAACCCGAAGGACGAGGCGGATTACCTCGGCCTCTTCGCCGAACAGCGCGTCCGCGGAGTGCTGGTGACTCCGGCCGACTCCGACGGAAGCAACCTCCGGGAGTTCCGGCGCCACGGCATCCCCTTCGTCCTCGTGGACCGCGTGGCCGGGGACGACGACGGCTGCTCCGTCTCCGTCGACGACGTCGCGGGCGGCGCCCTGGCGGTCCGTCACCTGACGGCGGCGGGACACCGGTCCCTCGCCTACGTCAGCGGGCCGGACCACCTGAACCAGGTACGGGACCGGCGCACCGGAGCCCTCGCCGCGCTCGCCGAGGCCGGCCTCCCTCCCGAGGCGATGCGGGAGGTCCCCGCCGCGCGTCTCGACGTCGCGGCGGGACGCGACGCCGGAGCCCGGCTGCTGGGCCTCGCCCAGCGTCCCACCGGTGTCTTCTGCGCCAACGACCTGCTGGCGCTGGGGGTGCTGCAGTCCCTGTACACGGCCGGGGTCCGGGTCCCCGAAGACCTGGCGATCGTCGGGTACGACGACATCGAGTTCGCCGCGGCGGCGACGGTCCCGCTCACCTCGGTGCGCCAGCCCGCACTGACCATCGGCGCGCGGGCCACCGAGCTGCTGCTCCGGGAGTCGGCCGAGGAGGCCTTCGCCCACCGGCACGAACACGTCGTCCTCCAACCGGAGTTGGTCGTGCGTCAGTCGACCCTCATCCCGCGCTGACCAGGGGCGGAGCGGGCGGAGCGGGCGGAGCGGGCGTTGCCGGGTCGGCGCGGGGAGCCGGACACGGCCCGGGGCCGTGCCCCGCCGCACGTTGAATCGATTCACCCTCTGTTCGGGCGGAGGGGTTCCGGACACCCGCGGCGACCGCCGCGCCCCAGGTCAACGGCCGGGCTCCTGGCCGCCGATCCGCCGGGCGCAGGAGAGGACCACGACCAGGGGCCAGAACGACTGGACGAACGTGATGACACGCTCGGCCGCCCCCGCGATGTCGAGTACGAAGAGGGCGAGCAGGAACCACCCCCCGCCCAGCCACATCAAGGTGGTCGCACCCACGGAGGGACCGGGCCGCAGGCCCCACGGCACGGTTCCTCCGGAGACCGGGACCAGCCGGCCCGGCGGGCGCTGCGCCTCCCGTCGCGCCGCCAGTACCGGCCACAGCGCCAGCAGCGAGAACCCCACCGTCACCACGACCCCGTGCGCGAAGGATCCGCCGCTGACCGGTGCGGGGAAGAACGCCAGCAGCATCGCGGAGAGCCCGCCGCCCGCCAGGGCCAGCCGGCCGAAGGGCGCGGCGGGCCGCAGCCCGCAGGCGGTGACCACATGGCAGACGCCCAGCGCGACCAGGGCCGTCGTCATCACCCAGTACCCGCGCGTCCCGTCGGCGGCGAGGATGCTGATGGTGGTCGAGGCAGGGTCGTAACGGGGTCCCTCCAGCTCCGCCGAGACCGACCAGCCGCCGACGAGCAGGATCGGGGCGCACACCGAGGAGAAGAGGACCCACCAGGGGACATATCGCATCGGTGAACGGTAGAACGCGCACGGTCCGCGACTCCCGCTGTACACGCAGGCGGCAGCGGTGATCAGCCGGGCGGAGGCCCGGCGGCCGTGCCCGATCCCGGGCGGATCGGGCGGTCCGGGGGCAGCGGCCGTGCCCGATTCCGGGCGGATCGGGCGGTCCGGGGGCGGCGCCGGTAACAGGCAGCCGTCCCCGCCCGACGGGAATGGTCGGACACCGCCTAAGCCTCCACGGCGGCTCCGGCGAGGGATTCCCCGGTGGCTTCCGCGCCCGGTTCCGTGACGGCGGACTCGTCGAGGAACCCACCGGACTGGTGCTGCCACAGCTTGGCGTAGGCGCCTTCCGCGGTCAGCAGCTGCTGGTGCGTGCCCTGTTCGACGATCCGGCCCCGGTCGAGGACCACCAGCCGGTCCATGGTGGCGACGGTGCTCAGGCGGTGTGCCACCACAAGAGCGGTCCGTCCCTCCATGAGCCGCCACAGGGCGTCCTGCACCAGGATCTCGCTCTCCGAGTCCAGCGCGCTGGTCGCCTCGTCGAGCAGCAGGATCGGCGCGTCGCGGAGGATCGCCCGGGCGAGAGCGACCCGCTGGCGCTGGCCGCCCGAGAGCTTCACCCCGCGCTCGCCCACCATGGTGTCGAAACCGTCCGGAAGCGCGTCCGCGAACTCCGTGACGTGCGCCGCCTCGGCCGCCACGCGGATCTCGGCCTCGGTGGCGCCGGGCCGGGCGAAGGCGATGTTCTCCCGCAGCGTGCGGTGGAACATCGCCGGGTCCTGCGGGACGTACGCGATCCTGCTGCGCAGGTCGGCCCGGCGCAGCTTGCTGATGTCCTGACCGCCGATCAGGATGCGGCCCCCTTCGATGTCCGCCATGCGCAGCAGGAGCCGGGTGAGCGTGGTCTTGCCGCCGCCGGACCGGCCGACGAGACCGATCTTCGTCCCTCCGGCGACGTCCAGGTCGAGGCCGTCGAAGAGCGGCTTCCCGCCCGAGTGGGCGAAGGTCACCTTCTCGAAGCGGACGTCCGATCCGTCGTTCCGCAGCGGTTCGGGGGACGGGGGGTCGAGGACGGTCGGTGGTTCCATCAGCAGTTCGGTGAACTGTGCGGCCTCCGTCATCGAGCTCTCCAGACGGCGGTAGATCTGGTTGAACTCGAACATGATCCGGGTGGCGTTGGCGTAGTAGGTGAAGGCGACGATGATCGCCTCCACCCCGAGGTCCCCGCCCGCGAGAGTGATGGCGAGCATCAGGCCCACCACGTTGGTCAGTACGGAGAGCGGCGCCACCAGGGTGTCGATGCGCAGGTTGCCGTAGTCCCACGAACGCACCATGAGACGGCGCAACTCGCCGACCCGGGAGCGGTGTTCGGCGGCCTCGCGGTCCTCGGCGGCGAAGGACTGGACCGTCTCCATGTTCGTCAGGCTGTCGGCGACGTGGCCCGACACCCGGGCGATCGCCTGCTCGCGTTCGGCGACGATCGCCTGACGGCGCCGGATCAGGGGCGTCACGATCAGCGCGGTGAGCGCGATGAGCGTCAGAAGCCCGACCACCAGCAGCGGGTCGTAACTCCACAGCACCACCGAGGCGAACGCCAGCGGCACGAGGTTTCCCATGATGGAGAACGTCAGCGTGTCGACGAACTCCTCGAAGCGGGTGGCGAAACTCAGGACCCGCTTGGTCAGCGATCCGGCGAAGTTGTCGTGGAAGAACGCGGAGTCCTTGACGAAGATCTCATCCATACCGGTGACGTAGAGGCGTGCGATGCCCCGGCCTTCGACCCGGTTCAGGCAGTGGAGTCCGATCCGCCACAGCGTCTCCGAGAACAGCAGGACCCCGGCGAACCCGAGGACGTACGGCAGCATCGGGCCGACGCCGACGTCGCCCCCGTCCTTCCCCGCCACGTGGCCCACGAGCTTGGCGACGATCAGCGGGGCGATGTAGTAGAGGCCGATGTTGCCCAGAGCCGGCAGCAGCAGGGCCGGTGCGGCCACCCGTCGCAGCCGGGAGAGCTCCCGGGTGTAGTAGCGGAGGGCGAGGAGTACCGAGCCCTTGCTCGGTAGGCCTTCGCCCGAATTGTTTGATCCCATCGCGACCCGTTTCGTCCTGTGGTGAATGAGCAGAGCGGAGTCTCCCGCAGCCGTCGTCACCGGGTCCAAGGGTTTTTGTCCAGTTCTGTCGCCTGAAGCGGGTCCGTGGAGCGAACCTGCGGACACCACGGGGGCTGGTTTCCGCACCCGGTGTGCCGCCCGCCCGCCGGGTCGACGACGGCGCCCGTCCGGTGTGCCGCCCAGGATGGGGCGCCCCTCGGCCGCCGAGGGGCACCGGGTTGTACGGCCGGCACCGGGATCACCTGCCGGTGGCGCCGACTCCGTTTGGCCGGAGCCCGTTTGTGGCCGAAATGCGGTCGGTGGCGGCCACCTCCGGCGTGTCGGTCGCAGCGGACCGGTGCCGAGCGCGGTCGTGGCGTACGCCCCCGCCCCGTCACACGAACGAGTGACGGGGCGGGGGGAGGGCCGTCCGCGCGCCGGGGCAGGCCGGGTCGGGGACGCGCCGGGGGTGCCGGGACGCGTCGGGGCGGACCTCGACGGCGTCGAGCCGGTGCCCTCCGGTGCCATGTTCCGCGGCGGAGGGGCTCAGCCGCACCGGCGGGGGATTCCGGCACCGGACCCGGGGCTCACACGCCTGTACCGCTCTTCTCGCCGTCCGCCTCCGAGGTGACCTGGTAGGAGAGCAACTGCTGGAACAGGCCGGGCTGTCCGGCCAGTTCGGAGTACGTACCCTCCTGGACGATCCGGCCCTCGTCGAGCACCACGATCCGGTCGGCCACGGCCACGTTGGTGATGCGGTGGGTGACCAGCAGCACCACCCGGTCCCGGGCGAGGTCCCGCAGCCGCTGGAAGATCCGGTACTCGGCCCGGGGGTCGAGGTTCGCGGTCGGCTCGTCGAGGACCAGCAGCCCGGCCTCGCGGAAGAAGGCCCGGGCGAGGGCGATGCGCTGCCACTGGCCGCCGCTCAGCTCCTCCCCGTTGAGCCACTCGCGGGCGAGGAGGGTGTCCAGGCCCGCGCCGAGTCTGTCGACGACCTCGTCGGCGCCGGCGGCCTCGCACGCCTCGCGCACCGCCGCGTCGCCCCGTGCGGTGGGCTGCCCCTGATTCACGTTCTCCCGCACCGTCAGCGGCCAGTGCGCGTAGTCCTGTGGCACCAGGGCGACCTGCTGCCACAGCGCCTGGGGATCGGCGTCGTCGGTGGGGGTACCGTCCCACAGCACCTGTCCGTCGGTCGGCAGATACAACCCGCTGACCAGCTTCGACAGCGTCGACTTCCCCGATCCGTTGAACCCGACCAGTGCGGTGACCTCGCCGCGCCGCAGGGTGAGGGAGACCCCGGACAGCGCGTCGCGGTCCTTGCCCGCGTAGCGGTGGGTGACCGAGGAGATCTCGATCGTCTTCGGCGGTTCCGGGCGGTGGGAGCCCCGGCGCATGCGGTAGCCGCCCGCCTTGTCCAGGAAGCCGCTCCAGTCGTCCATGTACAGACCCGTGCGTACGGCACGCGCGCCGACGGCCACCAGGCCGCGTACCGACTGGCCCACGGTCTGCAGGGCGAAGACGGCCGTTCCGGCGTGCCCCACGGTGATGTGGCCCGCGGTCAGCAGCCAGCCGACCGCCGCCCACACGACCGCCGATCCGAGCCCGCCGCACACCGCGCCGACCAGGGACATACGGGCGCCCTGGTCGGCCGCCGCCCGGTCCTCGCGGTTGATCCGGGCGACCGTGTGGCGGTAGCGGCCTGAGAGGAAGCCGCCCATGGTGCCGGCCCGGATCTGATCGGCGGCGTCCTTGGTGTAGATGTGCCAGCGCAGCACCGACAGCATCCGCTGGTCGCCGTTGCTGCGGAGGTTGGCGAGGTAACGCACGCGGGCGGCGCTGACCTGGGCCAGGGCCTGGGGGAGGCTCGCCGCGACGAGGAGCGGCAGCAGGATCCAGTGCACCCCGGCCAGGACGATCGCCCCGGCGAGGAAGCTGGCGGCCGAGGCGATGAGGTCCTGGCCCTCGTCGATCAGGTCGCCGGTGACCTGCGCCCCCCGGTCGGCTGCCTCGCGGTCGCGGTTGAAGTCGGGTTCGTCGTAGGCGCGGAGCTCCACCTCGGCGCACCCGGTGAGCAGCATCTGTTCCGCCTCGCGCGACATGAGCGGGCCGAGGCGCGAGGACAGCCAGGCGACGGTGATCCCCAGGAGGGCGCGGGCCCCCGCCGTACCGGCCAGCAGGACGACGGACGGCCACGCCTCGACGAGCCTGTCGTAGACGTCCCCGCCGGTGAGCAGCGCGGTGAGGGTGCCGCTGATGGCGACCAGGCCGAGGGCCTGGAGCACTCCGGCGGCGGCCTGGCAGAGCAGGAGGCCCGTGGTCGCCCGCCGGTCCACCCGCCAGGCGAGGGCCAGCGAGCGGCGCACCAGCTGGGGGAGGCGTCTGGCCATGTCGCGCATCCGGATGGAGCGCCCGGCCGCCTCGCGGCTGCCGGTGAGGTCGACGTACCGCATCTGCGGTTCCTCGGCGACCGCCGTGCTCGCGGGGGCGTCGGCCGCCGGGGGCGGTGGTGCGGTAGGGGCCCGGTGGGTGGTACGCGGCCCCGGGACGCCGTCGTTCGACGCGTCGGCAGACTCGCTCATGCGGCCCACCTCGTGTCCACGCGTACGGAACCGGGGGCGGTGCGGTGCGCCCCCGTGCCGGGAAGCTGTCCGGGGGCGGCGGGCGGGGTGTGCTCGAAAGCCGAGGGCAGTGGGTGGCGATGCCGTGCGAGGGTCATGGGAGTCCCCTTCGGTGGTCGTCCGGCCGGGTTCGTGTCGAAAGTCCCGCCCGCCCTCCGGGCGGACGGCGCCACGTTCGACACACGCCCTAACGACAGGGGTGGAACTTCGAACGCGTGTATTTCGGTCGAGCCCGGTTCCCGGGGCGCGGGGGTGGTACGAGCGTGCCGGTTACATCCACCCGTACGCGGCAAGGGGCCTTGTGCGGAGCGGAGTTGGCCGAAACGCCGAGGACGTGCCGCGTGCGCGCGGGTGCGGGGGCGGGGCCCGGCCGGGACGGGGGCGCGGCGAACGGAAACCGGTGCGGTGACCCGTACGGGCTGTTCGCCCCAGTTCTGGCATACGGCCTGAAAAGCCCTTTCCCGCCGTGCGGGGTTCGCTGTTGTCTGGCTCGAACCAAAACGGGCACCGCCTACCGAATCGAGGGTCCATGGGAAGAACCGGACAGCGCGCCCTGGTCGTATCCGCGCTCGTCATGAGCGCCGCCCTGCTGACGGCCACGCAGGCCACCGCGGCGCCGTACGACCCCTACACAGGGTCGAATCCGTACACCACCGGATGCGCGGCCGACGCGATCACCATCGGCACACGTCAGATAAGAAGCCCGCAGGCCGTGTTCGGCACCATGGAGGTGCGCTACTCGCCGAGCTGCCAGACCAACTGGGTGCGGGCCGTCATGACCGCCACGAGCAGCGCGAACACGGTCACCAAGGGAATCCGGCGCTTCTCCAGCCAGCCGGACGGGCAGGGCGGCTGGCTCGGGTTCTACGAGAACTACGAGTACGACCCGGCCGCCGGAAGCTCGTTCGGCATGCAGGTCTTCGCTCCGGGAGCCACCTGCATCACGGTGATGGCCGTCGTCCGCGACGCCGCGGGACAACCTCTCGCCTCCACGGGGACGGACGCGAACAACGCCTGGGAGGTGTTCTGCTGAGCTCGTGGTTCGCGGGGACCGGCGACGTCGTGCGCGGCCCGCGCCTGCCGGTCCGTCCGCCGGGCCGTGTGTCGCCCAGCCCTTCGACGCACCCCGGGGCCGGTCCCACCGCGCGAGCGGCGGGACCGGCCCCGGGGGCGTGGTCGGTCCTTCAGGACGGACGGGTCAGGCGGTGGCCACCGCGAAGATGTGGATGATGCCGCCGTTGGTGGTGGAGGGCAGCGTCACGCTCGCCAGCCGCTTGCCCGCCTGGAGCGCGATCGGCGCGGAGGAGAAGACCTCCGTGCCCACCGGGTCCTTGCCGCCGCCCTGGACGTCGCGGTACGCGGTGTGGACCGCGACCGTGTTGCCGTAGGAAGGCTGCTGGGAGCCGCCGCCCAGCGTCCAGTCGCTGAAGCCGATGTCGGCCTGCTGCGTGGTGCCGTCGGTGTACGTCAGCGTCAGCTTGCCGGTGGCCGCACCCTCGGCCGCGCTGCCCAGAAGGCTCAGCTTCGTGTCGCCCTCGGCGGAGGGGACGTTCAGCACCTGCGGGGTGGTGCTGGTGACCTCGATGTTGTCGGGATCGCCGGCGCCCGCCTTGGGCCAGGTGAAGTCGAAGCCGTTGGACGAGACCGTACCGCCCGGCGTCGTGCCCGCGGCGGCGAGCGCGGCGGCCGAGTAACTCCAGCCCTCACCGTCGAAGTTGGCCTGCGGGTTCGTGTCGTCGGTGGAGATGCCGGTGCTGTTGCGGTTCCACAGCACCCCGTTCTTCTCGGCGACGGTCACCGCGACCGAGGTCTTCGGGAGCTCGGCGCCGTCGGACGACTTCAGCGTCACCGGGATCGTGTAGTGACCTTCGGTCGCGCCCGCCGCGGCCGACACGGAGAGCTTCGCGCTCACCGAACCGCCCGCCGGGACGGTGAAGTTCCCTGCCGAGGGCGTGACGGTGACACCGGCCGGAGCCGTCGCCGTCCAGTGGACCGAGGTGGCCTTGGTCTCCAGGGTCTGCACCTTGACGGTGGTCTCCGCGCTGCCCGAGCCGGGCTCGATCTTCACCTGCTCCGGAGTCGCGCCGGTGAAGTACTTCACGCCGCCGCCCGGGAAGGACGGCGGGGCGTCGGCCGCCGCGCTGCCCCAGGAGGTGTCCGCGGTGGCGCCGAGCGTGTAGTCCAGCGTGCCGCCGCGGGTGACGAAGGAGGCCGGGACCCAGGTCTTCTCGGTCTTCTTGCCGTCGACCTTCAGGCCGTGGATGTAGGAGTTGGCCGACGAGGCGGCCGGTGCCTTGATCGTGATGGTCTTCCCGTGGCCGGTGTGCACCACCGCGTGCGGGAACAGCGGAGCGGTGAGGACCAGGTCGGCGCGGCTGGGGTTCTGCGGGTACATGCCCAGCGCCGAGAACACGTACCAGGACGACATGGTGCCGGCGTCGTCGTTGCCGGGTATGCCGCCCGGGGTGTCGGTCCACAGCTGGTCCACCTCGGCGCGGACCGTCTCCTGCGTCTTGTACGGGGTGCCGAGGTAGTTGTACAGGTACGGGGCGTTGATGTCGGGCTCGTTGGTCGGGTCGTACCGGGTGGCGTCCTTCGCCGTGAAGTCGAACTTCCCGTCCGGCGTACGGAAGAAGGCGTCCAGCCGCTTCACCGTCGTGTCGTTGCCGCCCATCGCGGCGGAGAGACCCGCGATGTCCGAGTAGACCATCCAGGTGTACCGCGCGCTGGATCCCTCGACGAAGCCGGTGCCGGTGCCCGGGGTGAAGGTGCCGACCCAGGTGCCGTCGGCCTTGCGGTCACGGATGTAGCCGCCCGCGGGGGTGGCGTTGGCGTCGAAGACGTACGACCAGCTGCCGGAGCGCGCCAGGAACTTCTTCGCGTCCGCGTTCTTCCCGGTCTGCCGGGACAGCTCGGACAGGCCGTAGTCGGCCGCCGCGTCCTCCAGCGTCTCGGCGGCGCCGCCCCAGCAGTGGCAGCCGTCCGCCGGTACGTAGCCGAGCTCCAGGTACTTGTCGAGCGCGGGCCGCTGGCCGACGCACTCGACGTTGCAGCCCGAGCTGTCGGAGTCGTTCGCCGTCGGCACGGTGGCCGCCGTCACCAGCGACTTCAGCGCCCCCTTGACGTCGAAGTCACGGCCGCCGAAGGCGTAGATCCCGGCGACCGCCGCGGCGGAGGGGTCACCCGACATCACGCTGGTCTTGCCGTTCTCCAGCAGCCAGCGGTCCCACTCGCCCCCGCGCTGGCTCGCGTAGTTGTAGAGGGACTGGGCGTAGTCGCTGCCGGCCCGCGGGTTGATCAGGGTCATCAGCTGGACCTGCGCGCGGTACTGGTCCCAGCCCGAGAAGGTGCCGTACTGAGCCTTCTGCCCCTTGGCGAGCTTGTGCGGCTTGAGGTCGGCGCCGAGGTAGCGGCCGTCCACGTCGCTGGTCAGGGTGGGTTCCAGCATCGAGTGGTAGAGCGCGGTGTAGAAGGTGGACCGCTGGGCGTCGGTGCCGCCGCCCACCTCGATCGTCTTCAGCGCCTTGTTCCAGGTCTTGGCGGCCTGCTTCCTGACGGAGTCGAACGTCTTGTGACGCCCGTTCTCCGCGCGCAGGTTGTCCTCCGCGTTCTGCGGACTGACGTAGGAGACGGCGACCTTGGCCTCGGCCTCGGTGGTCCCGTCGGCGAAGGTGACGTACGCACCGGATCCCTTGCCCGCCACCGGGTTGCCGGAGGAGCTGTACCCTGTACCGCCGGACGCCGAGGTGGAGCCCGGCTGGACGGTGTCGTCCGTCCAGGTGCCGACCTTCGCGAAGTCCTTGTCGAAGTGGGCGGTGAAGTAGAGCGTGTAGAGGTCCTTGCGGTTGTTCGCGCTCTGCGGGCCGCAGAAGTTGCCCGCGGTGACGGAGCCCGTCACCGTCCGCCCGGCCTTGTCGATCTTCACCGTGGCCGCGGTGCTGCCGCTCTCCGAGTTCGAGGTGCGGAAGAGCATGGTGGCGGGCTTGTCCGCCGGGAAGCCGAACTGCCCCGTGCCGGTACGGGCGGTCGTGGTGAGCGCCGCCGAAGCGCCGCTGGCCAGACCGACCTTGTAGTAGCCGGGGGTGGAAGTCTCGTCGGCGTGCGAGAAGTTGCTCGCGTACTTCGCGTCGGTGGCGTCCGAGGTGGGAGAGGTGTCCACGTCACCCACGTACGGCATGATCGGGATGTCGCCGTTCGCCCCGGAGCACCCGACGCCGTTCAGGTGGGTCAGGCTGAAGCCGCGGATCTTCGTCGCGTCGTACTGGTAACCGCCGGGAGCGGGTGTCGAGACCTGCTTGCCCCGCGAGTTCTGCGGGCTCCAGGCCAGCATGCCGAACGGCTGCACGGCGCCCGGATAGGTGTTGCCCGCGTTCGCGGTGCCGATCAGCGGGTGGACGTACGACACCGGGTCCTTGACGGTGTCGTACGAGGAGGCCGCCGATGCGGGGATGGCTGTGACGGCCAGCCCCAGAGCGGCCATGGCGGTCACCGCGACGCAGCGAGAAGCTCTGAGCCCGGGGTGCGTCCGACGGTTGTGCGTGTCTGACACCGATCCTGCCCTTCGTGTGTGACGGACGGTCAACGGGCGGGAGCGGGAGCACCGTTGCCTGCACGGGCCAACCTGTCCCGACAACGTTGTCAACGACGGGAGGATGCTCCTCCTGCCGCACCCGGGTGTCAAGGTCCCGCGGCGCCTTTGATCGTTTCGCCCGCAAGGGCCGCCCCGGCGTGGGTTCCGGCGTATACGGGGCACACCTCGCGGCGGTGCCGGAGGGGGCGGCGCCGGAGGGGCGGCGCCGAAGGGTGCGGGGTGAGTCACCGCGCGGGTGGCCGAAAGGCTTCGGCCACCCCGGCGGCTTCCTCCGCCGCGCGCGGGAGGCGTAGCCCTCGGGCGTGCGATTTCGTACCCCTGGAGAACGCCTGCCCGGCGCGGAATAGTAACTTCCGTTTCTGGAGGCAGTTTTGAGGCTGGCCGAAAATCGACGACCCGTCGTTCCGTACAGGTCTAGTCCACTGGCGGTGGCGTAGGCGGACTGATGTCTTCCGTATGGCGGCCGACCCCTGCCCTGCACGGCCGACAGCGCTTTCACGGGCAGCGGGAACTGTCTCCCGGGTGGCCGTGGAAGGGGTTGAAGGGGGCGATTGCGGGCGTGCGGGTGTCGGCATTTTTCCGCCAAGTGCCGCAGCATGGTCACGAAAGCTACACACATCCCTCACCATTAGTGCGACGGATGCGTGACGACCGGCCTCTGAGGGGGACGCCGGCGTCGCGGCAGGGGGTGCGTCCGCTCCACGGCTGTGCCCGGAGCCGTATCCACCCCTGCACGAGGAGGGGAAACACAACCGCATGAAGCGGACCATACGCACGGCCGCGTTCACGGCCGGCGCGCTCATTGCCGCGCTCGGCCTGCCGGCCGGAGTCGCGCAGGCCGACACGGCCACACCCCGCGTGGACCTGAGGGTGCTCGTGGTCACCGACGGCGGCCCGGCGGCCGAGGCCATCGAGGCCGAACTCGACGGCGAGGGAACGCCGTACACCGAGGTCGACCTGAACTCCGCGTCCCGTCCGGTCATCGACGCCGCGTTCCTCTCGGACACGGTGGACGGCCGCCCGCGGGCCAAATTCCAGGCAGTCGTGCTGCCCAACGACAACCCGTTCGCCACGGGTTCGGCGGAGATGGCCGCGCTGACCACGTACGAGCAGACCTACGCGATCCCCCAGGTGGACGCCTACACCTACGCGCGCCCCGAGGTCGGCCTGCAGTACTACGTCTACGGCGGCTACGCCGGCAGCCTCGACGGTGTCACCGCCGGGGTGACCGACGCGGGCGGCGACGGCCCGTTCGGCTACCTCGACGGATCGGTCCCGTTCGAGGACAACGACGCCTCGGTGAGCGAGAGTTACGGATACCTCGCGGTTCCCGTCGAGGGCGCCGACTTCACCACCTACGTGGACGCCCCCGTGCCCGGCTCGACGGGCCGCGCCTCCCTGGTGGGCGAGTACCGGCACGACGGACGGCGCGAACTGGTCGTCGGCTTCGTCTACAACCAGTACCAGCAGCAGTTCAAGCTGCTGGCCCGAGGCATCGTGGACTGGATGACGGACGGCGTCCACCTCGGCGCGTCCCACAACTACTTCGCGGTCCACGTCGACGACATCTTCGCTTCCGACGACCGCTGGAACAGCACGTACAACTGCACGCCCGGCGACGTCGACTGCTCCGTCCCCGGCGCCACCGAGTCGACGATCCGCATGACCCCCGCGGACGTGGACTACGCCACGTCCTGGCAGGAGACGAACGGCTTCACCCTCGACCTCGCCTACAACGCCCTCGGCAGCGAGGACTACAAGGAAGAGCACGACGGCCAGGATCCGCTGCTCACCTCCCTGGTCGCCGACAAGAACGACTTCCGGTGGGTCAACCACACCTACTCGCACGAGTTCCTCGGCTGCGTGCAGAACACCACCGTCGTCCCCTGGGTGTGCGCGACCAACTGGGACGGCTCCACCAAGTGGGTCTCCCAGGCACAGATCTCCAGCGAGATCTCGACCAACGCGGCCTGGGGACAGGCGAAGGGCCTGCCCATCGACACCTCCGAGCTGATCACCGGTGAGCACTCCGGCTTCTTCGTCACCCCGCAGCAGCCGGTCGACAACCCGAACCTCGCCCCCGCCTTCACGGCCAACGGCATCCAGTGGGCCGGCTCCGACAACTCCCGCGACCCGCAGCAGCGCCAGGTCGGCTCCGCGCTCACCGTGCCCCGCTACCCGCTGAACATCTACTACAACGCGGGCACCAAGGCCGACGAGGTCGACGAGTACAACTACATCTACGGCAGCCGGGCCCAGGGCGGCAGCGGCATCTGCGACGACAACCCCGCCACCACCAGCTGCCTCGCGTCCCCGCTGTCCACCACCACCGGTTTCGACGACTACATCGTGCCGCTGGAGAGCCGCCAGGCCCTCGGCCACGTCCTGGGCAACGACCCCCGGCCGCACTACGTGCACCAGTCCAACCTCACCGAGGACCGGCTGCTCTACCCCGTCCTGACCTCCGTGCTCTCCCAGTACCGGGCGCTCTACGCGGACAGCGCACCGGTCGTGAACCTGCGTCAGAAGGACATCGGCGCCGAGCTCCAGCGCCGCGCCGCCTGGAAGAGCGCCCTGTCCGCCGACACGGTGACCGCGTACCGCATCGGTGACGACGTGACCGTCGAGGCGCCCTCGGGCACCCGGGTCCCCGTCACCGTGCCGACCGGCACCACCCTCGACGGCTCCGCGTACGGGACGGCCTACGCCGGCGAGCGCTCCGGCTGGACGGCGTCGACGGGCACCGCGCTCGCCCTGGCCCTGCCCTCCACGGCCGTCACGGCGCCCACCCCGGCCGGTCCGGCGGACACCACGTCCACCGCCCCCGACACGACGATCCCCCCGGGTGTCACCGAATAGATCGCGTACGTCCCCGGTGGGGCCGGTGCGATCCGGCACCGGCCCCACCCCACTCTTCGGCCGTGGAGCCCCAGCGATGCACGTACAACAGGGCAGGCGCCGCACCGGCGCGACGCACGTCACCCTGCTCACCGAAGGCACCTATCCGCACAGTCACGGCGGCGTCAGTGTCTGGTGCGACCAGCTCGTCCAAGGAATGCCCGACATCGACTTCGACGTCATAGCCGTCACCGGCACCGGACGCGAACCGCTGGTGTGGGACCTGCCCACCCAGGTGGCGCGGGTCGACTCCGTCCCGATGTGGGGAGAGCCGCCGCAGGGACAGGCCCCGCGCGGCCGGGCCCGGGCCCGGCTCTCCGAGGCATGGGAGCGGTTCCTGACCGCGCTCGTCGACCCGTCCGCCGAGAGCGGGTTCGCACCCGCCCTCTACACCATGGCGCGGGCCGCTTCGGCCGGCATGCTCAGCCCGTTCCTGCGCGGGGACACCGCCATCGGCGTCCTGACGTCGGTGTGGAAACGCCCGGGGCTCACCATCCGCGAAGCCGAACCGAGCGTGCACGACGCCCTGACCGCCGTGTCGCTCCTGGAACACGCGCTGCGCCCGCTGTCCGCGAAGCCCCCCGAGCACGGGGTGGCCCACGCGGTCAGCGGCGGAGTGGCGGTCCTGCCCGGCCTCGCCGCCCTCGAACGGCACGGCGTCCCGCTGCTGCTGACCGAGCACGGCGTCTATCTGCGCGAGCGCTACCTCGGCTACCGCACCGCCCCCTACCGCTGGCCGGTGAAGGCCGTCGTGCTGGGCTTCTTCCGGCTGCTCGCCGAGGAGACCTACCGGCGGGCCTCCCTCGTGACGCCCGGCAACCGGTACAACCGCCTCTGGGAGGAACAGGGCGGCGCGGCCCCCGAGTCCATCCGTACCGTCTACAACGGGGTCGACCCGGCCGCGTTCCCGATGGCCGGACCGGAGCCCCTGGAGCCCACGCTGAGCTGGGCCGGACGAGTCGACCCGATCAAGGACCTGGAGACGCTGATCCGCGCCTTCGCCCTGGTCCGCGAGCGGATGCCGGACGCCCGGCTGCGGCTGTTCGGCGGCACCCCGCGCGGCGGCGAGGCGTACCGGGAACGGTGCCAGGCGCTCGCCGCCGAACTCGGCCAGGGCGACGCGGTGGTGTTCGAGGGCCGCGTCGACGACATCACGGACGCCTACGCGGCCGGGAACGTCGTCATGCTCTCCAGCATCAGCGAGGGCTTCCCCTTCACCCTGATCGAGGCCATGTCCTGCGGGCGGGCGACCGTCTCCACGGACGTGGGCGGCGTACGGGAGGCGGTCGGCGACACCGGACTCGTGGTGCCGCCGCGCGACCCCGCCGCGATGGCCGCGGCCGCACTGGAACTGCTGGGCGACCCCGGCCGGCGCCGCACGATGGGGGAGGCGGCCCGGCTCCGGGTCGTCGAACAGTTCACCCTGCGGCAGACCGTCGACACCTTCCGCGCGATCTACCTGGAGCTGCCGACCCTCGGCCGGCACCAGCGGGACGCCGGCGAGGCCGTCGCAGCCCGGCCGAAGGGCGCGCGGGGCGCGCACCGCCGTACCGCGACGGGCAGCCACGCCGCCGTCCCCGCCGGACCGAGGAGCATGGCCGGATGAGCGGGCCGATATCCCTCGAACCGGGCGGCTCCGAGCAGGAGACCCTCGCCCTGCGGCTGGCCGACACCCGCCGAAGCGCCCGCAAGGTGTCGGACGACCACACGATGCTCCTCGACACCCGCCGGATCGCCCGGCGCGTCTCGCACGACCGCACGATGGCCCTGCGGATCCTCTCCTTCGAGCCCGACGAGGAGGCCGTCAGCATGCTCGCGGCCGACCTCGCGGACCGGATCGGGCCCGCGGTGCACCCCTACGAGGTCGCCGCGCTGCTGGAGTCCGAGGGGCTGACCGCCTCGCTGATCCACGAACGCTACGGCCATCCCAACCTGTTCTCGCTGGCCACCGCGCTGTACGAACGGGTCCCGCGCACGTTCCCGCAGCCGGCCCTGCCGGACGACCCGTGGCGGCCCGACACCCTGCGGTGTCTGCTGCGCGGCGCGCTCTTCGCGCTGCCCGGTCTGGCGTTCCTGCTGACCGCGCCGCTGTGGGACGCGGGCGGGCACACCGCGGTCCTGGTGGTCGCGGGTCTGCTCTCCTGGGCCTGGGGCCAGGCGCTCGGCCACCGGGCGCATCTGCGGATGGCGACCGGCCGCCGCGAGGCGGGCCGCACCCTGCTGCTCGGCGCGCCTCTGGGGGCCGTACTGGCCACGGCCGCGGCCGGTGTTCCGGACGGCTTCGGCCCGGTGACGCTGGTGGCGGGGGCGCAGTCGGTGTACCTCGCCGCCGCCGGAGTGCTGCTGGTGCTGGGCCGGGAGCGGCTGCTGCTGGCCGCGCTGAGCCCGCTGATCGCGGGAGCGGTCGCCCTGCCCTGGTGGGAACCGGGGCGAGAACTGCGGGCCGGGCTGCCGCTGCTGGCGCTGCTGGCCACGCTGGTGGTGTGCGGGGTGGCGCTGCGGGGCTGCCTGCGCACACCGCCGGAGCCGACGGGGCGCCGTCCGAAGCTGGTGTGGTCGCTGCCGTACGGTCTGCTCGGCCTGGCGGCGGGCACGCTGGTGCTGCTGGAGGGCACGGTCAACGCGTACGCCGTGATCGTGCTGACGGTGAGCATGGGCCCGGCGGAGTGGCTGCTGTACCGCTACCGGGGCATGTCGGTGAACGCGCTGCGCGCCGCGGCCACGCCCGCCGGATTCCTGCTCCGCTCCACCGGCGTGCTCGGCGTGTGCCTGCTCGTCTACCTGGGGCCGCTGTACCCGGCCGCGCTCCTCAGCCACGCGGATCCGGCCACGCTGCTCACGCTCGCGGCCACGCTGTGGACCGCCCTGCTGCTGCAGGCGTTCGGCGCGGCCTGGCCGGCCGCGACGATCTGCGTCCTCGCGGCCGCCACCGCGGCGTTCGTCACCCGGCTCGGACTGTCGCCCGGCGCGGCGATCCTGCCACTGAGCTGTAGCGCGGCCGCGCTCCTGCTGATCGTGTGCGTCCTGCGCATGCTCGGCCGCCCGTCGCCCCACGCCTGACGGCCCGCCTCACCCCACTGCCGCCGGGGCCGGCCCGTCGGCCGGTCCGGCACGTCCGTACGACCCGTGCCGCCACCGCGCAGCGCACCACCGTGGCGCACCACCGGCGAGCGCACCACTACGACGTACCGCCACGACGCACCACCACCGACACCTCGACCCGACACACCGGAAGGAACACTCAGTTGACCTCCGCACCACTCGCCGCCGTCACCGGCGCCGAAGGATTCATCGGCTCCCACCTCACCGAGGCGCTGGTCGCCCGGGGGTACCGGGTGAGAGCCATGGCGCAGTACAACTCCTTCTCCTCGTACGGCTGGCTGGAGACCCTCCCCGCCGACGTGCTCGACCAGGTCGAGATCGTCCTCGGCGACGTCCGCGACCCCGGTTCGGTCCGCGGCCTCCTGGAGGGCGCCGACCTCGCCTTCCACCTCGCGGCGCTCATCGCGATCCCGTACTCCTACCGGGCGCCGCACAGTTACGTGGACACCAACGTCACCGGCACGCTCAACGTGCTGGAGGCGGTCCGCGCCCTCGGTACGCCCCGCCTGGTGCACACCTCCACCAGCGAGACCTACGGCACCGCGCAGACCGTGCCGATCACCGAGGACCACCCCATCAACACCCAGTCCCCGTACGCCGCGTCGAAGGCGGGCGGCGACCGTCTCGCCGACAGCTACTACGCGAGCTTCGACACCCCCGTGGTGACGCTGCGCCCGTTCAACACCTTCGGCCCGCGCCAGTCGATGCGCGCGGTCATCCCCACCGTGATCGGCCAGGTCGCCGCCGGCGAGACCACCATCACGCTGGGCGACCTGCGTCCCACCCGCGACTTCACCTTCGTCAAGGACACCGCCCAGGCGTTCCTGGCAGTGGGCACCGCCCCCGCCGAGAAGGTCGTCGGCCGCACCCTGAACGCCGGTACCGGCGGGGAGATCTCGGTCGGCGACCTGGTCGGCCTGATCGGCAAGGTGATGGACGTCCCGCTCGACGTCCGCGAGGACGCCGCCCGTATCCGGCCGGCCAACTCCGAGGTGATGCGCCTGGTCGCCGACGCGAGCCGGCTCGGCGAGGCCACCGGCTGGCGGCCCGCGCACACCCTGGAGGAAGGGATCGCGCAGACCGTCGAGTTCTTCCGCGAACCGGCCAACCTGGCCCGCTACAAGACCGGCATCTACAACATCTGACTCATCGTCAGGTCCGAAGGCGTGAACGCGCCTCCGACGACGTGAACGCGTCCGACGGAGAGCACGCGTCCGACGACAAGAACGTCCGACAAAGAGAATGAGGGGGAACACCATGCACGTCGTGATCCTGGCCGGTGGCAAGGGTGTACGGCTGCGGCCCTACACGACCGCGCTGCCCAAACCGCTGGTACCCATAGGCGACCAGCACACGATCCTGGAGATCGTGCTGCGTCAGCTCGCCAACGCCGGCTTCACCTCCTGCACCCTGGCCATCGGCCACCTCGGCGAGATCATCCGCGCCTATGTCGGCGACGGCTCCCAGTGGGGCCTGCGGATCGACTACGCGACCGAGGAGAGCCCGCTGGGCACCATCGGCCCGCTCCTCAACCTGCGCGACCGGCTGCCCGAGACGTTCCTGGTGATGAACGGCGACGTCCTCACCGACCTCGACTACGCGGAGGTGCTCTCCACCCACCGCTCCGCCGGCGCCCCGCTGACCATCGCCACCTACGCCCGCAAGGTGCACATCGACTTCGGTGTCCTGACCACGGACGACAGCAGGGTCGTCGCCTTCACCGAGAAGCCCAGCATGGACTACCGGGTCTCGATGGGTGTCTACGGCGTGTCCCGGTCGACCCTCGACACCTACACCGCCGGCCTGCCGCTCGGCTTCGACGAACTCGTCCTCGACCTGCTGAAGGCCGGAAATCCGCCGCACGCCTACGAGTTCGACGGATACTGGCTGGACATCGGCCGCCCGGACGACTACGACCGGGCCAACGCCGAATTCACCACCCGCAAGTCGCTGCTGCTCAAGGGAGCCTGACCCCCGCCATGCGCATTCTCGTCCTGGGCTTCACCGGCTTCCTGGGCGGCCACGTCGTCGAGCACCTGCGCACCCTCCCGGGTGTGCGGGTGTTCGGCGCGGGCCGCTCCGAGGCCGCGGAGTTCGATCTCGACCTGGCCGGCGACAGCGTCAAGCGGTTGGCGAAGACCCTGGAAGCGGCGGCACCGGACGCCGTGATCAACTGCGCCGGAGCCACCGGCGGCGACGCGGTCACCCTCGCGGAGGTCAACTCCCGTGGCACCGCCGCCCTGTGCGCGGCGATGCAGCTCGCCGCCCCGACCGCCCGGCTGGTACACCTCGGATCGGCCGCGGAGTACGGACCCGGCACGCCGGACGTCTCCGTCACCGAATCCGCCCCCACCCACCCGCTCTCCCCGTACGGCGCCACCAAGCTCGCCGCCACCGTCACCGTGGCCACTTCGGGGCTCGACGCGGTGGTCCTGCGGGTGGGCAACCCGGTGGGCGCCCGCGCCCCGCTGGCCGGACTCCCCGGCCGGATCGCCGCCCTGCTGCGGGCGGCCGAGGGCGACCGGGGCGCGGTGCTGCCGCTGGGCGACCTGTCGGCGTACCGCGACTTCGTGGACGCCCGGGACGTGGCACGGGCCGTCGGCCTCGCGGTGATCGCCGAGGGGCCGCTGCCGCCGGTGCTGAACATCGGCGGCGGACGGGCCGTGCCGGTACGGTCCTTGGTGTGCCGACTGGCCGAACTGGCCGGATTCCAGGGGCGTACGGAGGAGAGCTCCGACGGATCCACGCGCTCCGCGGCGGTGTCCTGGCAGTGCTCCGACATCTCCCTGGCCGCCTCGGCACTGGACTGGCGGCCCGCACACTCACTCGGCGATTCGCTGGCCGACCTGTGGGCGGCCACCGCGCCGCACGGCGAGGGCGACAGCGCGCCGTGAGCCTTCTCGTCCCCCTGTACGTGCACCCCGCCGAGGACCCCGGCGCCTGGCACCGGCTGATCACGGCCGCCGACCGCACCTACGGCGTGGTGCTCAACCCGGCGAGCGGCCCCGGGACCGCGCCGGACCCCGCGTTCGCCGCCGCCGCCGAGGCGCTGCGCGCGGCGGGCGCACTGCTCCTCGGCTATGTCGACACCGACTACGGCACCCGCGAACCGGACCTGATCCTCGCCGACTTCGACCTCCACCGCGAGTGGTACGGGGTCGACGGCTGCTTCCTGGACCAGGTGACCTCCACCTCGGAGGACCTGTCGGCGTGCCGCCGGCTGGTGCGCCGGGTCAGACGGGCCGGGGCGCGGACGGTGGTGCTGAACCCGGGGGTCCAGCCGGCCCCCGGCTACACCCGGCTCGCCGACCTCACCGTCACCTTCGAGGGGCCATGGTCGACGTACGTCTCGGCCTTCACCCGGCCGCCCAGGGCGGGCAAGGAAACCACGGACCGGCTCTGTCATCTGGTCTACGGGGTACCGGAGGCCCTGGTGCCCCTCGCGGTACGCACCGCCACCGAGCGGGGGGCCACGGTGTGCGGGCCCGTAACGGGCGAACTGCCCAACCCCTGGGCAGCTTTGTCGCCCGCACTGACCGGGAAGGAACGATGAGACACACCACCACGGCGACCTGGCGGGCGGCCCTCGTGGCGCTGCTGACGGCGGCGGCGCTCACGGCGTGCGGCGGATCGACGGACGAGGACCGGGCCGGGGGAGAGGGCGACCGGCCCGGCTCATCCGGTACGGACGCGTCCGAGCAGGCCCCGCACGCCTCCCGGACACCCACGACGACCGCGACCCACCGGCCGTCGCCCGCGCCGCCCTCGGCCTCCCCGAAGCCCGGACGGCCCACCCCTTCGGCGTCCGGGAAGGGCGGCTCCACCGGCTCCGCCCGGCCCGCCGGCTGGTGGCGTCCGAAGCCGGGACTGGACTGGCAGTGGCAGCTCGACGGCCGGGCGGACCAGTCGGTGGACGTGGCCGTCTACGACATCGACGGCTTCGAGAACTCCGCCGCCGACGTGGACCGCCTGCACCGGGCCGGCCGCAAGGTGATCTGCTACATCAACGTCGGCGCCTGGGAGGACTTCCGGCCGGACAAGGCCGCCTTCCCCGCGTCGGTGCTGGGCTCCGGCGACGACTGGGACGGCGAACGCTGGCTGGACGTCCGGCAGATCGCGGTGCTGCGGCCGATCATGGCCAAGCGGTTCGACATGTGCCGTGCCAAGGGGTTCGACGCGGTGGAACCGGACCTCGTCGAGGCGTACAACAACGACAGCGGCTTCGACCTCACCGCCGGCGACCAGCTCGCGTACAACAGGATGATCGCGAAGCTGGCGCACGAACGCGGCATGGCCGTGGGCCTGAAGAACGATCTGCCGCAGATCCCGGCGCTGCTCAAGGACTTCGACTTCGCGGTCAACGAGGAGTGCGCCGAGTTCGACGAGTGCGCCGAGCTGACGCCGTTCGTCCGGGCGGGCAAGGCGGTGTTCCACGTCGAGTACGAGGTGCCCGCGGCGGAATTCTGCGCCGACTCGCGCCGACTGGGCCTGTCCTCGATGGAGAAGAAGCTCGAACTGGGGGTGTGGCGGAAGGCGTGCTGAGGGCTGTCCCGCCCCTTCCACCCACGTATGCCGCGGAGTGGGTGATGTCGAGGAGCTGTGTGCGGGGGATGGAGGCGGCCTTCCCCCGCACGGCGGGTGTTAGCCTGCCTGCGGGTCACAATCGAACATGTACGGGGGAGACGCGGTGGGGTTCGACGGCTACCAGGTCACAGCGGGGATGACCGGCCAGGCGCAGCAACTCGACCTGGCCGGTACGGACATGGACGGCGTCAGCTCGGCCGTCAAGGCCCGCACGACGTACGCGTACGACGACGCGGGCGGCAATGACGCCGCGTCGGCGCTCAACGCGTTCGCCAAGGCGTGGGAGGCGGAGTCCAAGAACCTGGCGTCGGCGTTGCACGAGCTCGGTGGCAAGGTGCAGCTGGCCAAGAAGTCCTACAACGGTGCCGAAGGCCTGGTGAAGACGCGCATGGACAGCGTCCCCGCCGACGGCGCGACCGGCACGACCGGCCCCTCTGCGCAGGGCGGCCACGCCTCGTCCCTGTCGAGCTACTGAGGTCGGGCCGGTGTCTCTCTTCCCCTCTCCTTTCGACTCCCCTTCGGTCCGCCTCGCGACGCTGGCCGGCCTGTCCAAGAAGCTGCTCGCCGCCGGGAGCAAGAACGAGGTCCTCGACCTGATCGGCCAGGCCCTCTCGGTGCCCGAGCCGGGCGGAGACCCGGGCACGCTGGAGGGACTGGCGAACCTCTACCGCGGCCAAGTGGGGCCCCTCAGCAGTGTTTTCGACCGGGTCGACCGGGTGGGCCGCAAAGGCATACCGGAGGTCTGGGTCGGCGACACGAGCGTCCTCGCCTCCGACGCGGTGAACGCCGCCGGGCGGGCCGTGACCCAGATGAGCGAGGCGTTCCACGGCTGCGCGACGATCCTGCTGACGCTGGCCGACGCGATCGGCGCCGCGCAGCGCAAGGACGAGCAGGGCCGCGGGCAGCTGCTGGAACAGAAGCGGATACTCGGCGGCAAGGACGGGTTCTTCGACAACCTGCACGAGAACGACGACGAGGAGTGGGACCGCAAGAACGCCGCCCACTTCGGCTCCTACGCGGTCGACCTGATGCACGCCGCCGTCTCCGAGGCGCAGGAGGCCACCCGCGTCGCGGCCCGGGACCTGAACAAGTGGGCCGCCGAGGCACGGGCCGGGAAGATGGGGACCAGCGAACTCACCGCCGTCGACAAGCTGATGCTCGCCGACACCGGTGTCGCCGGCGCCGACACCGAGCTGAACGAGATCCTCACGGCCGGCGACCTGGAGCGCGCGTCGACCCGGATGGACCAGCTGAGCCTCGACGACGAGACCGCCATGGAACGGATGCTGGCGAACTCGGACAGCCCGCAGGAACGGGCCTATCTGATGAAGGCCCTGGCCGCGGGCCACAGCGTCGACGAGATCGAGAGGTTCCAGGACAAGATCCACGGCAAGGACCCCGACTGGATGCGCCGCCACCTCACTCCGGTGGTCACCGCCGGGGACAGCATGGACGACGAGGGCCTGGCACCTGACGGTTCGAACAACAACAAGGACTCCGTCGCGTTCGACGGCCAGCTGTGGATCCAGGGCGGCGACGGCTCCGAGGGCACCTGCGTGGCCTCGTCCACCGTCACCTCCCGCGCCATGGTCGACCCCCTGTACGCGCTCGAACTCACCGGCGGCCCCGACGGGCAGCAGGACGACCCCGACGCCTTCCGGCAACGGCTGGTGGAGGAACAGCACCGGCTGCACACCGAGGGCGACGGCGGCGAGAAATGGGGCGGCATGGGGCCCGAGGGGCAGGAGCGGATCAACGACTCCACCGTCGGCCGGGCCACCGGCACCGACTACCAGCGCGAGGACCTGGACAACGCCACCGACCGCAGAGCGGCCCTCACCGAAGTCGAGAAGTCGGTTGCGCAGGGCCGGCCGGTGCCGGTCGACGTTTCGGGCAAGGAGGGCGCCCACGCGATGACCATCATCGCCCAGGAAGGTGACATGCTTCAGGTGTACAACCCTTGGGGCGAGACCACTTGGGTCAGCGAGGACGACTTCATCAACGGCCACATGGGCAAGGCTTCCAACAGTGATCTCCCCAATGCGTACAGCGTCTATCTTCCGCGGTGACCGGGGCGGTGCCGCGGTCGCGGCCGTCGCGCTCCTCGCCCTCGCCGCCTCGGGATGCGACTCGGGCGGCGACCAAACGGGCGGCGGCTCCTCGGGCGTCACGAGCCACTCGGTGAAGGACACCAGCATCACGGCCGAGCCGGGGGAGCGCTTCTCGCTCACCGTCGACCAGAACGCCTCCACCCGCGAGTACTGGTACCTGGTCGACCCCGGGCCCGACAGCGCGGTGCTGGCCGACCGCGGCAAGGAGTACACGTCGGACTCCGGCGACGGGGCCACGGCCGGCGCGGGCGGCAAGCTCACCTTCACCTTCGAGGCCAAGGCCAGGGGGACCACCCGGTTCACGCTGCTGCACTGCACGTTCACCACGTGCCGGGGCAACACCTCCACGCAGCCGCCGGAGTCGGCCGGCCCCTCCGCCACCCCGACCGCGGGGACGGCCTCTCCTTCCTCGTCCCCCTCCCCGGCTCCCGAACGCATCACCTACACCGTCACCGTCAACTGAACCGCAGCGGACCAGCCAGCTGGGACGAGATAGCCGAGGCCCCGCCATGAACGACGCACCGCACCCGCCGAACCTTGACGACGACGAGCTGGCCCGGCTCGACATCACCGTCCTGCTCCGCTACGGCCTCACCGCCGGGCCCGGTCCCCGGCGCACCGCCCTGATCGGCGACGGCGCCGCGGCCGCGGCCGTCGTCCTGGACCGCCTCGGCACCGAGCCGCGCTCGGTCGCCTTCCTCGCCGACACCGTGCGCGCCGGGGGACTCGCCCGCGCCGCGGAGCTGCCCGAGCCCGTGCCCGGCCGGGAGGCGGCCGTCCTCGTACACGAGTGGCTGCGCACCGGCGCCGAACTCGCGGGCGGGATCACCGCCGACGACACCGCGGCGACCTGGCTGCGCGCCGTCGCGACCATCGTCGAACTGAAGCAGCTGACCCGAGCACGCGGCCAGAACACCTGATCCGAGCGGCCGTCGACCGTGCGTGCGGGCGCGGCTGGAGGGTGCGGGTGCGGGCCGGTGTGGGGCGTCCTCGCGTGCCGTCACCGGGATTTCGGGACGGTCCTGCCGGACACCCGGCGGGAGACGACGCCCCAGCGGGAACCCGCACCCCGCCCGGCCGACGAGCGCCGCCTGCCCCTTCCGCTGCTCCGGCCCCCGTGCCCGGTCCCCGTGCCGCTCCGCTGTATGCGCAACCGCATCTCGGCCCCGCCCAGCACACTCGTCCCGACCCGGATGTCGCCGCCCGTCGACTCGGCGAGGCGCCGCGCGATGTCCAGGCCCAGGCCGGTCGAGCCCGCACTGCCCGACCCCTTGCCGCGTTCCAGCGCCGCCGCCGGGTCGAGGATGCCGGGGCCGGCGTCGGAGACCAGGACGAGCACCGCGTCGTCCCCGCTGTGCACGTCGACGGCGAACGGGGTGCCCTCCGGCGTGTGCCGGAAGACGTTGCCGAGCAGCGCGTCGAGGGCGGCGGCCAGGTCGGCGCGGGACACCGGGACGGGCACCGGCAGGCCGATTCCGGCGACGCTCGCGGTACGGCCCTGGTCCTCCGCCAGGGCCGACCAGAACGCCATCCGCTCGCTGACCACGTCGGCCGCGTCGCACCCCGCTGCCTGCCCGGCCGGCCGACGCGGCGCGGCGGCGGCCTGCCGGGCGGTACGGATGATGGTGTCCACCTCCCGTTCCAGCTGCGCCACCGCCGCCCGGGTCTGCTCGGCGGCCGGGCCCTCGCCCAGCGAAGCGGCGTTCAGCCGCAGCACGGTCAGGGGCGTACGGAGCCGGTGGGACAGGTCGGCGGCGCGCTCCCGCTCCCCGGCCAGCAACTGTGTCAGCTGCCCGGCCATCGAGTTGAACGCGGCGGCCGCCAGGCGCAGTTCGCCCGGCCCTTCCTCCGGAATACGGATGTCCAAGTCACCCGCGCCCAGTCCCCGGGCGCCCTCGGCGAGCCTGCGCGCGGGACGCACCGTACGCACCCCCAGCCGGTCGGCGGCCACCACGGAGCCGGCGACGAGCCCCACGCCGACCGCGGCGAGCACCACCCATGCCCTGGTGACCCCTCTGCCGACGTCGGAAGCGGAGACGTACACCTCGATGACGGCGATCTCTCCGGTGCTGACCGCCACCGGCTGGAGCAGGGCGAATCCACCGGGGACCGTCGTCGTGGACGCCCGGCCGATCCTGCGGGTCGCCTCGACGGCGGCGTCCACCGCCTGTCCGTCGCCGATGACCGCGGGCACGCTCCCCGCACGGTGCGGCAGGTGCACCGCGACCGCGGAGCGCGGAGCGGCGGCGGCGACGACCCGGCGGAGCTGGTCGGGTTCGGTGGTGATGGAGAGCGCGGGGGCCACGGCCGCCGCCTCGCGTTCCGCGGCAGAGAAGGCACGGTCGCGTGCCATCTCCCGTACGACGAGGCCGAGCGGCACCGCGAACGCCACCGCCACCATGGTCGTGACGGCGAGTGCCACCTTCGCCAGTGCCCACCTCACCCCGGCTGCTGCGCGCCGGGCGCCTCCAGTTTCACGCCGACCCCGCGCAGCGTGTGGAGATAGCGGGGCCGTGCGGCGGTCTCGCCCAGCTTCCTGCGCAGCCACGACAGGTGCACGTCGACGGTCTGGTCGTCGCCGTACCCCTGCTGCCACACCTCGGCGAGGAGCTGCCTGCGCGACACCACGACCCCCGGCATCCGGGCGAGGTAGGCCAGCAGGTCGAACTCCCGGCGGGCCAGGTCCAGCGGTACGCCGTCGAGCTGCGCCACCCGGCGCGGGGGATCGACGCTCAGGCCGCCGACCCGGAGGGGGCCCGGCTCCGGGCCGTCCCCGCCGGCCGGCCTGGCGCGCCGCAGAACGGCGGTCATCCGGGCCGAGAGGTGCTCGAAGGAGAACGGTTTCGTCAGGTAGTCGTTGGCCCCCGCGTGCAGCAGGCGTACGACCTCGGCCTCGTCGTCCAGCGCGGTCGCGATGATCACCGGTACGTCGGTGATGCCCCGCAGCATCTTCAGCGCCTCCCCGCCGTCCAGGTCCGGCAGTCCCAGATCGAGGATGACCAGATCGAAGGGCTGGTGTGCGGCTTCGCGCAGCGCCTCAAGGGCCGTCCCCACGCTGCGTACGGTGTGGGAGGCGTCGGTCAGATGCCGGATGAGGGCCGAACGGACGAAGGGGTCGTCCTCGACGACGAGCACACGTGCCATGGGCGGCACCGTAGTCGACGAACCGTCATCGCCGCCGCTCGGCAGGAGATATTGCCGGACAATACGGATGCAACGCCTGTCCGTGGTACGCCAGGCGTCCTGGTGGGGCATCATGACCCGCCATGCACAAGGCACTTCTGCACGCTCTGGTCTGGATCGTCGGCACCGGGGGCGCGGTCACGCTGTCATGGTGGGGGGTGCACTCGGTCATGACGGAGCCGGCCCTCGCACCCCCGCGAGCCCTGCCGTTCCTGTCGGCGAGTCCGAGCCCGAGTCCGGCGGCCACGACCGTGCCCCCGCCGCCCCGGACCCTCCCGCCGGTCTCCGCGCCCGCCTCCGCCCCGGCCTCCCCGCGGGTCTCCGCGACGCCACGGCGGACCACCACGCCCGAGCCGGCCGACGTGACACCTCCCGTCACCGCGCCCACCCCGTCGGCCGGTTCCGCCGACGGGCGGATCAAGGGATACGAAACGGCCGGTGGCCGGGCGGTCTTCGACCTCGGTACGACCTCCGCGACGCTCGTGTCCGCGGCTCCCCGGACGGGCTGGTCGATGCAGGTCTGGAAAACGGCCGACTGGATCCGGGTGGAATTCACCTCCGGCGCCGAACACGTATCGGTGATCTGCACCTGGCACGACGGACCGCCGTCGGTGGACGTCGGAACCTACTGACCCGCGCCCGCGGCCCTCGGCGGAGTGAACCGCCGGGAAAAGTCCGGGCTCTGCGCCCCGTCACAGGAGCGCAGAGCCCAGCGGCCCCGGCCAGGTGGTGCTGGACACCCGGCCGGGGCCCGTCCGTCACCGGCGACCGCACGGCCCCTCAAGGAGCCGGATCAGTGCCCGGTTCAGCGCCTCGTTCAGCGCCTTTTTCAACGCCTTTTTCAACGCCTCGTTCATCGCCCGAAGTTCAGCGACCGAAATTCAGCGCCCGAGGTTCAGCGCCCGAACGAGGCACGGTTCGAGCGGCGGCGCAGAGAGGCGAACAACGCGCTGGTGCCGACGGCCACGGCCGCCGCCCCGCCGATCGCCAGGTACGGGGTACGGCTGTCCCCACCGGTCGAGGCGAGTGCCTCGCCGGCGACCGACCCCCCGGCCGGACCGGAACCGGAGGGGGCTGCGGCGGCCTCGGAGGCCGTGGCGTCGGTGGCCGGGCTCGCCGCGGCGGCGGTCGCCGCGGGCGTGCTCCCACCATGGTGCGCAACGGCACCGGTGTCGGTACCGGTTCCCGTGCCTGCGGCCGGCTGCGCCCCGGTCGCCTCCGCGTTGGTGGCCGCGTCGTCGTCCCCGTGGCCCTGGTGCTCCACGGACGAGTGCTCGGCGCCGGCCTCGATCTCCGCCTCCGACGGGGCGGAGGCGGCCGGGGCGGCGGCGCCACCGCTGGAACTCTCCCCGCCGAACACCACGTCCGAGCAGGCGTAGAACGCTTCGGTGGAGTCCGAGCGCTGCCAGATGGTGTAGATCAACTGCCGCCCGGACGCCTGCGGCACGGTCCCGTCGAAGAGGTACGAACCGTCCGTCAACTGCGGGTCGGTCGCGGTGGCGAACGGCTTGTCCTGAAGGTCCGCCCAGGTCAACGGCTTGGTCGGGTCGTAACCTGGCTTGGTGAGGTAGAGCGAGAAGGTGCCCTTGTGCGGCGCGGTGGCCCGGAACGCGAAGGTGTGCTTGCCGGAACTCATCGGCGAGGAAGGCCAGTCGGCGCGCGGCAGATCGAGCCCCTTGAACTTCTCGTTGCCGGCGCTGCACAGCTTCCCGTCGGGAATCACCTCCCGGTGCCTGCCCCCCACCGCGGCCAGGTTCACGCCGTTCCAGTCGTACAGCGCCTGCGTCCCACCGGCCGCGACGGCGGCCTTGCAGGCGGCGGACTTCGGGTTCTCCGGCCCCTCCGCGTAGCACGCGGAGACCCGGCTGACCGGGTCCGTGAGTGTGCCGTGCGCGGCGGCGGGGCCGGCCAGGAGCACCGTCAGGGTGACGGGGGCGACGCCGAGAGCGAGAACGGGCGCGACCCGGCGGGCGAACGTGGGGGTGAGTGCGCGGGCGGCGGTCGGGATGAAACCCATGGTGGCAGTTCTCCTCGAACAGGGGGGAGGGCACGAGGCCCGGTCGGTACGCGGCCGGCCCTGTTCGCGGGGATGTACCAGCGGGGCGGGCCCGGCGCCGTGAGCAGCAAACTAGCCGCCCGGAAAGCCGATTCCGGGGCCGGAGCCGTTCTCTGGAACATGCTTACGACTCTCTTAAGGAAGGGTTAGGGGAGCCATCAGGAAAGCGGTCGGAAACCTTCCGGAAGGGCGTCGGCCTGGCAATCCTCCGCCGCGGTGCCGCGCCGATACGGTTCACTCCCCGTCGGGCACCAACTCCGGCGGAACGAAACCTGCTTCACCCAACCGCCGCCACAGCGCGTCCGGGACCCGGAACCGCGACGCCGCCGCGTTCGCCGTGACCTCGGCGGCCGACCGGCAGCCGACGACGACCGACGCGACGGCCGGATGCAGGAAGGGGAACTGGACCGCGGCCGCGGCCAGCGGCACCCCGTACTCCGCGCACAGGTCGCGGCACCGCCGCGCACGGGCCAGGTCCGGCTCCGGAACGGGACGGTAGTTGAACATCGCGCCGGGGGAGGGGTCGGCGAGGAGACCGGTGTTGAAAACCCCGCCGACCACCACCGAGGTGCCGGTCCTCAGACACAGCGGCAACAGTGTTCCCAGCGCGTCGTGATCCAGGAGCGAGAACCGGCCCGCGACGAGGACGACGTCCACCTCGAACTCCGTCACGTACGCGGCGAGCGGCGCACTGTTGTTCATGCCGAACCCGATCGCCCGTACCAGTCCTTCGTCCCGCAGACGGCGCAGCGCCGGGTAGGCCGTGCGCCGGACCTCGTCCGGGAAGGCGTCGGGGTCGTGCAGATAGAGCACGTCGACCGACGAACGGCCCAGGCGGTCCAGGCTCGACTCCAGGGAGGCGCGGATACCGGCCTCCGTCCAGTCCGTGACGACCTCGCCCGGCGAACCGTCGGGGTTCGGCCGCAGCAGCCAGCCCGTCTTCGTGGAGATCAGCGGCGCCGTGACGCCCGCCGGAGCCAGCAGGCGGCCGAGCCGGTCCTCCGCCTGGCCATGCCCGTAGCGCGGTGCCGTGTCGAAGTAGGTGATTCCTTCGCGGGCTGCGGCCTCCAGCACGGCCGCCGCGTCCGCCTCGGACACCTCCTCGAACAGGCCTCCCAGCGGAGCGGTTCCGATGCCCAGGCGGGGCAGGTCGAAGGGCAGCCGGACGGTCATCGCGCCTCCTGACGGAACGGAGTGCCGCAGGTGGGCCGGGCGCCGCGCAGGGTCATCGTCAGCGTCAGCCTCACCTGGGTGCCTCCGGGCAGTTCCACGCGGCAGTGGGGGCCGCCCACCTCCTCGACGGGACCGTCGTCGACCTGCGCGGTGTGCACGGTGTGTTCGGCGAAGGAGCCCGCCTGCACCACCAGCGAGCGCGCGGTACCACCGAGGTTGACCAGGTCCACGACGGTGCGCTCGGGGCGGATGTCGGAGACGAGGGCCGCCACCTCCTCGGGAAGGCCGGGGCGCTGTCCGGCCGCGTCCCAGTAACGCAGGTGCATGTGGGTGAGGCCCCCGTTGTAGAGCACCTGGGGGGAGCCGGTGGTCAGCTGCAGCAGCGCCTCGGTGACCACGGGGTTGAGGTTCTGCCAGTGGTGGATGTCGAGGACGCCGGGGCCCACCGCCGGGTCCACCGGGTCGTTCTCGATGGCCTCGACGCGTGCGGCGCAGGAGTCGAGGGCGCTGCGCAGCATGCGCTCGGGGAAGCCCGGATTCCGGCCCTGCAGGAACTCGTACCACGGTTCCTCGTGGCCTGCCTCGTCCTTGATGCGCTGGGTGTGCACCGCCGTCCAGTCCCAGTTGGCGCCGGCGCGCAGCCGCTCGATACGTTCCTGATCCGCGTCCTCCCGGCTGAAGTGCCATAGGGCGAGAGGCAGTTGGCCGGGCATCACCGTGAAGTCGAACCAGCCCTCGTCGTTGTGCCGCTGCGGGACCATCAGCGTGCGGTCGGCGTCCATCGCGTCCAGATGCGGATCCCAGCGTTCGCCCAGAGTGCCCCGGCCGTCGGCGCCGCGCTGCTCGCCCTGCCGCAGGACGGCGTCGAGCGGGTTGCGGGCCAGGTCGAGGTAGGCCGGGTCGCCGGTCAGCAGGGCCGCGTTCGAGGCTCCGACGAGGGTGGCGCTGCCCACCGGGGAGAGGCCGTGCGGCCAGGACCAGCCGTAGTGCGCGCCGTACCACCGGCCGCCCAGGTACTCGCCCACCTTGCCGCTGAGGCCCGCGTTGTCCGGCACGACGTCGTGTCCGTCGAGCCGCTCCCGCCAGGCGCCGACATACTCGGCCACCCAGTCCGCGTAGCGCTGCTCGCCGCCGAGGAGGAAGGCGTTCGTGGCCAGCCCCGTCGCGGCCAGGTTGACGATCGTGTCACCGCGGCCCATCCGGTCCCACATCGCACGGCCGTAGGAGCGGGCGCGCTCGGGGTCGGCCGCGAGCCGGTCGAAGGACGTGACGTCGTCCATCGCGTCGAGCGGCAGCCCGTACGGGCGCAGGGCGAGGCTCCACGGGAAGTACGGCTCCTCGTCGCTGAACCCCTCGCGTGGACCCGCCGATCCGTTGTGCGGTGCGCGTACGACCCGGTGCCGAGGGTCGTAGTTCGGTCCGCCGGGCAGATAGAAGTCGGCGAAGACGTTCGCCAGTTGCCGCAGCCGGCGGTCGCCGGGGTCGGCCAGGCACAGGCCGTAGAAGAGCAACAGGCCTTCGCCCTGGTGGAACCAGTCGTAGCCGCGCTCCAACCCGCCTTGGAGCATGCCCATTTCGGTGAGCTGCGCGGACACGCCGCTCCAGTGCCGCCGTGCCGCCGCCAGGAGATCGGGGCTGCCGCCGAGTACGTACAGCGTGGGCCAGTTGAAGAACGGCTCGTAGAAGTCGTCCACGCCGTCGCGGCCGTCCGGGCCCACGCCGAGCGTGTCCCGGAAGACGAGGCGGCCGTCGCCCTCGGTGTAGCGGTCGGAGAAGAGCCGCCACGCTCTGTCCTGACGTGCGAACAACTCCCGCTGGAGAGAAGCCCAGAGGGGCACTTCGGCAAGGGTGCGGGTCGCCCGGAGACCGGGACCGGGCACGGTGACGGCTGTCATCGCCCCACCTCTCCGTCCGAGTTCGAGCCACTGGTCCGTCGGTCCCTGGACATCAAGAACATCCGCCCTTCACAATCGACCATCGATAGCCGATGGTTAGACTCACCGGCACGAGTCGGCCTGTCAATACTCGGGAACGGCACCTCAGGAGGATCCCGGCCGTGATCGACTGCCATGTGCACCTGTGGGACCCCGCGCGCGGATTCCCGTGGATCCGCCCGGGAAGCCCGCATCACCGGGCGTTCCGCGTCGAGGACCTGGAAGCGTCGGCGGCGGGCACCGCGGTGTCCGGCGCGATCCTGGTCGAGGGGTCCCGCGGCGACGCCGGCGAGACGCTCGACCTGCGCGCACGGCGGACCGGCCGCCCCGACCTCGTCGCGGGGTACGTGGGAAATCTGCACGTCCACGGTGAGGGCGGCCCCCGGCGCTTCCGTGAGCTGCTGGCCGACCTGGGCGACACCCGCCCGAACGGCATGCGCATGGGCGGGGCGGGCTGGGCGGACTGCCCGGAGTCCGCCCGGGCCCTGGTGCCGGAACTCGCCTCCGCCGGGCTGGTGCTGGAGCTCAATCTGGGCTCGGGGGCGCTCAGGGCCGCGGCCGAGGTCGCCGTCCGGCACCCGGAACTCACCGTGGTCGTCGACCATCTCGGCAACCCGCCGAACCTCCGCCTGGACCCCGGGGACTGGTACCGGGACCTGGAGCGGGCGGCCTCCGCGCCGAACGTGGTCGTCAAAGTCTCCGGCCTGCTCACCCAGCAGCACGGCGTACCGCCCGAACGGATCGCGGGGCTGGTCGGGCGTGTGGTGGACGTGGTCGGGCCCGACCGGTGCCTCATCGGCTCCGACTGGCCGATCTGTCTGCCGCGCGGCAGCCGCGCGGACTCCCTGGAACTCGCCTGCCTCGGGATCGGCCGCCTCCCGGAGGACGAGCGCCGGAAGATCCTGCACACCAACGCCGTCCGGGTGTACGGCCTGGACCGGGTCCGACCCCCGTCGGACTCCCCCGAACCGATTTCTTCGACGACCGACGGAATTTGAGAATCCCACGGGCCCACCGGCCCCGACCTCAGCGGAGATGCGACATGGCCTTGTTCGACCTGCCCCTGGACGAACTGGAGCGGTACCGGCCGGTTCTGGACGAGCCCGAGGACTTCGACGCGTTCTGGCGCGAGACCCTGGACGGGCAGCGGGACTCCGCTCCCACCGTGACATTCGAGCCGGTCCACAACGGGCTCGCCACCATCGACACGTACGACGTGACCTTCGCCGGATACGGCGGGCACCCCGTACGCGGCTGGCTGCAGCTGCCCGCGACCCGCTCGGGACCGCTGCCCGCCGTCGTGGAGTACCTCGGATACGGCAGCGGGCGCGGGGCCCCGCACGAGAAGCGGCTGTGGGCCTGTGCGGGCTACGCGCACTTCATCATGGACACCCGGGGGCAGGGCGCCGAGACACCCGACCCCGATCCGGCCTCCGGCGACATCGCCGCCCCCGGATTCCTCACCCGCGGCGTGCTCGACCCGCGACGCTACTTCTACCGGCGGGTGTACACCGACGCCGTGCGCGCGGTGGCCGCCGTACGCACCCACCCCTCGGTCGACCCCACGCGCGTCGTGGTCACCGGAACCAGCCAGGGCGGTGGTATCGCACTGGCCGCGGCGGGCCTGGTCCCGGACCTCGTGGCCGTCATGCCGGACGTGCCGTTCCTCTGCCACTTCCCGCGCGCCACCACGATCACCGACAAGCCGCCGTTCGCCGAGGTCACCCAGTTCGTGAAGCTGCACAGGGAGCACGCGGGCACGGTCGCCCGCACGCTGGCGTACTTCGACGGCGTCAGCCTGGCCCGCCGGGCGAACGCGCCGACCCTGTTCTCGGTCGGGCTCATGGACCACATCTGCCCGCCCTCGACGGGGTACGCGGCGTTCAACCACTACGGCGCCGAAGGCGGAGTCGACCAGGCGGACAAGCACATACGCGCCTATCCGTTCAACGACCACGAGGGCGGAGGCCCCACGCACGAGGTCGTGAAACTCGACTGGCTGGCCAAGCGGCTGGACGGCCCGGCCCGGTGATTTCCGGGGCCTGTACCCCCGTGCATACCTCATCCAGATTCCATCGATAGGCGATGAGCGCGTACCATGTCACAACTGGTCACCCGTCGCAGGATTGGGAATTCATGGCATCGACGACGTCGGCTGGATTCGTCTCCACGCTGGCCACGAACAAGGACCGGTTCCGCAAGACCCTGATCTCGGATCAGGTCTACGAACTGCTCCGCCAAGCCGTCGTCGACGGCGACCTCGGACCGAACGAGCGCGTGGTCGAGTCGGAGATCGCCCGGCGCCTGGGGGTGAGCCAGGCTCCGGTGCGGGAGGCGGTCAAGCGCCTGGCGCGAGAGGGCCTCCTCATGCACGTCCCGCGCCGCGGCCACTTCGTCGTCGAGATCTCCGAGCGGGACGCCGAGTACGCACGGCAGGTGCGCGAACCGCTGGAACGGCTCGCCGCCCGGCTCGCCACCGAACACCTCACCGACGACCACCTCCGCGAACTCGACGCGCTGGTCGACCGGATGCGGGACGCCGTGGCGGCGAACGACGTGAGCCTGTTCCGCGACGCCGACATCGAGTTCCACACGCTGGTCAGCCGGATCGCGGGGAACCCGTTCCTGGCCCGGATGTGGGAGGTCATCGAACCGAGCCTGCGCACGCTGCGGGCCATCTCCGACCCCCTCTTCGAGGGGGACTGGAGCGCGATGGCGGAGGAGCACGGCAGGCTCGTCGGACTGCTGCGGTCCCGCGACGCGGATTCGGCGGCCGAGGCGTTCGCCGACCACGCGGCCGGCCGCGGACCGGTTCCGGACGCGCGCGGGACGAAGAGGAAGCCGCGCGGGGCCGCAGCCGACAGGTGAGCCCACGTGCGCCGAGGGCCCGAGCCGGACATCCGGCTCGGGCCCTCTCACTTACGCGACCGAACTCAACGGGCCGCCCCCGCCACCCATTTCGGCGCCCCGTACTGGTAGGCGCCGAGGCTCGGCACCGCGTCCGTCGAGCCGTCGTTGATGCCCGGCAGCGCGATCGCCTGCCCCCGCGCGGGCGAGCCGGCGGTCAGCCGGAAGTCGTGCCCGGCCGCGTCGACGAACAGCGGATCGGTCTCCGCCGGGAGGTTGTTCGAGAGCACCAGACCGCCGTCGGTGGCACCGGTCAGTCCGCGGATGGCGCCGACGTTGTTGTAGATCTTCGTTCCGGTCGACTGCCCCGGCTCCTTGACGTAGAACAGGGTCATCCCACCGGTGTTGTTGTACACCCCGTTGTCGTGCGAGCCGGTGCCCAGACCGTTCAGCATCACCGTGCCCTCCCGGTTGCCCCAGCCCACGTTGTTCGCGATCACCAGGTCGCTCTGCCCGTTGTCGGCGTAGACGCCCGAGATCCCGAAGGTGGTGAGCGTCGTGGCCGGCTCCGGATCGTGCAGCACGTTGTGGTCGATGGAGGTCCCCATCATGTAGGCGCTGCAGCAGGTGTAGATCGCGGCGACGTCCAGGCTGAGGCGGGCGTACCCGGAGATGTCGTTGTACGCGATCAGATCCTTGCCGGGGGTGAGGCCCTCCACGGTGTTCCACTGGAGGTTGATCCCGCTGCGGCCGACCCGGCTGATCGTGTTGTGGGTGACCGTCTGGCTGTTGCCCTGCACGGCGATGCCCGCCGCGTACGTCCCCATGTAGTCGACGTCGTGGATCACGTTGTTCGTGGCGGTGTTGTTCTGGCCGCGCAGGGCGATGCCGTTGCCCGCGCTCAGCGACAGATCACTGTTCATGATCGTGTTGTACGTCCCGTCGAGGACGATGCCGGTGTCGCCGACGCCGCGCGTCACCGTGCTGCCGCAGTCCGTCGCTCCGCGCGTGATGTCGGTGTAGTGCGACAGGTACGTGCCGTCGATCGCGTCCAGCGTCACACCCGTGCTGGTCGGCCCCGTTCTGATGGTGGAGGCGAACAGCCCGACGCCCGCCACCGTCGTGTGACTCGCGGCCGTCAGGTCGAAGGCCAGGGTGCGGGTCTTCGCCTCGACGGTGTGCCCGGCCGGGTCGTCCTCGCTGTAGAGGTACAGCCGCTTGCCGGTGGGGTCGTAGAACCACTCGCCCGGGCGTGAGAGCTCACCGATCTTTCCGGCGAGGGCGTACCGCGTCTCCTTCGGCACGACCTTGTGCACGCACGGGGGCGCCACGTCGAGCGTCACCGAGCCGACGGCCGAGCTCTGCACCGTGCCGGTCGCCGAGATGTACCAGTAGCCGGTCAGGGCCCGCGCGCCGTCCCAGTACCCGGCGGGCCGGGTCAGGGCGGCGTCCGCGATCGTCGCGTCCGCGCTCCCCGTGTCCGCGTACTGGAGCGCGGGGTCGAGCAGGTCGAGCCCCGGGTAGGGCCACTGCGCCTCGACGCCGGCCTTCCCGTCCGTGAAGACCTGCACGGTCGTCACGTCGGGGCCCAGGTCGACGGCGGTGCTGTAGACGTGTCCGGCCGCCACCGCGGCGCTGAACGCGGAGTCCTGGGCGTACGGATCGCTCTCGGCGATCTCCGCGACGTCCGCGCCGGTGACGGGCGCGAAGCCTTGGACCGGCGCGGTTCCGCTCAGCGTCACCTTCGCCCCCGGGGCCGCCCGGTAGGTGATGGGCAGCGCGGCGGTGCCCGACCGGGCCGGCACGACGGTCTCGGCGTACGTACCGGACTGGATGAGGCAGGTGTCGCCGGGCCCCATGACGTCGGCACACCGCTGGATGTGCTGGAACGCCTGGCCCGCGCTGGTGCCCGTGCGGGAGTCCTGGCCCGACGGGGCGACGTAGTAGACCGTGCCGGCCAGGGCCTTGTGCGGATGCGGGTGCGCGGCGGCCGGAACGGCGGCCGTCACGACGGACAGCGAAGCGAGCAGGGCGGCTGCGGACCACGAGCCCGTACCGGGGCGTGGCCACCATCTCCTCGACACTGAATGGTCCTTCTTTCTCCGGAGGGAAACGATGCGCCCGCTCATCCCTTCACCGCGCCCACCGTCAGACCGCTGATGATGTGGCGCTGCATGTAGACGAAGAAGATGATCACGGGTGCGACGGCGAGCAGAAGGTTGGGGAACACCTTCGTCAGATCGGTGGAGTACTGGCTGATGCCCGCGTAGATCGCCGTCGTCACCGTGTAGTGACCGGACGACGGGCTGAGCAGGATCTGCGGGGAGATGAAGTCGTTCCAGATCCCGATGGAGTTGAGGATCAGGACGGTGACGACCGCCGGACGCATCAGCGGGAAGATGATGGTCCAGAAGGTCCGGTAGCGGCCCGCACCGTCGATCGTCGCCGCGTGGTCGATGTCCACCGGGACCGCACGGATGAAGCCCACGAAGAGGAAGATGCTGACCGGCAGCGTCGAGGCCACGTCGTGCGCGACCAGGCCGGTCACGGTGTTGGCGAGCCCGACCTCGCGCAGTACGTAGATCACCGGGATGATCACGGCCGCACCGGGGATGAACGTGCCGGCCAGGAAGTAGAGCAGCACCAGCTGCGTCCGCTTCTTGAGGCTGCGCGCGATCACGTACGCGGCCGGCCCCGCCAGCGCGATGCAGAGGACGTCCACGGTGACGACGAGGAAGAGCGTGAAGCCGTAGCCGCCGATGACGTTGTACTGCGGGTTGCTGACGGCGGCGGACATGTGCTCGAAGGTCAGACCGCTCAGCGGGATCGAGAAGGGGCTGTCGAGGATGTCCTGTTGCGACTTGAAGGCGTTCACGACGAGCAGGTACACCGGCACGATCATGACGACGAACAGCAGGCCGAGGAGAACCCGGCGCAGCGGCGAGCGGGACTCCCGCCGCTCCGCCGAGGAGATCTCGGGGGCGGGGACCGGTACGGTCCGCGGCCTGTCGTGGGCCCTTGGTTCGGTGACGACCACCATCGGCTCCTAACCGGTCGCAGCTTGGTCTTGGCGGTTGCGCAGCGCGGTCACGACGAGGGCGAGCACGGCCGAGACGACCATCAGGAAGACCGCCTGGGCCGTCGCGTAACCGACCTTGGTGCCCTCGAAGGACCGGGCGAGGATGAGGTAGGTGAAGGTCTGCGTCGAACCCGCCGGGCCACCGCCGGTGAGGCTGACCACGATGTCGTACGCCCTCAGCAGGCCGACCAGGTTCAGCACGGTCGCCACGGTGACGACGGGCGCGATCATCGGGATCACGATGCGCAGGTTGGTCTGGCGCCGGTTGGCGCCGTCGATCGCCGCCGCCTCCAGGAGCTCGGCCGGAACGGTCTGCAGCGCGGCCACGAACAGGACCACGTTGAAGCCGAATCCGGCCCACACGATGACGCCGATCAGCGTGTACAGCGCGAACCGCTCGTCGAAGAGGAAGCCGATCGGCTCCATGCCGAACTTCGCGAGCGTGTTGTTGATCGCCCCGTTCGTGCCGAGGATCGCCGCCCACAGATAGCCGAGGATCAACGCGCTGATCACGTGCGGGAAGTAGGCGACTGCACGGAAGAACGAGTTCGTACGGGACTTGCCCTTGAGGATCAACGCGTACACCAGGCCCAGGCCCACCATCAGGGCGGTGCCGATCACCGTGATCAGCGTGGTGACG
This sequence comes from Streptomyces sp. NPDC001493, assembly GCF_053597235.1. Classification (NCBI taxonomy): domain Bacteria; kingdom Bacillati; phylum Actinomycetota; class Actinomycetes; order Kitasatosporales; family Streptomycetaceae; genus Streptomyces; species Streptomyces sp. NPDC001493. The sequence continues at coordinate 236,826 of NZ_JBSFHV010000001.1, forward strand.
TACCAGGCTTCCGTCGAACTCGGGTCGTCGAAGAGGTGCTGGTAGTTCTCCCACCCGATGAGCCTCGCGGTGGAGAAGCCGTCCCAGTCCGTGAAGCTGAGGTAGACCGCCACGCCCACGGGCACGATCGTCAGCACCGTGTACAGGAGCACGGCCGGCCCGATCATGCCGAACGTGACGGCGGCCTCGCGGAAGCGGGCCCGTCCGCGGCCGGCGTCCGCACGCGGGGAGGCGGCGACGGAGCGCCGCGGCCGCGGCGTCAGTTCTGCGAGTTCCACCACTTGTCCAATCCGCGAGCGGCATCCTTCGCGGAGGTGCCCGTGTACAGGGACTGGATCTGCGTGTTGAGCTCGTCGCTGAACCCGGCGACCGGCTGGTTCTCGCCGGACTTCACCAGCACCGACGGCGTCGCGTCGAGGATCTTCTGCACCGCGGTCCCGAGGCTGGACATCGGATAGCTGAAGCCCGTGCGCAGGTTGCCGTCCGCGGCGAGCTGGCTGCGGATCGCCTCCTCGTCGGTGACCAGCCACTTCACGAACTCGATCGCCTCGGCCTTGTGGTGCGACCGGTCGATCACCGTGTAGGGGTTCGAGACGTTGCCGAACTGGCCGGACGGGTAGGCGCCGTCGGTCGGCATCGTGAAGACACCGATCTCGTCGCTCTTCTTCGCCGCGTCCGCCGCGGGCACGAAGAAGGACCCCATCATGTACATCGCCGACTTGCCGTTGAGGAAGGACGTCTGCCCGTCGGCGTACGTCAGCCCCAGCGCGCTCTTCCCGAGGTACCCCTTGTCGATCCACTCCTCGTAGCGCTTCAGGTAGGGCACATAGCCGCTGTCGGCGAAGGAGACCTCGCCGTCGTTGCGCTGCTTGATCCACTGCGGGTTCCCGGTGAGCACACCGGCGTCGGCCATCATCGAGAACTGACCGCCCGTCACCCACTGGCCGGCGGTCTGCAGGGGCTCGTAGCCCGCAGACTTCAGACGGCCCATGGCGGCGGTGAACTGGTCCAGCGTCCGGATCTCCGTCGCGTCCACGCCGGCCTTGGCGAAGGCCGCCTTGTTGTAGAAGACCAGCGACTGGATCTGCTCGCCCACGCCGACCATGTACGTCCTGCCGTCGACGGCGTACTGGTCGACCAGCGGCGTCTCCTTCGCCCACGGCTGGTCGGACAGGTCGGCGAAGAGCTTGGCCGTGTCGGGGGCCGGGACGATCTGCTGGGCGACATCCGGCGGATCGCCGGCCGCGAGGTCCTGGGTGAGCTTGGCGTTGGCCGAGACGGTGCCCGTCAGCTCCAGCTTCACGTGGACGCCGGGATGGCTCTTCTCGTATGTGGCGAAGAGGCCCTTCCAGTACTGCTCCGTCAGGTTCGGCGAGATGTTGACGATGATGCGGAGAGTGGTGCCCCCCGCGGCCTCGTCGGACCCGCTTCCTCCGCAGGCGACGGCGGATGCCATCACCAGCGGAGCCACGGCGAGTGCGGAGGCTCGGTGCCACATGGTTCTCATCGGACACGCTCCATTGCGTAGTCATGAATAATCGATAGCCGATGTGCAGCGCAGGCGTTCGTTCGGGTTCGGCGCGAAGGGGAGGGGTGCCGCGTCCGAACGGTGCGGGCGGCTTCCGGTAGGCGTAGTGATAATCGCCTATCGATTGCTGATGCTAGGGGTGGCATCCCGCATGTTCAAGGGTGCTGCCGAAACCGCTTGCTCCCGGTCGTCCCGCTGCCCGGTCGCTCGGCCCGGCCCCCTTCATGAATCCAACTCCGCCTCTTCCAGGAAGAGTTCGACCACCGGCAGCAGCACGTCCGGCCGAGCGGTGGGCAGGGTCAGGGTCAGGGTGCCCGGCGGCTGGCTCGGCGGCGCCAGGTTGTTGTGCTCGTGGCGGGCTCCGTCGACCTCGTGGAAGGCTATCTCCGAGCCGTCGTGCAGCAGTTGGGCGTAGCGCACACGTCCGGCCAGGCCGGGGAGATGGAGGTGCCTGAGCGGCCAGGCGAGCAGGTGCAGGTAGAGGCGGCGGCCTCGCTGCGTGTAGAGGGCGTTCGCCGGAGCCAGGAACGGGGACGGCCCCGCACCGTGGACGGCACGGGAGTGCACGGCGCTCCACTCCCCGATGGCCCGCAGGGTCTCCCGTGCCCGCCGGTCGAGCGAACCCCGCCCGTCGGGGCCGACGTTGAGAATCAGATTGCCGCCGCAGGAGACGGACTGGACCAGCATGCGGACCAGCTGGGAGGGGTCCTTGTAGTCGTGGTTGTCGCGGTCGTAGCCCCAGGACCCGTTGAGCGTGTGGCACGCCTCCCACCGCACCGGCACGCCGTCGCGCTCCAGCGGCCGGTCGGGCTGGTACTGCTCGGGCGTCACGTAGTCGCCGGGTATGCCCAGCCGGTCGTTCACCAGGATGCCGGGCCGCAGTGCGCGGACGGTCTCCATGAGCTCCTTCGCCCCCCACTGCTCCGGCCCCATGCCCGGATAAGTGAAGTCGAAGAAGAGCAGGTCGATCTCTCCGTAGGAGCTGAGCAACTCTCCTATCTGGCCCCGCATGTACGCCCGGTAGCCCGCCAGATCCGTGGTCTCCGGCGCACCTGTCGAGCCGCGCAGCGGATGGTGTTCGTCGACCGGGAACCCGGGGTGGTGCCAGTCGATGAGCGAGTAGTAGAGGCCGACGTGCAGGCCCTCGGCGCGCATCGCCTCCGCGAACTCCGCCACCAGGTCCCGGCCGGCCGCGCGCACCGAGGTGTAGTCGGTCAGCGACGAGTCGAAGAGGCAGAAGCCGTCGTGGTGCTTGGCGGTGAGGACGGCGTAGCGCATCCCGGCTTCCCGTGCGGCGCGGGCGAGTTGCCGCGCGTCGAAGAGGTCCGGGTCGAACCGCTCCAGGTAACGGTCGTACTCCGCCTGGGACATGGCCTCCCGGCTGCGTACCCATTCGTGCCGCGCGGCGAGGCTGTACAGACCGAAGTGGACGAACAGTCCGAAGCGAGCGGTCTCGAACCAGCCGCCGGATGCAGTGGGCACGGAGGACTCCTGACGGATTGACAGCACTAATCGATAGGAGGTTATCTACCATCGATAGGCGATGGTGTCACTGGTGTTGCGTGCGAAGAGCGCGCGGAAAGGCACGGACATGAACCCGAGCAGTCAAGGAACGTCCGCGGCGGGGGAGACCCCGGTCTACGAGTCGATGCGGTCACCGGTCCACACCGCGTCCTACCGGAGGCCGACCCGGCGGATGGTGGACGCGCTCGCGGACGTGAGTGCGGCGACCGCCTGCGCGAAGCTCCACCAGATGGGCATCACCCGCACCTTCATCGACGGGCCCGTGCCGCTGCACCGGGAGCCCGACGTCAAGGTCACCGGGGGCGCGGTGACCCTGCAGTTCCTTCCGCAGCGCGAGGACGTCTTCAACGGTGCCGAACAGGAGGACATCGAGCGGAAGACCCCGTTGTGGGGAGTGCTGGAGTCGATCCGCCCCGGTGACGTGCTGGTGATCGCGGCGCAGGGGAGCCACTTCACCGGCTGTCTCGGCGACATGCTGGTGCGCTACTTCAAGCTGCGCGGCGGCGCGGGGATCGTCGTGGACGGGCGGGTGCGGGACGCGGCCCGCATCCGGGCCCTCGGTGTGCCGGTCTGGTGCACCGGCGTCACCCCGCACTACGCCTCGCAGACGGAGCTCTTCCCTTCCGCGTTCAACGTGCCGGTCGGCGTGGGCGGCACGCTGGTCACACCGGGGGACCTGATCGTGGCCGACGAGGACGGTGCCGTCGCCGTACCGCAGGACCGGGCGGTCCCGCTGGCCGAGGACTCGCTCCTGCACCAGGACCGCGAGGCGTTCGCCCGCCGCCGCCTCGACGAGGGCGGCCTGCTCTCCGACTACTACCCGCTCACCGGTTCGGGGCTGGACGAGTACCTGGCGAGCAGGGCGGCGACCTGACCCGACCGCCTGCACCGTCCGTGGAGACGGTGCGGACGGCGCGCTCCCTCGCCAGGAACCCGGGACAGCCCTCGGCTCAGCGAATGCCGTAATAGAGGGAGTTGTGCGCAGTGTCCGGAAGGTAGAGAACGTCGTGACCGTCCGAGTCCTGCTGCACCGCGAGCCGGTCCGCGCTCACTCCGGGAGCGGCGGACTGCGCGGTCCAGGCCCCGTCCGCCGACTGCGTCGCGGAGTAGACCCGGTCGGTGCCCGAGGTGGTCACGTAGTAGATCCGCTTGAGGTCCGTCGCGTCCCAGGTGATGCCGAGAGCGGCCGCGGTCTGACCACCGGCGTACACCAGCTTCTCCACCCAGTCGCTGCCGCTCGGATAGGCGTAGTACACGCGGAAGTCGCCGCCGCTGTCGGCCGAGCGGTAGCGGTAGGCGACCTTCGGGGTGGTGCCGTCGAGGGTGAGCTTGGCGCTCTGCACCGCCGGACCGGTGTAGGCGTTGTCGATGCTCCACTCCTCGCCCGGGGTGAGGTCCTGGATCACGTCGGAGGTGGCGGGCGTGACCGGGGTCGTGACGGTCGCGCCGGTGCTGTCCGCGAAGGCGCCGGTCGACGGGTCGTAGGTCAGGTACGAGAGCTGGTGGCGGAACGCGGTCGCCGGCGCCTTCGCCCACTCGTAGAGGAGGTGGACGCGGCCGGAGGCGTCCACCGTGATGTCGTCGGGGTACACGGAGCGGTTCAGCGCGCCGGCGAAGGTCGCGACCGTGCTCCAGCTGGAGTTGGCGTTGTCCCAGCGGTACAGCTTGCCGGGTCGCTGGTCGGAGCCCGCACCCACGCGGGCGGCCAGGTACAGGTCTCCGTTGGGCGCGGTGGTGACGACCGGATAGGTGATGCCCACGCCCTGGTCGGGCAGTTCGGACGCGTGGTCGGTGACGTCGCCGCCGGGGGCCTCGGTGCGGAAGTAGCGCCAGGCATTGGCGTGCATGGAGGTGAAGACGTGCAGCCGGCCGCTGCCGTCGCGGGCGACCGACGGCTGGTTGTGGCCGTTGTCGTCGGCGAACTCGGCCTGCTGCCCGTCGCTGTTCAGCAGCGGCAGCCGGCTCCAGACCCCGTCCGGGTCGCGCCGTGCGATGGCGGGCCGGTGCGTCGCCGCCGTCGAGCCCGGCTCGTTGAAGGCGAAGTACGTGTACTGGCCGCGGCCCTTGTACGTGGCCACCGGCGTCCACCAGGCGGCCTGGTTCGACGAGTCCATGGTGTACGGGACCTTCTCGATCACCGTCGCCGCGGCTGCCGAGCCTTGCGGGGCGTCGGCCGCCCCGGCGGCCGGCACGGCCAGGAGGAGGGCGGCCAGGGCCGTGGCGGAGGCGGTGTACGTGCGTACCGTGGGGCGTCGCATGATGAGCTCCTTTGCTCTTCGCGGGTGCGTGCGTGCGTGGCGAGGGCGTGCGTGGCGAGGGCGCGGACCGCGGCGGCCCGGGGCCGGCCGGCGCGGTCGTCGTGCGCGACGGAGCACGGGGAGGGGCCCGGCGAGGGCCGTGCCACGTCCGCGGGGCCCGCGTCGCGGTACTGGAGGCCGTGTCCGCCCGGGCCTCAGCGCTTGATGAACGCGGCGACCTGCTCGCCCGCCTGCTTCATCGCGTCCTTCGGCTTCGACGTGCCGACGAGAACGGCCTGCACCTGCTTGGCGACGGCCTCCTCGATCTGGGCGTTCTGCGCGAACTGCCAGAACGGGCTGCCGGTCGCCGTCTTGGTGATCTTGCTCGTCCACTCCGTGGAGAAGGTGTCCTTGGCGACCTCGGGAGCGGCCAGACCCGCGGTCGTCGACGGCGGCAGGGCACGCTCGGCGAAGTACTGGGAGGTGGTGGCCAGATCGGTGGTGGTGTGCAGCGCGAACTCGGTCGCCGCGTCCTGCCCCTTGCCCTTGACGATCGCGATCACACCGCCCCAGAGCAGCGCCTGCGGCGTGTCCCCGGCCTTGAGCACCGGTCGTTCCACCGGCTGCATGGCGTCTGCCAGCGTCTTGTCCGCCGACTGGGCGGAGGTCACGCCCTTGCCGATGATCGCGTCGTCGTAGAAGGCGGCCTTGCCCTGGCCGAACAGGGCGCGCGCGTCGAAGCGGTCCACGTCGGCGGCGATCAGCTTCTCGTCGTGCAGCTTCTTGTACCAGGTGACGGCGTCGATCGAGGCGTCGTCGCCTATGGTGACCTTCCCGCCGTCGAGCAGCGTGCAGCCGAAGGTCTGCATCCACGGGAAGATGTCCTTGAGCTGCGCGACCTTGGTGGCGGCGGCGTACGGCACCACACCGCCGCCGAGCCCCTTCAGCTCACGCAGCGCGGCCTCGAACTCCTCGACGGTGGTGGGGTGCTCCTTGATCCCCGCCTTCTCCAGGAGCTTGGAGTTGGCGATCAGACCGATCGACCCGGTGTTCCACGGCAGCCCGTACTGCTTTCCGTCGTACGTACCGCTGCTCAGTGCCACGTCCGTGTAGCCGCCCTTGCCGGCCACCGGGCCGAGGTCGGCCAGCTTGCCCATCTGCGCCATCGCGGCGAGCCAGGCGATGTCGAGGTGCACCGCGCCGGTCGTCTGGCCGCCGCCGAGCTTGAGGGTGAGCTGGCTCAGGTACTCGTTGTACGGGTACGACACCGCGCGGATCGTGGAGTCCTGGGCCTTCTCCCAGGCCGCGATGATCTTCTCGATCGAGGGCTTGGCGGCTTCCTCGTTGAGCGACCAGGAGGTGAAGTCGAAGTCCTTGGACTTCGGGTCGCCGCCGTTGGTGGTGGAGCCCGCGCCGGACGGAGCGCAGGCGCTGAGCACACCGGCGCCCGCCAGACCGAGCGCGCCGATGCCGAACATGCGCAGCGCGCCGCGGCGGCTGATGCCAGAGGTGGTCATGATCTCTCCATGGGGGAGTGCGTGCGGGAGGGGAGGTACGTGCGGGCGCGGGACGGTCCCGCGGGTTCAGCTCTTGACCGAACCGGCGGTCATGCCGCCGACGAGATAGCGCTGCAGGAACATGAAGGCGACGACCACCGGGACGGACACCACGAGGGAGGCCGCCATCAACTGGGGCCAGGCGGTCTGGAACTCGCCGATGTAGGTGGAGACGAGGCCGGGAGGCAGGGTCTGCTTCTCCTTGTCGGCCAGGGTCAGCGCGAAGATGAAGTCGTTCCAGCCGCGGACGAAGGCGAAGAGCCCGGCGGCGATCATCCCGGGCGCGGCCAGCGGTGCCACGATGGAGTGCAGCGTCCGCCACCGGGAGGCGCCGTCGATGGACGCCGCCTCCAGCAGGGCGTCCGGGATGGTGTCGAAGATGCCCTTCAGCATCCAGACGCACAGCGGCATGGTGAACGTGGTGAAGGAGAGCACCAGGGCGGTGTACGTGTTGAGCATGCCGAAGCTGGAGAAGACCGTGTACAGGGTCACCAGCAGCAGCGCCTGGGGGAACATCTGGGAGGCCAGCACCAGGTGCATCAGCGACCGCCGGCCCGTGTAGCGGAACTTGGAGAACGAGTAGCCCATGTACGTGGCGACCACCACGCTCAGCACGGCGGTGATCGAGGCCACGACGAGCGAGTTGACCATGTACTTGATCAACTGGTCGTTCTCGGCCAGGGCCGTGAAGTTGTCGAGCGTGAGGTCGGTGGGTATCAGCTTCGGCGGGAACTGAAAGGTCGACTCGGGGGTGCTCAGCGCGGTGGCGAGCAGCCAGTAGACCGGCAGCAGACCGAAGGCGCCGATGACGACGACCGCACTCCAGGCGGCGATCCGCGAACGCAGCAGGTCCTTGCGCACGCGGCGCCGGGTGCTGCCCCCGGCCCGGGTGGTCCCTCCGGTTCGCGTGGCCGCCTGCGGCCTCTCGACGGCGGACAGGGGGGTGGAGGTGGTGGAGGTCATCAGGCGTCGCCCTTCCGCTCGGTGATCCTGAGGTAGACGACGACGAGGAGCAGCAGAAGCAGCATCCACAGTCCGCCCAGTGCGGTGGCCCGGCCGATGTCGAAGCCCTTGAACGCGGTCTGGTAGACGGCGGTCGCGAAGGTCTCGGTGGTGCCGGCCGGTCCGCCGCCGGTGAGGACGTAGATGGTGTCGAAGTGCTGGAAGTTCCAGATGAACTCCAGCAGCAGCACGATCGAGGCGACACCGCGGATCTGCGGCCAGGTGACGTTGAAGAAGCGCCGGATCGAGCCCGCCCCGTCCATCGAGGCCGCCTCGTGCAGCTCCCTGGGCACGGTCTGCAGACCGGCCAGCAGCATCACCATCATCCAGGGGAAGCTGGCCCAGGTCTTGGTGACGATGACCGCGAGCATCGCGGTACCGGGCTGCCCGAGCCAGGCCACGGACTCCTCGATGATCCCGGCCTTCATGAGGACGCCGTTGAGCACCCCGTAGTTCGCGTTGAAGATCCACATCCAGAGGAAGGAGACCACCACGCCCGGGATCACCCAGGGGAACAGGAACAGGCCGCGCAGGAAACCGCTGCCTCTGAGCCCGGTGTTCAGCGCGAGCGCGAGCGCCAGGCCGAGCACGAAGGGGACGAGCGTCGCGCCGACGGTGAAGACCAGCGTCTGCTTGAGGATGGTGAGGAAGTCGCCGTCCAGCCAGTAGGTGAAGTTGTCCAGGCCGACGAACTCCCGGCCCGGCAGCCGCAGATCCTGCTTGAAGAAGCCGGTGAACAGCGCCGACAGCAGCGGGTAGAAGATGATCGCCGCGAAGAGGGCGAGTCCCGGCGCGGTCAGCAGCAGGGCGAACGCACCGTTGGAGAGCCGCCCGCCGGTCCGCTGACGGGGCGGGGGCGCCTTCTGGGGAGGTGCGGCCGTACTCATGGGTCTGTCCTCTCAAACGGTGGCGGGAGCGCCGGGGCCCTGTGTGAACGCCAACCCTGCTCCAGTGAATGCAAGTTGCAGCATGCGGGATCGTTCTCCATATCGTGCGATGGAGTCAACCCTTTTGGTCGGTGAATCGCCGGTTCTGTGCCGGACCGGCTGACTCGCGCCACCTGCTCCGAACACGCGCTTCGGCGCACGGCCACCGGACCGGTGGCCGCAACGGAACTTACAACGGATCCCACTGACTGAACAGTGGTTGCACAATATGGATGTGATGTACGTTCAAGACCGCTCCGCTGCGGCGGAGAGTGTCCGAGCATCACACCGAGGAGGCCGCACGTGCGGGAAGAAGAGGTCCATTACGACATCGCCGTGATCGGCGGCGGATTGGCGGGGACCTGCGCGGCCATCGCCGCGGCCCGGCTCGGCCGACGCGTCGCCCTGGTCAACAACCGGCCCGTCCTGGGCGGCAACGCCAGTAGCGAGATCCGCGTCTGGGTCTGCGGCGCCTCCGCACACGGCGTGCACCGCTGGGCCCGTGAGACCGGAATCATGGGCGAGCTGTACACCGAGAACCAGTACCGCAACCCCGAGGGCAACCCCTACTACTGGGACCAGGTCGTCCTCGACGCCGTCCGCGCGGAAGCGAACATCGACCTCTATCTCAACACCGACGTGCGCGAGGTCGACGCGAGCGGCCCCGACGACAGCCGTGAGGTGCACTCCTGCACCGGCTGGATGATGGGCTCGGAGCGCCGCATCACCTTCCACGCACGCCAGTTCCTCGACTGCACCGGAGACGGCCTGCTTGGCCACCTCGCCGGCGCCCACCACCGCATAGGACGCGAGGCGCGGGCCGAGTTCGGCGAGCCCTGGGCGCCGCCCGAGGCCGACCGGGCGCTGCTCGGCTCGACGATCCTCTTCCACAGCAGGGACACGGGAGCGCCGGCGAAGTTCGTACCGCCCGCCTACGCCAAGGACCTGTCGACCACTCCCATCCTGCGCAACCGCATCCTGCGCACCGGGGACAACGGCTGCGACTACTGGTGGGTCGAATGGGGCGGCGAACTCGACACCGTCCACGACAACGAGCGCATCCGCGACGAGCTCCAGGCCGTGATCATGGGCATCTGGGACCACATCAAGAACTCGGGCGAGTTCCCGGACGCGGCGAACCTCACCCTGGAATGGGTCGGCAGCCTCCCCGGCAAGCGCGAGTACCGCCGCTTCCTCGGCGACCACGTCCTCACCCAGCAGGACATCCTCCAGCAGCGCCAGTTCACCGACCGCGTCGCCTTCGGCGGCTGGTCCGTGGACCTCCACCCCGTCCAGGGCATGTACGCCGACGAGCCCGGGGCGCGCCAGCGGTACGCGGACGGCATCTTCCACATCCCGCTGCGCTCCCTGTACTCGGTGAACGTCACGAACCTGCACTTCGCCGGGCGGAACATCTCCGCCACCCACATCGCCTTCGGGGCCACCCGCGTCATGGCCACCTGCGCGACACTCGGCGAGGCCGCGGGCACCGCCGCGGCCCTGTGCGTCGCCGAGGGCCTCACCCCGCGCGAACTCGCCACGAAGCGACCGGAACTGGTGCGCCGCACCCTGCTGCGCCAGGACGCCTCCGTGATCGGTGTCGCCGACGACGACCCCGGCAACCTGGCACGCACGGCCCGCGTCAGTGCCTCCTCCCACCTGGCCCTGCTGGCCGCCGAGCCCACCGAGGACGAGCCCGGCACCCCGTACCCCCTCACCCGCGACCTCGCCCTCCTCCTGCCGGTGGACCCCGCACTCGACACGGTGGACCTCCTCGTCCACGGCGCCCCGGACGGCCACGACCGCGAACTCACCGTGGAACTGTGGGGCACGGGAACCCCCGAGAACGCGGTCCCCGCCGACCGTCTCCTCACGACCACGGTCACCGTCCCGTCCGGCGGCCCCCACTGGGTCACGGCCCGTCTCGGCCACCGCCCCGACACCCCCCGGAACGCGATCGTCATCGTCCGGGCCTGCACGGACACGGCCCTGGTCCTGCTCCCCGAGCGCACCGACGGCGTTCTCGCCCTGCGCAGGAAGGCCGAGGGAGACGCGTCCGTCGACCACGACATCCCCGAGGAGGACGGCCAACTGGTCCTGGAATGGCAGGCCCGGGGCCTGCGCCGGCAGACCTTCGCCTTCCGGGCGGCCCCGGGCACCACGGCGTTCCGCCCCGAACGGGCCGTGGGCGGATTCCAGCGCCCCTATGGCGGCCCGAACATGTGGTCCTCCGCACCGGAGGGCACCGAGGAGTGGCTCCGTCTCGACTGGGACGACGAGCAGGAACTCACCGAGACGCGCCTGGTGTTCGACGACGACGTCGACGAGTACCTCAACAACCTGCACCGTCACCGCACCCCGTACGAGGTGATGCCGGAACTCGTGCGCGACTACCGCGTCCAGAGCCGGGACGCCGAGGGGCGGTGGCACACACTCCTGACCGTGGCGGACAACCGGCGGCGCCACCGTGTGCACGCGCTGAAAGCCGCGGACGGCGGCCCCGTACGCACCCGGGCCCTGCGGCTCGTGGTCGACGCGACGCACGGGGCACGGCACGCGCACGTGATCGCCTTCAAGGCGTACGGAGCGTAACGGCACGCGAAAGGGGGCCGGTGGAGGCCGATCGGCCTCCACCGGCCCCCTTCGTCGTGCGCGTCAGAGCGCGCCGAGTGCCTGACTGATGGCGTCGGCGGCCTCGATGACCTCGCGGACGAGGGCGAGACGCTGCCCCTCGGTCCGCTGCCCCTCGGTGTCGGAGCGCTCCCCGAGCAGCGAGGCCGGACCCCACAGGGAGATGGCGGCGACCACGTCCCCCGAAGCGTCACGGACGGGCGCGGCCAGGGACGCGCGGCCCAGGGCGCGCTCTTCGGCCTCGATGGCGTACCCGGTGCGCCGCACGGTCTCGATCTCGGTGTCGAGGAGGTCGTGACTGGTGGTCGTGTACTCGGTGTGCGCGTCGAGGGGATCACCCAGCAGCCTGCGACGCTCCTTGGGAGAGAGGCCGGTGAGCAGGCACTTGCCGATGCTGGTGGCGTGCAGCGGTGCGGTGTGTCCCGCCTGCGTGTAGGACTTGGGTGCGCGGGGGCCCTCGAAATTGCCCAGGAACATCAGCTCGCCACCGCGGCGTACGGCCACGTTGGCGCCGAGCCCGGTGCGGGTCGCGAGGCCCTGGAGCACCATGCGGGCCGCCCGGTGCACGGGGTGGCGGTTGGTGGCCGTGGCGGCGAGGGGGAGGAGGCCCAGGCTGAGCCGGTAGAGGTTGCTGACCGGATCGCGTTCGACCATGTCGAGGCGTTCCAGTGTGGACAGCAGGCGAGAGGTGGTCGACGAGCCCAGTCCGGTCAGCTCGGCGACGTCGGAGACACGGAGTTCGGGCCGGCCGGAATCGAGTGCGCGCAGCACCGAGACCGCTCGTTCGACGCTCTGGTTCGTCCCGGCATCAGTCCCCCGCGTAGCCATGACCCTCCTCTTTCTGCAAACGGCTTGCACTATCTGCATCAGCATATCGCGCATGATCGATGCCCGTACCTGGAAACAGCGATGGAGGCAATTCCGCGACGGCATGCGGGGGAGGGTGCGGTGGCGCCGCGGAACCGACAGGTCACAGGGCGAGGACGTCCGGGCCCGGTGAGCCGGTGAGCCTCGTGGGCCCGGACGTCCGACCGGCGGTCAGGCGGTGGGGTGCGACGCCTGCGCCCGGTCCGCCGCCGACAGGAAGCGTCGCTGAGCCTCCTCCACGGCCGCCGTCTCGGCCGGCTCGTCCGGGTGGTCGAAGTGCCCCGCCCGCAGGACGAGGAGTTCGCGCGGCCCGGCCAGCGCGTTGTGTATCGCGAACTGCCCCGGTGGGGGGACCGACGGGTCGAAGAGGGCGGCGGCCACATGGACCGGGATACGAAGGTGGCGGGCGGCGGTCGCGGCGTCGAAGTACGCCAGGACGTCCAGTACCGAGGGGTCCTCGGCGAATCGCGTACGCACCGACTCCCCGCTGCCCGTGCACGGCAGTGTCACCCGCAGCGGATGGTTCCCGAAGGTCGGCACCGTCAGGCCGGCGGCATGGAAACGGTCGTCCCAGGGAAGCGCCAACGCCCCGATGCCGCCGCCGAAGCTCGTGCCCAGGTAGGTCAGCCGATCAGCGGTCTCGGGCACCAGCCGCTGCAGTGCGGAGGCCGCGCACCAGACGTCCGCCACGCAGCCGCCGATGAGGTACGACTCCCGGGCTCCGATGCCCTGCAGCACGTGCCCGGCCGAATGCGAGGGCACGCCGGGCAGCAGGCTCCGCGTTCCGAGCCCGCGCAGACAGGGCCAGATGGTCGCGGTCTCCGGCGGGGCCTGCCAGGAATCCGGAGCCTCGCGGCCTCCGTAACCGTGCGTCGACACACAGCCCTGTGTGACGCGGCCGTCGGCCGGGACGGTCAACCAGCCCCCGATGCGGACCCCGTCGGCCGACGTGTACGAGACGTCGGCGACCCGCACACCGTCCACCGTGGTCCAGGGGCCCTCGATCCGGGGCTCCGGGTCGACGCTCAGCGCACGGGCGTGGCGCTCCCGCCAGAAGTCGGCGAAGTCGTCCGGCCCTTGCGGGGCCCCCACCGCGAGGAGGCGCGGCAGGTCGTGTCCGTGGGTGGGGTCGAAGGGGAAATCATGGTGGAGCGGGGCGAGTTCACCGTCGTGCGACGTGAGCGGATGGGTGGGCACGATCTCTCCTTGTTCGGTGTGCGCGGTGGCCGGCGTGCCGTTGCGGAACAGCTCCCGGCGCGGCGTGCCGTGGCCGGCGGACGCCGGGTCCCCGGTGAGGGGCCGGCCTGCCGACGGGGTGGTCACGGCGGTTGTGCACGGCAGTTGTTCCGGCGACGGCGACGGCGACGGCGAGTCGGCCCGACGGCGGCGGCGAGTCGGCCCGAGGGCGGCGGTTCGGGGTGGTGGCGCTGGGGAAGACCTCGCGATGCCCGCCGGCGCGATCCCCGTTGCGATGATCACCGCCCGCGCGACCATACGGCGGCCCACCAGCACCCTGCAACAGGTTGTGGCCCGGTTTTCCGGCCGGATTTCTCCCCTCGTGCTCATCGATGCGGCTCGATGGGACGTCTCGCCTGCCCGCCGTGCACGTGCCGGTTCGGGAGCGTCCTTCGGTGCCGCCTCGCGCGATTACCCCATGGACCCGTCGTCCCGCTAGGGCGTAGATCACTGTCCCAGGGCCATTGACGCCCCTGGTTCAAACCGGTTTAGTGATGGCCAGTTGATCACCTAAACCGGTTTAGAGGCCGGATGGTCGATCGGAACCACTTCAACCCCCTTTGCCCGGTTACGGGGAAGGCGGAGAGCGGAAGGCGCGCCATGGCCCGCAGGCCCACCATCGACGACGTCGCACGGCGTGCGGGTGTCTCGCGCAGTTCTGTCTCGTTCGCCCTGAACGACCGGCCCGGGATCGCCGAGGAGACCAAGGCGCGCATCCTCGCCGCCGCGGCCGAACTCGGCTGGACACCGAGCCGCCCGGCGCGGGCCCTCTCGCTCGGCAAGGCCGGAGCCTTCGGCCTCGTCCTCGCGCGGGAGCCCGACCTCATCGGCGCCGACCTGTTCTTCCCCGCGTTCATCGCGGGCGTCGAGATGGTCCTCGGGGAGCGCGGCGACGGGCTCATGGTGCACCTCACCACCCCCGAGCGGGAGCGGTCCGTGTACGAACGGCTGGCCGCCGACCGCCGGGTGGACGGTGTGCTCCTCACCGACCTGCGCCACGACGACCCCCGCCCCGGCCTCGTGCACCGGCTCGGACTGCCCGCCGTCGTGGTCGGGCAGAGCGAGTGGGGCGACGGCCTCAGCTCGGTGAGCCTCGACGACCGGCCCGCCTACGTGGAAGCCGTACGGCGCCTGGCGGAGCTGGGACACCGGCACATCGCCCACGTCGAAGGGCCCCAGGAGTTCCGCCACGCGCACCGGCGCCGGGCGGCCTGGCAGGAGACGCTGCACTCCCTCGGCCTGCCCGAAGGGCCCGTGCGGCCCGGCGGCTTCACGGCGGAAGGCGGAGCGCGGGCCACCCGCGAGCTGCTGTCGCTCCCCGAACCGCCCACCGCGATCGTCTACGGGAACGACCAGGCCGCCATGGCCGGGCTGTCCGTGGCCCAGGAGCTGGGCGTTCCGGTACCGGAACGTCTCTCCGTCGTCGGTTACGACGACACCAGCCTCACCCGCTACACCCACCCGCCGCTCTCCTCCGCCCGCGCCGACGCGCGCGGCTGGGGCGAGGCGGCGGCCCGCGCCCTGGACCGGGTGCTGGCCGGCGAGGAGGTGGCGCATGTCGTGCTGCCGCCCGCCGAGTTCGTCCCCCGCGCCTCGATGGGCCCGGCGCCCCGCGTCTGACGGCCGGGCCGGCGGCCCGGTGGGGCGCGGCAAGGAATGTCCGTCCGGCGACGAGGCCGGGCGTGAACAGTTCGGAGAGTTTGCATGCTGAGGAGAACGGCGTACTCGCTGCTCGTGCTCGCCCTCGCGAGTGCCGCGACCGCCTGCGGCCGGTCGGCCCCGGACCAGGAGACCGCGGCGAACGCGCGCGGCCCCATCACGGTCTGGCTGTCCAACAACGCCCAGGAGGTGACCTGGGGCGAGAGCATGGTCGCCGCCTGGAACAAGAGCCACCCGGACCAGCACGTCACCGCCCAGCAGATCCCGGCGGGCAAGACGTCCGAGGAGGCGATCAGCGCCTCGATCATCGCGGGCACCAGTGCCTGCCTGGTCTTCAACACCGCGCCGGCCTCGGTGCCGACCTTCGAGAAACAGAACGGCCTCGTGCCGCTCAGCGACTTCCCCGACGGCGACGCCTACATCCAGCAGCGCGGCGGCGGACTCACCGACCAGTACAAGTCTCAGGACGGCAAGTTCTACCAACTGCCGTGGAAGAGCAACCCGATCATGATCCTCTACAACAAGAAGATCTTCGCGAAGGCCGGTCTCGACCCGGAACACCCGCAACTGGCCACCTACAGCCAGTTCCTGAAGACCTCCCGCACCCTCGTGCACAGCGGCGCGGCCAAAGCCGCGATCTGGCCCGCGCCCAGCAGCGAGTTCTTCCAGTCCTGGAACGACTTCTACCCCGCCTTCGCCGCGCAGAGCGGCGGCAAGCAGCTGATCGGGGACGGCGAGCCGCAGTTCGACTCACCGGCCGGCCGTCAGGCCGCGGCCTTCTGGCGCACGATGTACGCCGAGAAGCTGGCGCCCCAGGAGGCGTACCCCGGTGACGCCGTGAACGACGGGAAGGCCGCCATGGCCACTGTCGGGCCCTGGGCGGTCGCCGCGTACAAGGACAACGTCGACCTCGGCGTCGTACCCGTACCGACCGCCGCCGGGACGTCGCCGGACGACACGTACTCCTTCAGCGACGAGAAGTCCGCCGCCATGTTCAGCGCCTGCCGCAACCGGGCCACCGCCTGGGACCTGCTGAAGTTCGCCACCTCCGCCCAGCAGGACGGGAAGTTCCTCGACGCGACCGGGCAGATGCCGATGCGCGAGGACCTGACCTCCCGCTACCCGGACTTCTTCGCGAGGAAGCCCGTGTACACGGCGTTCGCACGGCAGGCCCAGCACGTCGTCGAGGTGCCCAACGTGCCGGGCTCCGTCGACATCTGGCAGGCGTTCCGCGACGAGTGGACGAAGTCCGTCGTCTTCGGTGAGGAACCCACCGGAACCGGACTGCGCAAGGCCTCGGACAAGATATCCAAGCTGCTCGACGAGTACGGAGACCCGTCATGACGAAGCTCCGTCCCACCGCGACCGCGACCGCCGGCTCCAGCACGACCACCACCGCCCCCATCGGTGCGGGTGTCTCCGGCAAGGCGGCCGGAGTCCGCCACCGGAAGGCACGCTCCAGGACCGGCGCGCTCTTCGTGACGCCGTACGTCCTCTTCCTGGTGTTCGTCTTCGCGGTCCCGATGGTCTACACCCTGTGGATCTCCGTCCACCGCTTCTACTTCACCGCCCCCGGAACGCACGTCGACTCACCGTGGGTCGGGCTCTCCAACTACCGCGACGTCTTCACCGACCCGGTCGTGGGCCGTGCCTTCCTCAACATCGCCGTCTTCCTCGTGATCAACGTGCCGCTCACGGTGATCCTGTCGCTCGTGCTGGCCTCCGCGCTCAACGCGAAGATCCGCTTCCGCGCCTTCTTCCGCGCCGCCTACTACCTGCCGTACATCACGGCGAGCGTCGCGCTGGTCGCCGTGTGGCAGTTCCTGTTCGGCTCGGACGGCTTCGTCAACAACCTCCTCGGATCGCACGCGCCGGACCCCTCGTGGCTGGTCAACTCGCACCTCGCGATGCCGATGATCGCCTTCTTCGTCACCTGGAAGCAGCTCGGCTTCTTCGTGATGCTCTACCTCGCCGCCCTCCAGAACGTCGGCAAGGAGCTGTACGAGGCGGCCTCCGTCGACGGCGCGGGCCGGGTGCGGCAGTTCTTCGCGGTGACCGTGCCCGGCGTGCGGCCCGCCACGACCCTCGTACTGATCTACGCGATCATCACCGGCGCCAACCTGTTCAGCGAGCCCTACCTGCTGACCGGTGGCGGCGGCCCCGACCACGCCTCCACCTCGCCCGTCCTGCTCATGTACCAGAAGGGCATCGAACAGGGGCACCCCGACTTCGCCGCCGCGCTGGGCGTGGTCCTCGTCGCCTTCGTCCTCGTCATCTCGCTGGTCGCACGCAAACTCTCCGAGAGGGGCAACTGACATGAGCGCCTCCCACCCCGCCTCCGCCCCGGTCACCCCGGTGACGGGCCGGCCCTCCTCGGACCTGCCGGACCCCACCGGGCAGGCCGGCGGGCGCCGCCCCTGGGGGACCGCCGCCAAGTACACCGTTCTCTCGCTCGGCGCGGTCGCCTTCCTCTTCCCCTTCTACTACATGGTCGTCGGCTCCCTGCGGAAGACGACCACCGGCGACCTGTCCTCCGCCGTTCCGTCCGGGCTCACCGGCGGCAGCTACACCGCGGTCGACGGGGCGATCTCGCTGGGCCGTTCGCTGCTCAACTCCGGAATCATGACGATCGGAGTCCTGCTCTGCACCCTCGTCTTCGGGGTGCTCGCCGGCTACGCACTGGCCCAGCTGCACTTCCGCGGCCGGGGCACGGTCTTCGCCTCGCTGCTGCTCGTCCAGATGGTGCCCTTCCAGCTCCTGACGCTGCCGCTCTACGTCCTCGTGGTCCGCGACTACGGACTGGGCGACAACTACCTCGGGATGATCCTCCCGTTCGCGATCAACTCGACGGCCGTCTTCCTCTTCCGCCAGTTCTTCCTCCAGCTGCCGCAGTCCCTCTTCGAGGCCGCCCGCCTCGACGGCGCGGGCGAACTGCGCATCCTGTGGAGGATCGCGCTGCCGATGGCGCGGCCCGCCGTGCTGTCGGCGATGCTGCTGACCTTCATCGGGCCCTGGAACGAGTTCCTGTGGCCGTTCCTGGTCACCAAGAACGCCGACATGCAACCGCTGGCGGTCTCCCTCGCCAGCTTCCTGTCCAACCTTCAGGGCACGGTCGCCAACCCGACCGGTGCCCTGCTGGCCGGCGCCTGTGTGCTGGCCGCCCCCGCAGTGGCCCTGTTCCTCCTGTTCCAGCGCCACTTCACCTCGACCGACATCGACTCCGGAGTAAAGGGCTGATCCCCGCATGAGCACCACCAGCACCACCTCGACCATCCCCTACCGCCTCGTCCGCAAGGGCCTGGTCATGTCCCCGCTGCCCGGCGAGGCCGACGAAGCGGAGGGAGTCCTCAACCCGGCGTCGGGACGCACCCCCGACGGCCGCCTGCACCTGCTGCCGCGCCTGGTCGCCGAGGGCAACGTCTCCCGCGTCGGCCTCGCCGAGGTCACCTTCACCGACGGCGTCCCCAGCGGCGTCGAGCGGCGCGGCGTCGTCCTCGCACCCGACGAGGGCTGGGAGCGCGGCACCAACAACGCCGGCGTCGAGGACCCGCGCGTCACCTGGGTCCCCTCCCTCGGCAAGCACGTCATGTCGTACGTCGCCTACGGCCCCCTCGGCCCCAAGCCGGCCCTCGCCGTGTCCGAGAACCTGACCGAGTGGACCCGCCTCGGTCCGATCCAGTTCGCCTACCAGCCGGACCTCGACACCGACCTCAACCTCTTCCCGAACAAGGACGTCGTCCACTTCCCGGAGCCGGTACCCGGCCCCGACGGCGAGCCCGCGTACGCCATGCTGCACCGCCCGATGTGGGACCTCGGCTGGTTCCGCCCCGGCGAGGGCGTCCACCTGCCCGCCGGGATCACCGACGAACGGCCCGGCATCTGGATCTCGTACGTACCCGTCGCCGAGGTCGAGGCCGACATCCGCGCCCTGACCCGCCCGCGCGACCACCGGCTCGTCGCCCTGTCCGCGTACCCCTGGGAGGACCTGAAGATCGGCGGCGGCCCCGCCCCGATCCGCGTGCCCGAGGGCTGGCTCCTCATCCACCACGGCGTCTCCGGCCACATCGAGGACCCCTTCGCCCAGAACCAGAAGGTCTCCTACGCGGCCGGCGCGATGATCCTCGACCCGGCCGACCCCGCCAAGGTCCTCGCCCGCTCCGACGAGCCGCTGATGGCGCCCGAGACCGAGGAGGAGCGCTCCGGCACCGTCCCCAACGTCGTCTTCCCGACCGCGATCGAGGAGATCGACGGCGAGCTGTACGTCTTCTACGGCATGGCCGACGCCCACATCGGCGTCGCCCTCCTGGAGCGCACCGCATGACCTCCGCGCCGGCCCCCCTCGGCCTCGGACTGGTCGGCTGCGGCGGCTTCGGGACGTACGTCCTGGACGCCGTGGCCGGCCTGCCCGGGCTGCGCCCGGCCGCTGTCGCCGACCCGGATCCCGTACGGGCGAGGGCGCTCGGCGAGCGGCACGGCGTCCCCGCGTTCGGCTCCCTGGAGGAGCTGCTGGAACGCGTGGACGTGGAGGCCGTCGCCATCGCCACCCCGCCGGCCGCGCACGCCGCGATGGCCACCGCCGCGCTGCGCGCCGGCCGGCACGTGTTCTGTGAGAAGCCGCTCGCCACCACGGCGCGGGACGCCCGCGCCGTGGCCCGCGAGGCCGAACGCGCCGGGCGGGCCCTGGTCGTCGACCACGTCCTGCGCTACAACCCGCTGCTGCGCGCCCTGGAACGGCTCATGGCCGAGGAACTGCTCGCGGCCCCGCGCCGGTTCATGTTCGAGAACGACGCCTCCGACCAGGACCTCGGCCCCGGCCACTGGTTCTGGGACCGGGAGCACAGCGGCGGGATCTTCGTCGAGCACGGCGTCCACTTCTTCGACGCGGCGCGCGCCCTGCTGGGCACCGACCCGGTCAGCGTGCGCGCGACCGCCGTTCGGCGGCCCGGCGGACCCGTCGACATGGTCAGCGCCGACGTCCTCCACCCCGGCGGCGTCCTCGCCTCCCACCTCCACTCCTTCACCCACGCGCACCGCTGCGAACGCCAGTCGATGCGCCTGGACCACGGTTTCGCCGAGACCAGGATCGAAGGCTGGATCCCGGTCCGCGCCGAGATCTCGGCCTGGACCGACGAGGCGGGCGCCCGGGCCTGGGAAGAACTGCCGGACCGGGCCGCCGACCTGCTGCACGTGGACGGCTTCCGCCCGCACGGCGGGGAACGCGTCACCGTCACCGTCGAGCGCGACGCCGGGAGCTCCGCCCCCGCGAGCGGACGCGGAGAGGTACGCACCGTGCCCCACCACGTCCGGGCCGTCCTCGACCTCGGCGGCGAGGCCCGTAAACCGCACGCCTACCGCGAGAGCGTCCGCGCCGCCGTCGCCGACCTGGTCCGGGTCGCACGCGACGGCGGCGCCCCGGTCGCCGACGCGCTCGCCGGCCTCACCGCCGTCGCCGTCGCCGAGGCCGCCACCCTCGCCGCCGACACCGGCACCGAACAGCCCGTACCCGGCCCCGGAATCGCCCCGCACCCCACCGCACCACCGCACCTCCAGGAGTCCTCATGAGCTGGTGGCAGGACGCCGTCTGCTACGAGTTGTACCCGCGCGCCTTCGCCGACTCCGACGGCGACGGCACCGGCGACCTCGCCGGAGCCACGGCCCGGCTCGGCCACATCGCGGAGCTCGGCGCCGACGCCGTCTGGATCACGCCGTTCTACCCCTCGCCGCTCGCCGACGGCGGATACGACATCGCCGACCACACCGGCGTCGCCGCCGACCTCGGCAGCCCCGAGGACTTCGACGAACTCACCGCCCGCGCCCACCACCTGGGCCTGAAGCTCATCGTCGACCTCGTGCCCAACCACACCTCCGACCAGCACCCCTGGTTCCAGGAGGCGCTGGCGGCAGGACCCGGCTCCGCCGCGCGCGACCGCTACCTCTTCCGCCCCGGCCGCGGGCCGCACGGCGAACTCCCGCCCAACGACTGGCAGTCGGCCTTCGGCGGCCCCGCGTGGACCCGCGTACCGGACGGCCAGTGGTACTGCCACCTCCACGCGTCCGAACAGCCCGACCTCAACTGGCGTTCCCCCGAGGTGCGGCACGCCTTCACCGGCATCCTGACGTACTGGCTGGACCGGGGCGTGGACGGCTTCCGCGTCGACGTCGCCCACGCCCTGTTCAAGGCCGAGGGCTTTCCCGACGCCGGGCCCGGACAGCACCGGGACCCGCTGCGCAACCACCTCATGCCCTACTACGACCAAGAGGAACTGCACCCGCTCTACCGCGAATGGCGCACCCTCCTCGACACCCACCCGGCGCCGCCCGGCGCGGTACCCCCGCGCGAGCGGGTCATGGTCGCCGAGTCCGCCGTCTTCGACCCGGCCAGGCTCGCCCGCTACACCCGGCCCGACGAGATGCACCAGGCCTTCAACTTCGCCTTCCTGGAGGCCGCCTGGGAACCGGGCGAGCTGCGCCGCGTCATCGACGCCTCGCTCTCCGCCCCCGGCGGCGGGGCCGTCACCTGGCTGCTCTCCAGCCACGACGCCGTCCGCCCGGTCACTCGTCTCGGCTCCGCCGGCCGCGCGAGGGCCGCCGCCCTGCTCATGCTCGCCCTGCCCGGCTCCGCCTACCTCTACCAGGGCGAGGAACTCGGCCTGCCGCAGGCCCGCATCCCCGACGACCGCATCCTCGATCCGCTCTGGGAGCGCTCCGGCCACACCGACCGGGGCCGCGACGGCTCCCGCGTCCCGCTGCCGTGGTCCGGCGACCGCGCCCCGTACGGCTTCACCACCGCGAGCGCCGACCGCACCTGGCTGCCGCAGCCGGACCACTGGGCACCTCACACCGTCGCCGCCCAGGAACACGACCCCGACTCCACACTCACCCTGTACCGCGAGGCCCTGCGCCTGCGCCGCGCCCACCCCGCGTCCGACCCGACGGCCCCGCCCCACTGGTACTCGGCGCCCCGCGACCCGTACCTCGCCTTCCGCCGCTCCGGCCTCACCTGCGTCGTCAACCTCGCGGACCGGCCCCTGTCCTGGACCAGCCTCGGCGTGACCGGCCGCCCGGTCCTGGCCAGCGGACCGCTCGACGGCGACGCGATCCCGCCCGACACCACCGTGTGGCTCCTCGACACCCCCGAACCGCAGTCCCCCGAAGGAGACGGCCATGGCCGCGCCCACTGAACCCGCCCCCCGCACCGACCTGTCCGGGCTCGTCAAGGCGTACGACGTGCGCGGCGTCGTCCCCGACCAGTGGGACGAAACCACCGCCGAGCTCTTCGGCGCCGCGTTCGTCCAGGTCACCGGGGCGCGCGCCCTCGTCACCGGCCATGACATGCGCGCCACCTCGCCGGGCCTCGCGCGGGCCTTCGCACGTGGCGCCACGGCCCAAGGCGCCGACGTCACCGAGACGGGCCTCTGCTCGACCGACCAGCTGTACTACGCCTCCGGTGCGCTCGGTCTGCCCGGTGCGATGTTCACCGCCTCGCACAACCCGGCCCAGTACAACGGCATCAAGATGTGCCGGGCCGGTGCCGCGCCGATCGGCCAGGACAGCGGCCTCGCGGAGATCCGCGCCCTGGTGGAACGGTGGACCGACACCGGAGCGCCCGCGCCGTCGCCCGCCGGCCCCGGCACCCTCACGCACCACGACACCCTGCGGGAGTACGCCGCCCATCTGCTCGGCCTCGTCGACCTCACCGCGATCCGGCGGCTCAAGGTCGTGGTGGACGCGGGGAACGGCATGGGCGGTCACACCGTGCCGACCGTCCTCGCGGGGCTGCCGCTCGACGTCGTCCCGATGTACTTCGAGCTCGACGGCACCTTCCCGAACCACGAGGCGAACCCCCTCGACCCGGCCAACATCGTCGACCTCCGGGCCCGCGTGCTCGCCGAGGGCGCCGACCTCGGGCTCGCCTTCGACGGGGACGCCGACCGCTGCTTCGTCGTCGACGAACGAGGAGAGCCGGTCTCGCCCTCCGCCATCACCGCGCTCGTCGCCACCCGCGAACTCGCCCGCAGGCCCGGCGCGACCGTGCTGCACAACCTGATCACCTCGTGGTCCGTCCCCGAGGTCATCCGCGAGAACGGCGGCACCCCCGTCCGCACCCGCGTCGGCCACTCCTTCATCAAGGCCGAAATGGCCCGCACCGGCGCCGTCTTCGGCGGCGAGCACTCCGCGCACTACTACTTCGCCGACTTCTGGAACGCCGACACGGGCATGCTCGCCGCCCTCCACGTCCTCGCCGCCCTCGGCGGACAGGACGGCACGTTGTCCGCCCTCACCCGCAGCTTCGAGCGGTACGCCGCCTCCGGCGAGATCAACTCCACCGTCTCCGACCAGTCGGAGCGCCTCGCCGCCGTCCGTACCGCCTGGCGCGACCGCGACGGCGTCACCCTCGACGAACTCGACGGCCTCACCGTGAGCGGCCCGGACTGGTGGTTCAACCTCCGCCCCTCCAACACCGAACCGCTCCTGCGCCTCAACGCCGAGGCCCGCGACCCGCACACCATGCGGACCCTGCGCGACGAGGTGCTGGCCCTGGTCCGGTCGTGAGACGGGCGGGCACGGCCGGTTCCGGGCGTCGTCGGACGCCGCGGGAGCCGGCGGTGTCCGGGCCGCCCCTCCGGAGACCCTCGGCGCCCTCGCCGGCTGCTCGCGTCCGATCCGTCACCGCATCCAGTGCTCGCCGGTGCTCCACCCCGTGAAGCGCCGGGCGCGTCCGGTGTCCGCCGTCCCGTCCTCGTCGAAGGTGCCGCCCCCGGCGACGAGGACCAGCCCCGCCAGGGCGGGGGCCAGCCGGGTCGCGACATGGGCCGGGTGACGGGCCGCCTCCTGCGACAGGCCCGCGACGACCCGCCGCTGCTCCGTGGGCGGGCAGAGGGACAGGTGGAACACCATCTGGCGCCACGCGTACGCGGCGTCCTTGATCGTGCCCAACGGCCGCGGGCCGCG
Source organism: Streptomyces sp. NPDC001493 (assembly GCF_053597235.1). NCBI lineage: Bacteria > Bacillati > Actinomycetota > Actinomycetes > Kitasatosporales > Streptomycetaceae > Streptomyces > Streptomyces sp. NPDC001493. Next base: position 260,944 of record NZ_JBSFHV010000001.1, read on the forward strand.
GTGCACACGGGCGGTCAGCCGGCACACGGTCACGAAGCAGCGGCGCGCCAGATCGGCCCACCCGGGCCGGGGGGCGATGCCCACCCGGTTCACCAGAGTGGCCAGGTTGTGCGTGGTGAGGATCTGCGCCTGCTCGATCACCGTCCCGTTCGCCGCGACCGACCTGGAGTGCGAGGTCACCTTGGCCCGCTCGGCGCACAACCGCGCGAAGCCGGGGGAGGTGCGTGCGCCGTCCGGACGGGTCAGGGCCTCGCTCGTCTCCACGATCGCCAGATCGCGGATCGCGGCGTAGTCGATGCCGTAGTAACGCTCGTAGAGGGTGCCGCCGAGCAACTCGCCCGCGTCCCGCGCGGCCTTGAGGAACTTCCGGCTGAACGTGCCCATGAAGATGTCGGCGGCCAGCTCCTCCACGAACGGGGCCCCGAGGTCGCAACCGCGGTCGAGGACTCCGAACTCGCGGACCAGCGGGTTGGGCAGGAGCGTACCCGGGAAGGCCTGCACGGCCAGTTCGCCCAGGTGTCGCAGCACGGAGAGCGCACCTGCACCGTCCGCCGCGCCCTGTGCCGCCGATCGCTGCCCCGCCACCGCCCGCACCCAGGGCAGTTCCTCGACGCGCACCTGGCGTTCCAGATCGAGCAGGAGCAAGGAGCGGCGGTCACGGAACGCCCGGTAGTTCGCGGCCATCACGGCTCGCAGCGTCTCGTCGACGTACGCGTGTGCGGTGGTGGCGGCGACCAACTGCGGCACCAGTTGGGCCATGACCTCGGCGGACGGGACGACGCCCCGCTCCACGAGCGTGCCGAGCGGAGCGCTCAGCGCGGACCCGACCACCCGGGCGACCGTATCCGGGACGACGGCTCCGGCGGGCAGACCGGTCTCCCGGCTCTCCTCCTCGGTGACCGGACCCAGGAGCGGGGCCACGTCGGTGATTCCCGCCTCCAGCGGATACACCGCGAGCCGGCCCAGCATCAGCTGGGCCGAGGCGTGATGGGAAGGCAGCGCCGCCTGTTCGGCCTGGCGGCGGCGCAAGGCCGAGTGCGTGGCCGAGCCGGGCAGACCACGCCGCCGCACCATCGACCGCACCGCGTGCCGCAGCAGGCCGAGCCGGCGCGGTTCCAGCGGCCGCCCGGCGACGGCCTCCTCCAGTGCCGTACGGAGAATGCCCAGATTCTCCTTGGGGCTCCGGTGCTTGGTGCACAAGGTGTGTTCCTCCGCCAGCCGCCGGTAGCGGCCGAGCAGAACCTCGCCCTCGGCCAGCCAGCCGGCGTCCGGGGCGAGTTCGAGGACGCGGCCGTCCCGCGCCGTCCGCAACCAGTGGACGAGCAGCTCGTCGCCGAACGGCTGCCACACGGCGAGCGCCTCGCGCTGGGCCTCGACGGCTGCGTTGGGCCGCCGCCGTATCAGAGTGTCGATGGCCTCGGAGACGGTGTACCGGTGGACGGCCGCGGTGGCGCCGGCCCCGGTTGCGCCGGGCACGGCCTCGTCCCCGGGGCGCGGCAGGAACCGCAACCGGTCCGCGAACGGCTTCAGCTCCGCCACGAGGTCGAGCGCAGCGCCGGTCTCGCCTCGGCGCACCAGCCAGGCCAGGGTGAGCAGCGCGGCCTCCTCGGGCACACCGATCTCGTAGCCGCCGCTGTCCAACCGGGCCCACAACCAGGCGAGTCCGGGCTCGGTGAGGCAGTGGGCGAAGAGCGCGCGCCGTTCAGCGGGTACGCCGAACCTCCGCGCGGCTTCGGTCTCGTGGCTCTGGAGCGGGCCGCTCGCGCTCGCGGTCCCGGTGGCGAAGCCTCCGTGCATCACCTCAAGGGTCACCCAGGGCGGAAACCCGGCCACGGGCGTACGCGAACCGACCGTCAGCCGACCTGCGGCCAGGGCCGCCAGAACCTCCCGCCAGCGCTGCCCGCGCACTTCGGCGCGGCGCCGGGTGTCGGCATCCTCGTGGGTCAACGCGGTGATGAAGGCCTTGGCCAGCTGGCCCTCCGGATAGGAGAGGGCCGTATCGAGGGGCTGCTGCTCAGCGTTGTCATTCATAAGCCGACGTGGCAGGTTCCGCCCCTGCGCCCCCCGGGTCTGGAGCCCGGTGCTCTCCTGCTGAGCTACACGCCGATGACGGAGACGTTAGACGTCGAGGTGATCACCCGACAACCGGCTTTTCTGACGGATCTTTCGGGTCGGCAAGCCAGGACGACCCGCCAGGGGCGCCTTCCTCACCGTCGGACCTGCGTGACGCGGTCCCGAGCGCGGCGCCTCGCCGACCGCCGCGGTGGAGCGGCGGATCGGCCGGGCGCCGTCTCAGTGGGCGGGGGTTTCCTCGGGACGAGCGTGGCGGGGGAGCAGGAAGGCGAGGAGAAGGTCAGCACGAGCATGCCGTCCACGATCCACAGCACCGTCTTCATCGCTGAGCCGAAGCCGCCGCGGAAGGCGGAGGACGCGGTGTCCTGGAGTGCGGCGGGCACCTTGGCGGCGGCTTCGGGTGAAGTGGCGGCGGAGCGGGCGTCCTTCTCCAGGAGGGTGCAGGAGGAGGGGGTCGCGGCGGGGTCCTTGGCGACGGCGCGGTCCGCGGCGCAGTGGCGCAGATCCGCGAGGACACGGTCCTGGGCCGCAGGCGTGACGTGGACGGCGCCGAGCCGGTCACGCAGACCGTCCGCCCGGTGGTCGACGGAGCTGGCGATCGAGCCGCCCAGCAGGCCGAAGAACGCGGTGCCGAGGATGGCCACTCCGAAGGCGCCGCCGAGTTGCTGGACGGCGGTCATCGTGCCGGATGCCGAGCCCGTCTCGTGCTGCTCGACGCTGGAGAGCACGATGTCGAAGAACGGGGCCATCAGCAGGCCCATTCCGGTGCCGGTCGCGAGCAGGGCGGGCAGGAGCTGCCACGGGCCGACGCCGCTGCCCGCCGTGTCGAGCGTCAGCCAGACACCGAACACGCCGACTCCCATGACCAGCGCGCCCGCCTGCAGCACGGCCCGGCCGAACCGTGCCACGGCCTGGGCCAGGCCGAAGCCGACGATCATGCCCGCCGACCAGGGAACCATCACCAGGCCCGCCTTGAGCGGCGAGTAGCCCAGCCCGATCTGGGTGTAGAGGTTGAAGACGAGCATGAAGCCCTGCATGGCCGAGAAGAAGACCAGCCCGAGGGTCATGCCTCCGCTGAAGCCGCGCTTGCGGAAGAGGCTCGGTACGACCAGGGGGTCCAGCCCCGCCTTGCTGCGGCGTGACTCGTACACGGCGAAGACGGCGAAGACGACGATCGAGGCGGCCAGCATCGCGAACGTCCAGGCGGGCCAGTCGTACTCGCGGCCCTGCACCAGCGGGAAGATGACGAGCAGCGCGGCGAGCGAGACCAGGAGCATGCCGGGGATGTCCAGGCGGGGCTTGTCGCCGGCCTGGGTCCGGGGCAGGTAGCGCAGGGCGCCCAGGAAGGCCGCGGCGCCGAGCGGCAGGTTGATCAGGAAGATCATCCGCCATCCGGTGCCGAAGTAGTCGGCGTCCACGAGCCAGCCCGCGAGGATCGGCCCGCACACGGCGGACAGCCCCATGACCGGGCCGAACAGGCCGAAGGCCTTCTGCGACTCCTTCGGCGGGAACATCTCCTTGATCATGCCGAGGCCCTGAGGCAGCATCACGGCGCCGAACAGTCCCTGGACGACGCGAGCCGTGATCAGCGTGCCGGGCGACCCGGCTATCGCGCACAGCAGCGAACCCGCGGTGAAGCCGGCGGCCCCCACCAGGAACATCCGGCGGCGGCCGTGTATGTCGCCGAGCCGACCGCCGGTGACCAGTCCGACGGCCATCGAGAGGGTGTACGCGGCGGCGAGCCATTGCAGCGTGGACGCGCCGCCGCCCAGGTCGGCCCGCATGGAGGGGCCGGCGATGTTGGTGACTACGGCGTCCAGGAGATCCATCACCTCGGCGGCGAGGATCACGAAGAGCGCGACCCAGCGCCACCGGTAGGGCGCCGGGGAGTCGGTGGGCGTCAGGGATGACGCAACACCGGTGGTGGACATCGGATCTCCTCGTGGAAGGGCAGCGCCGCTCACGGTCGGGCGGCGCCTGATGGTCGGACTGATGACATGCCGCAGCGGAGAGCACTGTCCGGAGGAGGACAGTGCTCAGTCGGAGGACGGCGTTCATTAAGATCGTTCATTAAGATATAGCGCAATGGCCGGGTCGGAACAAGATATATCGCGTCTTGGGTGAGGGTGTGACGGTCGCGGTTCTCCGCCTTGCGGTGCGCCGCACCGGACACGGCCCGTCGATCCGACGCGAACGGTCGGCCTCGCGGATCCCGCCCGATGGCAGGAGCAGGTGCGCGACTGCGCCCGCTTGGCACGGCAACTCCTGCTGGATCACCGGGACATGGCCAGGATCTCCATGACCCTCGTCCCCTTCATCACCGAACTGCTGCCCGCACGTCGAAGCCGCGCCGGCCGTCTTCCGTGCCGCCGGTCTGCCCGACCGCATCGCGGCCGGGGCGGCCGGCGTCATCTCCACCTGCATCAAGGGCTTCGTCCTTGAGAGGTTCGACGTCGGCCTGGAGGTCGTCCTGAGGGGCCTCGTGGGTTACCCGCCGGCCCGGAAACGGAGTCGGGGCTCTCAGGGGTGGGCCGTGTCCGGCCGTTCCCGTCGCACGGCTCACCCACGTATCGTCTACAGTTCAGTAGACCAGCGGTGTCGATAGCTGCCCCGGGACCGGTCGGCGCAGGCTGCGGAGCCTCGCCCGCGACGGTTCGAAGGGTGTCGACTCCACTGTGAGGCATGCCCTGTTGGGGAGCGGCAGGCTCTATACCACATGATGCTTTGCCCTCCCTTGACTCCGCCTGGGGCAAAGCGTGGTAAACCGCGCGTTCGTTGGCGAGTCGAGAGCCCCAATGAGGTGCATGTCACAGGAGGTTGGGCTCATCGGGGTCGATTTCGAGGGCTAAGTTAGGTCAGCCTCACCTCACGGGATCGCCGATTCGGATCCGGGACGCGGGCACCGATCGACCTTTCCCTGAACCCAGGAGGCCCGAGATGCGTACCGTCCGTCTTTCCGCCATGACCGTGACCGCCGCCGTGGTCGGCCTGGCCGCCCTCACCGGTTGCACGGAGAAGAGCGACGCCAAGGCCGACGGCGGGCAGACCGTCAAGGTGACCGCGAGCGACAGCGCTTGCGAGACCTCCTCGACGTCCGTGGCGGCGGGCAAGGTGGTGCTGGACATCAAGAGCACGGGTTCCAAGGTCACCGAGGTGGAGATCCTCTACCCCGACGGGCGGATCGCCGCGGAGCGGGAGAACATCGGGCCCAGCACCTCCCACAAGGTCACCGGTGAACTCAAGGCCGGCTCCTACGAGGTGGCCTGTGTCCCCGGCATGACCGGCAAGGGCTTCCGGCAGCCGCTCAAGGTCACCGGCACCTCCGCGGCGAAGCGCGACCCCGAGGCGGACAAGGCGGTCGCCGCCTACCGTGCCTATGCCCAGGAGCAGGCCGACGAGACCCTCCCGAAGGTCAAGGTCTTCACCGACGCCGTGCAGGCCGGTGACCTGGAAGCGGCGAAGAAGGCGTACGCGCCGTCCCGTCTGGGCTGGGAGCGGACCGAGCCGGTGGCCGAGTCGTTCGGGGACATCGACCCGCTGGTCGACACCCGTGCCGACGGGCTGGAGGACGGTCAGAAGTGGACCGGCTGGCACAAGCTGGAGAAGTCCCTCTGGGAGGACAAGAAGATCACCGACGACGACAAGAAGCTGGCCACGCAGCTCCTGAGCGACCTGACCGACTGGCAGAACCGCGTCGGCAAGGCGGAGATCACGCCCGCCTCGATGGCCAACGGTGCCAACGACCTGCTCACCGAGGTCGCCACCGGCAAGGTGACCGGCGAGGAGGACCGCTACTCGCACACGGACCTCGTCGACTTCAAGGGCAACATCGAAGGCGCCGAGAAGGCGTACGACCTCCTCAAGTCCACCGCGGCCAAGAACGACGCGGCCCTCACGGCCGAGCTGGACACCCAGTTCGCGAACGTCGACAAGCTCCTCGACCAGTACCGCCAGGACCCGTCGTCGTACGACTTCGTCTCCTACGACAAGGTCTCCACCGCCGACCGGAAGAAGCTCTCGGACGCCGTGAACGCCCTGGCCGAGCCGGTTTCCAAGCTCGCCGCGGCCGTCGTCAAGTAGGGGCGGCGCTCCGCCACCCGTACCACCTCGTGCCGGGCGCGCCAGTCGCGCACGGCACGTGAACCGAAGCAACACGGGCCCCCGGGCCCCGCGAAAGGGTTGGGCATGACCGAGGACGAGAGTACGTCCGTCTCTCCCTCCCGGCGGGCGCTGCTCGGCTGGGGCGGCGCCGGCCTGGTCGTCGGCGCCGCCGCGGCGGGCGGTACGGCGGCGCTGGCCGCTTCCCGTCCGGCGGGCGACGACGCCGGGAGCGGCGCCGTGCCGTTCCACGGGGCGCATCAGGCCGGGATCGCGACCCCGGTCCAGGGCAGGCTCCATTTCGCCGCGTTCGACGTGACCACCGAGGACCGCGCCGCCTTCGTCCAGCTCCTCAAGGACTGGACGCAGGCGGCGGCCCGGATGACGCAGGGCCGGACCGTCGGCGAGGGCGCCTACGGCGGCATACCGGAGGCGCCCCCGGACGACACCGGTGAGGCGCTCGGGCTGGAACCGTCCCAGCTCACCCTCACCATCGGGTTCGGCCCTTCCCTGTTCGCCAAGTTCGATCTGGGCCGTCAGCGGCCCGACGCGCTCGCGGACCTGCCCAAGTTCGTCGGGGACCAGCTCGACCCCGCGCGCAGCGGCGGCGACCTGTGCGTCCAGGCGTGCGCCGACGATCCGCAGGTCGCCGTGCACGCGATCCGCAACCTGGCCAGGATCGGCTTCGGCAAGGTCGCCATCCGCTGGTCCCAACTCGGTTTCGGGAAGACCTCGTCGACCACGCCCGACGCGCAGACCCCGCGGAACCTCTTCGGGTTCAAGGACGGCACGAGCAACATCTCCGGCACGGACACCGGGGCGCTGGACCAGCACGTCTGGGCGGGCGGGAAGGACGGCGCCCCCTGGATGGCGGGCGGCTCCTATCTCGTGGCCCGGCGCATCCGGATGAACATCGAGACCTGGGACCGCACTCCGCTCGGCGAGCAGGAGGACGTCTTCGGCCGCGACAAGAAGGTGGGCGCCCCGGCGGGCAGGACCACCGAGCGGGCCACGCCGTTCCTCAAGGGCATGAAGCCGACCGCGCACGTCCGGCTCGCCCACCCCGACAGCAACGGCGGCATCCGCATCCTGCGCAGGGGCTACTCCTTCACCGACGGCACGGACGGCCTCGGCAGGCTCGACGCGGGCCTCTTCTTCCTCGCCTACCAGCGGGACCCGCGCAAAGGCTTCGTACCGCTCCAGCGGGAGCTGTCCCGGCACGACGCGCTCAACGAGTACATCCAGCACGTCGGTTCGGCCCTGTTCGCGATCCCGCCCGGCGTCCGCGACACCCACGACTGGTGGGGCCGCACGCTGTTCGACACCTGACCACCTATCAGGCCCCACCATGAAGACCACGGAGAACAAGAAGGTGACGACGGCATGTTCGGCAACTATCTGATCGGGCTACGAGAGGGCCTGGAAGCCAGTCTGATCGTCTGCATACTCATCGCCTACCTGGTGAAGACCGGCCGGCGGGACGCTCTGCGGCCCGTGTGGACCGGCATCCTCGTCGCCGTCCTGATCGCGTTCGGCTTCGGCTGCGCGCTCACCTACGGGTCGCAGGAGATGACCTTCCAGGCGCAGGAGGCCCTCGGCGGCTCGCTCTCCATCATCGCGGTGGGCCTGGTGACCTGGATGGTGTTCTGGATGCGGCGCACCGCCCGTCACCTCAGGACCGAACTGCACGGCAAGCTCGACGAGGCCCTCCGGATGGGCACCTTCACCCTGGTGGTGACCGCCTTCCTGGCGGTCGGCCGGGAAGGGCTGGAGACCGCGCTGTTCGTCTGGGCCTCCGTCCAGGCATCCAGCGACGGCACCCACCGCCCCCTGATCGGAGTGCTCCTGGGGCTCGCCACCGCCGTCGTCATCGGCTACCTGTTCTACCGCGGCGCGGTGCGGATCAACCTCGCCAAGTTCTTCACCTGGACCGGCGGGATGCTCGTCGTCGTGGCCGCCGGGGTCCTCGCGTACGGCGTGCACGACCTCCAGGAGGCCGACTTCATCGGCGGGCTGAACAGCCTCGCCTTCGACATCCACACGGCCGTCCCGGTCGACAGCTGGTACGGATCGCTCCTCAAGGGCATCTTCAACTTCCAGCCCGACCCGACCGTCGTGCAGGTCGTCGTCTGGGTCCTCTACCTCGTCCCGACCCTGGCGGTCTTCTTCGCCCCGGCCGGCCCGTCGCGCTCCGGCGGAAAGAAGGAAGAGGGCGCCGGCGCCGGAACGGAACGTACCGCGAAGGCGTGAGCCGTACGGACGAGAGCGCCGGGCGGCTCTCCCGCGGCGGGCACCGAGGTGCGCCGCACGGGGAAGCCGCCCGGCGCTTCCCCGTGGAGCGGACGGCTCAGGCGTCCTCGTCCAGCAGGCGCCTGAGCTCCGCCTCGTCCTGCGGACTGAGGCCGTCGACGAACCGGGCGAGCACCGTGCTGCGATCGCCGTCCTGGTCGAGTTCCCGGTGCATGCGCCGTGCCGTCAGCCCGTGCGAATCCTCCAGCGGGAAGTACGCGTACCCGCGGCCCGCCGGAGTGCGCCCGATGACGCCCTTGTCGTGGAGCCTGGCCAGCAAGGTGGCCACCGTGGTCCGCGCGAGCGGCTGCGGCATGGCCGTCCTGACCTCGGCGGCGGTCTGCGGTTTCTCCGAAGCCCAAAGCGCGGCGAGAACGCTGCTCTCGAGCTCACCCGCCGGCCGGCGTTCGCCCTCGGTGTCCGCCATGGCACTGTCCTCTCCCCGAAACGGTCTGCTGGTGCCGTGACCGGCGCGGCCGCCCCTTCGGGCGCGACGGCTGTCCGGTCCCGTCGCCTTCCGGGCCCGGGGGCCGCATCGGTCGGCAGTCGTCGACGTTCCCATCTTCTCCCATGGCTGTTCCCGGCACGGTCCCTGCCCCGGCTCGGTCTTTGCCCCGGCAGGCGGGCAGTGTGGGCAGCGCCCCGGGGGAGGCGGCGTCGGGGCAGGCGGCGTTCCGGCCGGACGAATGCTCGCGGTGGGCGACTGTGCGGGCCGGGCGACTCGGCGGGGCAGGTAACTTGAGGTGCGACGATCGCAGGGCCGAACGGACATCCGGACACGGCCCGGTGGAGCGGACGGGGCATGTCGTCCGGACGGTCGTCGACGACCGATCAATCCGGGCACACGCGTGACACACGCGTGAGGTCCTGCCCTACCGAAGGACGACAGGTGCTGACTCCACTGTTCGTTGTGCCGCTCCTGCTGCCGTTCCTGCTGGGGCCGGCCGCGAACCGTGTGATGGCGTGGGCCCGCCCGGCCACCGCACTGTGGATCCTCACGGCGGGTGCGCTGGCGCTCGCCGTGGCGAGCGTGGTGTCCCTGGGCGCCCTGAGCCTGACCGGCCTGCTGCTCATACCCGTGTTCGCCCGGATGGGACACCTCGTCCACCCGCTCTGCACGCCCTCGCTGCCCATGGTCGTCGGCGCGGCCGCGGTGTCGTCCGGGACGCTCGCGGTCGGCGCCTTCGCCCTCGGACGGGCCGCCGTCCGGCACGGGCGCTCGCTTCGGGCGGCCCACCGGCAGGCCGCGTCCCTTCCGATGGCCGGTGACCTCTGCGTCGTCCACTCTCCCCACCCCGACGCCTACGCGCTGCCCGGCCGCCCGAACCGCATCGTGGTGACGACCTCGATGCTGCGCACCCTTCAAGCCCCGGAGCGGGAGGTCCTCTTCGCGCACGAACGCGCCCACAACGCGGGGCGGCACCACTACTTCCTCGCCGTCGCGGAGATCGCCGCCCACTGCCATCCCGCCCTGCGCGCCGTGCGCAGGGCGATCCGGCTCTCCGCCGAGCGGGCGGCCGACGAGGCGGCGGCGCGGGCGGTCGGGGACCGCAAGCTGGCCGCCCGCGCCGTGGCCCGTGCCGCGCTGGCCGGACAGAACGGCCGTGGCTCCACGCGCCCGTACCTGGCTCCCGGGGTGACATCCGGTCCGGTACCGCGACGGGTCGCCGCCCTCCTCGCGCCGCCGTCGCATTCCGCGCTCCGGCCCAGGTCGTTCGCGCTCGTCGTCGCCGTGGCCGCGTTGCTGTCCGCGGGAGTCACGGTCACGGGCCTCGCCCACATGAGCCACGAGGTGGGCGAGGCCCGGGGCACGGTCGCCCGCTGAGACCGACGCCCCCACGGCCCGCCAGGGTGCTACCGGCCGCCCGCGCGCCCGGCCCGGCCGGTCCGCCGTGCGCGCAGGTACTCGAAGGCGATCGGCACGACGGAGACCAGGACGATGGCGATCAGGATGAGCTCGATGTTCGCCTTGACGAAGGCGACCTGTCCGAGGAAGTAGCCGAGCACCGTGACACCGACTCCCCAGATCGTGCCGCCGACGGCGTTGAATGTGACGAACGTCCGGTAGTCCATGGCGCTGACCCCGGCGACGACCGGCGTGAACGTGCGGACGACCGGCACGAACCGCGCCAGCACGATCGAGCGGGGACCGTACTTCTGGAAGAAGGCGCTCGCCTTCTCGACGTTCTCCTGCTTGAACAGCCGGGAGTCGGGGCGGCGGAAGAGCGCCGGTCCGGCCTTGCGGCCGATGAGGTACCCGGCCTGGTCGCCCAGGACGGCGGCGACCGCGACGAGCAGGCAGACGAGCCAGAGCGGCTGGGTGAGGTACTCGTTCCCGGCCACCAGGAGCCCGGTGGTGAACAGCAGGGAGTCTCCCGGCAGGAAGAAGCCGATCAGCAGACCGGACTCGGCGAAGACGATGGCGAGGATGCCGATGAGTCCGAAGGTCGAGATCAGGTAGTCGGGGTCGATCCAGTGCGGGCCGAGGGCCAGTGCCATGGTCACTTTCCTGGGTGCTGGGTGCTGGGTGCTGGTGCTGGGTGCTGGAGGGTGGGGAGGTGCCGACGCGGATCGCGCGTGCGCAACGGGTGTCGGACCGGTCGTCGGATCAGGCGTGCAAGGCCCCCGCGCCCAGCAGGGCGAACAGGAGCAGGCCGACGACGACGCGGTAGACGACGAAGGCGTTGAAGCTGTGCCGGGCGACGAACTTCAGCAGCCAGGCGATGGACGCGTAGGCGACGACGAAGGAGACCGCCGTCCCGACGACGAGGGGGGCGACGGCCGTGCCCGTGCCGACGGCGTCCTTGAGCTCGTAGAGACCGGCTCCGGTGAGGGCGGGAATCCCGAGGAAGAAGGAGAGCCGGGTGGCGGCCACACGGTCCAGGTCGAGGATGAGCCCGGTGGACATGGTGGCGCCGGACCGGGAGAAGCCGGGGAAGAGCAGCGCGAGGATCTGCGAAGAGCCGACGAGCATGGCGTCCCTGAACGTGGCGTCGCTCTCACCGCGCCTGTGCCGGCCCATCTGGTCGGCCGCCCACATCAGCGCGCTGCCCGCGATCAGCGAACCGGCCACCACCCAGAGCGAGGCGAGCGGACCGTCGATCAGCGGCTTCGCCGCGAGGCCGACGACGACGACCGGGACGGTGGCGCAGATCACCCACCAGGCGAACTTGTAGTCATGGTCGTGACGCTGGTCACGGTGGCGCAGCCCGCGTCCCCAGGCACCGACGATCCGGACGATGTCCTTGAAGAAGTAGAGAAGGACCGCGGCGATGGCGCCGACCTGGATGACGGCGGTGAAGGCGACGACGGAGGCGTCGTCGACGGGGATGCCCATCAGCCCCTCGGTGATCTTCAGGTGGCCGGTCGAGGAGACGGGCAGGAACTCCGTCACCCCTTCCACCACACCGAGGATCGCAGCTTGTCCGATGCCGATGGCGCTCACGTGAGCCACCTTTCGTCCGAGGGAAGGGGGACGGCGCGGGCCGCTGCCCGCTGCCGCCGCAGGAGTACGAGGAGTGCCGCCGACGCCGTCCAGCAGGCGGCGAAGAGCCAGCCCGCCACGACGTCGGTCGGCCAGTGCACGCCCAGCCAGACACGGCTGAGGCCCACCGCGAACGCCCAGACCGGGGGAGCCGCGAGCAGGACGGACCGGCCCCGGCCGTGCACCCTGCGGTGTACGGCGAAGGCGAGCAGCACTCCGACCACCAGGGAGGTCGTGGTGTGCCCGGAGGGCAGGGACCAGCCGCTCGCCGAGGCCGCCCAGTCCCCGGCCGGCGGCCGGGGCCTGGCCACCGCCGTGGCCAGAGCGATGCGCGGAAGCTGCGCCGAGCCCAGGGCGAGCAGCCCCGCCGCGGCGCCCCGCCACACCGAGGTGCGGTGCGCCAGGGCTCCGGCCAGGGCCGCCAGCGCGTAGGCGGGCACGCCGCTGCCCGTCACGGTGACCGCGTGGGCCGTCCGCCGTACCCACACCGGCCGGTGCTCCAGTGCCCAGTCGTGGACGGCGGTGTCCGCGGCGAAGGGCGCGGGGTGCACGGCGACCGCGACGACCAGAGCCGCCAGCAGGACCGCGCAGACCACGGCGGCGGTCGCCGCCGTCCGCCGGGGGCCCCGGAGGGGGAGGCGGTGGGCAGACGGAGGGGGCATGAGGCATCCTGTGGAAGGGCCCGGCTCGGGAAGAACGAGCGGCGGGGCCGAGCGGGCACTAACTTCTATTCGCGAATAGAAGTTAGTGAGACTCTAGACCATCGAGGCGGGAAGACGGCGTTGGGCGATCAGCAAGAGGTGGTCGGGGTGGGCGGCGGACGCCGCGCGAACGGTGCGCTGGAGGCCGAGATCCTCGCGCTGCTGCACTCCGCCGAAGGCCCCCTGACACCCGGTGACGTGGTGACCGGACTGACCACCCCGCTCGCCCACACCACGGTCGCCACCACGCTCGCCCGGCTGCACGGCCGGGGCGTCCTGGAGCGCTCGCGGCGAGGACGCAGCTACGCCTACGCGCCGGTCACCGACGAGTCGGGGCTGACCGCCCGGCACATGCACAAGGTCCTGGAGGCGGGCAGCGACCGTGCCTCCGTGCTCTCCCACTTCGTGGACGAGCTGTCCGACGACGACGAAGACCTGCTCCGCCGTCTGCTCGCCGGCGACGAGTAGCGGAGCCGCACGCCGATGCGACTGGCCGTCTACGTACCGCTGCTGCTCCCCGTACTCGCCTGGGTGTGCGCGGGCCCGCTGGCCCGACGGCTGGAACCCCGGCTGGCGACCTGGCTGCTGACCGTCTCCGGGCTGCTGCTCGCCGCGTCGAGCACCGCAGCTCTCGGGCTGCTCGCCCTCGCCGGGCTGGTGCGGCTCCCGCTCGTCTCCGCGCTCAAGGGGTACTCACCGCAGGTGATCGCCCACCAGGACCCGACGGCCTGGCCCGCGACGGCCGTGGGAGCCGTACTGCTCGCGGGCGCGGCGGCGGCCACCCTCCGCTTCGCCGTCCGGCGGGTCAGGGCGTTGTGGGCGGCCGCCCGGGACGCGGCCTGCCTGCCCGGCCGGGACCCCGTCGTCATCACCGACGACCAGCGGGCCGAGGCCTACACCGTGCCCGGCTTCCCGGGGCGCATCGTGATCTCCCACGGCATGCTCGCCGCCCTCGACCCGGCCGGCCACGACATCGTCCTGGCCCACGAGCGGGCGCACCTCGAACACCACCATTACGCGTTCGTCGCCCTCGCCCAGATTTCCGCCGCCGCCAATCCGCTGTTGCGGCCCCTGGCCGCGTCCGTCGCGTTCACCGTCGAGCGATGGGCGGACGAGAGCGCCGCCCGGGAGACCGGCGACCGGCGCGCGGTCGCCGAGACCGTCGCCCGGGCAGCGGTGGCGACGAAGCGCAGCCACGCCCGCCGGCTGCCCGCGGCCGCCCTGGGCGTCCTGGGACACCGCCCGGCCCCCGGCATGGTGCCGCGCCGGGTCGCCGCCCTGCTGAACCCCGCCCCGCGCAGCCCGGCACACCTCCTGGTCGCCGCGGTCGTCCTCGTCGTCGTGAGCGGCCTGGGCCTCCTGGACGCCACCCACGACCTCCACGCGTTCCTGGAGTTCGCGGAGATCCGCTGAGGCGGGGCGCGCGTACGGGGGCCCCGCGTACGACCACGTGGGCCCGCCGGTACGACGACATGGACCCCGCGTACGACGTACGCGGGGCCCATGTGGGGGCAGGGGAGGCGGGGAGGGCACGACCGGCCCGGTGCGTGACCGAGCCGGTCGCGCCGCCCGGTCAGTGCTGCAGTGTCAGCAGACCCGGACGGTACGGCAGGAGGCCGTAGTCGCCGCCGGAGCTGGGGCTGCGGCCCTGGTAGAGCAACTGCAGGTTGCAGGGATCGACGGTCATGGTCTGATCGGCGCTCGTGCGGATCAGTTCACCGTGGCTGATGTCGTTGGTCCACGTGGCACCGCTGTTGGCCTTGCCCGCGAACGGGTTGCTCTCGGTCGCGGCCTGGGGTGTCCACGACCCGTTCAGGCCGGTGGCCGTGAACGAGCGGAAGTAGCGGCCCTGCGAACCGATCGCCTCGACGATCATGAGGTACCGGTTCTGGCCCTGCAGCTTGTAGACCTGCGGCGCTTCGAACAGGTTGTTCGTCGAGTCGCTCATGACCACGGTGGAGGACGACCCGAAGCTGCCCGGGAAGTTCCCGATCGGCATGGAGGCCCGGTAGATCTTGCCGTTGTCGCCGGCGAAGAACAGGTACATGTTCGTCCCGTCACCGATGATCGTCTGGTCGATGGGTCCGGTTCCGGAGTCGCTGATGCTCCCGGAGAAGAGCACCTGCGGGGACGACCAGCCGTTGGGGTTGGTGGGGTCGCTCGACGTCCGGTAGGAGAAGGCGGTCCCGCCCCACTGGTAGGTGAGCACCCAGATGTTCTTCGGCGCGAAGTAGAAGAGCGTGGGTGCGACGGTCGCGGACGACATCGTGTTCTGGCCGGCCGACGCCATGTCCGACCAGTTGGTGAACGGGCTGAAGTTCATCGAACCCCAGCTCGACCCGGTGTCGTGCGTCGTCGCGTAGACGAGCTGCTTGCCGTTGTAGGGGACGACCGTGAAGTCCTTGAGCGAGGCCCACCCCTGCTTGGGCTGGGCCAGAGCGCCCGTCGACGCCCAGCGGTAGGCCGAGGGAAGGTCGCACGTGCCGGAGGTCTCGCCGCCGCCGACCTTGACCAGCTTCCACTGCTGGTTGGTGCCGCCCCAGTCGTCGTACTGGACGACGTTCGCGTTGTCGGCGGTGGAGGCGCCCTGCACTTCGAGGGCCTTGCCGCTGTGCCGCGAGATGAGCCGGACGTAGCCGTCGGAGCTGTCGGCCAGCTTCCACTGCTGGTTGGTGGCGTTCAGGTCGGTCCACTGGACGATCGAACCGCCGTTCGCGGTGGACCAGTTGTAGACATCGAGCACCTTGCCCGAGTGGACGGACTTGACGCGGTAGTAGCCGTCACCGGAATCGGTGAACTGCCACTGCTGCTGCTTCTGGTCGTTCCGGGTCCACTGGTCGATGCGGGCGCCGTCCTCGGTCGCCAGGTTGTAGACGTCCAGGGCTTTGCCGCTGTTGCGGTTGACCAGAACGTACGAGGCGCCGGAATCGACGGTCGCCGCATGGGCGGGCTGCGCACCGAGGAAACCGGCCACGAGCAACAAGGGTGCGAGGAGGGCGAGTAGGCGTTCCGGACGGACCGGGAACGCGTGGCGGAACCACATCGAAGGACCTCCTGGGAGGGGGGTGGGGTGAGACGACCCGACGGGCCGCGGTGCGAGGGTGCGGGAAGGCCGTAGCTTTTCGATAAGTTTCGCAAAAGCTCGGTTTCTCATGACGCCACAAGCTAGGAATGTGAGCGCTCGCAGTCAAGGTGTGCGGCAGATCTGTCTGCGACCGGATTCGCCCTGGAGCACTCGAAGTTGGCATCGAGCCATGTGATCAAAGCCCGGTAGTGGGGCCGGGTCGGCTACCGGTGGACATGCCGCGCGTCCGTGGGTGGGCTCACCTGCACCTTAAAAAGTTTCGCAATGTTAGCGCGCACAATTTCTGTGCGAGGTATTGACGAGCAACGGTCAAAACCTCAATCATCCCTGTCTGAGACGCCGGACGTGGTTCGGGACGCCCCACCGCGTCGGCACCGGCCGATCTCTGCCGCCCGGCAGATCCGCGCACAGCCGCACGACAGATCCGTGTACGACAGACCCGCGCATGCGCCGGCCTGCCCGTCCGTCGACCGGATGAGGGCGGACGACGCGGCGCCCCGCGCTTCGTCCCTTCCGGGATTTCCCACTTTGGAGGCACAGCCATGGGCTCCTACGCCCTCCCGAGATCCGCTCTCGGCCGGCCGCTCCGCGTTCTGCTGCCGGCGCTGCTCGTCGGCGTCCTGGGCGCGTCCGCCGCACTGGTCGCACCGTCGAACGCGCACGCCGCCGAGACCACGCTGGGTGCCGCCGCGGCGCAGAGTGGCCGCTACTTCGGTACCGCCATCGCCTCGGGCAGGCTCGGCGACTCGGCGTACACCTCGATCGCGTCCCGCGAGTTCAACATGGTGACGGCCGAGAACGAGATGAAGATCGATGCCACCGAGCCGCAGCGGGGCCAGTTCAACTTCAGCAACGCCGATCGCGTCTACAACTGGGCGGTGCAGAACGGCAAGCAGGTGCGCGGCCACACCCTGGCCTGGCACTCCCAGCAGCCGAGCTGGATGCAGAGCCTGAGCGGCAGCTCGCTGCGCCAGGCGATGAACGACCACATCAACGGTGTGATGGCCCACTTCAAGGGCAAGATCGCCCAGTGGGACGTCGTGAACGAGGCCTTCGCCGACGGCAACTCGGGCGGCCGCCGCGACTCCAATCTGCAGCGCACCGGCAACGACTGGATCGAGGCCGCCTTCCGCACCGCGCGCGCCGCCGACTCGTCCGCCAAGCTCTGCTACAACGACTACAACATCGAGAACTGGAACTGGGCCAAGACCCAGGGCGTGTACAACATGGTCAAGGACTTCAAGTCCCGCGGCGTGCCGATCGACTGTGTGGGCTTCCAGTCGCACTTCAACAGCGGCAGCCCCTACGACAGCAACTTCCGCACCACCCTGCAGAACTTCGCCGCCCTCGGCGTCGATGTGGCCGTCACCGAACTCGACATCCAGGGCGCCTCGGCCACGACCTACGCCAACGTGGTCAACGACTGCCTGGCCGTCTCGCGTTGCCTCGGCATCACCGTCTGGGGCGTGCGTGACTCCGACTCCTGGCGATCGGGGGACACACCGCTGCTGTTCAACAACGACGGCAGCAAGAAGTCCGCCTACAGCTCCGTCCTCGACGCACTCAACAGCGGCTCGTCCGGCGGCGGCGACGACGGCGGCGACGGCGGCGACGGCGGCCGGAGCGGACAGCTCAAGGGTGCCGGTTCGGGCCGCTGCGTGGACGTGCCCAACTCCGCCACCGCGGACGGCACCGCGGTCCAGCTGTACGACTGCCACAGCGCCGCCAACCAGCAGTGGGAGCTCACCTCCGCCGGTGAGCTCCGGGTCTACGGCAACAAGTGCCTGGACGCCGCGGGCAGCGGCAACGGCGCCAAGATCCAGATCTACGGCTGCTGGGGCGCGGACAACCAGAAGTGGCGCCTCAACTCCGACGGGTCCGTGGTCGGTGTCCAGTCCGGACTCTGCCTCGACGCCGTGGGAGCCGGCACCGCCAACGGCACCCAGCTCCAGCTCTACACCTGCTCGAACGGCAGCAACCAGCGCTGGACCCTGTCGTCCTGACAGGGGCCGCCGCCGCCCTCCTCTTCCGAGGGGGCGGCGCTGACCGCCCGGAGGGCCGCCGCCGTCACGGCGGCGGCCCGTGCCGAGTGGACCGCCGTCCCGCCCGCGAAGTCGCCCCCGGGGCATGGCACGCGGAGCCCGGGACGGACGGACGAGCGAGAACCGAACCGCCGCCCGGACTCGCCCCACGGCGCTGGGCGGGTTGAAGGGATGCGTTTCTGTGCACCTGTACGACAACCCGGTGATCAGCGGGTTCCACCCCGATCCGAGCGTGTGCCGGGTCGGTGACGACTATTACCTGGTGTGCTCCAGCTTCGAGTACTTCCCCGGGCTGCCGCTCTTCCACAGCAAGGACCTGGTGCACTGGGAGCAGATCGGCAACGTGCTCGACCGGCCCGGACAGCTGCCGCTGCCCCTCCCCGGCGCCAAGGCGTCCGGGGGCCTCTACGCCCCCACGATCCGTCACCACGACGGCCGTTACTGGGTGATCAACACCAACATCGACGGGGGCGGAAACTTCGTCGTCTCGGCCGAGCGGCCCGAGGGGCCGTGGAGCGACCCCGTGTGGATCGACCTGTCGGGGATCGACCCCGACCTGGCATGGGAGGAGGACGGTACCTGCTGGTGCGCCTTTTCCGGCCCCCGAGGGGGCATCAACACGGCCAGGATCGACCCGGTCGCGGGCGAGGTGCTGGAGGGGCCCTTCCCCACCTGGTCGGGCAGCGGCCTCAAGTTCCCCGAAGCGCCGCACCTCTACCGCATCGGCGACTGGTGGTACCTGCTGATCGCGGAAGGCGGCACCGAACGCGGCCACAGCGTCTCCGTCGCCCGCGGCCGCTCGCCGCGCGGCCCCTGGGAGGGCGCACCCGGCAACCCCGTGCTGTCCCACAGCGGCACCGCCCGCTCCATCCAGAACACCGGCCACGCCGACCTGGTGCGGGCCCCCGACGGCAGTTGGTGGATGGTACTGCTGGGCGTCCGCCCCCGCGGCTTCACGCCCGACGTGCACGTGCTCGGCCGCGAGACGTTCCTGACCCCCGTGGAGTGGGACGAGGACGGCTGGCCCGTCGTCGCGCCGGTTCCCGAGAGCCACGCGGCCCCGGGCGGTGCCTGGCACCCCGTACCGGCCCCGCCCGCCCGCGACGACTTCGACGCGGACGTCCTCGCGCCGCACTGGATCTCGCCGTTCGCCCGCCCGGAGGGCTCCTGGTCACTCACCGAGCGACCGGGCAGGCTGGTCCTCCATGCCACCGGCCCCACCCTGGACACCCCCGGGTACACCTTCGTGGGCCGCCGCCAGCAGCACCACGACTGCCGCGTCAGCACCCTGATCGACCCGGGCACGGGACGCGGGGGACTCTGCGTACGCCTGGACGAGGCCCACCACTACGAGCTGGAGGCCGGGGACGCGGAGGTCTCCGTCGTCGCCCGGATCGGGCCACTGCGCCAGACCCTGGCCCGCAGGCCGGCCCCGGCCGGGCCGCTGCACCTCACCGTGACGATCCGGACGTCCGGCCTCGTTCCCGCGTCGCCCCACCTCACCGACGGCGGCACCACGGGCCCCGACACCATCGCCTTCTGGCTCGGCGATCCCGACGCCCCCGGCGCCCGTCCGATCGCCGAACTGGACGGGCGCTACCTGTCCACCGAGGTCGCCTGCGGCTTCACCGGCAGGGTGATCGGCATGTACGCCACCCAGGGCTCGGTGGCCTTCGACTGGTTCGAGTACGTCCCGGCCCCGACGCCGTCCGTGTGACGCCCGGTGCGGGCGGACAGCGCACCCCCGGGTGCGTCCGCCCGCAGTCCGCCCGACCCCGCCCGAAGCGCTTCCCCGGCCCCCGGCGGGCCCCTTCGGCGGTTGGGCTAATCTTTCCCCATGCCGCCTCGACCAGCCGGATCACGTCCCACACTGTCCCTGGTGGCCCAGACCGCCGGCACGAGCATCCCCACCGTTTCCAAGGTGCTGCGAGGCGGAACCGACGTCTCGGCGGAGACCCGCGCGAAGGTCATGGAAGCCGTGCGGGCCGTCGGCTACACCCGCCCGTCCGGGGCCAGGGGCGACAACGTACGGGACGAGAGCGGCCTCTCCCAGGCGCTCGACCTCGTGGTCACCCACTTCGAGGGATCGTGGGCGAACCTGCTGATAGCCGGCGTCGGACGCGAAGCGGCGGCGGCGGGGACCGACGTCGTCCTGACACTCGCGGAGCCGCACAGCGACTGGGTGTCGCGGTTGCTGAGAAGGCGCACCATCGGCGTGATCGGGACATTGGTCGATCCCGCGTCGCGTCAGTTCGGCGCACTCTTCGCCGCGGGCGTCCCCGTGGTGCTCATCGACCCGATGAGCACACCCCCCTCGGGGGTGGCGAGCATCGGGGTGGCGAACTGGGAGGGCGGCCGCATGGCAGCCGAGCACCTCCTGTCCCTCGGACACGCGCGGATGGGGGTGGTCGCAGGTCATGCACGCCACCTCTTCAGCAGGGCGCGCGTCGACGGTTTCCGCGCGGCGGCCGACACCACGACCGTCGGCAGCGCCACGGTGTCGGTGACCCACGGCGGATGGAACCGTGCCAAGGCGGCGTCCGCCACCCACACCCTGCTCGACGGCGATCCGGGGATCACGGGCATCTTCGCCTGCGCGGACTCCATGGCACTCGGCGTCTACGACGCGGTGGCCGCCCGGGGCCTGCGGATACCCGAAGACATCAGCGTCATCGGATTTGACGACCTGCCCGAGGCGCAGTACATCACCCCCGGCCTGACGACCGTCAGACAGCCCAGCACCGAGCTGGGCGCCGCGGCCGTCAAGCGTCTGATCGAGCTCTCCCGGGGCGAGAACGCCGGCGCCCGGTCGCCCGCCCGCATGGAGCTGGCCACGGAGTTGGTCCTCCGCGCCTCCACCGGACCCGCCCCGCGCCGGGTCTGACCCTTCGCCCGCGTCATCGCGGTGGAGGCGTCACGACCTGGAGGACGAGGCGGCTGGGGCGGGCGGCGCCATGACGGATCGTGTACTCCGCCGCGGTGGGCTCCGCCGGCTCCCCGGACGGAGCGAAGGCATTGAGCCCGATGTCCCAGCGGGGCGACGAACTCGGCGCGATGTCCACACGCACCCGGTGGCCCGGCATGAAGGTGTGCGCCGTCGACCAGAGGTCCACGGTGAACTCGTGGTCCCGGCCCGGTTCCAACGGACGTCTCCCGCCCGCGCCCGTGACCGGGTCGACGGACCGCGCCGACCCCCGCTGCACGCCGTCGGTGACGACACGGCTGCTGCTGTCCGGGTATTCGTCGCACAGTCGTACGACCACATCCGCGTCCGTTCCGGTGGTCGCGAGGTGGACGACGGCACGGACCGCGCCCATCACCGTGAGTTCCGCGGTGAGCGGCGCGGTGCGCCACGAGGCCACGTCCTGCCGTGCCTCGATCGCCGTCTGCTCGGCGGGGCCCGCCTCGAACGGCCCGAACAGGAGTACCGCACCGCCGCACGTCGGCACCGCGGACGCGGGATCGCTGGTCAGCAGCCGTTCGCCGGTCCCTGCCGGCCCCGTCGTCAGCGTGCCGCCCTCGTCCAGGTGCAGCTCCAGCGTCCGCGTGCCGGGCGGGGGGAACTCCTCCAGCTCGATCCACCGGTTCGCGCCCATCAGGAACACGCGCACCGGCGGAATCTCCGCCGCACCCGCGCGCAGGATGGCGTCGAACCACCGTATGTGCTGATCGGTCAGGTCCCCGCCGGGGAGGCCGTCGGCGGACGCGCCCGGCCCGAAGTCCACACCGGCCGTCCGGCCCGAGAAGTCGTCGTGCGTCCAGGGGCCGACCAGAAGGCGGGGCAGCGGCCCGCCGGTCTCCTTCGCGCGGCGCACCAGCCGCCGTGGAGTTCCAGGGTCGACCCGAGGAACACGTCGAACCACCCGCCGGTCAGGAAGACCGGGACGTCGACCGCGTCGATCCGGTCGACGACCTTCCCCTCGCGGTGACGTGCCGACCCGAGCGGCTCCCGCAACCGGTCCAGACCCCACCCGACGATCGCCTCGACGTCCCGTCCCGCGTGCGGAGTTCCCGCCCGGAACGCGTCACGGCTCACGATCGCCCGCTCGGTCGCCTCCCACCGCGCCTGTTCGGCCTCTTGGCCATGGGCAGAACCGATGCGCGCGATCATGTCCGGGGCGATCGCGTAGTGCGTCCACGCCAGGGTGCTGCCGATCTCCGGCACCCCGCCGCGGAACCGGAAACCGTCGAGCGCCGACATCGCCGGCGTCATCGCGGGAGCGATCGCCCGCAGCGCCGGTGCGCCTCCCAACAGGGCGCTGACCTGGGTGTCCGAAGCGTAGGAGGCACCCCACATTCCGACCGTGCCGTCGCATTCGGGACGCGCCGCGAGCCACGCCACGGCGTCGGCGCCGTCGGCCACCTCCTGCGCGCAGGGGGCGAAGTCCCCTTCGGAGCCGAAGCGGCCCCGTACGTCCTGGAGCGCGACGAGGTAACCGGCGGCGACGAGGCGCCCGACGTCGAGCATCCCCTCCCGCTCCTCACGCGCCACGTCGTAGGGGTGACGGGTCATCAGGGCCGGCCACGGCCCGGTCCCGTGCGGAACCAGCAGGAGGGTGCGGAGACGGACCCCGTCGCGCAACGTACAAGCCACCTCGCGGCGGTCGGCACACGGGTCCGGCGGGGCACCTGCCGGACCCGTGTGCCGGTGGGCGGCCGGCTCCTGGACGCGCTTCATGCCCTCGCTCATCGCAGGGCGACCGCCGTCCACGAGGTCGGTGGCAGTTCGATGGTGAGCAGGCCGTCGACGAGTGCCGCGCCGGTGTTCGCGGCCGGGGTCACCCTGTCCTGGTGGGCGAGCGTGTTCTTGGCGTACACGTCCGAGTCGGCGAGCGTGACCGCCTCCGTGATGCGCGTGGAGCCGAGGCCGCGCACGTCGATCGTGACCTGCGCGGCTTCCGCCAGGTCACGGTTGACGAGGAAGACCGCGGCCCGGTCCTCGTCCACCGTCGCCACGGCGTCGACGACGGACGCCTCCCCGTAGCGTGCCGTCTCGTACGTCGGCGCCTCGATCCGCGGCCGGATCACCTCGCCCGAGGCCAGCCGGCTCGTGATCGAGAACGGGTAGAACGTCGTCTGGCGCCAGGCCGGGCCGCCGGGTTCGGTCATGATCGGGGCGATCACGTTGACCAGCTGGGCGAGCGACGCAGAGGTGACGCGGTCGCTGCGGCGAAGGAGAGTCATCAGCAGGTTGCCGACGACGACCGCGTCCGCCACCGAATAGGCGTCCTCCAGGAGCCGGGGCGCGTGGCGCCATTCGTCATGGGTCTTGTCGGACTCCTGGTGCTCCTTGAGGTACCAGACGTTCCACTCGTCGAAGGAGACGTCGATCTTCTTGGTGGAGCGCTTCTTGTGCCCCACGTGGTCGGCGGTCGCCACGACGGTGTCGATGAAGTAGTCCATGTCGGTCGCCGAAGCGAGGAAGGAGCCGAGGTCGCCGTCGTGCTCCTGGTAGTACGCGTGGCAGGAGATGTAGTCGACGTGGTCGTAACTGTGCTCCAGCACGGTGCGTTCCCAGTCGCCGAACGTCGGCATCGTGGATCCGGAGGAGCCGCAGACGACGAGTTCGAGGTCCTTGTCGGCCCTCTTCAGCGCTGCGGCGGTACGGGCGGCCAGCTTGCCGTAGTCGTCGGCCGTCATGAACCCGGTCTGCCAGGGCCCGTCCATCTCGTTGCCGAGGCACCACATGCGTACGTTGTGCGGTTCCGGTGTGCCGTTGGCGACGCGCAGGTCCGACAGGGCCGTGCCGGAGGGGTGGTTGGCGTACTCGAGCAGGTCCAGCGCGGGCAGGATGCCCCGGGTGGCCACGTTGACGGCCAGCATGAGCTCGGAGTCGGTGAGTCTGAGCCATCGGGCGAACTCGTCGAGGCCGACCTGGTTGGTTTCGAGCGAACGCCAGGCGAGGTCGCGGCGCACCGGGCGTCTCTCGCGCGGGCCGACGGAGTCCTCCCAGCGGAAACCGGAGACGAAGTTGCCGCCCGGGTAGCGGATGGTGGTGCTGCCGAGTTCCCGGACGAGTTCGACGACGTCCATGCGGAACCCGTCCTCGTTCGCGCTCGGGTGACCGGGCTCGTAGAGCCCGGTGTACACGCAGCGGCCGAGATGTTCGACGAATGAGCCGAAGGTGCGGCGCCGGACAGGGGCGACGACGGCCTGCCTGTCGAGTTCGATGTGGGCGCGAGGCAATGCGGAGGTCCTTTCGCGGGGATGGTGCGGGGCCGGGCGGATTCCGCCGGGCAGCGGCCCGCCCCCGCCAGCACGGTCCGGCGGGGGCCTGGTGGCGGTGTCAGCCCTTCACCGCGCCGGTGAGGCCGCCGACGATGCGCTTCTCGAAGACCGAGAAGAAGATCAGAGCGGGCAGCATGGCGAGTGAGGTGAAGGCGAGGACCTTCGCGGTGTCCGTCGAGTACTGGGAGGAGAACACCTGGACGCCGAGCGGCAGGGTGTAGTTCGCCTGCGCGTTGAGGACGTACAGGGGCAGGAGGTAGTTGTTCCAGCTGCCGACGAATCCGAGGATGCCGACGGTGACCACGCCGGGCAGCGACAGCGGGAGCACCATGCGGAAGAAGAATCCGAGCCGGCTCGTGCCGTCGATCGCGGCGGCCTCCTCGATCTCGTTCGGGATGGCTCTGAGGAACGGAACGAGGATGATCACGGTCGTCGGCAGGCCGAAGGCGATCTGCGGGACGATCACACCGAGCAGGTTGTCGACGAGACCGAGGTCCTTGATGACGAGGTACAGCGGCGTGATCGCGATGACCATGGGGAACATCAGGCCGGCGGCGAACAGGGAGTACAGCGCGCCCTTGAGCTTGAAGTCGTAGCGTGCGATCACGAAGCTGACCATCAGACCGAGGGCGACGATGCCCAGAGTGCTGGCGAGCGCGACCACCAGCGAGTTGGCGAACTCGCCCCAGAACACCGACGACTTCAGGATGCCCGTGTAGTTGCCGATCACCCAGGGGTGCGGCAGGGCCGCCGGATCGGTGGTGATCTGGGCGTTGGTACGGAACCCGCCGATGACGATGAAGAGCACGGGCGCGACGCAGACGCCGACGAAGAGCAGCGCGACGAAGTAGGTGACGGGGCCGCCCCACTTCCGCGACGTGTCGCGGCGGCCGGCGTGAGCCGTCGGCTCCGGCGCGGGGGAGGTCCGGGAGGTGGCGCTCGTCGCGCTCATCACAGGGTCCCTTCGGTGACGGCGCCCCGGAGATCCCGGCGTAGGACGGTCCGCTGGTAGATCAGCGCGACGACGAGCGAGATGACGAACATCACGACGGCGACGGCGCTGCCGTACCCGTAGTTGCCCGCGTTGCGGCCCTGGGCGAGCATGTAGACGGCCATGGTCGAAGTGCCCGTCGTGCCCGAGACGTACGGTCCCCAGATGATGTAGACGAGATCGAACAACTGCAGTGAGCCGATGATCGACAGGAAGGCCCAGATGCGGATCGTCGGTCCCAGCAGCGGCAGCGTGATGCGGCGCTGGATCTGCCAGAACGAGGCGCCGTCGATCCGCGCGGCCTCGAAGATCTCGTCGGGGATCGACTGCAGGCCGGCGAGCATCAGGATCACCGCGAAACCGACGTACTTCCACGTGATGATGGCCGTCAGCGTCCAGATGGCCAGGTCCGGATCGGCGATCCAGTCGGCCGCCAGGGAGCCCAGGCCGATCCGGTGGAGGAGGTCGTTGGCGGCTCCCTCGCTCTGGAGTATCAGGCCCCAGCCGGTGCCGACGATGATCTCGGAGATGATGTAGGGCACGAAGACCAGGACACGGATGGCCGAGCGGCCGCGGATCTTCTGGTTGAGCAGGAGGGCGAGGACGATCGCCAACGGACCCTGGATGACCAGTGAGAGCACCAGGATCAGGCCGTTGTGCCACAGGACGTCGTGGAACGCGGGGTCGGTGAGGATCAGCTCGTAGTTGTTCAGGCCGACCCAGTCGGTGGGTGCTCCGTAGCCTTTCCACCGGTAGAAGCCGTAGTAGCCGGCGAGCGCGACCGGGAAGATCACGAACGCCAGGAAGGTCATGACCGCCGGTGCGGAGAGGACCGCGATTTCGAGTCGCATCCTGCCACGGCCCCGGCGGTGCGCAGCCGCTCGCGGCGGAGCCGGGGGCACGGACGTGGCCGCGTCCCCGGCACCGTGCGTGCCCTGCGACTGGTGGCCGTCGGCCGTGTCAGTGCCCAGGGTGTCGCTCATGTCTGCTTACTCAGCCCTTCTCGGCGGCAGCTTCGACGTCCTCGACGATGTCGGAGGCGGAGCCCTTGCCGGCCATCAGGTTCACGACGGCGGTGTTCATGGCGTTGCCGACGTTCTGGCCGTACACGGTGTCGAGGAACTGCATGGAGTAGGCGGCCTTGTTGAAGGTCTCCAGTGCCGAGATGTTGTAGGACTCGGTGACGACCCCCTGGGCGGCCTTGTTCACCGGGATGGTGTCGAACGCCTTGGCGTACGCCTCCTGTTGCTCCTTGGTCACGACGAACTGGAGGAAGGAAAGGGCCTCCTTCGGCGCGTTCTCGGAGAGGGAGTATCCGCCGGCGCCGCCCATGATGGCGGTCGGGTCACCCTTGCCGCCGGGTACGGCGGGGAAGGGGAACCATCCGAGGTCGGGCAGCGGCTTCTTCTGCGGGGTGAGGTCCCTGACCACACCGGGTTCCCAGTTGCCCATGAGCTCCATGGCCGCCCGGTGGTTGGCGATCATGCCCGCCGAGGAGCCGGCGCCCTGCTGCGACGTCGCCGTCAGGAAGCCCTTCTGGAAGGGTTCCTCCTTCAGGAGTCCGGCCAGGTCTTCGCCCGCCCTGCCCCAGCACGGGTCGTCGAACGTGAGTGACTTGGCGGCCTTCTGCATCGTCTCCTGGCTGCACTCGCGCACGACGAAGTTGTAGTACCAGTGCGCGGCCGGCCAGGCGTCCTTGGCACCGACCGCGATCGGCGCGACCTTGATCGCCTTCAGCTTCGCGACGGCGTCCTCGAGTTCGTCCATCGTCGTCGGCGGCGAGGTGATACCCGCCTTCTCGAACAGGTCCTTGCTGTAATAGATGCCCTCGGGCTGTGTGTCGAGCGGCATCGCGTAGACCTTGCCGTCGAGCGAGACACCTTCGAGGGCCGCCTCGCCCACGTTCGCCCTGTCGGTGTCGGTGAGTTCCAGTGCCTGGATCTGCCCGGCCTCGGCCATGGCCTGCATCTTGCCGCCACCGCGCTGGAGGAAGATGCCGGGCGCGGAGTTCGAGTTGAGCGCGTTCTGCAGCTTGCCGTCGAGGTCCTCGTTCTGGACCGACTGGACCTTGATCGTGACGTCCGGGTGCAGGCCCTGGTACGCCTTCGCGGCGTCCTTCCAGTACTGCGCACCGCGGCCGTCCATCGCGTTCGTCCAGAGAGTCACCGTGCCCTGGCCGTTGGACGAACCGCCGCCGCCGTCGTCGCCACCGGCACAGCCGGCAGCGACGAGTGCGACGCACAAGCCGATCGCGGCAGCGCTCGCGCTGCGGGTTCTCCTCGTCATCGTGGGAACTCCTGATCTGTTGTCAGTGGGGTCCAACTGCCGATTAATTTGCGCAAACTCATGGGGCGTCCGCCAGGCAGGAGCAAGGTGTACCGTCTGAAATGAACATGAGGCAACTGATAGTTTTCGCAAGATGCGCGATCGTTATCGATCGTGGCAGCCGTCGTGCGCGAGCGTGAGCGGGTGCCGTGACGATCAGGAACGCGCTCGGCCGCGGTCATCCGGGCATCGCGTGCCGGAAGGACGCGGAAGGACGCGGGAGGGCGCAGGGGGCCGGCAAGCAGAGGGCTCGACGTGGTGACACCGTTTTCGCCATCTCTCCACGGTGCGCAGCACATTGAGCGAGGACCGGTCGTGCCGCCCGCCCGTCCCGCACCACACCACGGGAAAGGAACCCCACCATGCGGATCGTCGTCCCCCGGCAGCCGACAGGCCGGCTCTCCGATGCCTGGCGTCAGTGCGTCGGCACGGGCCGACTCGACCTCGCGCTGCGGCGCGACTACCAGGAGTCGCTCGACCTCGTTCAGCGGGAGATAGGTTTCCGGTACATCCGGGGGCACGGGCTGCTCAGCGACGGCATGGGCGTCCACCGCCCCTACGACTACGCCGGCGAGCGGCGCGTGCGTCACGTCTTCACATACGTCGACCAAGTGGTGGACGCCTACCTGGAGATGGGCATCGCGCCCTTCCTGGAACTCGGCTTCATGCCTTCCGGGCTCGCCTCCGGCGAGGACACCGTGTTCTGGTGGAAGGGCAACGTCACTCCTCCTCGCGACGAGAAGGAGTGGATGGACCTCGTCCGCGCCGTCATCGGGCACCTGGTCGACCGCTACGGCGTCGAGCAGGTGCGTCAGTGGCCGATCGAGGTGTGGAACGAGCCCAACCTGGTGCCGTTCTGGGCCTCGGACCAGGACGCCTACCACCGCCTCTACGAGGTGACCTCGCTGGCCGTCAAGGAGGTCGACGCCGAACTCCAGGTAGGCGGACCCTCACTGGCGCCGGGTTACGAAGACGGCTGGATCCAGCGTTTCGCCGATTTCGTCGACTCCCGCGACCTGCCGATCGACTTCGTGAGCCGGCACGCCTACTCGTCCGGCCCCGTCCAGTCCGTGCCGTTCGGCGCCCACCAGACGCTCATGCCCGCGTCGGCGCTGCTGGAGCAGTTCGGCGCCCCGCGACGGCAGTTGGCGGGCACTGGTCTCGCTGACCTGCCCCTGCACATCACCGAGTTCAACTCCTCGTACCGGCCGGACAATCCGATCCACGACACCGCGTTCCACGCGGCGTACCTGGCGCCGGTGCTGGTGAACGGAGGTGACTGCGCGGACTCCTTCTCGTACTGGACCTTCAGCGACGTGTTCGAGGAGGTGGGCATCCCCACCGCACCGTTCCACGGTGGATTCGGGCTGCTGACGCACCGACAGATCGAGAAGCCCACCTACCACCTGTACGCGTTCATGGCCGAGATGGGCGAGCAGGTCCTCGCCCGGGGCGAGGACCACCTGGTGACGCGACACGGCGACGGGCGCGTCACGGTGCTGGCCTGGGCGCCGGCCGACCCGGCCGGCGGCGATCCCGTGAACGGCCACACCATCCGGCTGTCCCTGCCCGTCGGCGCCCCGGACACGCCGAACTCCGCCTTCGTCCGGCGCCGCTCCGTGAGCGAGGACGCGGGTAACTCCTGGGCGGCCTGGTGCGAGATGGGGCGGCCGCTCGCGCCCGGCAACCGGCAACTCGACGCCCTGCGCGAGGCCGCCGAACCGGCCCGCTCACACGGGAGCGTGCCCGTCGCCGCAGGGCGCGCCGACGTGGACCTCGTCCTGAGCCGCCACGAAGTGACGCTGGTGGAGCTCACCCCCGTCGTCGACGAGACGCCGGAGTGGTGGAGCGGGGACCGGCTGTTCGGCCTCGGCGGCGAGGACACCGGGGTCGCCGTGAACGGGTCGTGAACCCCGCGCCGCCGGCCCGCACGGTCGTGGGCCGGCGGCATGCCCGGACTGCGAGGCTCGGTCAAGGCGGCTGCCCGGTGGCCGGGCATGCCAGGCTGTAGGCGGTGGGCGCCCCTCAACACCGGCGCCCGGGACGGAACACCCTTCCAGGGCGGCCCGGAGGCTGGTGGGGCGTCCGCCGGGGGCCGTCGAAGCCGACGGCCCCCGCATGCTGATCCGTCCGCATGCCGCACCGCCCGAACGCTGATTCGCCCGCCCGCCGATCCGTCCGCACACCGATTCACCCGCACAGCGCGAGGAGATTCCATGACCGTATCCGACCGTTACCGCACCGCGTGGGAAGGCTTCTGGGAGCAGAGCTCCGGCGAGCAGGGCGAACCATTCTGGGACGCGGATCCGGCCTTGACGGCGCTGCGCGACCTCGAACACCTCACCCCGTACGCCGACCCGACCCTGCCGGTCGCCGACCTCGGGTGCGGCAACGGCACCCAGACCCGCTTCCTCGCCACCCGCTTCACCCTCGCCGTCGGCGTCGACCTCTCCGCCGCCGCCATCGCCCACGCCCGCCGGACCGATCCGGGCGGAGCCGCGACGTACGAGCAACTCAACCTCGCCGACCCGGTGCAAACCGGCACGCTCCACGAGCGCCTCGGCGACACCAACGTCTACATGCGGGCCGTCCTGCACCAGAGCGACCCCGAGGACCGCCCCGCGGTAGCCGCCGCCATCGCCCGGCTGGTCGGCGCGCACGGCAGGGCCCTGATCCTGGAGCCGACAGGTCGGGCCAAGGCCGTCATCGCCGCAGTCGCCGCTCAGCCCGGCGGCCCTTCCGCCAAACTGCGCCGGGTCATCGAACACGACCTGCGCCCGGGCGAAGTCGCCGAGGGTGAAGTCGCCGCCCTGCTGCGGGCAGCGGGGCTCACCATCCTCGGCGAAGGCACCACCGCCCTCACCATGAGTGAGACCCGCCCCACCGGCTCCCCGGTCGAACTCCCCGCCCGCTGGTTCGTCGCCGGCCGCCCCTGACCCGGATTCCCTACGGCGGACCCCCTGGCGCGAGAACGGTGTTCCGTGGCACGGGGTCCACCTGGGCCCTTCGCTTGGATCATGCCGGGCTCGCGTGCCCGGGTGCCGCACCTCGCGGCGTTGTCGTCGGTCGCCGACGCTCCGCGTCGACTCCCTCCTCCGCCTTGCGGTCAGGTCAGTCCGCCGCCGTGCACCGGGGCTGTCCGGCGGTCGGTTTCGGGGCCGGGGCCTCGATCGCGAAGAACCGCCTGTCGGTTCCGGCGGCCGTCCGCAGCTGAGGTGCGGCCTTGCGCCCGTCGTCCCAGGTGCACGTGACGGCGTGGACTCCGGGAGCGGTCCGCCCGAAGACGAACCAGCCGGAACCGGTCGGGGCGAGCTTGCCCCAGCTGGTCTCGACCCTGCGGTCCCCGGCTCCGGTCAGCGCTCCGTCATCCACGAACGAGCTCCGCTCTCCGACTTTCAGGTTGGCGAAGAACCAGCCCGTGTGCACGAGTTGAGGACCCCCTGCACCGCCCGCACGCCGTGGGTCCGGGTATTCGGCCTCCTCCATCGCATCCCACACGCGACCCGCCTCTTCGGCGTCGGCGGCCCGCTTCCACACGTCGACGCTCAGGGTCCAGGGCTTCCCGTCGAGCCGCCCACTCGCGATGACCTCCGTGCTGGGCCGGGGCACCGCGTCCGGTTCCGCGGCGACCGACATCGCCCCGGAGCCCACGCGTGCGGAGACCGACGTCAGAATCCCGGCCGTGCACACCACGGCGAGCGCGACGACGACCGCCCCGGATGCCCGGCGCCTGCTCCTGCGCCGCCTGCCGCCCACGACGATCGCTTCGACGGGTGCGTGCCCGATCCGGACGCCTTGCGCGGCGTCGGCGAGCAGCTTGGAGATATCGGTGCCTGTATCCGTCATGACATCCGCCCTTCGTGCACCAGGTGAGTTGTGTCCGTGCTGGTGTGGGTCGGCCCGATGGCCGACCGGAGCCGGGTGATCCCTCTGGCCGCGTTGCTCTTCACGGTGCCCACCGAGCACCCCATCGCGGCGGCGGTCTGCGTTTCGCTCAGGTCCTCCCAGTACCGCAGCACGACGGCTTCCCTTTGTCGCAGCGGCAGTTGAGCCAGTGCGGCGATCAGGTCGGATCGCTCGACGGCCTGTGCCATGTCGTCGCCGCGATCCGGCAGACCGTGTCCGAGCCCGGGGTCGTCACCTCGTGACAGGAACTCCTTGAGTCCCCTGCGGTACTTGCGCGCATGTGTGTTGACCATGATGCGTCGCACGTAGGCGTCCGGATCCCGGGCCTGCGACACCTTGCGCCACGCGACGAATGTTCGCTCCAGACAGCCCTGCACGAGGTCTTCCGCCGCGTACTGCTCTCCTGTCAGCAGATACGCGGTCCGCATCAGCCGGGACCACCGCCCCACGACGAACGCCTGGAAATCCTCGGAACGCTCACCGGCGTCTGCTGCTGCTCCTACCGTGTCTCTCATGGCTCACCTCCTCGCACCATAGAGTCCGCGGGCACCGGAAACCGTTGCCCGAGGCTCTCGCGCTCTCGCGGAAGGCGAGACAGATCGACGTGCCCCGACAGCTCGCGGATCCGCGACCACCACCAGACCCCCCAGCTCACCGGCGACGCTGTCGCCGCCGAGCTCCGCCGACGAGCGGGCCGACCGCCGAAGTCCGGCAGACCCAGGGCGCTCGCCGACTCTGTTCACCACGATGGATCGCCGCACCCTGCCGGGCGCGTCGGAAGAGGCGCGACGGAAAGCGAGAATCACACGATGGGCGTCGTTCTGTTCTGCCTGGTCCTGCCGGCGGCCCTCTGCGCATTGTTCGGAGCCGTCGCCGTCCACGTCCTCCGCGGCCACCGCACCGCCCGACGGCTCATCGCCTCGGGCGTCCGCACCGTGGGTGTGTGCGAAGGTCTCTCCTGGCACGACGACGAGGTGTCGGTGCGGTTCTCCTACACACTGCCCGACGGAACCACGCGCGAGGCGGACTCCTACGCCACGAATTTCACGAGCGTCGCCCCGCGCGACAGCGTCACCGTCGTCTACGACCCCGAGGCCCCCGGCGTTGTCGAGTTGGAGGACCACCTGGAATCCGCTCGGTCCGGGCGCTTCCGCGCGCTGGTCGTCGTGACTCCGGCACTCCTCTTCTTCGTCGTCTGGCTCGTACTCGGTATCGGGGTCGTCGCCTTCTCCTGACCCGCGGGGGAGAGGCCCTGCAGCACCAACCGCATCACCGCGATCGTCCAGGCCGTTCTTGTCCTTCACCAAGCGTCAGCGTGAGGTTGGAAAGGGCTCAGTGAACGTTACGCCCGCATTCGTCCGCAGGTGACGACGTTCTGAAGTGTCACGAATCCCCTTCCCTGCTTGGGACGCCCCGACTATCGCTGTGTGGCACGCCGACGGCTGCGCAGGAACAATCATCCCGCTGCTGTTCATCGGGTCATGGATTTGGTTGAGCCGGCAGTGAGGTGGGCGACCGTATGGCGACGCCAATTCAAGAGTCGTCACCCACGCCCCGCCGGACCTCAGCCAGAACGCCGTCCAGCAGTCCCCTCACATCGCTTCCGCCCAGTACCAGTTGGCGATCCAGCAGCCGATTCCCGGTCTCGCAGGAGGTCTCGCTCACCAGCGAGCAACCGTGGCAGGCTGAGAGGTTCAGCTGGGATGATCCCTGTCGGTCGCTTTCGATGCACACGGGGTCGTTGGAACAGAAATCCGCGTCGTCCAGAGCTGATACCAGCAGGGGGATCAGCTTGTCGGGTTCCCCGAGCCTGACGAGTCCCCCCAAGGTCCCCTGCGCATCCCCTCCCGCGGTGTAGATCAGGATCCCGGCGGTCCTGTCCGTACGATCGGAGTTCGCGTAGATCCGCTCCTGCAGCGCGGCGGACGCGTAGCCGCTCGCGAACGCCAACCGACGGATGAGTAGGTGCGCCAGCGTGTGTAGGGCGACGTACCTGGGCTCCGGCACGTCGAGTCGGTCGGCCCATGACGAGTCGGTCCTCCGCTTCTTGAGGATGCCGGCGCGCGCCTGCACCTCCGGCTGTGCCTCCCACGCGGCCAGCCTCTCCTCGTCGAAGCGCAGGAAGATACCTTCTCCGAACAGCTCGATCGCGGGGTAGGTGGGCCGGCGCCACTGGTCGGGACCAAGATCCGCGTTGATCATGGCAGCGTCCGCATCGTGACGTCGGAATCCGCGGAGGGCACGGACCTCGCGGACTCGACGTACCTGCCCGATGCCGCTGATCCCGTCAAGGAGATGTCGCGGTCCCGCGATGCCTTCGAGGCTGCGCGCGTCGACGACGAAGTCGCTGCCCGTGAGGTCGCGCCCGCCCCCGAGCTTCTTCAAGAACGCCGCCCACTCCCCGTCCTTGAGGTCGAGCAGCATCTCGTCGGCACCGACCTCCTCTCCCGCTGCCACGGCGAGTACGGTCTCCGGGGTCACTCCGAGCTCGGCCGCGATCCACCCCGCCACCATCTCCGCCTGCGGTCCACCGTTGTCCGTGACGACCTTCTCGAAGAAGACGTGACTGCGGATCCTGTCCGTCGCCTCGACGGCCTGCGGACGTTCCTCGGGAATGTCGAGAGCTGAGATCCTCACAGCGATGTAGTTTCCCGTGGCACCCCGCTGGACGGCGGTCAGCGGGTGCGGGCAAGGTTCCTTGACCGCTCCCTCCGGTTCCCAGGGCTGTCGGCCCGCGCAACGGATGCCGTCTCGCTGCAGGGCGCCCTTCGAGACGAGTTCCGCCAGGCTGCGGGAGTTGCCGCAGCCATGGCACTTGACCACCAGCGAGGTGAGGCCTTCACCGCGGTTCGCCAGCTTCCTGAACCTGAGCGACTTGTAGTCATGGCAGAAGCGGATCGCTTCGTCGAGGCCTGCCGCCCGGCCGCGGTGCACCCACTGGACCCAGTTGACGTCCTGGACGTGGCTGCCCTTCTCGCAGACGGCGACGTAGCGCATCGGCACCAGCAGGCCACCGCAGTCGCACGTGTTGCTCCACTTGCCCAGCTTCTTGCCCGTCAGCTTGGAGAGCTTGTCGCAGCGCTCGCAGAACCGCCAGGCGGGGAACCGCCAGTAGGGGAGTGTCGGGGTGTTCTTGCCCGCACGGTTCGTATGCGTCGGTGGTTGCTTGAGGATGCCGGCTCCGAGCCGGGCCATCAGCCGCTCGCAGCTGATCTCCCGGGCGGACCGTTTGTCCCACCAAGAGGTGTCCGGGGCCATGAGGGACTCGCCCCGGACGTCGACGATCGATCCGACACCGAAGGGCGAGATCGTCTCGGACAGCCGCAGGTCATGCTTGATCTTCTCCACGGTGCACCTCCTCCTGTGGTTCCTGTACTTCGACCGCGACGTTGGGCTCGACGGACCTCATCGAGTTCCCGACGGACCACCCCTCACCGGGCTGACCGAACGCCTTCAACAGCCCCTGCTGTTCCTTCGTCGGGCGCTCGTAGTACAAGGGCTCCTTGGCCTCGCGCGCGTGTGAAGCCCTGCGGTCCCAGTCCCGGAGGTGGCTCCAGACGGCGTCGCTCGTCTCCTCCCATTCGAGTGCGTCGGCGCGCGTCACGTACCCGAGGAACTGCTCGACGAGTCGTTCGACCGCCTCGCGGAGCCTGTCGTCCTGCAGGTCGAACCGGCCCGCGCAGTCGTTTCCGGCGAGCGGGGTGAACGACTGCCTCAGCAACACGACGAGCGCACCGGCGAGAGAACGCTCGCGTGAAGCCAACGACCACGGCGTTACGCTCGTGGGCTCCACGCTGCGGTAGAGCGCCTCGTGGTAGCCGCGGAAAGTTTCGAAATGGGACCGGTCGCGGGCCCGGCTCGACCGGAAGAGGGTCACGACGATCCCTCGGGTCTCTCCGCGACCGACGCGACTGGTTGCCTGGATGTACTCGGCGGTGGTCTTCGGCTGGCCCACCATGAGCATCAGGGCGAGCCTCGGGATGTCGATACCGACGGACAGCATGTTCGAGGAAAGGACCACGTCGACGGCGTCCGAGGACTCGTCGGCCTTGATACGGAGAGCGCGGAGGTCCCTCGGCAGTTCCTCGGCTCCGCGACGGCTCGTCAGCTCCAGCACCTTGCCCGCCCTGACAGGACGCAAGGGGAAACCAAGGCGCTCGGCGCGGGGCTCGAGACGACCGTTGACGTCGTCGACGACCAGCGTCCCCGTCCGGCCCAGCTCACGGAGGCTGTTGTGATACATGACAAGCGTCCAATACGCGTCCCGGTCCGCGGCGAACGGGGCGCGGGTGGCGAGGGCCTCCGGCATCTCCACCAATGGGGTGACGGCGGAGATGACGGCCGACGGCTGAGAGACCGACTGCGGCATCAGACCGACGTAGAGACGTCCTTCCCCGCTCTCCACCGGCCGGGAGAAGAAGGTGCGGTCGTCGTCGAGACCTGACGGCGGATACAGGGCGACCTCCCGACCGTAGAGCCCCCGTACCTGCTCCTCGGAGGCACGAATGGTGGCCGTCGACGCGATGATCTTGGGGGCGGTGCCCGATCGGGTGATCAGCAGCTGGATAACGGCGTCGAAGACGGCGACGGTGGTGCCGAGCGGCCCCGAGAGCAGGTGCAGCTCGTCCTGGATGACCATCGACGGCTGCTTGAAGGTGGTCCCGAGTCCGAGGAGCTTTCCCGCTTCGGGCACGAACTGCAGTCGCGCGAACTTGTCCACGGTCGCCAGGAGGATCGTGGGTGGCTCGTCGAACAGCACCTCGTCGATGACCGTGAGCGGAAGTTCGTCACCGAAGGCACAGGACGCATCGACGCAGTGAATGACGACATCTGGACCCACTCGGCGCATGCCGTAGTCCTGCGGCTTGTTGCTCTTGCCGGGTGGCACCAGTGGAGTCATGCACCAAGGGCAGCTCTCGACCTGGAATTCATTGGCGTCTTCGGGACGTGCCGCCTTCAACAGGCGGTCGAGCGAGTCCTGAGCGTCCTTGCGGGTGCCGGGGGTGACCTCGTTGCCCACCCAGAGCCCGATCGAGAACGGCACCATCCCCTTGGCACGGCCGTCGGCCGCCCGTAGCAGTTCCATCGCGCACACCAAGGACGCGGCACGCTGGAACTGCTGAGCGGTCAGCAGCCGTAGAGTGTAGCGGGTGAGCACGGCGGTGCCTCCCCCGGCCACTCCATGGGCGAGCCGCCGATGAAAGATCTCGATCGCGGCCAAACCGAGGTACGCCTCGGTCTTGCCACCACCGGTCGGGAACCAGATGAGGTCGACATGGTCCCTGTGCGGGTGTGTAGGGTCGACGGTGGAGGCCAACGAGACGAGAAGGAAGCCAAGCTGGAACGGGCGCCATCGCGGCTCCTCCTCCTCCGACTTTCCGCTGTTGATCGACGCCTGCCGGATCTGCAGACGCATGGCGGCCATGGCGAGCGAGAAAGCCGTTCGCAGGTCCCCCTGTTCGGCAGCCCGCAGGAGGTTCACACCCTCCCTCATCCTGTCGACCGCGTCCTGCGAACGCTTGGCGATCCGGATGGCCACCATCGTGTCTTCGGGGAAGGCCTCCGCTCGCTCCATCTGCTCGACGGCCCAGCCGGAGAAGGCGTCGACGAAGGCATCCAACGACCGCACCACCACATGGGGATCGGTGTCGATCCGCTGGAGGTGCCCCAGCTCCAGGGCCTCAGCCTCGGCCGTCCCATCGTCGAAGCCCGTCGTCTCGACGCCAGGGACGACGAAGGCAGGCACGGGATCGAGGAAGACCCTGGTACAACGACCCGCCTCGAACTCCCAGTCCGCCGCCATGCCGTGCCCGACCGCGTAGACCTTCCTATCGCGGTAGCGCAGGCGCAGCTCGGTGGTCTCGGTGTCGCTCTCGAACGGGCGCGTCATGTCGTACTCGAGGATCTGAGCGCCTGCGGAGGGAGCGACGGCGAGCCGGACCTGGAACAGGATCCGGGCGACGTCGAGCCGTTCCTCTCCTGTGCTCTCGGTCAGGACGCGGACGTGGACAGTGACCAAGTGGTCACCCCGCAAGTCGCGCCAGCGCGATCCGACCTCCACGGGAACCTGTCCCATGGCCAGCCGTGCGGGCCCTTCTCCCTTGTGGAGAACGAGCTCGTCCACGCTGAACGGACTGCGACGCCATCTCGGTGGGCCGTCTCCTTCGACGGGCGCGTACGTGCCGCCGGAGAACTCGACGCGCACGGAGTCGCCGTCGGTCACGAAGGACACGGCGACAGAGGACGGTCGCCAGTCCTCCGCCAGGGGCACACCGGCGCCGTCCTCCTCGACGTCACCCTCGGCGACATCGGCGGGAAGCTCTTCGCCCGTACCCCCTCCGTCCGGTGCCGCGTCCGCTACGGCCTCGCTCGGGAACAGCATGCCGACGGCGTACTGCCGGTGGGGGAGATTCGCCGTGACCTCCTCGTTACCCTCTTCGGGGCCCACGTAGGACGCTCGCAGGTGCTTCAGCGCCTCCTGCTGGGCTGCGGTGAGCCTCACTTCCCGACCTGCTTCCGCACCAGATCCTGGAGGCGGCCCTTGTCCTCCTCCGAGGCGACCACATGGAGTGTGACCCGCGCCCTGGTCACGGCCACGTAGAACGCCGCCGTTGCCCGGTCGTCGTACTCCTCGGGGAGGTCGCACACGATGACGTGCTCCGCTTCCAGCCCCTTGGCGAATCGGGGGCTCGTCACCAGGAATCCGCCCTTGTTCCTTCGGGGCTCGGCATCCGAGGACACGCTGATGATCCAGATGTCCTCGCGGCGCGCCCCGTTCGCCACGAGGTCTCGGGCTACGCTCTCGGCTGCCGCTACGTTGGCCGCGCCGTCGGACCACCGCCACTGCACACGGTCACCGTGGACGATGCCGGGATCGCCGATGTCGGCGCCCAAGTACTCTTGCACCACGTGGACGATCGCCCGCGTGTTGCGCACGTTCCGGTCGAGGTCGTACTGCAGGGCCTCTTCCCGAATCAGTTCGCAGACGTCGGGATCGAACTCGCCGTCCACGCGTGCCTGATTGTTGGGGTCGAGGAACATTCGCCACCGGCCGCCCGAGCGGCCTCCGCGGATCACGCCGTCCAACGCGTCCATGCCGGCGGCGTTCATGAGGTCCTGTGCCTCGTCGACGAAGACGGCGTCGTACTGCTTGCCACCGGCCAGTTCGGCGAACGGCAGGAGGTCGATGTTTCGTTCCGCGATGCGGGGCCTGAAGAAGTCGACCAGGGAGGGGGAATGAAAGGTGATGAGGACCGATTTCCCCTCGCCCGTCTCCTGTTTCGCCGCCTCCGCCAGCACCAGGGACTTACCGGTCCCCGCACCACCGAAGACCAGCATCCTCTGGTTGCGCGACAGCGCGGCCAGCACGCGGGCCTGTCCCTCGGTGGCCCGGTTCTGCTCCTCGATGACGGCGCCACGCTGCGCGTCGATGACGGGCATCCTCGTGAACTCCCCGAAGAGGCGTGCCCGTAGGCTCTCCGCCCGCGCGACCCTGACCCCGCGAGGGGCGGACCTGGCCTCCGCCGCAACGCCCTTGAATGCCTCCGTCAGACCGGCGACGCTCATGCGGTCCTTGGCCCACCAGTGATTGCCCTTCCACTCGACGGCAGGCGGAGGGGCGTCGATGTCGGGCGTGACAGCGACGGCCTCGGTCGCGAACCAGCCGACCCGTTCCTCCTGGAGGATGTCCCGCAGGGCGTACATCGCCGATTGGGCCTGGTCCATCGGGGACTCGCGCAGCTTCTTCCAGTCACCGTGACGGTCGACGCTGTACCAGACGCCGTCGTGCTTCCTGACGCCTCCGCCCTTGACCTCGATGAGAATCACGACGCCGTCCCACAGGACGACGAAGTCCGCCTCGCCTTGCTGTTTGACGGCATGGCTTCGCAGCTTGACGGAGTGGAAGGCGACCGCGTTCGACGGGCCGTCGACCGCCTGGAGCAAGCGCGCCACCCGACGCTCGGCGTTGCTGGTGGTGGTTGCCTCGATGTCGGAGAGGTCCGGAATCAGGATCACGCTTCACGCTCCAGCCAGAGGTCTTCGTACGCGCGGTAGCCGAGGAAGTCGTTGACCGCCCCGAAGTTGTCGGCGACATCCACGATCAGGCACTCGTCCTTGCCGCCGTTCGCCGATCCGCGCAGTCCGCGGCCGGCCATCTGGATGTACGCGCTGGGACTGAAGGTCGGTCGCGCGATGTAGAGGGCCTTGACCCCGGGCGCGTCGAAGCCCTGGACCAAGAGATCGCAGTTGGCCAGGACCCGGACCTCGCCCTTCTTGAACCTCTCGATGACCTCACGGCGTGCCTGCCGTCCGGTCTGCCCGCTGACCGCCTCGGCCTCGACGTCTCGACAGCGAAGGGTCGCGGCAAGAACCTGGGCGGACAGGACGCTCGGAGTGAACACGAGGATGGGCCACGAGGGGTCCTGGCTCAGAATGTGCTCCACGAGCGCCTTCATCCGTGCCTGGTCCCGGCCGATGCGGTCGAGTACCTGGGGCTCCAACTTGCCCTTCGACTGCACGTGCGCAAGCTCTTCCGGCTTCAGGGTGATGTTCATGCCCGGTAGGACGTCGTGTCGGACCCGGGCGAGGACGCCGAGCCTCGACAGCTCCTCGTAGGTGATGCTCTGGGAGGGAATCTTGCGGCGACCGAAGCGGGCCACCAGCTCCTTCGTCTGCTCGCTGTCATCGATCCTGCCCTTGAAGGGGGTCGCGGTGAGGCCCACGAGCGGACGCTCCCAGCTGCGGCCGTCGACACCCAGCCACTTCAGGATCTGCGTGTACCGCTTCGAACCACCGGCACGGTGGGCCTCGTCGATGAAGACGGCCGACGCCCGGCTCAGCCAGTCGTAGGCATCGGGGGCCTTGACGACCGCCTCGAGCTTGGCGTCGGTGGCCACGATCACGCTGCACTCGGTGTCCGGCTCATGGACGACGTTGTTCTCCCAGAGCCGGCCGATCGTCAACGGCCGTTCGTCGCCGAGCCCGCGCCACACCGTGGTAAACGTCTGCACCGCCTGCTCGCACAACTCGACCGACTGGGCGATCCAGAGCACCGTTCCGCTCATGCGGCCCTCGACGAACAGCTGCAGTACGGTCTCACTGGCCACGCGGGTCTTCCCCGCTCCCGTCGGGAGCTCGACCAGGCCCTTCAGCGAGTTGCCGTTCGCTTCCCGGAGCGTCAGGACATCCCGCAACTGGCGACTGATGCTCTTCTGGAAGGGGTGCAGGGGGTTGAGCTTGACGGCACCGGGGACGACGAACTCGTCGTCCTTTGGCTGGTTCCGCCGTCGGGCGTACTCCGCGCCGAATCCCATTTTGCGGAGCCAGGCGATCGTCGGGGCTCCACCCGCCCAGGTGGTGGGAACGTCCGAGTAGCCCTCCTGGCGGAACTGGTCCGCCAGGAGCTTGATCGAGTCACTGCCGTAGACGGTCAGGAAGAGCTCTGCCACGGACGTCGTCCGGTCCACCAGGCCCTGCTCCTCCAGTGCCTGCCAGAGTCCCTTCGGAAGGTTCTCCCTCAATGTGTCGTCGCCGAAGAACACCTCCAGACGCTCTGGGTCGTTGGAGGAGGCACGCGCGGTCTGCCGCTGTTCCTCCAGGCGTTGGTCGAGGCCTGCCTGGAGGACGTTGCCCAGTTCGGCGTTCGACAGCCTCAGGTCGAAAGCCTCGTTGAGGATCTCGAGGACACGCCGCTCGTCGTGGTCCGCGCGGACCACGAGCGTCGGTCCGTCCATGTGCCATTCGAGGGAGTTGTCCTCGACCCCGTCCTCGGTGGTCACTCGCTTCGCGATGTGGACGGCCTTCGCCACGGTGGTGTTGAGCACGCTGTCCGCGACGAACATCGAACGGAGTCCGGTGTAGAGGTCGTTGACCAGCTCCCCCTCCTGTCGGCCCTCGACCTCCACGGAGAAGGAGAAGCTGTCCTCGAAACATCGGCATCCGACGGCGTCGACGAGTGGGCCCGCCTGAGCCTGGTCCGCCCTGAGGTATGCCATGTGCTTCGAACTGAGGTACGCGAATTCCTCGTCCGTTGTCGCCAGATACACCGTGTCGGGGCTCTTTGCCTCGATGCCGCGCCCCACCCGGGCCGGCACGAGCTTCGGATGTCCGTCCGGGAACGCGATCCTGCCAGCAGCGAGGACGAACGCCGTCAGCGTGGAGTCCTTGACCTGCGACGGGATCAACCCGGCCGCACCGAGTGCTTCGCGCAGCACCTCGGCCGGAACCTCGTCCAGCTCCTTCGGTAGATCCAGTGCGTCCTCGACGGCGCGCGGTCCGCGGAAGAGGGGAAGCAGCGCCTCGAACTCGACGAGCGACGCGGACACGACCCGCTGGGGAGGCAGATGACCACGAGTCGACTTCAGCAGCCCTGCGCGATCCACCGCCCACCGCACCGGGGAGATGACGTGGCGGGGCTGTCTGGTGTCGAGGTCCTCGCAAGTCCAGGCGGTTCCCTCGTCGAACCCGAGCAGTTGGGTCGTCCATGCCTCACGGACGTGGGCGGGGGCACCGGCCTCCTCCAGCATGAGGAGCACGGAGAACGGGCCTGGGCTTTCGTTCCTGTCGAAGTCGATGCGCTCGACGGGACGTTCTCCGGGCCCGAGCCTCCGATTGAGCTCGTCCGTCACGTACTGGCGATACGCGTCGAAGTGGATCTCGTCCTCGATCGAGTACTTGGACCGCGGAGCGTGGACGACCCCTGCCTCGTGCGCGACCTGAGCAGTGCATCGGGCCCGGTCCAACAGTCGATCGGGAAGGCCGTCGCCGAGCCCGTCGATGTCCAGCACGTGCAGGGGCAGGGCCCAGCCGCCGTCCCGCGTCGGTACCTTGATGCGACCCGTGGTGTCCGCCGACACGAGCTTCCGGGCAAGGGGGACGGGCACGTCGTCCACCGCGTTCCAGAACTTCGACAGTTCCTCGTCGTTCGAAGCCCGCGACAGTTTGGCCAGCCTGGCCCGGAGGATCGCGAGAGGATCCAGGTCCCGGAACCCCGCCTTCTCGCGGAGATTCCTCTCAATGCCCGGGATGGCCAGGAAACCCGGGTGGACGAAGGCGGCCCCTTCGATGTCGACGTCGTCCACACGCTTGAGGAAGACCTCGCTGTGGTCCTCGACGGACCGCATCCCGCTGGTCGTCGGGATCACCTTCGCGGCCCTGATGTCCTGGACCTTGGGGTTCTGCAGGACGAAGGAGAGCGCCCTTGCGGCGGAGTTCAGGTCGGGGCCGTCGGCCCATTCGCGCAGCCACGAGAGCACACCCCGCTTGGGGAGTCTCTCCAGCGCCTTCGACTCGTCCCGGGGACGCCCGTCGGAGAAGGAGGAGAGGCTGTGGACGTGGAGCTGCCGCAGGCGGGCCATACGCTGGTTGTTGGCGTAGCAACGCCAGTGGGGAACGTCGTCGTCGGTGTGCGGCGACTTGATCCATTCCTCGTGCTCGTGCTCGGACACGACGCTGACGGTGAAGTCGAGCGGGCGGAGGTCCTGTGGCAGGTGCATGGTGCCGGTCGCGTCCGGGACCAGAGCCCTCCGGGATCCGATCAGCGGGACGTGGGCACAGAGGATCTCGTCACCGTACGAGTTGGTTTCACGACCACGCGCCGGCATGTATTCCAGGTGTGAGGCGGGGTCGTCGGCGGACGAGACCCTCGGCAGCATGTCGACGAACATCTCGGACAGGGCCACGAGCATGTCGCGGTTGTAGACGTTGTCGAGGAGCGTCGTGCGGTCGTCGTTGACGCTCCAAGGAGCGTTGAACAGGGCGGACGCGGACGTTTTGTCCTGAAGTGGGAAGTACGACCAGAACTCGCCCTTCTTGAGCTGGGCGAAGCGCGCCGGTAGGGCGACCGTGACCTTCACCCGGTCACGGGACACCGCCTCACCGACCTCGGCCCTCGCCTCGGCGCTGGGTGAATGCATCCGGTTCACGA
The DNA here is from genome assembly GCF_053597235.1 of Streptomyces sp. NPDC001493. NCBI lineage: Bacteria > Bacillati > Actinomycetota > Actinomycetes > Kitasatosporales > Streptomycetaceae > Streptomyces > Streptomyces sp. NPDC001493. The sequence goes on from NZ_JBSFHV010000001.1 coordinate 304,092, forward strand.
CGTGCCAGTCCTCGGCGTCGCCCGCCGGACGCTCGATCCGGAACCTGCCGTCGCCCAGGTCGCGCGACACGTGGCTCGTCACGAAGCGTTGCTCCGCCCCGATCACCCGGAGTCGAACCTCGCGCACCGCGTTGACGAAGAGGAGGAACTCGGAGCGGAATTGCTCGATCTCCGCCTTGAGGTGCTCCGGCTTCGACACCTGCGGCAGCTTGACGACCGTCGTTGCCCACTCGGCGAGTTCGGCCAGAACCGGATCCTCGGCGAACTCCGCGGCGGCATTGACACGCGTCGCGGTCCTGAGGATCGGGAACCTCTGGGAGGTCGACCCGACCGATGCGATTGCGGCCTTCGCCTCGGCGGAATTGAACCCGAAGGAGATCGACCGGCTGAAGACCTGGGGGGCCTGGGTGACGGCGAGCACCGACTTGAACCCGAGACCGAAGCGCCCGATCTCGTCGCCCCTCTTGCCGCTCAGATGGGCGTGGGCGATGGCGGTGAGACCGCTCTCCGAGAACGGACGGCCGGCGTTGGCGCAGTACAAGGTCCGCCGGTCGAGGTCGAGGACGATCTCGACGCGCCCTGCCCCTTCTTCGCGGCCGTCTGCATCCGACATCGCGTCGGCCGCGTTCTGCACCAACTCCAGAAGCGTGCGGTTGGAATAGCCGCCGACCCGGATGGACTCCTCGTGGTTGGCGTGCTCCGTTATCAGGTTCGGATTCGCGCGATACGCATCGATCGCCCGACCGAAGAGGGTGTCGATCTCACGGACCAACCCCGCGTCTGGGTTCCACTCCGAATTGCCTGTCGTCACGACGGCACCCCCTCGGCTGCCGACACGGCAACGCACCCCTGCCCGACCTGCACTTACGTGGCTCCTGAATGTCGATCACCTGGTTCTTCGACGATACGTCACACATATCATCGACCTACCAGGGACTGTAGCCCGAGCCGCCGACATGATTGGCTCCTTGTAGCAGTTCGGGACCTCAAGGGGCAGACATGAACCGGGCGATGACCAATCGACCGGACCGGGTGCCAACCTGGTGCCGACGGGCTGATGGGATTTGCTCAGCGCAACCAAAATACGTTACACCACTCCGGGGGACGGCATCGTCGGCCCATGGCCTTGCGTTCACGGCCGCCATCTACACTTGCGTTTCCTCCGACTTGCGCACCGCTCCCTGTGGCGAGTCCTCTCCCTCGAAGCGTTCATCGGCCGGCGCATGGTGGCGTAACCCAAGGTCGGGGATGGCGCTGCCGGCGCGTAGCAGTCTGCTTGTGAGAGGCGGATGCCAGTGGTGGCGCCTGGGATCCGTGCACCCGTTCTGGTGAGTAGGAGCGGAGCGACGTACATGGCAGCCTGGCGGCCCTGGGGCCTCGAGCCTTCCGCGATCGATTCACGCGAGCCGGACTGCTTCGACCACCCCTCGGTGGCTCGGGAGTTGTCCGTCATTCTGCGTGGTTCGCACCAGTTCTTCGCGATCGGTCTGTTCGGCCTGTTCGGCAGCGGAAAGTCGTCCGACTGCTCGATGCGGAGCTGAGGGGCAACATGGACTGGGCGGTCGTGTACCTCAGATAGAGAGGCGCAGCGTTACCACCCGGGCACGCTGTCTGCTGCACGGGCTGCTGGACGACCTGAAGCGAAAGGGTCTGACCGAGGGCCTCCGGGCCTGGCGGGTCGAGCTGACCGAAGAGCAGCGGCTGCGGCGCGACGTCCCGGGACTCGCTCCGGCCGTCGGGGCGGATGCCCCGTCGTCCTCCCTGCCCGACGGGCGCCGGGCGGCCCGAGTGTCGGCGCCGTACCCTCCGGCCGAGGTATCCGTACAGGTATGGCAGCAAGTCGTGCGTCGAGTCCGGGAGGACGCTGGAGATGCCTGCCGGCTTGTCATCGACGAGCTGCTGTCCCTCGCCGGGAGGTCGGGATCAATTCGATCAAGGTGGGTGCCCAGTTGCAGAAGACGTTCGGGGATACGCGGTACCGGGAAGTGCTGGCCGCCTGAAGGTCCGAGCCTTCGTGGCGAGCCTCGGAACCGCATGGCGCCCACGAAGGACAGGCAGTTTGCGATCCTGCCCGAGGCGGAGGTCGAGGGCAGTGGGAAAGCTGCGGATGAACTGCGACGGGACGGCCCGGTGGAGTCGGGCCGGATCCCGCCTGTGGTGACAATTCAGGACTGTGTTCGCCAGAGAGTATGGCCAAGGTCAAAGGAGGACTTGCTCACCTGTTCGTGGAAGTAGCGGGGCACGGCGGCCAGTGCAAACTTGGGCGAAGCCAGCGGGCGATTTCCGCGATCGCCGGGGCGGTGGTGTGCTTCGTGCCCTCGGCGCGGCAGGCAGGGGGAGCCCGGCCACGCCGCCCCTATGGGTTGGTCTGCCGGTGTGTCAGAAAAGTTAGCAATTGGTCAGCGTGAGTCCTGAGAGGTCAAGGGAAAGCTGACCGAACATGCGATTGATTGTAATCTGCGGAGACCGCCCTTGACCTGCAAAAAGCAGGCAGGGGGCAGACAAATCGGGAGTTCCTCCATGCTTCGCACAATGTTCAAGTCCAAGATCTAGCTATTTGGCGTTGCCGCAGGTCAGGGGCATTATGTGCCCCCCTCAGGTCAGCAAATGGTCAGCATGCGTCCCGGACGCGTCGCCGCTTGCTGACCTTCGACCCGCAGCGCGGCGCCTGAGCAAGGATCTTGGGCTGGAACGGATGGTGCGACACATGGCCCGACAGCTCGCCCGCGGCATGGGGTCCTTCTCGAAGCTCTGCGGATGCGTCAAGCCCACCCGCTGCCCTCACCCCTACTCGATCCGCTTCCGGGACGCCCTCGGCAGGCAGCGTGAGGAGTCCGGTTACGCCACGCAGGACGATGCGATCGAACGCCTCACGCAGGTGTATGCGGAGAAGAAGACCACGGCACCGTCCGTAGCGGCGGCCCGCCGGGAACTGGGCCAGCAGACGGTCGAGGAATACGCCAAGCAGTGGCGGCCTCGGCAGCGCAAGATGACGGACCACTCGACCGGCGAGCACGTGGACAGCTCGATCAACGTGCACATCGTCCCCCGTCTCGGATCACGAAAGCTGAACTCGGTCACACCGATCGTGGTTGAGCGGTTCCTGGATGAGATGGAGACCGACGGGGTCGGTCGAGGAAACCAGGTGAACATTTTCCGCGCCCTCAAGGCCATTCTTCGAGACGCCTACGGGAAGGGGGCGATGGCGGACGATCCGGTGAAGGGGGTCCAGGAACCGGAGTACGTTCGGGAGAGGGTTGCGATACCGTCTCCCGCTTATCTGCAACGAGCACTGGTCGTCGCCGACGAGGCGCTCGCGCTGGAGATCGTCATGATGGCGGGGTGCGGCCTTCGAAATGGTGAGGCGCGGGCGGTGAACGTCAACAACGTCGTCGCATAGGACGTCTACCGGGTACGCGAGCAGATACATTCCAACACGCACAAGCCGGCGAAGCTGAAGCACCGGAAGGCGGGGGAGCTCCGGGAGGTGCCGCTGCCCCGGTCGGTCCGGGAGACGATCGAGCGCTACGCGGAGCAGCACGGCACTACGAAAGACGGCTACCTGCTGCGCGGCCCCAGCGGCTACTTCACGGAGCCGATGGAGCGACGCCGGGTGAAGCGGCTCTTCAAGAATCTTCCGGCGGAGGAAGATGTGGGGATGTACGGCTTCCGGCACTACTTCGCTTCGAACGCTCTCGGGCACGGGATCCCCATCACCGACGTAGCGGAATGGATGGGCCACAAGTCCATCGAGGAGACGTACCGGACCTACCGGCACCTGATGCCGGGGAGTATCACCAAGGCCGCCCGACTCATGGATGCCGGGCTCTGGGAAGCCGCCTGAGGCACACCGGAGACCCCGCTCCTCCTGCCTGCCTTCGTGGTGGCCTTCACGACCATGGTCGTGAAGGCCACCTGGTGAGCCACCGTGCGCTGGAGTCTTTCCCACGTCTCTGGGTAACCGGGCGAAGAATGTCACTACGAGGTATCACGCAGAGTAATGATGGATCGTCGACGTTAGCGCAGTTCAACGGGTGTGGTAGCGGCTGGATCGGCCCGGTCGGCCGCACTCCTGGCACGGTTCACCTCCGCTCGCGCGGAGAGGACTACGCATCGGTCCTGTGCAAGGTGACGATGGACGGCTCACCTCCGCTCGCGCGGAGAGGACATCGACACCCCGGGCGGCCGGGACAGCGGGATCGGCTCACCTCCGCTCGCGCGGAGAGGACCAGATCCGGCGCGGTGAGGTGACCATGAAGCTCGGCTCACCTCCGCTCGCGCGGAGAGGACACGCGCGCCCAGTTCTGCGGGTCACCCATCCACGGCTCACCTCCGCTCGCGCGGAGAGGACCCACGCCAGACCGGTGGCGCCTTTCGGCCAGGCGGCTCACCTCCGCTCCCGCGGAGAGGACCCGTGATCCGCGCCGAGGCAACGATCGAGACGCGGCTCACCTCCGCTCCCGCGGAGAGGACCGGGTGTGGTCGTTCGCGGGGATGGCCGGTCCGGCTCACCTCCGCTCCCGCGGAGAGGACAAGGGACGAACCCGCCAGGGCAACGCCGCAACCGTGCTCTCCGTGCGAGCGGAGGTGAACCGCAGTTGTCACCCTAGGTGAGCGTGTTAACTGAGTGCTCTCCGTGCGAGCGGAGGTGAACCGTCAGGACGGCAGCAAGTCAGCTTCCACGTAACGTGCTCTCCGTGCGAGCGGAGGTGAACCGATGTTGAACGGGTCCAGCAGGTCCTCCGGCCCGTGCTCTCCGTGCGAGCGGAGGTGAACCGCAGTTCATCAGCTTCGGATCTGGCAGCACCCAGTGCTCTCCGTGCGAGCGGAGGCGAACCGCTCCCCGGCCGGCCAGCAGCAGGGCCGTGGTCGAGCCGGGCGATCAGGAGGACCCCTTGTGACTGCTCCCGTCTGGACCGCTGTCGCAGCCAACGCACTCGCCACCGAGGTGCACGTCGGCCAGGTCGACAAGATCGGCGTCCCCTACATCGAGCACGTGCGCGCGGTCGCCGCCGGCCTCGCACCGGTCATTGACGAGCTGGTGATGGCCGGGCTGCTGCACGACGTCATCGAGGACACCGACTGGACTGCCGAGCGGCTTCGTGACACCGGCGTCCCGGACTGCGTGGTCACCCTTGTGGAGGCGGTCACGAACGAACGGGGCGTCCCCTATGAGGAGAAGGTGGCCCGCATCACCGGGCACGGGCGCGAAGCGGTCCTCCTCAAGGTCGCGGACAACGCGCACAACAGCCACCCCGACCGGGCCGCGCAACTTCCGGAGGAGAAGCGGACCCGGCTCGCCGCGAAGTACAGGTCCGCCCGCGACATCCTGTGGGCCGCCGCCGACGACCGCGACATTGAGGCCATCGTGACGATCGTCAGCCCTTCGCTCCTCGGTGAACTCCGTTAGCGGCAGGCGGCCATGACACCCGCCCACCCCGATTTCCCGTAGCTTCCCGTGTTCTCCCCGTACTACCTCAGCACGCGCGTCACACTGGTGACGTGGGGTTCGCTACGCCGTCCTCGGCGAAACACGACTGAGTGCGAGACAGCACTCGGCGAACTGTGCGCAGTCGTTGGCGCCCGGGTCGTGCAGGAGCCGGCTCAACTCGGCGGACCCCGGTGGATCGCGCGGGCCGTACCCGACACGAGAGCCCCGGCCGAGAACAGCCGGCTCGCGGCCCGCACCGTCCCGTCTACCGGTCAGGCCAGATCGACGTAGGAGATTCCGTGCCGACCGCGTCCTCAACCTGCCGCATACCTCTCCCCCACAGGCCAGTTCGTCCATACGGTGATGTTCAGCCACAAGGGGGGGAATTGGTGACAGCCATGGACCGGCTGAAAGTCCTGTTCGAGGAGATCGGCAACTACCAGCGAGCCATCGACGGGGGCAGGCCGTTCGTCGAGGTCAAAGATGACCTGTATAACCGCCTTTTGGAGGCGAGCATCCTCCTGCCGCCTGGCAACGGCCACATCTGGGACGACTTCCGGATGTGGGTGATGCAGGAGTGGGCAGCCGCCTACCAGCGCGGCGGTGACGCCGAGGCCGGGCCGTGGCTGAATTTCCTGAAGGAGACCGGCGAGATTCTGGAGAAGTCCCCGGAGTAGTCGCCACCGACAACGAATCTGGAGGGCTCATGGTCAAGCCGAGCGAGCTGAAGTGCAAGACCTGCGGGGCACGCCACAGCGGGACTTGGAGCCGGGACTACTGCCCGGACTGCGCGAAGAAGCGGGGGCAGACAGAACCCGAGTAGACCTGCAGGAAACACAGAGGCCCCGGACCAGACGGTCCGGGGCTCATCGTGCACTGACGGTCAAGTCGCGGCCAACTGCCGGAGGATGACCTGCGCAGCGTCCTCCCACTCCCCCTCAGTGATCGGTCGGGCCGCCTCCCCGGTCGGCTGGGTGTCGACCGCGTACACGGGAGTGAGGAGCGGGGTGTTGTCGTCGAAGGTGTCGAGGTGCAGCCACACGACTCCCTGCGGGTCGTAGGTGGCGTTGGTGGGCAGGTAGTGGTCGCGGAGGTCGAACTCTTCGCCGGTGTCCGGGTGAGTCCACGTGGCTGCTTTCGTGGCCGCGTCGGCGCAGCGCTCGCGCTGATTCCCGAAGGACAGGTGTTGGCCGCAGAAGTAGCAGCTGCAGCTGTGTTCGTCGCCGCCGGGGTGCTCTCCGTGCGAGCGGAGGCCGGGGTGCTCTCCGTGCGAGCGGAGATGAGCCGGATGAGGTCACCAACAAGCGTACGCGGATACGACGCATACCGGATCCCGGGCCGCGTGCCCGGGATCCGGAGCACCTCCGCTCGCGCGGAGAAGACAGAAGGAAGGGCGTCGCAACCCTCTGCCTGCATCGGTTCACCTCCGCTCTGGCGGAGATCTGCGTGCTGTCCAAGTCCACGAGCTGCAAGGTCAGCAGATCGCCCTCGAAGACGCGATAGCGCACCAGGTCGATCCGCTCGGGCAACTGCTGCACAGCCACCAGGTCGTGAGCGGAATAGCCGGCCGCGATGCAGACCATCCGCGGACGGCGCCAGTCGACGGACTCGGCCACCTCCGCGCCCAACACCTTCCGCACGAGGGCCTCGAACTCAATCCGCGCCGACTTCAGCCAGGACAAGTAGAAGAGCGCCTGCGACACCACACCGCTGTCCGAGCCCCTCTTGTACTCGATCACCACGGGAGTGTTGTTCTCGTCCAGCCCCAGCGTGTCGATCCGCCCCCGGTGCCACGGACCAGTCGGGTACTCCGACGCCAGGAACCGGATCCCGAGCATCGACTCCATCCCCGCCTCGACCCGCCGCTGTAGCTCCACCTCCAGCGCAACCGTCGAACCGGGCAACTCGATGTCACGCCCATCAGCGTCCCGCCGGAACACCATCAGCTCGGCCACCAGTACGTCCCCCTCCCATGATCCCTGCACGAGAACCAATCGCTCGGACGACCCAGGTATTCCGGACCCGAGGAGCCGAACGCAGGCCACGAGGACTGGCGGACTCAGGTCGTCGCGCTGATCGACGCGGGCGTCGAGGAGGCGACGGCACGCAGGCGCGTGAAGGTCCCGATTCCGACGAAGCCGACGGTCTACAAGCGGTTCATGGCGGAGCGCGGGGATGACCGCTACGGCATTGAGGGCGTCGCACCGTGGTGGCGCGAGGTGGGCAGCCGCGTCTACCAGTCCGCTTTCCTCGACGTGGACGCGGCGTGGAAGAACTGGCTGGACTCCTTCAAGGGCAAGCGGGCGGGATGCCGTGTCGGCTATCCCCGCTTCAAGAAGGGCGTTCGCGTTCCTGGGGATCGTGGGCGAGCATGTGGCGGCCGCCTCTGTCGGGGATTCTGGGCCGACCGCAGGCCCTGGTCGCCGGGCTGAACCGCCTCCGGCTCGCCCACGGCCGTGAACGTTGAACAGCCGGTCTGCGGTGGGGCCGGCCAGTGGGGTACTGCCCGGCCCCCTGCGTGCCCAGGGCAATGGTCGTTCCCGTGGTCAGCCCGCACCGCGCCGGCCCGTGAAGCGCACCCGACCCGGAAGGAGCAGGAGCAGAAGGCTCCAGTACTGCAGCGCCGGTACGGCGAGGGCGACGGCGAACGCGACGACCGTGGCGATGACGTTGACGCAGCTGTCGGTGTACAGGTACGCGGTCCTCCGGCGGGTCTCTTCCTCATCCCCCTCGACCATGTCCGGGTTGCCCTTGAGGATCTTCAGCATGGCCAGTCGGCACACCATGCCGACCAGGAGCACCGCGTAGTAGAACGACGCCACGACCCGGTCGCGGCCGCCGAAGGCGCCGATCATCTCCGTCGGGAGCGGGAGCAGCACGATCGACAGCAGCCATCCCATGTTCCACACCGTCAGGGAACGGGTGACCTCCTGGACCGTCGAGAACGCCCGGTGGTGCTCCCGCCAGATGTTCGCGATGACCGCGAAGCTGAGCAGAAAGCCCCAGAACTGGTCGAGATGACCGGTGATCACCTCGCCGGCGCGCTCATGGGCGGACGCGGCCTCGGGGACGAGGTCCACCAGCGGTAGAACCAGCAGGGTGATGGAGATCGCCGTCACCGCATCGGTGAACAGCACCAACCGCTCCCCCGAGACACCCCCCTTGATCCTGTCCGGCGCGGGAGCCGACGGCTCTTCGAGGCCGCCCCGTCCCGTTCCGGTTTCGTCGACGACGTCTCTGGCACTCACGTGTGTGCACCTCTCCTGGGTTTGCCCCGCACCTGCCGTCGCCGACGCGCGAGTGGTCGAGTGTTCGGATCATCAGTGGGTTGCGCAGGTTCGATCTCGGGGGAGCCCTTGCTACGAGCGTGTCCGCCGACAACTCGGCCGGTCGGACCTCTTCCGCCGTAAGTCGTGGGGTGCGAGGAGGTCGAGCAGGAGCCGGGCGAAGCGGTCGGGTTCGCGGAGGGGCAGTGCGTGGCAGGCGTCGGGAACGTGGACGGTACGGATGCCCGCCTGATCCCAGACCGTCCGGGCCGGCGGCTTCGTCGAAGATCTGGTCGCCGTCGGCGATGACGGCGGTGATACGCGCGCGGGTCTCCGCGCCGAGCGTCGAGAGGAAGGGCCGGAAGTCGATGACGTATCGCAGTACCGCGGCCACCGACTCGGCCGGTGTGGCCTCGGCGACGGCTGCGACGCGTTCGAGTGCGTCGGCGTCGATGGAGTCCGCCGTGAGCAGCTCCGGCTTGAGAACGGTGTCGGAACGACCGTGGCCGCGCAGATCGAACGCTATCAAGCGATAACGGTCGGCGAGTCCGGGAGCGGCCACCACCCCTTCCCACGCCTGGCACGAACTGCCGAGTCCATGGACAAAAACGATGGGGCGTCCGTCCGGCCGGCCTTTTTCGACGACATTGATGCGCACGCCGTCTTCGGTCGTCACGTAGGGCATTCAGGTCTCCATATATGGAACGAGTACGAGTGCGACGGCCTCGCGCGGTCGGACGTCTCGGAGCCGTCGACGGTACGGAGCACGGCCGGCCTCCGGCAGGGACACGGGCAGCGCGAGGCCAGGCCGGGATCTGTCCGGGCAGGGCGCCCGGGGGAGCCCAGGCCATGGAGGGCATCCGCAAGACCTGCGTCGACGGCGGCTACCGCGGGCATCCCACCGAGTCGTCGTGCGCCGCCCGTTACGACAGGTCGAGGCCGATGTACCGGTCGATCGTGGGGTCGGTCACCCGGCCGTTGCTTCTTCGGTGGCGGCTGCCGCCTTCTCCAGGATCGCCGGATCGAACAGCGTGCCGGGGTGACGCAGCATGTAGGACACGTTGTTGAAGGCTCCTGACACGTCCGCGTCGACGAGGGCAGCACGGACGATCTGTTCCATGGCGCGGCGCTGATGCCGCACTTCCTCGGGTACCTGGGTGCCGTTCTCGGCGTCGATGCGGGCGGCGTCTCCTCCCGCGGATACGGCCCAGGCGGCGTCGACGACGACCTGCTGAAGGCGGAAGAACTCGGTGGCCGCCTGGTCGAGGTCGGCGCCGCTGTCGAGGTAGGAGGCCAGGCAGGAGGCGTGCAGGGCGGCGGAACTCATGCCCTGGCCGTAGACCGGGTTGAACGACGCCACGGCGTCGCCCGTGCTGACCAGCCGCGCCGGGAGGCGGCCGGCCTCGGTGAAGTGGCGTCGCCTGCTTTCGGCCTGGTGGTATGTCACCACCTCGCGGGTGACGTTGTTGCTGGTGACGTCGCTGAAGATGGGGGGTAGCGCGGCGCACTGGGCGCGGAACTCGTCGATGGTCCTGCCGGGCCGGTGGTCTCCGTAGCCCATCAGCATGACGAGCCACTGTTGTCCTTCGATCGCGGTCGCCGCTGCGACGGACACTCCGCCCGACGGGTACCGGGGTGTGAACAGTTGCAGCACCGTCGCCGCGTCCAGGTCCGGGAGTTTCGCCGGGCGCTCGAAGAGGGCGGTCGCGTAGTTGACGGGGGTTTGCAGCCGTTCGAGCTGGGGCTGGTCGTAGCCGTCCTGCTCGAGCCAGTGCGAGAGCCTGCTGGAGCGTCCCATCGCGTCCACGACGAAGTCCGCCGCGAGGACCCCCTCCGCCCGCTCTGCCCGACCGCCTGTTCCGGTCTCGTCGTAGCGCACGCCGGTGACGGCGCCGTGGTCGTAGCGCAACCCGGTCGCCCGCGCCCGCAGGACCGAGACGTGGGGCAGGGCGGTGACCCGGTCCCGGACCAGGGTTTCCAGCAGGGGACGTCCGATGGCGAGGAATTGGTGGTCCACGCCGTCCGGGACCTGCGGGGTGTCGTCGTAGCCGACGAACTGCTGCTCGGGTCCGACGAGTGACGCGCCCCGGTCCTGTGCCTCCTGGGAGACGCCGGGAAGCCACCGTTCGATCCACAGGCGGCCGGCGGGCAGCAGCGTGTGCACCTGCTGGTCCTGCGGTACTCCGGGGCGCGACCCGGCCGTGGCCGCTGTGTCGTCGGGTTCGATGATGACGACGTTGCGTGCGCGGTCGGAGAGCACCCGTGCCGCGAGGAGTCCCGCGATGCTCCCGCCCATCACGCACGCCGTGTCGAACAGGACAGGTGCGTCGCGCGGCGGCTCGGCGCCGACGAGGCTTTCGAAAAGGGTCACCACGGATTCGGACACTGAGGACTCCAGTCGGAGAGTGGAACGGACCTGGACCGACGGATCAGCGCCCAGGCAGCTGGAAGCAGGACCCGGAGGTCCGGCGAGGCCCGCTCGTCCCGGGGGAAGGCGGGAAGCACTCGCTCATGCTCACCGGGCCCGAACGCCGGAGACCAGTACCGGTCGGCCAAGTACGTGGTACTTCCGTGCCACCCGAGGGCGCACGGTGTGCCCGGCCCGGGGGTGGTGGGCCGGGGAGGAGTAGCGTTGCTCCGGATGAGCACCGAAGTGAGCGTGTCCCCTTGGCGGGTCGGGGATCCCTCGACGCCCGTAGTCGACATCACCGTGCCGTACGCGAACGAGAACCGGGACCGCGTGCTGCTCGGGGAGTGGCGGCGGCAGGGCGGTGAGCGGGTGCCGGCGCCGCCCATGCGGCTGCCGCGGCACGGCGCAGGGACGTACCGCGCTCGCATCTGGAAGCAGAACCTGCTCGACTTGTTCCTCGAGGACCAGTACAGCGACGCGGTCGCGGGCGGCACCGGCGGCCCGGGCGGGCACCTGGAGGACCGGATCGTGACGAGCGTGACGCTCAGCGGTGAGTGGCGCTTCGCCACCGGGGGGCAGCGCGCCGCGGCGGCGGCCGGAATGGTGTGCGCGCGAAGGAACGAGGACCCGTGGGACTTCGAGATCGCCCGGGGCACCCGGGCGATCACCCTGGTCATTCCCGCGAGCGAGATCCGCTTCCCGTCGAACACGCGGGCGGTCACCGCGGAACAGGGCTCGCCCGCTGCGGCCCTTCTGCTCGCCCAGCTCCGTCTCTGGGCGGAACTGGCGGACGGACTCGGTGCCGCTGCCGCGGGTGCGGCCCGCAACGCGACTCTGGAGCTGTTCAGAGGGCTGATGAACGACCAGGTCATCGATGACGCGGAGTTCGCACCGGCGCTCCTCAGGGCGGCGATGGACCACATCGAGACCCGACTGCTCGCCGACCCCGACCTCAGTCCCCGGGGGATCGCGGCGGCCCTGAACGTCTCCGTCCGCACCCTTTACCGCGCGTTCGGTCAAGGGGGCACGTCGCCGGTCATGGGATATGTACGGGAACGCCGTCTCGAACGCGCCAGGGCGGAGCTGACCTCGACACGCCTGACGGTGTCCGAGATCGCCGCTCGCTGGCACTTCGCCGACAGCAGCCATTTCGTCAAGGCGTACAAGAAACGATTCGCCGAGACTCCCAGCGCATGGCGGTAGGACTTTCCAGTTGAGAGGTGTGGTGGTCCCTTGCTTCCGGTGGGCGGGTCGTCGTCCGCCTGGCGCAGGTCTGGCATCACGAGGCCGGTGCCGGGTGGCCACCGTCGGCAACGATCATGTTCACGCGGACAGTGGCTTTCGCGCAGCGAAAGCGGACGTCGAGGAAGTGATGTCAGGGAGCCGGGCGGTCCGGGCCGCAGGTCGTTGAAGACTTGGCTCACGCAGCGACGTACAAGTCGGAGGTTCGCGTGGAGCGGGGCAGCCCGAGCGTGTACTGCCTGTGACGCAGTCTTCTCAGCGGGGCCTTCTGGCGGTCCGAGAGCGTATGGACCGGTGGACAGACGCCTTTGGACGGGGCGGCGCAGGGCGGCACAGCTCAACCTGGTGCACCTGTCCTGATCAGGTAAAACGTAACGGCCTGGCACCACGGCACCGGGCAATTCGATCGCTCGCGGTCTTGTAATGCGTAGGTCGTTTGGTTCGATGCAGCAGGGGATTCCTGGGAAACCCCAAGTCACGCATCCTGTACCTGGGCTCCTTTGGCGGCTTGCTCCGGGCCGATCAGCTTTAGGTTGCACCTGAACGATCTTCGCCGCAGGGCGTCTGGGCGACTTCCACCACGACCCGGAGTTCCGGCTCCGCACTGCGCTGGAGCTGCGATCCTCGGCCGCCCCGGAGGGCGACCGCCACTCCGGGGCGACCGAGGATCGCAACCTCAAGGTCTTCGACGATGCTGAGTTCATGGCCGCCGTGGCGGTCGCCCTCCGGGGCGGTTGAAGACCGCAACTTCATCGCGCACCAAGATCGGTACACGGCCAAGGGCATGGGGCAACGTGCTTCGGTGGGACCGGCGGCGTCACCACCGGGCCCACCGTCGGTCAGGCGTACGGGTAGAACCCCGCCCCCGTCTTCCGGCCGAGCCGCCCCGCGTCCACCATGAGCTGGAGCAGCGGGGGAGCGGCGTACAGGGGCTCCTTGTACTCCGCGTACAGCTGATCGGCTCTTTCGAGCTTGCATCAGTCTTGTTAGCGGACCTTCTGTTGCTCCAGCCATTTGAGAATCTCGGCCCTTTCGTACAGGACCTTGGCATTCCTACCTCGGCCGAGCTTGTAACCCTTCAAGCCCAGTTTCGACGCCTCCCTGTAGACCCAGCTCGTGGACATATCGAGCATCGTGGCGACTTCGGGAGTATCCATAAGGACAGGTTCTGCGAGCTGCACCCTGCGCGACGGGCTGATCTCGATGGGGCGATCGTTGGACTGCGGCTGCATGGGCAAGGCGGCTCCCTGAGGCCGGCAGGGCTGAGGACGGCATTCGGCAGACCCCAGCCCAGGCCGGATCGGAAGGTTCTGCACCCGCCCGGTGCCGCTACAAAGAGTGACCGGATGGGCGACGGTCATGTTCGCGGAAATCGTCGACTTTGCCGCGCCGCGATTTGCTGCTACTCGCCCCGCGTCGCCTTCGACCCCTCGAGGTGACGTAGGAGATGTGGGATCGCCGACAGGCCCTCGGGGCGGCGGTGACTGCGTTCGTCCAAGGGATGGCACTGCGAAGGCTTACGGGGAGGTCTCCGAGAGGTCGAAGCCCTCTGCTGTTCTCTGACGGTGCGTCAGCTAAGTCGGCAAGTGGTCAGCATGAGACCTGAAAAACTCTGGGACAGGTGCCCGGGCATGCGAATCGTTGTAGGCTGTGCAGACAGCACTTGACCTGCAAAAACGCAGGCAGGGAGCCTAAGTTCAGGAGTTCATCGATGATCCGCACCATGTTCAAATCCAAGATCCACCGTGCCACGGTGACCCAGGCCGACCTGCACTACGTGGGATCGGTCACGATCGACGCCGAGCTCATGGAAGCCGCCGATCTGCTCCCCGGTGAGCTGGTGCACATCGTCGACATCACCAACGGTGCCCGCCTGGAGACCTACGTCATCGAGGGCGAGCGGGGTTCCGGCGTGATCGGGATCAACGGTGCCGCCGCGCACCTCGTGCACCCCGGCGACCTGGTCATCCTGATCAGCTACGCGCAGGTCGAGGACGCGGAGGCGCGCACGCTCGTCCCCAGCGTGGTGCACGTCGACGCGGAGAACCGGATCGTCGCGCTGGGGAACGACGCCTCCGCGCCGGTACCCGGCACCCCCACCGAGCGCAGCCCGCACGCGGTCCCGTCGGCCCGCTGACGCCGACGGGGCCTCGGCGGCGGTACGGCGGGACCCCGGCCGGGTGCGGTCCGGGCGTGCGAGGTGTGGTCCCGGCGGGCGCGGGCAGCCGCAGCGGGAGACGGTGGGGATGAGCCCCACTCGTACCGTTCGCACCATGGGAGGGTCGCGATGACCCAGCCGTACCCCGATCCCGTCCATCCGTCGCCCGTGCCGAGCCCGCCTCCGGTGCCCGGGCCGCCGACACCGGTGCCCACCCCGCCTCCGGTGCCGCCGGGCCCCGGGCCCGTACCGCCCGGTCCGGCTCCGGACCCGATTCCGCAGCCTCCGGCGCCGGGCCCCGACCCGGTACCGGATCCCGAGCCGTCCCCGCAGCCCGCGGGCTGATCCCGGGCATCGGGCCCGTCCGGCGTGACATGCCGGACGGGCCCGCCCGGGTGCGGGGCGGCGCGGGCGCGCCCGCGGTCACTCGGAGGCGCTGCCCACCCCTCCGCGCACGCCGCTGTTCACCCCGCCGAGGCCCACCAGCGCGTCGGCGTGGCCGAGGCCGTTCTCCGCCGCGATCGATTCCAGCGTCTGGGCGTCGCGCACCGGCGCGAAACGCACCCCCTCGTACCCGTCGCCCCCATCCGTCGTGCCGAAGTCCGTAGTACGGAAGCCGTACACCGCCGGCCTCGGCAGGCTGTTGTACGCCCACGGCGCCGAGAAGTAGTAGGCGCCCGTGTCGTAGAGCACCACGAAGTCACCCTCGCGCAGCTCGGGGAGTTCCTGGGCGTACGCGACCACGTCGCCGGCGAAGCAGCAGGGACCCGCGATGTCCTGCGCGAGCAGAGGCCCCTCCTTGGGCAGGCCGTCCGGTCCGAAGGCGCCCACCCGCAGGGGCCATGCCCCGGGCATCAGGACGGTACGGGTCGCGGTCTGCGCGCCCGCGTGGGTCAGGGCGATGCGCCGCCCGCCCGCGTCCTTGGTGTACTCGACCAGCGCCCCGATGAACCCGTTCTTCGCCAGCAGCGACCGGCCGAACTCCGTCACCAGCGCGTACCGCCCGTCGAACAGGTCCGGTACGGCCGTGCGCAGCGCGGTCACGTAGTCGCCGTGAGTGGGCCGTACCTCGTCGTCGGCGAAGTTCACCGGCAGCCCGCCGCCGATGTCCAGGCTGGTGATCCTGCGCTCGCCGAGGTGGGCGTTGATCTCCTCGGCCAGTCGGTACGTCTCCGCGACACCGGCCGCGAGCAGGTCCAGCGGACAGCCCTGGGAGCCCACGTGGGAGTGCAGCCGGGTCAGCCAGGGGTGTTCGGCGAAGGCGCGCACCACGGCCGCGCGGGCCCCGGGGTCCCGCAGCGCGACGCCGAATTTCGACGTGGCGGTGGCCGTGCTCATGGCGCTGATCGCACCGCTTCCGACCTGCGGGTTCACCCGCAGTCCGATGACCGATGCGGAGGTGGAGGAGCGCAGCGTGCCGATACGGCGCAGTTCGTCGAGGCTGTCGGCGTTGACCGCGATCCCGAGCGCCAGCGCCAGCCGGATCTCCTCGCGGGTCTTGGCGGGGGAGTCCAGCACGATCGTCGAGGGCGCGAAACCGGCGTCCATGGCCAGCCGGAGCTCACCGGGGCTCGCCACCTCGCACCCCATTCCGTACGAGGCGAGCAGGCGCAGCACCGGAACGAGCGGGGACGCCTTCGCCGCGAAGGTGTGCAGGACCTGCGGGGCGCCGGCGAACGCCTCCCGCAGGGCGTCGACCGAGTTCCGTACCCCTTCGGGGTCGATGAATCCGACGACGGGCTGGGACTTTCCGAGCAGGCCGTCGGCGATCGCGCGGCGCACGACATGGGCGAACTTCGGGGTTGCCGGCGTGCCGGAGGCGGAAAACGTCTGGGTCATACGGCGACGATCGCCGATCGGCGGGCCCCGGTCTTTGTCGGCGGGGCCAAGCCTGGAGCTGAAACCCGTTCTGCCGGGCAAACACCGGGCAAATGGCCCCAGAAGGTGTGAACGCGAACTGATGGGTGCGGACAGGTGTACCTGTGCAGAGGCCCGACGCGTCCGAAGCGTCCGAAGCGCGTCGGGCCGTCTCAGAAGCCGGCGGCGAGGCGGACCGCGACCGTCAGCAGGAGCCGGGTGTCCGGGTCGTCCACGTCCACCCCGTGCCGGTCCCTGACCCGCCGCAACCGGTAGCGAAGGGTGTTGGGATGCAGGCGGAGGCGCCGCGAGGCCGCCGGGACGTCACCCGCCGCGTCCAGGTAGGCGGCGAGGGACCGGACCAGCTCGCCGCCGGCCGCGAGATCGGCGCGCACCAGGTCGTGCACCGGACCTCCGCCCGCCTCCCACAGCGGCCGGACCGCGTCGAGCATGCGCCGCACGTCGACCACCGGCCCGAGTCCCGGGGCGCCGGCCCACCGCACTGCTGCCCGGTCCTCGTTCCGGCCCGAATCGCGTGTGGCGAGCCTCTCGCGCAGCACCCGGACGACGAGGGTCGCCTCCTCGCACGAGGCCGGGACGCCGAGGACGGAATCCACCACGGCCCCCGCACCCACGAGCACCGGCATCCCGCCGGGCAGCGAGGAGGCGAGGGCCGCCAGTTCCCGGGCGAGCCCCAGGGCCTCCCGGTCCTTCCCCGAGCCGACGGGCAGCAGGGTGAGCAGGTGGTCCCGCTCCCGGAGAACCCGCACGTCGGGGCGGTACGAGGCGGCATGCAGAGCCAGTACGTCGAGGGTCCGGTCCAGCGGGGGAGTCACCGGATCCGCGGCCGATTCGGCGGCCACCGCCACCACCGCGCACGGCGTGCCGGGCGCGAGCCCGAGCGACCAGGCATGGGTCCTGAGGTCCCCCTCGCCCCGCAGCAGCCCGCGCAGGGCGTGGTCGCGCCGCCGCTCCTCGCCGCTCTCCCGCAGCCGGTGGCGTACGAGGTGGGGCGCGGCCGTGGTGGCGGCGGAGAGCAGCGCGCGGGCCGCATCCGGCAGCAGGGGGCTGCCGTCCGCCGCCACCCAGATCGAGCCGAGCATTTCGGGGCCGCTGCGCACCGCGACGACCAGGCGTTCGGGGCTGTCTCCTTCGGCGGGGCGGTGGATCACCTCGCGCGAGGTCCAGAGCGTGCGCAGCAGGCCGCTGCGGCGCATCTCGGCCACCCGCCATGCGGGTACCCGGCCGCCGAGGACGGTGGAGCGGCGGACCCCGTCCGCCTCGGGCCGGGTCGCGGAGTGGGCCAGCACCCGGAACCGGGTGTCCTCGATGGTGATCGCCCCGCCGGTGGCAGCCGCGATCACCGCGGCGAGCGCGCTCAGTCCACCGGGCGGGAGGCCGTCGGCCCACGGTTCCCGAGCGGCGCCGTCCACGGCCCCGAAGGCGAGGGCCGAGCGCAGCAGCGTCGCCGTGTCCGTCCAGTCGGCCCATGCGGCGCGGGCCAGAACGGCGATCCCCTGCTCCCGCGCGGCCTCCAGGACCTCCGGTGCGGGCCCGGTGTCCCCACCGTCGCGCAGCACCACCGCGCACGCTCCCTGCCGCGCTGCCCGGCGCACCGCGGTCACGGCGTCCGGAGCGGAGGCATCGGCACCCACGGCGAGGAGCAGCAGCCCTCGGGCGGACCCGGGTGTGCCGTGCTCGGCGAACGCGGTGCCCCGGACGGAAACGTCCTGCCCGGCCGGGGCCAGCAGCAGCCGGAGCGTGCCGCTGTCGTCGAAGGCCAGGACGTCCCGCAGAGTGACGTCCTGCAGAGTGACGTCCCGCGGAGTGATGTCCGGCAGGGTGGCGTCCGGCATTCTGACGTCACCCAGGGTGGCGTCCGGCAGCGTGACGTCCTGGCGCGCGACACCGGGCGGGGGCGGTTCGGGTGAGGGGGCCGGGCCACGGGTCATGGCACCGAGGATAGGAGGCGGGTCCGGCCCGCCCGGACGGCGTCGCCCGCCCCGCGGAAGGAGCCCGTCACGCCCGCCTCACGCGCCGCCGTCCCGCTCGCCCGTGGCCCCGCCCGCCGTGGCCCCGCCGTCCGTCGCCCTCCGTCGCCCCGCCCGGCGGGAGGAGCCCCGCCGGGCTCCTACTGCCCGGCACCTCCCAGGATCGGGCGCGGGCTCACCGGCGCGGGACCCAGGGTGGTGGAGCCGGGCGCCGCCCGAGGCCGGTCCGGTACGCGTCCAGCGCGGCCTCCGTGCGCCCCGCCCGGCGCAGCAGGTCGCCGAGGAGCCGGCAGATGTCCGCCAGGTCACCCGCCGCCCCGGCGCGCTCCAGCAGGGCCAGCGCCTTGACGTAGTGCTCCTCGGCGGTGTCGGTCTCCCCGTCCTCCTCGTGGATCAGCCCGAGGAGCCGGTGCGCCCCGGCCGCGTGCACCGCGCCCCGGTCCGGCTGGAGCTCGCCCAGCAGCCGGTGCAGCAGGTCCTCGGCCTGACGCGCCTTGCCCTGGCGGCGCAGGACGTCCGCGAGCTCCACCTCGACCTGGGCCGTGTAGAGGGCCGCCCGCTTGGATGCCAGCATGTCCCGGGCGGCACGCAGCTCGCTCTCGGCGCCGGAGAGGTCGCCGCCCTGGGCCCGTACGTAGCCGCGCATCCAGTGGCAGTGCGCCATCTCCGTACGGATCTGGAGCTGCTGGTAGATCTCGGCCGCCCGGGCCAGTGAGGCGTCGGCCTCGGCGGTGCGCCCGGCCGCGATGAGGGACCTGGCCACCCCGCGGTGCATACCCGCCACCAGTTCCGGATCGTCGACCCGGGGGGCCAGCGCGAGCGCCAGCTCGCCCGCCTGCGCGGCCCGTGCGTGGGCGCCCATGTCCATGTACGGCGCGATCGACGCCGTGTACAGCAGTAGGAGCGCGCCGGGGTCCGGGAGGCCGGAGGAGTTCAGCTCCTCGATGGTGCTTTCCAACAGGTAGCAGGCGTACCGGAGTTCGCCCGCCAGCAGGTGCGCGACGGCCCGGCCCCGGACTGCCCGCGCCCGCTGGGAGAGCGGGGCGTCCGCGAGCAGGTGCTCGGCCGCCTCGAAGTGCCGCCGGGCAGTGGGGAGATCGCCGGTCTCCAGGGCGCATTCGCCGAGCCCCAGGGCCGCCGACGCACTCTCCTGGTCGAGCCCGAGCCGGTCGGCCTCGGCGAGCAGCTCGGTGAAGTCGGCCACCGCGTCGTCGGCGGCGCCGGTCGCCAGGGTGCGCTGGGCTTCGACCAGACGCAGCCGCAACTCGGTTGCGAGGTGGGCGGGGCGCCCGGTGGCGATCTCCTCGTAACTCACGCCGAGCCGCTCGGCGAGGTGCCGGACGGCCGCCTCGGAGGGCCGGACCCGGCCGGCCTCCAGCGTGGATATGTAGGCGGGCGTGTACGAGGGTTCGGCGAGCTCGCGCTGGGTGAGACCGCGCTCCGCGCGCAGCCGGTGGACGCGCCGGCCGATCGTTGTGGGGTCGTCCACCGGTCCGCGTTCCGTCCGACGCCCGGTCGGGCTCTTCTCCGCCACGTGGCCCCTCATTTCGCCTCGGTACACACCCCGACCGCGACAGGTACGGGAGATGAGTATCGACCAGATCGTCCCGGGGCGGGGGCGAGGGGTGCGTCCTCGGGGCAATTGCCCGATGAAGGCGGTTGTGTCGCCGCGTACGGAGGCGGCGCGGCGGCTGCCGGGAGGGATCAGGCGATGAGCGGGACCACGGCTTCCGGGGTCAGCAGCCGGAAGGTGAAGGCCTGCTGGAAGTAGAGGTGCACGTCGGTGGCGTCGTGGCTCTGGTAGCCGATGGACAGATCCTGGCCGAGCCGTAGTTCGAAGTCCCCGCCCCGGGTGGACAGCAGCACCCCGCCCTTGATCGCGGGCGCCCACAGGATGGGGTCGTCCAGCTGGCGGCCGATGTGGGTGGCCACCGGGTAGCCGTGGTCGGAGGTCTCGGTCGCCTCGGTGAAGGCGTCGGCGCCGAGCAGCAGCCGGTACGGGCCGTCGACACCGGCGAGCCGCAGCCGGGTCAGCGCCTGGCTGACGGCCGCGGGGTAGTCGCGCGCGTCGGCGGGCAGCGGCAGCGGATCGTGCGAGGAGCCGTCGCGCAGGCCGGTGATCCCGGCCGCCGGGTACCCGTCGATGATCGCCATGTCCTCGGCGAACGCGCAGGTGCGAGCGGCGTCCTTGACGGGCTGCCAGTCGCTGTCGTCGGAACCGCGCTCCACGTCGTCCACGGCCTGCCGGGTCACGGTGAAGGGCACCCGCCACTCGATCACCGGCATCGACGTACGGGCCCGCGCCAGCACGTCCGGAGTGGGCGGGTCGATGGGCCGCAGGTGGCCGTCGCCGACCGCCGCCAGGGCGGGGCCCTCCGGGTCCGTGACGTCGACGACCCTGCGGCCCGCGACATGGCGGCTGAACGTCCGCCGCGCCTCCTCCTCGATCTGCTGCCAGGCGGCTTCGGTGACGGGGGCGAGTTCTCGGTGCAGATTGTTCATCACTGGGCGCTTTCTTGCAGGCTGCCGATGCGCAGCGAACCGTCGTCGGGGAGCGCGGGGTGGCCGGGGAGGTCGGGGTCGTCCGGGAGGGCGGGGCCGGCGGGGAGGAGCGGAGGGGCGGCCGTCTCCGGCAGCGGCCGGATGCCCGCGGTGGCGGGGGGCGGGGGAGGGGCGTCGAGGAAGCCGGCGGCGGGGGCGTGGAAGAGCGTGCCGGTGACCGCCGTGGAGAAGTCCAGGATGCGGTCGTGGGTACCGGGCGGGTCGCCGAGGAACATGTTGCGGAGCATCCGCTCCGTGACGCCGGGGTCGGCCGCGTACCCGATGAAGTACGTACCGAACTCGCCCCGTCCGAAGCTGCCGAACGGCATGTTGGCGCGGAGGATGTCCCGTTCGGTGCCGTCCGGATCGGTGATGGTGTTGAGCGCGACGTGCGAGTCGGCGGGCTGGACGCCCTCGGGAAGTTCGACGTCGTCCGCCTTGGTGCGGCCGATGACCCGCTCCTGCTCCTCGGTGCTCAGCGCCTTCCAGGCGGTCAGATCGTGCAGGTACTTCTGCACGAGGACGTAGCTGCCCCCGGCGAACGCGGGGTCCTCGTCGCCCACCAGCGCCGCGGCCCGGGCGTCGTCGCCCACCGGGTTCTCCGTACCGTCGACGAATCCCAGCAGGTCACGGTGGTCGAGATAGCGGAACCCCTGCGTCTCGTCCACGATCCGGACCGCCCCGCCGAGACGGCCGAGCAGCTGTGCGGCCCACTCGTGGCAGACGTCCGCCCGCTCGGCCCTGATGTGCAGCAGCAGGTCGCCGGGGGTGGCCGGAGCGGTATGGCGCGGTCCGCGCAGCTCCTGGAACGGGTGCAGCAGCGCCGGACGCCCGCCGCCGAAGAGCCGGTCCCAGGCGTGGGAGCCGAAACCCAGCACGCAGGAGAGTCCGGCGTCCGGGAAGCGGAAGCCCAGGGACCGGGCGATCGAGGCCACCTCCGGCAGCACGGAGCGCACGGCTTCCTCGCCGCCCGGCTCGATCGTGCCGACGAGGATCAGCGCCGCCTCGGTGAGCGGAGCCACCACCGGCTGGACAGTGACGGGGTCCGGAACGGCATCGGGCATCGGGCGCACTCTCCAGTGGCAGCGACGGGGCAGCGGGGGCGGGAGCAGGGACTACTGCCACTCACCCACAGGCGCGGTCCGGCCGCACCCGGGCGCGGCCCGTCCGGGCGGGGCCTCGACCGGGCGTCCTGCCGGGCCGTTCAGCCCGCGTCGACCTCCGAACGGTCGCCGCCCCACAGCGTGTGGAACGCCCCCTCCCGGTCGGTACGCCGGTAGGTGTGCGCCCCGAATCAGTCCCGCTGGCCCTGGGTCAGCGCGGCCGGCAGCCGCTCGGCGCGCAGCCCGCCGTAGTACGAGAGGGCCCCCTCTTACGGTCCTCCGGAGCTCCGCTTCTACGTCCTGGCGCGGACTGGAGCGTGGCCTCGCTCATCTCTGCTGATCTCTTCTGCTTCCCGATCGCCTCTGGGGCGATTCCGCTCCGGTGTCGGCTGTCGCGGGTGGTCGGTCAGCTTTCGACTTCGGTCTTGTCGCTGCCCCAGAGGGTGTGGAAGGTGCCGTCCCGGTCGGTGCGGTGGTAGGTGTGTGCGCCGAAGTAGTCGCGCTGACCCTGGGTGAGGGCAGCGGGGAGGCGTTCGGCGCGCAGGGAATCGTAGTAGGCGAGGGTGGCGGCGAAGGCGGGGGTGGGGACGCCCTGGGTGACGGCAGTGGCGATCACGTGGCGCCAGTCGTCCTGGGCGCCGGCGATCTCCTCGGCGAAGCTCTTGTCGGAGAGGAGGCTCGGCATCCGGGGCTGGGCCTCGTAGGCGCTGGTGATCCTGTCGAGAAACGCGGCACGGATAATGCATCCGCCGCGCCAGATCGAGGCGACCCTGCCCAGGTCGATGTCCCAGTCGTACTGCTCGCTGCCGACCGAGATCTCGTGGAAGCCCTGCGTGTAGGAGACGATCTTCGATGCGTACAGGGCCTGCTCGACCTGGTCGGCGAAGGCTGCTGCCTGGCCCTCACCCAGCTTGCGGGCGGTCGGACCCGCGAGGGTACGTGAGGCGTCCCGGAGACCGGCGTGGCCGGAGACGGAGCGTGCGAAGACGGCCTCGGCGATGCCTGAGACGGGAACGCCCAGGTCGAGGGCGATCTGCACGGTCCAGCGGCCGGTTCCCTTCTGCTCCGCCTGGTCGAGCACGACATCCACGAAGGGCTTGCCGGTCGCCGCATCGACGTGCGAGAGCACCTCAGCGGTGATCTCGATGAGGTAGGAGTCCAGGCGCCCGGTGTTCCAGGCGCGGAAGATGTCCGCGATTTGCGCGGGGGAGTACCCGGCCACGGCGCGGAGCAGGTGGTACGCCTCGGCGATGAGCTGCATGTCCGCATACTCGATGCCGTTGTGCACCATTTTGACATAGTGGCCTGCGCCGTCCGGGCCGATGTGGGTGACGCACGGGGCCCCGTCGCCGGCCTTCGCGGAGATCTTTTCGAGCATCGGGCCGAGGCTGTCGTACGACTCGGGTGAGCCACCTGGCATGATGCTGGGCCCGTTGAGGGCGCCCTCTTCGCCGCCGGAGACGCCGGTGCCCACGAAGTGGATGCCGTGCTCGCGCAGCTCCTTCTCGCGGCGGCGGGTATCGGCGAAGTGTGCGTTGCCGCCGTCGACGATCATGTCGCCGGGCTCGAGGAGCGGGGTGAACTCCGCGATCACGGCGTCGGTCGGGTCGCCGGCCTTCACCATGATGACCAGCCTGCGTGGGCGTTCCAGCGCGGAGACGAATTCCTCGGCGGACTCGGTGGCGACGAAGTTGCCCTCGCTCCCGAACTCCTCGACCAGTGCGCGGGTCTTGGCGTTCGTCCGGTTGTGCAGCGCGACGGTGTACCCGTTGCGCGCGAAGTTCCGGGCGAGGTTGCGGCCCATTACCGCGAGTCCTGTCACGCCGATCTGAGCGGTGCCGGTCGGGGTGATGCCGGTCATGGGGGTGCTCCTGGCTGTCTCGGGGGTGGTTGTCGACAAGCGGTGTCGCCGGTGGGGCGGCGGCGCGGTGCCGCGCGGGCCGGTATGCATCGGGATGTCCGGCCGGTCCACCTGCCCGCGGAGTCCGGCCGCCCACCTGCCCGCAGAGGGATCAACGGGCGCGGGCGGGGTCGTCCTCGGAGGTGGCAGGGCCGGTGGCGGCGTCCGATTCGACGCCGACGGCGTCCGGACCGGGGCCGGGCGAGGTGGCCGGGTGGTCCCACTCGGGGAGCCATGGCTCCTCGTCCGGGACGACGTGCATGGCCGCCTCCTCGGCGGAGGCCGCGGCCCCGTCGACACCGACGTCGTTCGCGGTGAGGGTGGCCGGTACGGTCCCGTCCGCCTGCTGGGTGAGCCTGCCGGCACGCTCCGTACCCACTTCGTCGTCCCACGGCTCACCCTCGCCGTCGGACAGGTCGCCGGTTCCGTCGCCGTCGCTCGTGGCCACCTCCGGCAGCTCGCGGGAGAGTCTGCTGTCGAGCGATTCCCCGTCGTGCTGCTCGGACGCGGTGGTTCCCACGTCCTCCACGGCCCACGGTCGCTCCGGCGGCGAGTATCCCTCGTCCAGGGCGTCGCCGAGGTCGGAGTCCACGAGGGTGTCCTCGATGTCCAGCTGTTCGTCGGGGTCGGACGCCTGCTCCGGCTGGGGCTGATAGACGTCGTCCCCCCGGTCGGTGTCGCTCATTGCGTGTCCTCTCGCCGATGGCGGAGCCGTACCGTCCCCTGCCGCAATTGCACTCCGGTCGCGCGCCCGCCGCAAAGGGAAGATCTCCGCAGGCGCCGGGGTGGCGGCGCCCCGGAAGCGCGTATGCCCTGATCGCGGCGGCCGAAGCGCCCCGCGTACCCCTCGGCGAAGGCTCTGTGGGGCCCGACTGGGCCCGACGGTGCCTAGCGGGGGCCACACACCCTCCGAGCCGTTCCCGCCACTCGGGACGCTCCGGCCTTCTGGAACCCCCAACGAAATGATCTTCGAGGTGATGGGATTGTTCCGGGACCGACGATCCCGGATGCGTTCGAGCGCTTCAGTCGTCGGCTGAGACGTGCAGCCGGCCGCTCGTGTACTCAGTGCTGTGAAAGGCTGAGTCCATGCCCCACCACCTGCGGTTCTTCTTCGAGTACGGCGTCGACACTCCGTTGTGGCCAGGCCCGTCGAACATGCCCGACCTTGACAGTCCCTACGGGTATCCCTGCGTCCCGGAGAACCTGCCCATCACTCCGGACACCAGCAACACGCTGACGAGGCTCGCCGAGCTGTACCAGTCCGGGCTTGACTGGAATCACCCGATGGGCCCCTCGCCGTGGACTCGTGAGCAGCGGGAATCATTCCGGTGTGAGTCCGATGCAGCTCTGGAGGTGTTGCGCCGCGAGCTGGGTGACGGCTGGACGGTTGAGGACCAACGAAGCTGAGTTACGCCTGTGGCCGAGAAGTCGGCTTGGCCGGTCGACTGAACTGCTCAGTCACACGGGGGTGTGAGGTGGCTCGGCCGAAGCCGCGGGAAGTCGATGACGAGTTGTGGGCGGTGATCGAGCCGCTGCTGCCCAAGGCTGAGCGCCGGACCCTGCACCCCGGACATGAACGGCATCCGGACCGACCCGTTTTCCAGGGCATCCTGTTCGTCCCGCACACCGCGATCGCCTGGGAACACCTGCCGCAGGAACTGGGCTTCGGCTCCGGCCTGGGAATTCGACGCCGGGTCGTCGAGCGCGCCTTCGCCCAGCTCCACCGGTTCCGCCGCCTTCGGAACCGACGGAGGTCCGCGACGGCATCCACGAAGCCTTCCTGATTCTCGGATGCGCACGTATCTGCCGGCGACGGCTGTCGGAACCTCAGTGCCGCCACTCATGGACACCCCATGAGGATTCGAGGACCTCGCTCGGCCATTCCTGTCGTACCTGCGCGAGCAGCCTCCGCTGTTCGTCGATCCAGCCCTCTTCGAGGCACAACGGGATGAACACGGAAACGCACGAACTGCCGAGGTCCTCCACGCGGACCGCGACCGTCTCATGCTCTTCGTGGTGAGGGTGGATTCTGATCTCAGGACTGTGATCGGCGTCCCTCCAGCAGATGTCCTGACCAGCTGAGAGCCGGTCCAGAGCGCGACCCCAGCTCTCCAGATCGGAGGGCCGCAGGGCCATGGCCAGCCGGCCGCTCACGAATCCGCTCGTGACGAGGACCTCCGCGTCCAGCAGGTCGTGGAGGTGCAGCACGCCCGGCGACCTGCGCCCCAACACGCGCACGCTGAAGCTGTTGTCGCCGTCCGAGAGGCCGATCAGTTCCACCGTGCACCCTCGTCCTTGCCCGCCCAGCCCTGTCAGGGCTCATAGTGCTGAAACGGATCTCGAGGCACAACCAGGTTGCCTGACGTCATTCTGTCAGGGGGTCTTGGGGGGCGGAGGGCGCTCCTCGGAGCGTGCCCGTCACCCCGGTCCACAGCGAGTCGGGAAGGGTGCGGTGGAGGGCCGTGGAGATCTGCCGCGCCCATTCACATCGCAGCCGCGTCAATCGCCCCAACTCCGGTGTTGGCGCCCGCCCCGCTCCCGTCGGCACGATGGGGCCCCGGCCCGGTGGGCGGCCGGGCGACGACAGGGGGAGTACCGGTGGACGTGTTCACGACGAGGTTCGGCGCGGTGCGCGGGCGGCCGGCCGGGCGGGTGCCCCACGTCACTGCCGTGCTCGGCATCCCGTACGCGGCGCCACCGTTCGGACCCCGACGGTTCCGGGAGCCCCGGCAGGTGACCGAATGGACCGGCGTCCGCCCCTGCCTCGCCTTCGGTCCGGTCGCCCCGCAGTCCGCCGAACTCCCCGGCGCGCCCGGCTGGAAGCCCGGGGACGAGGACATCCTGACGGTCAATGTCTGGACGCCGGGAGGGCCCGGCGACGCGCTGCACGTGCTGGTCTGGATCCACGGAGGCGCCTTCGCCTTCGGCTCCTCCGCCCAGCCCGACTTCGACGGCGCCGCCCTCGCCGGGCTCGGCCTGGTGGTCGTGAGTTGCAACTACCGCCTGGGCTTCGAAGGGTTCGGCCATGTCCCGGCCGGTGCCCCTGCCGTACCGGGCGGGGACGGGGACGTCTGCCCGGACAACCGGGGGCTGCTCGACCAGATCGCCGCGCTGGAATGGGTACGCGACAACATCGCCGCCTTCGGGGGCGCCGCCGACCGGGTCACCGTGGCCGGCCAGTCCGCCGGTGCCACCTCGGTCGCGTGCCTCATGGCCATGGACCGGGCGCGGGGGCTGTTCCGGCGCGCGATACTGCACTCCGCCGTCAACTCCTGCGCCACGGCCGAATCGGCCGCCCGCACCACCCGGGAGGTCGCCGAGGCGGCCGGAATCCCCGCCACCCGGGAGGCGCTGCTCGCAGCCTCCCCGCAGGCGCTGGTCACCGCGTCCGACGCCGTGGTCGATGCGTGCCGCCGGAACCCCGCGACCGGCCGGCGCCACCACGATCCGGCCATCTACGGACCGGTCGTCGACGGCACCCTGCTGCCCGCCGAGCCCCTGACCGCCGCGTCCGAGGGCCTCGCGGCGGACGGCGTCGAAATCCTCGTGTGCCGCACCACGGAGGAGTACACCCTCTTTGAAGCGGTCGGCAGCAGTGCGGACATCGGTACGGAGGCCCGACTCGCCGTCTTCGCACGGGACTTCGGGCTTCCCGACGCCCTGGTCCAGGGGTACCGGGACCGGGCGGCGGGGGAATCCGTCCGTGCGACGTACCTGGCCATCCAGGGGGACCTGCTCTTCGCCGAGTACGGCGACCGGTTCGCGGAGGCCCACGCGAAGGCGGGCGGTACGGCCTTCCTCGCACACTTCGACCGCAGGTCCGGCGGGTCCCCGGCCCGGCCGGTGCGTGCCTGGCACTGCGCCGACGTTCCGTTCGCCTTCGGCACGCTCGACGACGAGAACGTCTACTTCCTCGTCGGTGGGCCGCCGGGCGACGCCGACCGTGAGCTCTCCGCGCGGATGATGCGGTCGTGGGCCGAGTTCGCCGGGTGCGGCGATCCGGGGTGGGCGAGGCTCGGGCCGGGCGGCGACCCGGACGTGCACCACTGGCGTACACGTGAGGAGCCGGGCGGACAGGGGCCTTCCCCCGAACGGGACTCGTACGCAAGGGGGTTGCGTGCGCTCTGGCGCGAGGCGGGACTGCCGCTCCTGACTCCTTGACCGGCTCGCCGCCGGGCATGCCCGTGGGTCATGCGGTGGGGGAGGGCCGGGATAGTTGCTCGACGGGTTGTCGGCGCGGGGTGCGAGACTGCCCGGATGAGTCGGTCACAGCCCAAGGACGATCTGCGGTCCTACCTCCAAGAAGCACGCGACACCCTTCTGCTGAAGCTGGAGGGGCTCTCGGACTACGACGTCCGTCGCCCCCTGACGCCTACCGGCACCAACCTGCTGGGCCTGGTCAAACACCTCTCGGGCGTCGAACTGGGCTATTTCGGGGAGACGTTCGACAGGCCCTCGGACGAGCCCTTCCCGTGGCTCGACGAGGGCGCCGAGGACAACGCCGACATGTGGGCGACCGAGGACGAGAGCCGCGAGGAGGTCGTCGCCCGCTATCGACGCGTGTGGCAGCACTCGGACGCCACCATCGCCGCGCTGCCCCTCGACGCGATCGGTGTCGTGCCGTGGTGGTCCGAGGCGAAACGCGAGGTGACGCTCCACAGGATCCTCGTGCACGTGACCACCGAGACACACCGGCACGCGGGCCACGCCGACATCGTCCGGGAGTTCATCGACGGAGAGGTCGGCTACCGGTCCCGGGGAGACAACTTGCCCGAGGGCGAAGCCACTTGGTGGAAGGGGTACGTGGACCGGCTGGAGCGGACCGCGAGGACGTTCCGCTCCGACCGGGGCTGAGCCGGGAGCGGCCGGCCGTACCCGGCCACTCGGACACGGAGTGCCCCGGCTGCCGCCGGTTCGGCCTTCCACGTACGGGGCGCGTCGCGCGATCCCGCACGGTGTGCGCTCGGGGGCCTCGACCCGCCGGCCCCCGGCCCGGGGTCGTGGACGTGTAAGGGTCCTTCGTTCGGATTCTGCCGGGCTCGCGTGCCCGGGTGCCGCACCTCGCCGCGTTGCCGTCGGCCGCCGATGCTCCGCGTCGACTCCCTCCTCCGTCTCGCGACGGACGGCACCCGACCCCGCTCGCCGGCCCGGCCCGATCCATGCGGAAGGCCCTGTCTACGCGTCCGCGACGAAAGCCCGTACGAGAGGGCGGCTGTCGCCGCGTCGGGTGGCCATGAAGATCCGGCTCATGAGGGGAGGGCCGACGAGTTCGAGACGCCGGGCGCCCGGCGGCAGCAGCGCCGTGACGCTCAACGGCGCGACGGTGACGCCGAGGCCGGCGGCGACGAGTGTGATGATGGTGTGCCAGTGCGAGCACTCCTGTGCGACCTGGACCTCCTTGACGCCGGCGTCCCGCAACGGCCGCGTGTTCAGGTCGAAGGCGAGGGCTCCCGCCGAACGTGGGAACAGGATCAGCGGGTCGGTGGCAAGGGCCGCCGCCTCCACGCGGTCGCCCCCTGCGGCCGGATGGCCGGCCGGAACGACGGCGACGAAACGTTCCGTGGCCAGCGGGCGGAGGTCGGTCTCCGCCGACTCCTCCGCGTCCCGGACGATACCGATGTCCGCGGTGCCCCGCTCCAGGGCGGTCAGGACGTCGGCGGTGAAGCCGTCACGCAGGCTGACCTGGACATCGGGGCGGCGGCAGGAGAACTCACGGAGCCGTTCGCTGACGATCGCGGTGGCGGAGGTGATGAAGGCGACGTCCAAGCGGCCGGCCTCACCGCGCCCGACGCGGCCGGCCTCGTCGAGGTCCGCCGCCAGACGGCCCAGGAGGTCCCTCGCCCGCGGCTGGAACGTGGATCCCGCGTCCGTGAGGCGGACGCTCCGAGAGGTCCGCCGGAACAGCTCGACGCCGACGATCCGCTCTAGCTGCTTGATCTGCTGGGACAGAGCCGGCTGGGCGATGTTCAGCCGCTGGGCAGCACGACCGAAATGGAGCTCCTCGGCCACGGCGAGGAAGTACCGCAGATGACGAAGCTCGAATCGCTGATCCATAGGGGCAGCTTATCGATCAAGGTCATTCCTTGTATTGGACGTATGGGTGGCCGGCGCCGGAGACTGACGAAGATCGGTCCGGAGATCGGTACCGGAGATCCGTACAGGAAGTCGTCCGTACCGGAGGCCCGGCGAAAGCCGGCTCCGGAAAGCCATGGAGAAGGGAAAACCCGCATCATGCCGCACACCTCTGCCCCGGTGGTGGTCTCCTCGATCGCCTCGCAGGAAGACGCCGAGGCCTTTCGCGCGTTGAACGAGGAGTGGATCTCCCGGGTGTTCACCCTCCAGGAGCGGGATCGGGTCGTCCTCGAAGACCCATTCGGCCGCATTGTCGAACCGGGTGGCGATGTTCTCCTGGCGCGTGAGCCGGACAGCGGTGCCGTTGTCGGGTGTGTCGCGCTTCTGGCCTATCCGGCCGCCGTGTTCGAGCTGGCCAAGATGGCTGTCGCCCCCGATGCGCAGGGCCGGGGCATCGGCCGCGGGCTCGTCGCCGCGTCGATCGACCGCGCCCGGACTCTCGGTGGCGTCCGGCTGTTCCTCGGCACGAACGGCAAGCTGGCTCCGGCCGTCCACCTCTACGAGGAAGCCGGGTTCGTCAGGATATCCCGCGACCGTCTTCCGGTCGCCGACTACTACGCCCGCGCCGACATCCTCATGGAGCTGAGCGGAATCGAGGCGGCTGTCGTCTGACGACATGCAGGGCTCGCTCTGCCCCGGAACGAGCATGTCCCATGTTTTGTAGGCCAGTTGAAGTGTCAGCCAATCACGTTCTTGGCATGGACCTGACCATTTTGCTGCGTTAGGGTCGTCGCGTGCCGCGCTGAGAGCGCTCTCAATCGAGTACCCCGCGAGTGCTCGCGGACGCCTCCTGTTCCACCCCCACGCATCGGAACACCAGAAGGGGCACTGCCTTGAAACACCTGACACCCCTGCGCGCCGGACTGTCCGCGCTCCTCGTCGTCGGCGCCTGGGCGGCCATCGGCCCGGCCCCGGCATCGGCGGCCGACACCGCTCCCCCCACGAGCGCCGCCGCCTCGCAACCCGCCTCTGCCGGGCTGCTCGCCGCCATGACCAAGGACCTCGGGCTGACGCCCGCGCAGGCCAAGGCCAGGCTCGCCGCGGAGAAGACCGCCACCGCCCAGGAGCCGGCCGCCCGCCGCGCCGCCGGGGCCTCGTACGGAGGATCCTGGTTCGACGCCGGGACCGGCAGGCTGACCGTCGGAGTCACCGACGCGAAGGCCGCCGCGGCCGTACGGGCGACCGGTGCCGACACCAGGCTCGTCCCGCACACCCAACGCGCCCTCGACCGGGCCAAGTCGGCCATCGACGCGCTCACCGCACCTGACGGCGTGGCGAGCTGGCACGTCGACGCGGAGGCCGGATCCGTCGTCGTCGAGGTCGCCGCCGCCTCGGCCGAGGACCAGGAGGTCCGCTCCTTCCTGGCGAAAGCCCGTACCGCGGGACCCGTGACGGTGCGTCAGGCGGCGGCGATGCCGCAGACGTTGTCCGCCGGAACGGTGGGTGGCGACCCCTACTACACAGGCAACGTCCGCTGTTCCATCGGCTTCTCGGTGAACGGCGGGTTCGTCACCGCCGGGCACTGCTCGGGGGCCGGCGCGTCGGTCAGCGGCTGGGACGGATCGGCCATCGGCAACTTCCAGGGCTCGACCTTCCCCGGCGACGACTACGCCTGGGTGAACGTCGCCAACGGCTGGTGGACGGTGCCGGTGGTCCTCGGCTGGGGCACCGTCTCCGACCAGCTGGTACGCGGCTCCAACGAAGCTCCGGTCGGCGCCTCCATCTGCCGCTCCGGCTCCACCACCCACTGGCACTGCGGCACCGTGCTCGCCAAGAACGAGACGGTCAACTACAGCCAGGGCGCGGTGTACCAGATGACGAAGACCAACGTCTGCGCCGAAGGCGGCGACTCCGGTGGCTCGTTCATCAGCGGCGACCAGGCCCAGGGCGTCACCTCCGGCGGCTGGGGCGACTGCACCAGCGGCGGCGAGACCTGGTACCAGCCGATCAACGAGATCCTCAGCCACTACGGCCTGACGCTCACCACGGCCTGACGCGCGCCACGGCCCTGCACTCCCGACGGGCCGTCGGCGCCCCGGAAAGAGAATGACAAGGCCCCGGCCGCGCGGCGGAAAACCGTCGCGCGGCCGGGGCCCGCTCCCGGAGGAGTGGCGTCAGGCGGAGTCCGCCACTCGCCCGGAGGACAGTTCGCGGATCAGCTCCGCGTAACGCCGTCCGCTGGTCTTCACTGTACGGCGCTGGGTGTCGTAATCGACGTGAACCAGCCCGAATCGCTTGTCGTACCCGTAGGCCCACTCGAAGTTGTCGAGCAGCGACCACGCGAAGTACCCGGCGAGCGGGGCCCCCTTGGCGACCGCCCGGCCGCACGCGGCCAGGTGCTCCTCCAAGTACCGGGTGCGCTCGGGGTCATGGACCGAACCGTCCGCCGCGACCGTGTCCTGGTAGGCCGAGCCGTTCTCGGTGACGTAGATCTTGGTCGCGCCGTACTCCTCGGTCAGACGCAGCAGCAGCTGCTCCAGGCCCTCCGCGTGGACCTCCCAGTCCATGTACGTGACGGGGGCGCCGGGCACCGGGACCTGCCGGGCGTGCGGGATCGGGCCCGACTCGTCGGCGGTGACGACCTGGCGGAAGTAGTAGTTCAGGCCCAGCCAGTCGAGCGGGGCGGCGATGGTCTCCAAGTCGCCGGGCTGTACCGGGAGTTCGACTCCGTACAGGTCGAGCATGTCCTGCGGGTAGCCGCGGCCGTGGATCGGGTCGAGCCACCAGCGGTTGGTGTGTCCGTCGGCGCGGACGGCCGCCGCGATGTCGGCGGGGCTGTCGCTCGCCGGCTCGATCGGGGAGAGGTTGTTGACGATGCCGACCCGGGCCCCCGGGGAGGCGGCACGGATCGCCTGCACGGCGAGGCCGTGGCCGAGGTGGAGGTGGTACGAGGCGCGGACGGCGGCCGTGATGTCGGTCAGGCCCGGCGCCATCTTGCCTTCCAGGTGGCCGATCCACGCCGAGCAGAGCGGCTCGTTGAGGGTCGCCCAGTCCTTGACGCGGTCGCCGAGGCGCTCGACGACGGCGGAGGTGTACGCCGCGAAGTGCTCGGCGGTCTCACGGACCGTCCAGCCGCCGCGGTCCTGCAGGGCCTGCGGGAGGTCCCAGTGGTAGAGCGTGGCGAAGGGGGTGATCCCGTTGCCCAGGAGTCCGTCCACCAGCCGGTCGTAGAAGTCCAGGCCCTTCTTGTTGACCGGTCCGTCACCGCCCGGGACGATGCGCGGCCAGGCCAGCGAGAAACGGTACGCGCCCGCGCCGACCTCCTTGATCAGGCCGATGTCCTCGGGCACCCGGTGGTAGTGGTCGCAGGCCACGTCGCCGGTGTCGCCGCCCGCCACCTTCCCGGGCGTGTGGGAGAAGGTGTCCCAGATGGAGGGGGCACGGCCGTCCTCGGCGACGGCTCCCTCGATCTGGTACGAGGCGGTGGCCACTCCCCAGGTGAAATCGGCCGGGAGGGAGTTGAGGTCGTTCACGGACTGCCTTTCTGAGATGGTCACTTGACAGCGCCTGCCGTGAGGCCGGCGACGAGATAGCGCTGCAGCAGGAGGAACCCGGCGACGACCGGGACGCTGACGACGAGCGAAGCCGCCATCACCTGGTTCCAGTAGACGTCGTTCTGGGTGGCGTACCCCTGGAGCCCGACGGCGAGGGTCCTGGTCGTGTCGTTCGTCATCACCGAGGCGAAGAGCACCTCGCCCCACGCCGTCATGAACGCGTACACGGCGACGGCGACGATGCCCGGCACGGCCGCCGGTACGACGACCCGGAACAGCGCGCCGATCGGACCGCAGCCGTCCACCTTGGCGGCCTCGTCCAGATCCTTCGGGATGGAGTCGAAGTATCCGATCAGCATCCAGATGGAGAACGGGAGCGAGAACGTCAGGTAGGTGAGGATGAGCCCGCCGCGCGAACCGTACAGCTCGATGCCCGTGCTGTTGCCGATGTTCACGTAGATGAGGAACAGCGGCAGCAGGAAGAGGATGCCGGGGAACATCTGGGTGGAGAGCACGGTGACGGTGAAGACCCGCTTGCCCCGGAAGGAGTAGCGGCTCACCGCGTACGCCGAGAACACCGCGATGATCACGGAGGCGACCGTGGCCGAACCGGCCACGATCAGCGAGTTCCCGAAGTACTTCGCGAGCGGGACGGTCTTCCAGATGTCGAAGTACGGCCGGATCGTGAGGCCCGAGGGTATCCACTGGAACTTGCCGGACACGTCCTGGAGCGGCTTGAGCGAGCTGCTGACCATGACGTAGACGGGCAGCAGCACGAAGCCGGTCAGCAGCGTCAGGACGATCCGCCGGGTCCAGACGAAGGACGCCGGCGCCGCCATCGGGGAACGGCGCTTGTGAGTCGTGGCGCTAGACACCGGAACCCTTCTTTTTGCGTGAGGTCACCAGCAGGTAGACGGCCGTCACCAGCAGCAGGAAGAGCAGGAGGAGCACGGACATCGCCGAACCGGTGCCGAAGTTCCAGGTGACGAACGACGACTGGTAGATGTGCAGCGAGATGAGGTCGGCGTTCTTCGGAGCCGCGCGGCCGAAGAGCACGAACGGGGTGTTGAAGTCGTTGAAGGTCCAGAGGAACAGGACCAGGACCAGCACCTGGTTGACCGGCCGCAGCGACGGCAGGGTGATCTTGCGGATCTGCTGCCAGATGCCGGCCCCGTCGATGGAGGCGGCCTCGTACAGCTCGCGCGGGATGTTCTGCAGCCCCGCCATCAGGATGAGGAGGGCGAACGGCCAGCCCTTCCAGACCGAGACGACCAGCAGCGCGTAGAAGCTGTTGTCGCCGATCAGCCAGAAGGACGGCTGGTCAGTGAGACCGAGCTGGTCGTGCAGGACGTGGTTCACCAGGCCGTTGTCCCGCTGGAACATGAACGCCCAGGTGATGACGGCCGCGTAGACCGGCAGCGCGTACGGGACGAGGAAGATCGCCCGCAGTACGCCTCGGCCCTTGAAGCTCTCCTGGAGCATGATCGCGGCCGCCACGCCGAACAGCCAGGACAGGCCGACGGCGAAGAAGGTGAAGACGCAGGTGACGAAGAAGGAGTGGAGCAGGGCCTCGCCGATCGGGGCGTCGAAGTCGACGGCGATGCTGTAGTTGTCGAGGCCGGTCCAGGGCGCGTTGCCCCAGTTGCTGATGAAGAACTGGGTGAGCTGGCGGAAGCTCATCACGATCCCGACGATCATCGGGATCAGGTGGACGAGCAGTTCGAGCAGGATCGCCGGGAGGAGCAGGAGATAGGGCAGTCCGCCGTTGCGGATCCGGTCGGGGATGCGCGGCAGTCTCCTGCGCGCACCCCCGGTGCCCCGGCCCCCACCGCTGTCCGACTTACCGACCCGGGGGTCGGCGGTCACGGTGGAAGTCATGGTTCGAACCTCACTGCCCCATGGTCTGCTGGGCCTTTTCGAGAGCCGCCTTGACGGTCTCGGTGGTCACCGGCTTGCCCGCCGCGGCGTCGGCCCACAGGTCCTTGACCGCGGTGCCCACGGCCGTCTCGAACTGGGACTCGTTCGGCACCTGCGGGAGCGGGGCCGCGCTGGTGGACAGCGTGTCGCGCAGCACCGCGAGGTCGTTCACGCCGAACGCCGCGTCCTGCTGGGCGGCCTTGACCGGCGGGATCGCCCCGTAGGTCTTGTTGAGGAGCTTCTGCTCCTCGTCGCTGGTCATGAACTTCACGAACTTCTTGGCGCCGTCGATGTTCTTGGTGTTCTTGAACACCGCGATGTTGATGCCGGCGACCATGGAGTTGGTCTGCTTGTCCTGGCCGGGGGCCCCGGAGGGGACCGGCACGGGGGCGACGCCCCAGTCGTCCGGCGTCATGCCCTGGGCGGCGAAGGTGGTGGCGGCGGCCTGCCACAGCACCATCCCGGTACGGCCCTTGGCGAAGTCGGTGAGCGACTGGTTCTGCGCGTACTCCGCGTTGCCCGGAGCGATGATCTTGTCCTTGGCCATGAAGTCGACGTACTGCTTCACGGCGGCGACGGCACCGTCCGAGGTGAAGGTCGGCTTGCCGGCGGAGTCGAAGAAGTCGGCACCGTGCTGCTTGCCGAGGACGAACACCTGGTGGATGTTGTTGGAGAGGTTGCCGCCCTCGGCACCCAGACCCCACTTGCCGTCCTTGGACAGCTTCTTGCCGTCCGCGACCAGCTCGTCCCAGGTCTTCGGCGGTGTCGCGATGCCGGCGTCCGCGAACATCTTCTTGTTGTAGTAGAGCGCGTACGCCAGCGAGTACAGCGGCACGGCGGCGGGGTCCTGACCCTCCGCACCGGCCGAGGCGACCGCCGACTCGACGAACCGGTCCCGGCCGCCGATCGCGTCGAAGTTCTTCGTGTCCCAGGGCAGCAGCGCGCCGGAGGCCTGCAGCGAGGCGGACCACGTGTTGCCGATGTTCAGCACGTCCGGGCCCTGACCGGAGGTGGTGGCGGCGAGGATCCGGTTGAGGAGGTCGGACCAGGGGACGACCTCCAGCTTCACCTTGATGCCGGTCTGCTCCTCGAACTTCTTCAGCTCGGGGGTGAGGATCTTCTTGTCCGCCTCGACGCTCGGCCCCTGGTTGGAGGCCCAGTACGTGAGGGTCTTCGGCGACTCGTTGCTTCCGCCGCCCGAGTTGGACCCGCCTCCGCAGCCGGTGACTCCGGCGGCGATGGAGATCGCGAGGGTGGCGGCTGCGGCGGCTCTGATGTTGCGCATACGGGATGGCCCCTTTCCGGGGATGGCTGCGTTCGGGAACCGAACGGCCTCCATGACTTAATTTATGCCGTGATCTAAGAGCTGAAGGAAGGTCGCGTCAAGGGGTTGGACCGGGGTATGTTGCGGGAAGGAAGGGAGCAACATGGCCGAGCGCAACAGACGGACCGTGCGTGACCTGCGACGGGGCAACCGGGCAAGGGTATTGCAACGGTTGTATTTCGACGGCCCGTTGAGCCGCCAGGAGCTCGCTCCGGCGACCGGGCTGAGTTCAGGTTCCATCAGCAACGTCGTCGCCGAGCTCGTCGCTGAGGGGGTCCTCGAAGAAGCGGGGATCGTCGACTCGGACGGCGGGCGGCCGCGCACCCTCCTCCGGGTGGCGCCCGCGGGCGGCCTGCTGATCGGGATCGACATCGGCGAAACCCGGGTGCGCGTCGAGCTGTTCGACCTCGCTCTCACGGAACTCGCCCGCACCGAGCGGCCGTTGGCGCAGCACGGGTACGACGTCGAGCGCATCGTCGGCCATGTGCGGGCCGCCGTCGAGGACGTCCTCGCCGACGCGGGCGCCGACGCGCACCGGCTGCTCGGTATCGGCATCGGGGTCCCCGGCATCATCGAACGCCCCCACGCCTCGGGGAGCGACGGCCCCGACGGATCAGGGGCGGTCGTGCACGGGCAGACCATCGGCTGGCGGGCCGTCCCCTTCGAGCGGCTGCTGCGCGAGGCCGTCGACATCCCCGCCGAGGTGCCGTTCTTCATCGACAACGGTGCCAAGACGCTCGGGCAGGCCGAGATGTGGTTCGGCGGCGGCCGCGGCGCGGACGCCGCCGCCATCGCCCTCATCGGCTCCGGCGTCGGCGCCTGCGTGAACCGGGGCGGCGTCCTCGACGAGGACCGCAGCAGCGTCCCGCTGGAGTGGGGCCACACCACCGTCCAGTTGAGGGGGCGCCGGTGCCGCTGCGGCTCCATCGGCTGCCTGGAGGCGTACGCGGGCGGCGAGGCGATGCGCGAACGCTGGTACGAAGCCGGCGGACCGCTCCCCGAGGACACCGACGACGAAGCGGCGCTCGCCGCCCTCCTCGCCGCCGCCTACCCGCCGCCCGGCGGCGCCGACCCCGACCCCGTCGCGGTGGCCCTGCTCGACGAGACCGCCGAATGCCTCGGCGCCGCACTCGCGGACCTCGTCAACCTCTTCCTGCCCCAGCGCATCCTGCTCGGCGGCTGGGCGGGACTGCTGATCGGCCCCCACCTCCTCCCCGCGATCCGCCGGTACGCCGACGCGTACGCGCTCCGCCACGCCGCCGCCCGCGTCACCATCGAGATGGGCCGGCTGGGCCCGGACGCCGTCACCGTCGGCGCGGCCACCCTGCCCCTCTCCGACTTCCTCGCCCGGGGCGGCAGCCGCCCCACCCCGGGGCCCGTCCCCGACGCCGCGACCGGACCCGCCCGCACTCCGGCAGCCGCGGTGCGCGCCAGGGCGGTGGTGGCCGAAGGCGTGTGACGCGGAGAGCGGTTGGAGGTGTCCGGCCGGGCCGGGTGAACGGGGCGGCGCGCTCCGTCCCGGCTTCCGGGGGGTCGTGATCACCGGACGGGGGTGCGAACATCCCCGGTCAGGGGGCCGGTTAGGGTCTGTGCCATGTCTGCTCCCCCCGCGCCCGAGTCCGAGTCCGCCGAGGTCGTTCCCGAGTCCGCCGAGGCCGTACCCTCTCATGCCCTGCGCCCCGCGACCCGCGCCGACCTGCCCGCCGTACTCGCCCTGCTCGCCGACGAGGAACGCGTGGTGGACCCGGCGGCGGTCACGGTGACGGAGTCGTACGAGCGCGCCTTCGCGGCGATCGACACGGACCCGCGCAACGAGATGCTGGTCCTGGTGGAGGACGACGGCACGGTGGTGGGGTGCCTCCAGGCCACGTACATCCCCGGGCTCGGCAAAGGCGGCGCCGAGCGGGTCCTGATCGAAGCGGTACGCATCCGCGCGGACCGGCGCGGGGGCGGGCTCGGCCGCACCCTGATGGAGCAGACGGCCGCCCGGGCACGCGCGCGTGGCTGCGCGCTGGTCCAGCTGACCAGCCACAAGCAGCGCGACAACGCCCACCGCTTCTACGCCGCTCTGGGCTTCGCGCGCAGCCACGAGGGGTTCAAGCTCGCGCTCTGTTGATCCTTGCTCGTCGAGCCCCGCATCGCCGGCCAGATGTGCGGGGCCGGCCCATCGGCGCGTACGAGTGCCGATCCTGCCCACTCCGGACTTGGCGGTGCCATCGGTGGCCAGACCGGCATGGCGAGAAGGATGGCCGGTCGGGCCACGGCCTTTCGGCAGTCGCTCATGAGCAGACATGGCGCACGAAGGTGCCATGCGTACACCAGGTCGGCTCCGAGGTTTGGGAGAGAGCCGGGCATCATCCGCCCTCTTCAACTTGAATGAGGACATGGACGGAGCGGTTATCGGGCTGATCGGAACAGTCGTGGGCGCAGTGAGCGGAGTGGTGGGGACGCGAACCGCCACCCGCCTCGGTGGATCGGAACAGCGGCGCACTCAGAACGATCAGTCGGAGAGGCAGGGAAGAACCTCGGCCTATTCGACGCTCGCCACGGCGTGCAGTCGCGCATACCGAGTGGGCCGCGCCGCCCACGTGGTGTTGCAGGGAGAGGGTGCTCGGCGGCCCTCCGACATGACCGAAGCGCTTCAGCAGTTCGGGTCGGCTGTCGAGGAGGCTGATGAAGCCGTGGACGTCGTGAAGCTGCTCGGGCCGGACCTGATGGCGCGTGCTGCGGACAACCTGATGGCGGCCATGAACCTTTGGCGCAACGAGGTTGAACTCCTGGCTCGTGGACGGGGAGACGAGCAATGTGCAAGCGAGGCCATTGAAATGTGCGAGGAACTGGCTGAGAGGTTCGTAGTGTTGGGACGTGAGACGCTCAGCGGCACAGCCGCGAGACCTTGAGGAGCCCGCCTCCGCCGCCCGCTTCGAGGCCGTCATCCTGGTTCGATGCACCAAAGCCGCGTCATGACCGAGCCCCTCACGTCTGGCATCCACGCGGTCGAGGTGGAACTGGCGATCGATCAGGTCACCATCGTGGGACCGTCCGAGGCCACTGCCACCGTGCGCTGCATGCTCGGGCCGGTTCGCCTCGGAGCCCGCTTCGACCGCATCACCGACTCGACCGAAGCCATCGACCTGGAACTCACGCAGATCCTCGCCTACTTCGGGCGCCCGGTCGGGGAACTCGACCCCGTCCACACCGCCCTCGTGACCCTCCACGGCATAGGGGTTCACCGCCTCACGTCAGCCGCAGCGCGCTTCCGATGGCCGGTCGTCCAAGGAGCCAACCCATCGCCGTGACCGAGGTGGTGCGTACGCCCGCTCCTCCTCCTCCGGCTGCTGCGCATGTCCGTTGCGGTCCCAACTGCCGGTGGTGAAGATCGCGGTGTGAAAACTTTCCTGGAGACCGATCGGCTCATGCTGCGCGCGTTCACCGAGGCAGACGCCGACCACCTGCTCGCACTGGACAACGACCCCGACGTCATGCGCTTCATCAACGGCGGGCGCCCCACGAGTCGCGAGGTGATCCAGACGCGGACCCTGCCCAGACTCCTCCACGACCACCCGTGCTTCGGGACCCGCGGCTACTGGGCCGCCGAGGAGAAGGACGCCGGCGTCTTCCTGGGCTGGTTCGAGTTCCGGCCCCTGGACGACCACGACCCCGCCGTGGTGGAGCTCGGCTACCGGCTGAACAAGGCCGCCTGGGGCTGCGGTTACGCCACCGAGGGGGCGCGGGCCCTGATCCGCAAGGGCTTCACGGCTCTCGGGGTGGAGCGGGTGACCGCGAACACCATGGCGGTCAACACCCGATCCCGGCGTGTGATGGAGAAGGCGGGCCTGTCGTTCCTCCGCGGTTTCACCGAGGACTGGCCGGAGGCCATCGAAGGGTCCGAGCACGGCGAAGTCGAGTACGAACTCACCCGGGCCACGTGGGAGCGGCGCCCGTAGAAGCCGCCAACCGGCGGCGATCGCAGCGGTTCCGCCCCACGAGGGCAGCCCTGCCCCCGGACGCGGCTGCGGGCAGTCGCAGTCGCCGGACGGCCCTCAGACCGGCCGCCGCCGCACGGCATCCGCGACGACCGCGGTCACGAGCCTGCTGACGGCCGCCGCGTCCGACGGGCCGGGGTCACGGTCCGCGAAGAGGAGATGCCCGCCGCCGACCAGGGAAAGGGTGAGCGCGTCGATGTCGGCGTCCGCCGCGATGCGGCCCCGTTCCCGCTCGGCGGCGAGGTAGCCGGAGATCGCGGCCGTGGCCTCGGCGAGGATCGCGATGCCGCCTCCGGGCCGGGCCTGCCGCAGCCGTGCGCGCAGCTCGTCCCGGAAGGTGATGAGCGGGATGATCGCCACCGGAACCGGCCCGAACAAGGTGGTCAGCGCGCTGGCGAGGTTGTCGGCCACCGTGCCCGTGCCGGCCGACCCGCGCAGCACGTCCGCCTGCCGCTCCAGCCGTGCGGCCCGGTCGAGCACCAGGTCGGTGAGGAAGGCGTCGAAGTCGGCGAAGTGCCGGTGCAGGACGCCTTTGGCGCATCCCGCCTCGTCGGTGACGGCCCGGCTGGTCAGCCCGTTCGGGCCGTCGCGCAACAGCACGCGTTCGGCGGCGTCGAACAGTTGCTGCCGCGCGTCGCGAAGGTGCACCCCGGTCGGCACTCACAGATCCTCTCGTGCGTCAGCCCCTCGGAACCCGTTGTCGAGTGGGCATGTGCCCGTTAAAGTGGGCGCATGCCCACACTACCGCGGGAGCAGCCGGAATCACCCCGAGTGGCGTCGCATCAGGCCCGGCGTATGGCTGAGTCGTTCGGCGCCGACGCGCAAGGGTACGACCGGGCCAGGCCCGGCTATCCCGAACCGCTGGTGACGCGGATCGCCGCCGGGAACCCCGGGTCCGAGGCGCGGGACGTGCTCGACGTCGGCTGCGGCACCGGCATCGCGGCCCGCCAGTTCCAGGCGCTCGGCTGCGAGGTGCTCGGCGTCGAGCCCGACGCGCGGATGGCCGACTTCGCGCGGGCCCGTGGCCTGCGGGTCGAGGTGGCCACCTTCGAGGACTGGCAGCCGGGCGACCGGACCTTCGACGCGGTCGTCGCCGCCCAGTCGTGGCACTGGGTGGACCCGGTCGCCGGTGCCGTGAAGGCGGCCCGTGTACTGCGGCCGGGCGGACGGCTGGCGATCTTCGGACATGCGTACGAGCCGCCGGCCGAGGTGGCGGAACCGCTGGCCGAGGCACTCCGGCGGGCGGCACCAGACTCCCCGTTCAGCGGCCAGCCGGCCCGGCGTCCGCTCGGCCTCTACGAGGCGGTCTACGCGAAAATCGGCGACAGGATCCGGGAGACCGGACGGTTCGAGGAGCCCGAGCAGTGGCGCTTCGACTGGGAGCGGTCCTACACCCGCGACCAATGGCTGGATCTGCTCCCCACCACCGGCGGCCTCACCCGACTCCGTCCCGGTCAGCTCGCCGAGGTGCTGGAGGCGGTCGGGGGTGCCATCGACTCCCTGGGCGGACGCTTCACGATGGAGTACACCACCCTGGCCGTGACCGCCGTACGCGCCGCCTCCTCCTGAGCGGAGAGACGCCGACGGGTACGAGTACGGGGACGCGAGGAGGCGCTCATGGTGCGGGTCGCGGTGATCGGGGCGGGGATCAGTGGACTGGGGGCGTCGCTCATGCTCGCCCGGCGCGGCCACCCGGTCACCCTGTTCGAGCAGGACGCCCGACAGGCCGGCGACGACCTGGACCAGGACTTCTTCCACTGGCGCAGACCCCGGGTCCCGCAGGCGGACCAGCCCCACGCGCTCCTCGCGCCCGTGCGCACGGTGCTGCGCGCCGAGACCCCCGACGTGTACGCCGACCTGCTGGCGCGCGGGGCCCGGGAGTACCACGAGTTCGACTGGTTCGACGAGCATCCCCCGTACCGTCCGGGCGACGAGGAGCTGGTCACCCTGCGCACCCGCCGCATCGTGCTGGAGGCCGCCCTGCTCGCGGCCGTACGGCGGGAACCCGCCGTCGAGGTGCGGCCGGGTCGCCGGGTGCGCGGCCTCACCGTCGAGGCGGGTCGTCCCGCCCGGGTCACCGGCGTGCGGGTGGGAGAGGAGACGCACCGGGCGGACCTCGTCGTCGACGCGTCCGGCCGGCGCTCGCCGGTGCCCGGCTGGCTGACCGAGGCCGGCTGCCGCCCGCCCGTGGCCGAAAACCACCGGACCGGGATCGCGTATCTCTGCCGCTGGTACCGCCTGCACCCCGACGGCCCGCGCGATCCCGGGCGGGTGAAGACCGGTTCGGCCGCACCGTTCGCGCTCGCCGGGGTCTTTCCCTCCGACAACGACACCTTCGCCGTCAACCTCGTTCTTCCGACGGGCGACCCCACCCGCGGCGCACTCACCGACCCAGCCGTGTTCGAGGCCGTGGCCCGGCTCTTCCCCGCCCTCGACGCCTGGCTCGCCCTGGCTCCCGTACCGGAGTCGGGTGTTCTCGCGATGGCGGGCCTGGACAACCGCTGGACCGCGCTGACCGACGACCGCGGACCCGTGGTCAGCGGCCTGGTCGGCGCCGGGGACAGCCTCATCCACACCAACCCCACGCTGGGCCAGGGAACCGCCCTCGGGCTCCGCGCCGCCCAGTACCTCGCCACCCATGCCGACCGGATCGCCGCCGACC
Organism: Streptomyces sp. NPDC001493; assembly: GCF_053597235.1. Classification (NCBI taxonomy): domain Bacteria; kingdom Bacillati; phylum Actinomycetota; class Actinomycetes; order Kitasatosporales; family Streptomycetaceae; genus Streptomyces; species Streptomyces sp. NPDC001493. The sequence continues at coordinate 347,506 of NZ_JBSFHV010000001.1, forward strand.
CGGCTACGTACCACGCCTGGACGAACCAGGCTCTCCGCCCGTGGTTCGACGGGCAGGTGGCCGCCGACCGTGCCAACGGGCAGCGGCTCGCGGTGAGTTCACCGCACCTGGACCGCTGGTCCGCCGCCCGGGCCGCCTGTGCCTTCGAGGATCCCGTCGTCATGCGGGCCCGGGCCCAGGTGCGCCATCTCCTGCTCCACCCCCACGAGGCCTACGGCACCGACGAAGTGGACCGGCACGTGGGCGCCTGGCTGGCCGCACGCCCCGGCTTCGCGCCCCGGCACGACGGCCCCACCCGGGAGGAGTGGAACGCGGTCCTCCCCGGCTGATCGACAGTCGGTGACCATGGTCACCGGCCACGGCCCGCATCGCGACCGCCGTGCCCGCGGCCCTGGTCAGGCGCCCGGAGGACGGATTCCGGGCGTTCGCGCCCGGCTCCGGCGGGGACGCCGGTGTGGTCGTGCACTTGTCACGAGCCTTTGTGCGCACCTAAGTTGACGCCTGAACTGTGTCCACCTGCCAGCGGGGGAGCCTCATCATGGCCGCGAACGGACGGCATCGCAGATACCAGCCGAGTCGGATCAACCGGGCGTCGCTCACGGTGACGGCGGGAGGTGCGGGGATAGCCCTGCCCCTGATCGCGGCGGGCACCGCCCACGCCGCGTCCGTGGGCACGTGGGAGAAGGTCGCCGCCTGCGAGTCGACGAACAACTGGCACATCAACACCGGCAACGGCTATTACGGCGGGCTCCAGTTCAGCGGGTCCACCTGGGCCGCGTACGGTGGCACCGCCTTCGCCGCACGCGCCGATCTCGCGACCGAGGACCAGCAGATCGCGATCGCCGAAAAGGTCCTCGACGGGCAGGGTCCGGGCGCGTGGCCGGTCTGCTCCGAGCGGGCCGGGCTGACCCGCGACGACGCCGGGTCCGGAACGGTCACGCAGGCCCAGGGGTCCCGCCCCGCCGCGTTACCGGCCACCGCGAAGCAGACAGCGGCCAAGCGGGTAGCCGCGCAGACCCCCAAGAAGACCTCGGCCGCCACCGCCGCGCAGACCCCGAAGAAGACCTCGGCCGCCACCGCCGGGCAGGCGCCGAAGAAGGCCCCCGCCGCCACCCCCACCACGGTGCCGGGCAAGCGCGAGGCGTACACCGTGGCGCGCGGCGACTCGCTCTCCGCCATCGCCGCCACCGAGCGGCTCCAGGGCGGCTGGCAGGGGCTCTACACCGCCAACCGCACGGTCATCGGCGAGGACCCCGATCTCATCCTCCCCGGCCAGCGACTCGACCTCGCGCCCGCCCGGGCGGCATCCGGCACCGCGAAACAGCAGAGCGCCAAGCCCGCCGCCACCAAGCCCGCCGCGAAGCCCGCGGCCGCGAAGCCCGCGCAGGCGAAACCGGCGGCCGCCCCCGCCCCCGCCAAGCAGGCGTCGAAGGCGGTCGGAATGGTCGCCCCCGTGCAGGCGTCCCTGGGCACCCCGTACCACCAGTCCGGCTCCTGGGCCAGCGGCTACCACACCGGCGTCGACTTCCCGGTCGCCACCGGCACCTCGGTGAAGGCCGTCGCCAAGGGCACCGTCGTCTCCGCCGGCTGGGCCGGCGCGTACGGGTACGAGATCGTGATCCGCCACGGCGACGGCAAGTACAGCCAGTACGCCCACCTCTCGGCCCTGAACGTGCGCGCCGGCCAGCAGGTCTCCGCCGGACAGCGCATCGCCCGCTCCGGCTCCACCGGCAACGCCACCGGCCCGCACCTCCACTTCGAGATCCGCACCGGGCCCGCCTACGGCTCCGACGTGGACCCCCTCGCCTACCTGAGGGCAGGCGGGGTCAAGGTCTGAGCCCGCTACCGGGGGCGGCCGACGAGGGTCCGCCCACCGCCGGGGAGTGCGACCGCCCGCCGCCGGACGATCCGGCGGCGGGCCGTTCGGGCTCCTCGGCGGGCTCCGGCAGCGCCACCCGGCCCCGCCCGCCCTTCCGGGGTCCGGGCGTCCGGCGCCGCGTAACCCCGGAGTCCGCCCCGTCCGCCCCGTCGGCGTCGGCGGGCCGGCCGTCCCGCCGCTCGGCGGCCAGCCGCTGAGTCGTCAGCAGCACCAGCCCGGCCGCCGCCAGCGCACCGCTCGCCAGCGCCAGCAGGGTCCCCACCGGCCCGAAGCGGAAGTGCTCCCCGAAGAGCGTGAGCCCGACCACCGCCGCCACCACCGGGTTCACCACCGTCACCGTGGCCAGCGGCGCGGTCAGCCCCGCCCCCCGGTACGCCGCCTGCGACAGCAGTAGCCCGGCCGCTGCGAACACCGCGATCACCAGCAGCGACGGCAGCCCCTCCCCGAGCGCGCCCGAGGTCCACTCGACGGCCACCGTCTTGGTGAACACCGAGGCCATTCCGAACGCCACCCCCGCACCGGTCGCCAGCACCACGCTGCGCAACATCGGCCGCTGCCCCAGCCCCTGACCCGCCAGGAAGAGCGCCGCGACCGCCCCGAAGGTCGCGGTCGCCAGCAGCAGTTGGTCGGCACCACCCAGCGCGTGCGATTCGGCGCTCCCGGTGAGCGCCAGCAGTCCCGCGAGTCCCACCGTCGCCATGACGGCCCCGCGCCACGCGGTGCGCCCCGCCGCACGCCCGACGAAGAGCGCCGCCATCGGCAGCGCGAAGACGATCGTCAGCGCCCCGAGCGGCTGGACGAGGCTGAGCGGGCCGTACGCCAGCGCCACCACGTGCAGCAGCGCCCCCGCGCCGTTGAGCCCCACGGCCGCCCACCAGGCGGCGTTGCGCAACGGCGCGTACGAGCGCCGGTCCCCGCCGGAGGCCACCCGCTCCTGCACGATCGCCCCGGCCGCGTAGGCGACCGCGGAGACCAGGGACAACAGCACGGAAAGCACGAGGGAACTCATGGGACCACGATGTCCTCCGCAAGCCGCCGAGTCGTCGTCCCAGAGGGGGCGATCCGGCGTACTGCCTCCGTAGTACGGGCAGGTGTGCGACGTCCTTCCTTCGACGGTAGCCCTCCTTCCCCGGGCCCGCCGCAGAAGATCCGCACCGCCACGCGGCGTACCCGCAACGTGACGACCAGGACCCCCCGAGCCCGGCATGATCCACACAGGCCCCGGTTCCACCGACCCGTGACGGGGTCTTTCGCGCAGGCGCCGCGTGAGTGACCATCAAGGCATGAGGGTCGGACTGCTCACCCGCGAGTACCCCCCCGGCGTGTACGGCGGCGCCGGCGTGCACGTCGAGTTCCTGGCGCGCGAACTACGGCCGCTGGTCGATCTCGCCGTGCACGCCTGGGGCGAGCCCGACGGCGGGGAGGACGGCGTGCACTGGCACCGCCCGGCGCTCCCGGCCGAAGCCAACGACGCGCTGCGGGCGCTCTCCGTGGACCTGTCGATGGCCGCCGCCCTCGGCGACCGCGACCTGGTCCACTCGCACACCTGGTACACCAACCTCGCAGGCCACCTCGCCAAGCTCCAGCACGGCATCCCGCACGTGGTCACCTGCCACTCGCTGGAACCCCTGCGCCCCTGGAAGGCCGAGCAGCTCGGCGGCGGATACGCCCTCTCCGGCTGGGCCGAGCGCACCGCCCTCGCCTCCGCCGACGCGGTCGTCGCGGTGTCGCACGGCATGCGCGACGACATCCTCGCCTGCTATCCGGAGCTCGACGCGGCCAGGGTGCGGGTCATCCACAACGGCATCGACACCCGGCTCTACGCCCCCGACCCCGGCACGGACGTCCTCGCCCGGCTCGGCATCGACCCGGACCGGCCGTACGTCCTGTTCGTCGGACGGATCACCCGCCAGAAGGGCGTCCCGCACCTGCTGCGTGCCGCGCGCCTCCTGGAGCCGGGCACCCAGCTGGTGTTGTGCGCCGGAGCCGCCGACACCCCCGAACTCGCCGAGGAGTTCCGCCTCGCGTACGAGGAACTCGACGCCGGCCGCAAAGGCGTGCACTGGATCCCGCAGATGCTCGACCGGCCCGACGTCGTCCAACTCCTCACCCACGCGACGGTGTTCGTATGCCCCTCGGTGTACGAACCGCTCGGCATCGTCAACCTGGAGGCGATGGCGTGCGGCACACCCGTGGTCGCCTCCGCCGTCGGCGGGATCCCCGAGGTGGTCGACGACGGGCGTACGGGTCTGCTCGTCCCGTACGAAGAGGCGGAGCCGGAGCGCTTCGAACTCCGGCTCGCCGAAGCGCTGAACACGGTGGTCGGCGACGTGGCCGGGGCCCGGAGGATGGGCGCGGCCGGACGGCGGCGCGCCGTCGAGGAGTTCGGGTGGGACCGGGTGGCCGGCCGCACCGCGGAACTGTACCGGGAGATCCGCGCGGCAGGTGAGTGACCACCGGCAAAGGCGCCGGTGGAGGTCGGACAAAGGGGCGGCGATGCGCGGTGGACCTTCGGTGCTCGGAATCGTACTCGCGGGAGGGGAGGGAAAGCGGCTGATGCCGCTCACCGCCGACCGGGCCAAACCGGCGGTGACGTTCGGCGGCACGTACCGGCTGGTCGACTTCGTCCTGTCCAGCCTGGTCAACGCGGACGTGCTGCGCATCTGCGTACTGACCCAGTACAAGTCGCACTCGCTGGACCGGCACATCTCCACGACCTGGCGGATGTCCAGCCTGCTCGGCAACTACGTCACACCGGTGCCCGCGCAGCAACGGCTGGGCCCGCGCTGGTACTTGGGGAGCGCCGACGCCATCCTCCAGTCGCTCAACCTGGTCCACGACGAACAGCCGGACTACGTGGCCGTGTTCGGCGCCGACCACGTCTACCGCATGGACCCGCGCCAGATGCTCGCCAAGCACATCGACAACGGGGCGGGCGTCACCGTCGCGGGGATCAAGGTGCCGCGCGCGGAGGCGTCCGCGTTCGGGATCATCACGCCCGGCACCGACGGCACCCAGGTCGAGAGGTTCCTGGAGAAGCCCACCGACCCGCCCGGTCTGCCGGGCGACCCCGACCGGGTCTTCGCCTCCATGGGCAACTACCTCTTCACCACGAAGGTCCTGGTGGACGCGTTGCACCGGGACGCCGAGGACCCGCACTCGGTCCACGACATGGGCGGCTCCATCCTGCCGATGCTCACCGCGCGCGGGCAGGCGCAGGTCTACGACTTCGACGAGAACCACGTGCCGGGCGAGACGTCCGTACAGCACGGCTACTGGCGTGACGTGGGCACGCTCGACGCCTACTACGACGCCCACATGGATCTGCTCTCCGACCGGCCGGCCTTCAGCCTCGACAACCGGCGCTGGCCCATCTACACCCACGCCGGTCCGCTGCCGCCCGCGAGAATCGTGGCCGGCGGGATCGCGAGCGAGTCGGTCATCAGCCCCGGCTGCGTGATCCGCGGCCAGGTCTCCCGGTCGGTCCTCTCGCCCGGCGTCGTCGTCGCCGAGGGGGCCGTCGTCCAGGGATCGGTGCTGCACGACAACGTACGGGTGGGGCGCGGGGCCATCGTGCGGGGAGCGATCCTCGACAAGAACGTCGACGTGCCGCCCGGCGCGGCGATCGGCGTCAACCCGGAGCGGGACCGGGAGTACTACACGGTCTCCGGCAACGGTGTCATCGCCCTGGGCAAGGGCCAGCCGGTGCGCTGAGAGGCGCCCCCGCGCGTCCGGGCCGAGCCCGCCCGTCCAGGAGCCGCGGCGTCGCGGAGCCGAGGTTCTTCGGAGCCGGGGCTCTGCGGGGTCGGGGCTCTGCGGGTCGGGGTTCTTCGGGCCGGGGCTCTTCGGGGCCGAGGTTCAGGAACCGAGGCGGAACTCGGCCCGGATGCGCTTGCCCACCGGGACCGCCTCCGCCGTCACCCGGTCGCAGAGCGCCACCACGATCTCCATGCCGTGCCCGCCGAGCCGCGCGGGGTCGGGGGAGTACAGCACCGGCAGCGCGGTGCTGCTGTCGTAGACCGTCACGCTCACGCTCTCGGCGGTGCCCTCCAGCTCCAGGAGGTACGGGCCGTGGCTGTAGCGGTCCGCGTTGGTCACCAGCTCGCTGACCGTCAGCAGCAGATCGCTGCGGGTGTGGGTGCCGAGCGGGGCGAACCACTCGGCCGCGAGCCGGGTCAGGAACCGGTCCGCCAGGGCGCGCGCCTGCGCGATGCACCCGGGCTCACCGTCGAACACCTCCGCCGTCAGCAGGACGTCGGTGCAAGGGATGCCAGGTCCGGGTACGTCCGGCAACGAAGCGGCCTGTTCGTTCATGTGCTCCAGCCAGGGCCCGGCGGGGGAGGTGAGAGTCGTTGTCACGGGAGCCGTCTACCCGGGCCGGGGCATCCCACTCCTGGTGAATCCGGAAAACCGGCGGCGGGCTCACGTACGCCCGGGAAGCCGCACCACCGTCACGAAGAAGTCGTCGATCTGCCGGACCGCGGCGATGAACTGGTCCAGGTCCACCGGCTTGGTGACATAGGCGTTGGCGTGCAGTTTGTAGCTGCGCAGGATGTCCTCCTCGGCGGAGGACGTGGTCAGCACCACCACCGGGATCGTGGCCAGCTCCGCGTCGCTCTTGATCTGCTCCAGCACCTGGCGGCCGTCGTACTTCGGCAGGTTCAGGTCGAGCAGGATCAGGTCGGGCCGGGGAGCCCCCGCGTGCGGGCCGCGCCGGTAGAGGAAGTCCAGCGCCTCCTGCCCGTCGCGCACCACGTGCAGGGTGTTGCGGATCTTGTTGTCCTCGAACGCCTCCCGCGTCATGAGCTCGTCGCCGGGGTCGTCCTCCACCAGGAGGACCTCGATGGGCTGTACGGAACTGGTCACGTGGCATCTCCCGAGGGGACGGCGAGCAGGGCGGGAGCCAGGAGTTCCGCCGTGGTGTGCGTGGGGGCGTCCGGGCTGACGGGCAGGGTGAAGTGGATCAGCGTACCCTCGGCCGGCTCCGGGTCCAGCCAGATCCGGCCCCCGTGGAACTCGATGATCTTGCGGCAGAGGGAGAGCCCGATGCCGGTGCCGTCGTACGCGTCCCTCGCGTGCAGCCGCTGGAAGATGATGAACACCTTGTCCGCGAACTCCGGCGCGATACCGATGCCGTTGTCCGCCACCGTGAAGTGCCACACCTCGTCCTCGCGGACACACCCCACCTCGATCCGGCAGGGAACGTCCGCGCGGCGGAACTTCACCGCGTTGCCGATCAGGTTCTGCCACACCATCGCCAGCGTCGTGGAGTCGCCCAGCACCTCCGGCAGGGGCTCGTCCCGGACGACCTCCGCCCCGGCGTCCTCGATCGCCAGCGTCAGATTGGCCAGCGCGCGGTCGAGCCCGCGCTCCATCTCCACCGCCTGCCAGCTCTCGTGCACCCGGCCCACCCGCGAGAAGGTGAGCAGGTCGTTGATGAGGACCTGCATCCGCTTGGCGCCGTCCACCGCGAAGTCGATGTACTGCTTGCCGCGCGCGTCCAGCTCCTCGCCGTAACGCTTCTCCAGCAGCTGGCAGAAGGACGCCACCTTCCGCAGCGGCTCCTGGAGGTCGTGCGAGGCGACGTACGCGAACTGCTCCAGCTCCGCGTTGGAACGCCGCAGCTCCTCCGTCTGCTCGGCGAGCAGCGTCTCCCGGCTCCGCGACTCCGCGAGCTCGTCCACCAGCCGGACCCGCATCGACTCGACGGCCGAGGCCACCGACCGCACGTCCGAGGGACCGCGCACGTCGATCTTTCCCACGTACGTCCCCGACCTGACCTCGTCCGAGGCGGCGCGCAGCCGGTTCAGCGGCCTGCCGACCACCCGGTGGAAGAGCAGGCTCAACGCCACCACGGAGGCGAGGAACCCGGCGATCAGCGCCAGGAGCACCCGGTCGCGGGTCGCGCGGGCGTCGTCCAGCTGGTCACGGGCGTGGTCACGGGCCTGGTCCAGGTGGTCCTGCTGGACACCGTAGAGAGCGCGCAGCGCGTCGAACTCCGTCTTGCTCTGCAGCAGCGGCGCCGACGCCTCACCGGTGGGACCGCTGGCCCGCACCGATCCGATCAGCGGCTCCGCCTGCGAGGTGCGCCACTTCGCGGCCGCCGCCGCGATCCGGTCCAGGTCACCGGCGTACGGCTGCTCGGACCCGACCAGCTCCCGCACCCGGGCCAGCCGCTCCTTCTCGTCGCGTTGACCCTGTTTGTACGGTTCGAGGAACGAGTCGTCGCCGGTGAGCACGAAGCCCCGGACACCCGTCTCCTGGTTGAGCAGCGCGTTCTGGAGCTGGAACGAGGCCGAGCGCGCCGGCTGGACCCGGTCGACCAGCTCGTTCGTCCGCGCGGACATCTCGCTGAGGACCACCGAGCCGATCACCAGACAGGTGACGACCACGACGACGAAGCCGCCCAGGATCAGGTGGACCCAGCTCTGCACCGACAGCCGTGAGGCGCCTCCAGCGCGTATGGGCTTCCCCTGGGGGTCAGCCATTGTTTTCCACCTTTCCCCAGCTCAGATGCAGTACGGCCACGTCGTCCGCGAGCCCGCCCCAGGGCGCCGCCCCGGCCGTGGCCCCCGCCACGAGGGCGTCGATGAACGGCCGGGCCGCCAGCTCCGAGCAGCCCTGCGCCATCGCGAGGAGCCCCTCCTCGCCGAGGCGGCTGTCGGGGCCGGTACGCCCCTCGAAGAGGCCGTCCGTGAAGAGCACCAGACTGCTGTCCGGGCCCAGCGCCAGTTCGCTCTCCGACCAGTGCCGCGCCCCCGGCAGCAGCCCGAGCGCCATACCGGTCTCGGGCTCCACCCAGGAGATCTCGCCGCCCTGGCGCAGGAGCAGCCCCGGGTGACCGGCGCGCACGATGCCCACCCGGCTCCCGTCCGGAGTGAAGGTGAGCGTGGTCACCGTCGCGAAGAGGTGCGGGTCGGAACGCTCCGCCACCAGTATCTCCTCCAGGAGATTGATCTGGTCGAGCGGGCTGGTGCCACAGAGCACCGCGGTACGCCAGGCCACCCGTAGACACACCCCGAGCGCGGCCTCGGCGGCGCCGTGGCCGGACACGTCCCCTATGACCGCGTGCACGGTGCCGTCCGCCGTCTGCACCACGTCGTAGAAGTCACCGCTCAGCAGGGCGTGGACCCGACCCGGTTCGTAGCGGGCCACCGCCTCGAAGCGGTCGTCCCGCAGCAGCGGCACGGGAAGCAGGCCCCGCTCCAGCCGGGCGTTCTCCTGCGCCATCTGCTGATTGGCCCGCAGCGCCGCCGCGGCCCGCTCCACCTGCTTGCGCTGGAGGGCGTACCGGATCGCGCGGCCCAGCGTCTCCGGATCGAGCCGGCCCTTGGCCAGGTAGTCCTGGGCGCCGTTGGCCACGGCCGAGAGCCCGGTACCCGCCTCCGTGAGTCCGGTCAGCACCACGATGGCCGCGTCCCCGGACGCCTCCACGATCTGCGTCACGGCGTCGAGCCCGTGCACGTCGGGAAGGTGCAGATCGAGCAACACACAGACGGGGGTGCGGCAGGTCCGCAGGAACTGTCGTGCCTCCGCCAGCGTCTTGCACCAGGTGAGGGAGGGGTCGAGGTCGCTGTCGGAGAGCATCTCCTCGACCAGGAGGGCGTCCCCGGCGTCGTCCTCCACCAGAAGGATCACCGCGTCCACGCCCCACACGGAGCCGTTCGCGGCCGCGACGGCCGTCGTCTGCTGAGCGGGAACCGCGGCGGGTCCCGCCTGACGGACCGGCACACCCCTCGTGGGCAGCTCGGTCACACTCCACCCCCTCATAAGGAAGGCGCGGGTCTCCCCGCACCGTGCCTGGAAGCATAAATGACCCACGTCCGGTGCCGGAGCGCCGGACGTGGGTCCCGGGAGGGCCGGCCGGAGCGAGTCCGGCGGCTGCTACCCGACCGAAAACGGTCCTACTCCTCGACGGACATCCCGGCGCGCAGCCGCGCCACGATCCGGCTCAGCAGCCGGGACACGTGCATCTGTGAAACGCCCAGCTCCGCGCCGATCTGCGCCTGGGTCATCTCCTGCCCGAACCGCATCTGCACGATGCGGCGCTCGCGGTCGTCGAGCTGCTCCAGCAGCGGCGCGAGGGTGTGCAGGTTCTCGACCGTCTCCATGGCGGGGTCCCGCTCGCCCAGCATCTCGGCGTAGGCCCGCTGGTCCTGGCCGTCGTCGCTCTCGGAGGACGGGGTGTCGAGCGAGCCGGCCGAGTAGCCGTTGGCGGCGACCAGACCCTCGATGATCTCCTCCTCGGAGAGGTCGAGATGGGCCGAGAGCTCCTTCACCGTGGGGTCGCGGTCCAGCTTCGCGGAGAGCTGCTCCTTGGCCTTGGCCAGTTCGACGCGCAGCTCCTGGAGCCGGCGCGGCACGTGCACGGACCAGGTGGTGTCACGGAAGAACCGCTTGATCTCACCCACGATGTACGGCACCGCGAAGGTGGCGAACTCCACCTCGCGGGAGAGGTCGAACCGGTCGATCGCCTTGATCAGGCCGATCGTGCCGACCTGGATGATGTCCTCGGTGTCGTCCCCGCCCCGGTTGCGGAACCGCGAGGCCGCGAACCGCACCAGTGAGAGATTCATCTCGATCAGGGTGTTGCGGGCGTACTGATGCTCGCGGGTGCCTTCCTCGACCGTCTGGAGGCGGTCGAAGAAGATCTTCGAGAGGGCCCGCGCGTCCTGCGGGGCCACCTTCCCGGCCTCTTCGATCCAGGGCAGTTCGCCCTGGCCGGTCTCCGTACCGATACCGGCAGGTGCCCGCGTCCCGGCCCGGTCGTGCAGCGACGCCTGCGCGGCGCCAGCTCCGGTGGTTCGCAATGACATCGCCGTCATGGTGTCGCCCTCCCTGTTGCCGTAGCTGTCGGTCCGGCGTCTGCCCGGGGATTCCGGAGTCATGCCTGCCGATTTCAGAAACTTTCGAGGAGATCCGGTCGGCGCGGTGAGTGGGCCGCGTCACCGGCCACCCGGGCCGCGCCCGCCTCCGCGCGCGCGGAGCATTTGTACACCCGGACGGAGGAGGGTTGCGCCCATGGCAGACTTGACCGGGTGTCCGGGCCCGCGACGACCGGTGGCCCGCGGGGCAGGCGGTGTCCGGCGGAACGTGGCCGGGGTCACGACGACCTGACCGACTTCGATCCGCCGACACCACCCAGGACGACAGAGGAAGCAGCAGCATGACGGTGACAGAGGAAAGCCAGGGACTCGCGCCCGAAATCGAGGACTTCGGTCCCGGTATCGCTCCGGAGCGGCTGGCCGTCTGCCTGAGCGTGCTGGACGAGCTCGACTCCATCGACGTCGACCACCCGGACGCCATCACGGTGCGACGCGCCACCGCCGGGATCTACCGGACCGTGAAGCAGCGCCGCCGCCAGGAGCGCCGCGCCGCCAAGACGGCCCACGACAAGGCCGTCACCGAGGCGACCGCCACCGGCTCCGCCGAGCGGATCGACGACGAGACGCAGGGCGTCCTGCCCTCCTCCTCGGCCACCGCGGAGATCGCGGGCATCCTCCAGCGGCCGCGGTCCTGCTACATCTGCAAGACCCGCTACACCGAGGTGGACGCCTTCTACCACCAGCTCTGCCAGGACTGCGCCCGCGAGAACAGGGCCCGGCGCGACGCGCGTACGGACCTCACGGGCCGCCGCGCGCTGCTCACCGGCGGCCGGGCGAAGATCGGCATGTACATCGCGCTGCGCCTGCTGCGCGACGGTGCCCACACCACGATCACCACCCGCTTCCCGAACGACGCGATCCGCCGCTTCAAGGCGATGCCGGACAGCGACGAGTGGATCCACCGGCTGAAGATCGTCGGCATCGACCTCCGCGACCCCGCCCAGGTCGTCGCGCTGGCCGACTCCGTCGCCGCCGAGGGCCCGCTGGACATCCTGATCAACAACGCCGCGCAGACGGTACGACGGTCCCCGCAGGCGTACAGCGAACTGCTCGCCGCCGAGTCGGCACCGCTGCCCGCCGGAGAGCTGCCGCCGGCTGAGGTCATCGGCACCTTCGGCAGCGGCAGCGTCGACCGGGTGGCCGCGCTGCCCGCCGCCCGCAAGGAGGGGCTGACCGCCGACGACGTCACCGGTCTGGCGCTGGTCACCGGATCCGCCTCGCTGGAGCGCATCGCGGCCGGCACGGCGATCGACGCGGGCGGGCTCGTACCCGACCTGCACCACACCAACAGCTGGATCCAGACGGTGGAGGAGGTCGAGCCGATCGAACTCCTGGAGGTGCAGCTCTGCAACTCCACCGCGCCGTTCATCCTGATCAGCCGTCTGCGTCCGGCGATGGCCGCTGCCGCGGGCCGGGCGTACGTGGTCAACGTCTCCGCCATGGAAGGCGTGTTCAGCCGCGGCTACAAGGGAGCGGGCCACCCGCACACCAACATGGCCAAGGCCGCCCTGAACATGCTGACGCGCACCAGCGCCCAGGAGATGTTCGAGAAGGACCGCATCCTGATGACGGCCGTCGACACCGGCTGGATCACCGACGAGCGCCCGCACCCGGACAAGATGCGCCTGGCCGAGGAAGGCTTCCACGCCCCCCTCGACCTGGTGGACGGCGCCGCCCGCGTCTACGACCCGATCGTGCGCGGCGAAGCGGGCGAGGAGCTCTACGGCTGCTTCCTGAAGGACTACGCCCCCGCCGGCTGGTGACACCGGCCTGAAGCGTGCTGTCGAAGGACGGCCGTACCCCGACCCGGGGTGCGGCCGTCTTGTCGTCGTCCCACCTGTCCCACTCGCCCTCGCGGCCCCCTGAGCCCCTGCCGCGACCCCGCTGAGCGGCTTCATTTGGCCGAAAGTGACCCAAGGCACACGTTCTGTCGAGCGGGATGCCGCTCATTTGGTTACGCTGGGGCGAACGGACGGCACCGAGGGATCCACGAAGCTTCCTCGATCGTCCCGGGACAGGCCTGCAACCAGGCCGTCGTCCCGCCCTGTACCGGCGCCACCGCGACCGAATGCCCATGCCCATGCCCCTGTGTGCGGCGGTCCGCGGTGGAGAAGCCGCGGTACCCCACTGCCGGGGGTTACGCGACGCGAAGGAGTGCGCGGTGACACCTGAACTGACGACAGACGAGAAGCGACCGGCCGAACGAACCGGCGATCGGGCCCGCAGGCCCGAGAAGCTCCGGAACATCGAGGTCTGGGCCAGGTCGGCCCCGATCCGGCTGGCCGGATACGAGGACGACCTCGCCGAACCGCACATCCTGCCCGGCATCGACTGACCCCCGGTCTCCCGTCGTGCACGAGAGCCCCGGTCCCCGCCCCGACGGGCGGGACCGGGGCTCTCGCACGTCCGGAGCGGGCGGCGCGGGGCCGCCCCCTCGCTCCGGTCACCCGGAACCCTCCGGCGGCCGGAGCGGCAGCGGTCGGCGCGCCGGGCGCATGAACTCCCGTACGTAGGTGCGGTGCCACCACCGCCCGGTGCTCCGCAGCTCGGCGGCGTCGGTGAAGTGGTACCGGTACACCGACGCCCGCACCTGGGCGGGCGGCCCTTCCGGGAAGGGGTTGTGGCCCAGCAGCCGCAGGGTGTCACGGTCCCCGCGCAGCAGCCGCTCGGTGAGCGGACCGAACCAGGAACGGGCGTACGCGGGGGAGAGCGCGGCGAACCACATCATCCAGTCGAGCCGCAGATGGTACGGGGCGAACTGGCGGGGGAGACGCCCCGGATCCCCCGGCTTGCCCCGGAACCCGTACTCCCGCCAGCGGGTGCCCGGGTGGATCACCGTGTCGTCGGTTCCCTCGATGACGACTTCGAGCCGAACCCTGCTGATGCTGCCGAACGCGCCGTAGGTGTTGACCAGATGGAGCGGGTCGTAGGAGCGGTTCATCACCTGGTGACGGGAGAGCAGATTGCGGGCCGGACGGTAACCGAGCACCAGCAGAAGGACGGTGACCGCGCAGACCGTGATCTCGTACCAGAGCGGGGCGGCGGGCTGGCGCCGGGAAGAGCCCGCGAGCGCGGACCAGTCGATCGCCGGGAGCGCGAGGGTGACCGTGAGCCAGTTCAGCCAGGCGAAGTTGCCGGAGAGGATCAGCCACAGCTGGGTGACGACCATGACGGCCGCCGCCACGCCCGCCACCGGCTGAGGGGTGAAGAGCAGGAAGGGGACCAGGAGTTGGGTGACGTGATTGGCGGCCACCTCCACCCGGTGCACCGGGGCCGGCAGGTGGTGGAAGAACCAGCTGAGCGGGCCCGGCATCGGCTGCGTCTCATGGTGGAAGTCCAGGCAGGTCAGCCGGCGCCAGCACTCGTCCCCGCGCATCTTGATGAGACCGGCCCCGAACTCCACCCGGAACAGCAGCCAGCGCATCAGCCAGAGCACGAGAACCGGCGGCGCCGTCCTCTCGTTGCCGAGGAAGATCGCCAGGAAGCCGGTCTCCAGCAGCAGCGACTCCCAGCCGAAGCCGTACCAGACCTGCCCGACCTGCACGATCGAGAGGTACAGCGCCCAGGGCAGCGCCCACAGGAGAAGGGCACCCCACAGTGGCAACAGGCCGTCCAGCCCGGCCAGGAGCGCGACGGAGACCGCGCAGCCGGACCACGCGACGGCGGCGAAGAAGCGGTCCGAGTAGTGGAGCCGGAAGAGCCCGGGAGCGGTGGTCCAGCGGGTGCGCCGCAGCAGTTCGGGCACCGGCAGTATGCCCCGCTCGCCGATCAGCGCGCGGAACTGGAGGGCGGCGGTGAGGAACGCGGTGAGATAGACGGCGGCGAGAGCCCGCTGGAAGATCAGCCTGCTCAGCCCGTAGCCGTCCGCGGTGAACCAGTCCACCGGCGTCAGTATCGGTCAGCCCGGCCCGGCGCCGCGTGACCGACGCGGCGAGCGTGGCGACCCGCGCCCCGACCCGCCGCCCCGGCGCGGGCTCAGGTGGCGGCGATGCGGCGCAGTGTCCGCCCCAGGTACCGGGCGTAGCTCCGCTGGAGCACCCGGACGAGCGGCCCGGCCAGGCGGGTGTACCAGAGAGCGGGCCGGGAGAACGCGGTGACGTCGAACCAGACGGTGCCGTCGTCCGCCAGCTCCACGACGAAGGACTCCTCGCCCCGCTCCGGATGCCCGACGAGCGTTCCGTACGCGAAGCCGATGCGCTCGCCGGTGTACTCGGTCCACACCACTTGGCAGGGAGCCTTGACGTGCAACGGACCCAAGCGAAGGGTCACTTCGACGGCCGCGCCCACCTCCGCGCGGTCGGCGGAAGCCGCGACGAGGAACCCTGTGGCGCGGTGCATGCGCCACTCGGTCACTGCCGCGCCGGCCGCCTCGAACGAGGCGCGGCCCCGGCCCACCGGGGCGCGGTGGTGCAGGTGGTCGTACCCGCGCGGCAGCGGGCGCCGACGGGTGGCGCCGGTCTCCGGGTAGGTGAAGGTGTGCACGTCGGGCTTCCCTCTGTTCGGCGCCCGGCCGAGGTGCCGCGGGCGCGGCTCGGTGATCCGGCCTTGAGCCTAGTACCTCTATTGAACGCGTTCAAGACTGCGCCGGGCGGCCGTATCCCGGCTTGCGACCGGTATCGAGGTGCGTCAGACATGAGGGGACCCACCACCCCCGTACGTACTGGCAGGAGAGCACCGTGCGCTCGTCCCGACAACTTCCGTATGCCCTGTCCGCCGTGGTCTCCGTGGCAGCCCTTTCCGCGGCCGGATGTACCGGTGCGCCCGGCGCCGCGCGGCCCGCCGCGACGACCGTCGGCCACGAGGTGGTGCTCCAGTCGGCCGCCGCCCGGGGGCCGGCGCCCTTCACCCGGTCCACGGCCGGAGCGGTCCCCGGGGCCGAGGACGCGCGGCCGCTTCCGGCGGGCGGTGCCCCCGCCGCCGCTCCGGCCGTCCACACCGTCACGGGCGACGCGGCGGGGCTGTACGGAGGTGTCCGGAACACGCCCAGCTGCGACGTGGGCGCGCAGGCCGATCTGCTGACCGAGGACTCCGCCCGGGCCCGGGCCTTCGCGGGGGTGGCGGGCATCGAGGCGGTGCAGATTCCGGGATACCTGCGCGCGCTGACCCCGGTGGTGCTGCGGGCCGACGTACGGGTCACCGACCACGGCTTCGCCTCGGGCGCCCCCACCAGCTTCCAGACCGTGCTCCAGGCGGGCACCGCCGTGATGGTCGACAGCCGGGGGCTGCCCCGGGTGCGCTGCGCCTCCGGCAACCCGCTCGCGCCCGCGATGCCCCTCACGGGACGGATCGCCGACCGGGGCGAGCGCTGGGCCGGGTACGCCCCGGAGCGGGTGCTGGACGTCGCCCCCAGCTCGGAGGTGCTGGAGAGCCTGGTCATCGCGGACCTCGTCGAGGGGGCGTGGATCGAGCGGCCGGTCGGCGAGGGCGCCGAGGACAAGAACCCCTCCGTCCCGCCGGCGGCCGGTCCGGGCGACAGCTTCTTCCCCTTCTCGCCCGACGCTCAGGACGGAGCGCAACAGCCCGGCAGCGCGGCGGATTCCGACGCCGCCGCCACCGGCCCGGACGGCGCCCCCGCCCCCGGCTCCCCGGACTCGGGCGATGCGCCCGCCGACGGCCTGCCGGACTTCACGGGGGATCCGTACGCGGACCTGCCGGACTTCACCGGTGACCCGTACATGGATCTGCCGGACTTCACCGGTGACCCGTACGTGGACCTGCCGGACTTCACGGGCGGCCCGTTCGCCGATGGCCTGCCCGACTTCACCGGGAACGCGGACCCGGGTTTCCAGGATCCCGGCGGTGACCCCGATGACCCCGGTCAGGCGGACGCGGAACAGGAGACGTCCACGGCGTGACCGGCCGAGGCCGCATCGCGTTACCGGGGCCCGCCCGTCTCGCGAACCGCTCGAAGAATCGGACAAAGGGTGGCAGAGTGGCCGACATGGATGATCGGGTAGCGGGTGCCCTGTCATTCCCGGAAGACTGGCCCGCCCACCCGGACCTCAGCCTCGCCCTGAACCGTATGGGCAGCTTCGACTGGGATCTGGACAGCGGCCTCATGCACATGGACCAGCCCGCACTGGACGTGTTCGATCTGCGGGCCGAGGAGTACGACGACCAGCCGACCTCCCTCTCCCCGCGGGTGCCCGAGGAAGAGGGTGCCCGGCTCGACGCCATGGTCAGGCAGGCGCTGACAACGGGACGGGAGAGCTACGGCGCCTACTTCCGCTGCCGGCTCCGCGACGGCTCGCTGCGCTGGACCCACACGCAGGGGTTCATCCGCCGGGACGCCGAGGGCCGGCCCCGCCGCATCCTGGGCATCGTCCGGGACGCCTCCCAGGAGCTGGCGGACTCCGCCGCGCGTCAGGAACTCGACGAGGAGCGGCGCCGGCGGACCAGCCTGGTGCAGGCCACGTCGGCCGCGCTCGCCAGCGCACGGACGGTGCAGGACGTCATCGACGTGCTCAAGAACTCCCGGGGCCTGGCCCACCTGGGGGCGACCAGCCTCGTCATGGGGCTGCTGGAGGCCGGGCGCATCCACCTGGTGGCGGACGGGCCCGAGGGGTCGTTCGTGCCGGGCACCCGCTACACGCGGGTGGACGAGCGCTACCCGATGAGCGAGGTGCTGCGGACGCTGGACCCCCGGTTCATCGAGACCTCCGACGACTTCGCCACCTCGTACCCCGAGCTCTGGGAGCAGGTCGGTCATCTCGGGATCACCTCCGCCGCCTATCTGCCGCTGATCGCCCAGGCCCGCCCGATCGGCGCGCTCGGCCTGCTGTACAACGACCGGGTGGGCTTCGCCGCCGACGAGCGCAACCTGCTGGTCTCCCTCGGCAGTTCGATCGCGCAGAGCCTCCAGCGCGCGATGCTCTACGAGCAGGAGCACGACCTCGCCGAGGGGCTCCAGCAGGCGATGCTGCCGCGCCGCATCCCGGAGGTGCCGGGCGCGCAGGTCGCCGTCCGGTACCGCTCCGCCCGGATGGGGCGCGACATCGGCGGGGACTGGTACGACGTGATCCCGCTCCCCGGCGGCCGGGTCGGCGCCGTCATCGGGGACGTGCAGGGCCACGACACCCACGCCGCGGCCGTGATGGGACAGCTCCGGATCGTGCTGCGCGCCTACGCGGCCGAGGGGCACAGCCCCGCCACGGTCATGGCCCGCGCCTCCGTCTTCTTGCACGAGCTGGACACCGACCGCTTCGCGACCTGTAACTACGCGGAGGTCGACCTGACCACCGGGGTGATGCAGATGGTCCGGGCCGGGCACATGGAACCGCTGGTCCGCAACCCCGACGGGAGTTGCCGGAAGCTGTTCGTCGAAGGCGGCCTGCCGCTCGGGCTCTCGGCCGAGTTCGGCCGCCTGGACTATCCGGTGAGCACGGTCGAACTCGACCCCGGGCAGACGCTGGTGTTCTACACCGACGGACTGGTGGAGCTGCCCGACACGGACTTCGACGCCGGAATGCGGCTGCTGACCGACATGGTGCGGGGCGGCCCGCAGGACATCCGGCGGCTGGCCGACCAGCTCTGCGATTCGGTCGACGAGCACGGCGGCGAGGACGACGTGGCGGTCCTCCTGCTGCGCCGGGACGCGGCGCCCACACCACAGCCCGGCGGGCGGCTCCGGCAGCACGTCGCCCAGAACGACCCGGAGGCACTGAGTTCCGCCCGCCACATGATCAGGGCGGCGGTCCGCGCCTGGGGCGCCAGGGAACGCGCGGACGAGATCGAACTCGCCGCCGACGAGCTGATCACCAACGCCCTGATGCATACGGACGGCGGCGCGATCGTCACCATCCGGATCCTCGCCGGAGGCGAGCGCCGGCTGCGGGTGGACGTGGAGGACCGCTCCAGCGCGCTGCCGCGCCGCCGCGATGCCGGGGACGCCGGAGTCTCCGGGCGCGGGCTGATGCTCGTCGACCGGCTCGCCGACGTCTGGGGGGTGGAGTCGCGGGGCGGCGGCAAGTGCGTCTGGGGCGAGTTCCTCATCCCCGAACGGTTCGACCGGCCGGGGCGGCCCGGCCGCCGCGAGCCCCACGAGCTCCCCGACCGGCCCGGCGGCACCGGACGGTTCGGTCCGCCCCCGCGTTCCTGAGCCCCCTCGCCCCGTCCCTCGTCCGGCGTCCCTCGCCCCAGGCCTTACCCGAACACGGGCCGGACTTTGCCGACCCCTGAACGGACTTCAGCACTACTTGACGGTAGCGGAACGTAACATGTCCGTTCTTGACCGTAACTGGCCGCCGTGGTTTGACTGGGGGCGCACGGCGGTCCGCTTCCCCCCCGATGACATGAGGTCCCCCATGGGTACCGAACTGCTCGCTCCTCTCGATCTGGCCTTCTGGCACCTGGAGTCCGAGGCCCACCCGATGCACCTGGGTGCGCTCGCCGTCTTCTCCCCGGTGCCGGGCGGCCCCCAGCAGGACGTGCTGGAACTGCTCCGGGAGCGCGCGGCCGCCGTCCCCCGGCTCCGGATGCGGGTACGGGACGTCCTGCTGCCCCTCGGCGGTGCGGCCTGGTCCACCGACAAGGACTTCGACGTCCGCCGCCATGTGCACCGCGCCGCCCTGCCGCCGGGGGACTTCATGGCGGCGGCGACCTCGCTCGCGGGCGACCTGATGGAACGTCCGATCGCCCGGGGGCTGCCGCCCTGGGAGATGTACCTGCTGGAGAGCGGCTCCGGCGACGGTCCGTTCGCCGTGCTGGTGAAGCTGCACCACGCGCTGGCCGACGGCATGCGCGCCGTCGCGATCGGCGCGGGCATCTTCGACGAGATCGCGGCCGTCGCCTCCCGCCGCGCGACGGCCGTACGGCGCACCCCCGTACCGCCGCGCTCCTGGATGCCCGGCCCCCGGGAGGTCGCCGGTCTCGCGCTCGGCCGGCTCGAAGAGGTCGGACGGGCGCTGGGCGTCGGGGCCTCCGTGGTGCGCGCGAGCCGGCTGGCGCCCGGCGGCGCCCTGGCGGCAGGTTCCAGCGGCACCCGGCGGCTCGTCACCGCAGACCTGGACGCCGAGGCCGTGCAGCGCGTCCGCAGGGCCGAAGGCGGTACGGCCAACGACGTGCTGCTCGCCGTCGTCGCCGGGGCGCTGAGGCGGTGGATGACCGGGCGCGGCGAGGAATTGCCGGGCAGTGATCCCCGGGCTCTGGTGCCCGTTTCGCGCAGGCGCCCCGGCGGAGCCGCCCAGAACGGCAACCGGCTCTCCGCCTATCTCCTCGGCCTCCCGGTCTCCGAGCCGGACGCCCGCCGCCGGCTGAGAGCCGTACGCATCGCGATGGAGCGCAACAAGGCGGCCGGTCCGCTGAAGGGTGCGGGAGCCGTCGCCGTACTGGCCGACCGGCTGCCGCCGCTCGCCCACCGCTTCGGAGCCCCCCTCGCCGGGAACGCGGCCCGGATGCTCTTCGACCTCCTGGTCACCAGCGTTCCGCTGCCGCGCGCCGAACTCTCGCTGGGCGGCTGCCCGCTGCGCTCCCTCTACCCGATGGCCCCGCTGGCCCGCGGGCAGTCCCTCGCCGTGGCGCTCTCGACGTACGGCGGGCGGGTGCAGGTCGGCCTGGTCGCCGACGGCCGGGCACTGCCCGACCTCGACCTGCTCGGAGCGGCGATGACGGACGAGCTCGCCGCGCTCCAGGAGCTCGCCGGGGCGCCCCTGCGGCGCCTCAATCTGGTGGAGTGATCGGACTGATTCCCGGCGAAGGGAGGAAATGAGCAGCGTCTGTCCGGTTGACTTGCCCCAGTGATCCGATGAATTATCGCCCTGTACGGAAAGCGATCATTCAGTGAGGGCGGCAGGCCATGCGGCGCAGCACACTCGGACGTACCGCCGTGGAGGTCACCGAACTGTCCTTCGGGGCAGCGGCCATCGGCAATCTCTTCAGCGCCGTCGACCCCGAACAGGCGGCCCTCGCGGTGGACGCCGCGTGGGACGAGGGCGTCCGGCACTTCGACACCGCCCCGCACTACGGACTCGGCCTCTCCGAGCGACGGCTCGGCGCCGCACTGCGGTCCCGGCCCCGCGCCTCGTACACCCTCTCCACCAAGGTCGGGCGGATCCTCGACCCGCTGCCCGCCGGGACCCCGGTGCCGGACGGCCTCGACGACGGGTTCGCCGTTCCGGTGACGCACCGGCGGCGCTGGGACTTCAGCGCGGACGGGGTACGCAGGTCCGTCGAGGACAGCCTGGGGCGCCTCGGCCTCGACCGTATCGACGTGGCCTATCTGCACGACCCCGACGACCACGCGGAAGCCGCCTTCGGTGAGGCGTACCCCGCTCTGGAACGGCTGCGCGACGAGGGCGTCGTCGGCGCGATCGGCGCCGGAATGAACCAGACCGCCATGCTCACCCGCTTCCTGCGGGACACCGACGTCGACGTCGTGCTCTGCGCCGGCCGGCACACCCTGCTCGACGGCAGCGCGCTGGACGAACTCCTCCCCGAGGCCGAGGCCCGGGGGCGCAGCGTCGTCGTCGGCGGGGTGTTCAACTCGGGCCTCCTCGCGGACCCGCGCCCCGGCGCCCCCTACGACTACGCGGCCGCCCCCGCCGCACTGCTCGAACGCGCCCTGCGCATGAAGGCCGTCACCGAGGCGCACGGCGTCCCGCTGCGCGCCGCCGCCCTGCACCACTCCCTCGCCCACCCCGCCGTCGCCAGCGTGCTGGTCGGCACCCGCTCGCCCGACGAGGTGCGCGACGCCGCGGCCCTGCTGCGCACCCCGCTGCCGTCGGCACTCTGGGACGACCTGCGGGCCGAGGGGCTCCTCCCGGCCCCCGGCGCGCCCACCGGGTCCCGCGCCCCCGAGGAGCGCTGACATGGCCGCGCCCGCCACGACCGTCGACGCCCACCACCACGTCTGGGACCTCTCCGTACGCGACCAGGAGTGGATCACCGGCGAGGAACTCGCCCCCATCCGCCGCGACTTCACCCTCGCCGACCTGGAACCCGAGGCCCGGGCGGCGGGCGTGGGCGCCACCGTCCTCGTCCAGACCGTCACCGTCGCCGAGGAGACGCCCGAGTTCCTCGCCCTCGCCCACGGCAGCGACCTCGTCGCCGGAGTCGTCGGCTGGACCGACCTCACCGCCCCGGACGTCGCCGGCACCCTCGCCGCACTGCGGGAGCTGCCCGGCGGCGACCTGCTCACCGGCATCCGCCACCAGGTCCAGGGCGAGAGCGACCCGCGCTGGCTGCTCCGCCCCGACGTGCTGCGCGGCCTGGCCGCCGTCGCCGACGCAGGACTCGCGTACGACCTGATCGTCCGCCCCCACCAGCTGCCCGCCGCCACGGCCGCCGCCGCACTGCTGCCCGGGCTCACCTTCGTACTCGACCACGCCGGGAAGCCCCCCGTCGCCCAAGGGCACCTCCAGCCCTGGGCCGACGACCTGCGCGCGCTGGCCGCACTGCCGAACACGGTCTGCAAGCTCTCCGGCCTCGTCACCGAAGCCGACCCGCACCACTGGACCACGGACGATCTGCGCCCCTTCACCGACGTCCTGCTCGACGCCTTCGGACCGCACCGGCTGATGTTCGGCTCGGACTGGCCGGTGTGCCGGCTCGCCGCCCCGTACGCGGAGGTCCTGGAGGCCGCGCGCACCCTGACCGCGGACCTCTCCGAGGACGAGCGCGCCGCCGTCTTCGCCGGGACGGCGACCCGCGTGTACCGGCTCGGCTGAAACGCCCCCGGGCACGGGCGCCGGGCCGTCGGCGCACAGCACGGCCCGGGGCCAGCGGTGGCCGACCGTACGGGGACTGCGGCAGGCTGGATACATGCCCGAGCTGCCGGAAGTCGAAGCCCTGCGGGTCTTCCTCGGCGACCACCTGGTCGGCAGGGAGATCGCCGGTGTCCTCCCGCTCTCCGTCAATGTGCTCAAGACGTACGATCCGCCACCCGCCGCGCTGGAGGGTGCCACCGTCACCTCCGTGGACCGGTACGGCAAGTTCCTCGACATCGGTGCCGGACCGCTCCACCTCGTCACCCATCTGGCCCGGGCCGGCTGGCTCCGGTGGCGGGACTCCTTCCCCGCCAAACCGCCCGGACCCGGCAAGGGGCCGCTCGCCCTCCGTACCGTCCTCACCGGAGGCGACGGATTCGACCTGACCGAGATGGGCAGCAAGAAGCGGCTCGCCGTGTACCTCGTCCACGACCCGATGGACGTACCCGGCATCGCCCGGCTCGGCCCCGACCCGCTCGCCGCGGACTTCGACCGGGACGCCCTCGCCGCCCTCCTCGACGGGGAGCGCCGCCAGATCAAGGGCGCGCTCCGCGACCAGTCGCTGATCGCGGGCATCGGCAACGCCTACAGCGACGAGATCCTGCACGCCGCGAAGATGTCCCCGTTCAAGCGCACCGCCGACCTCGACGACGACGACATCAGCCGCCTCCACACCGCGCTGCGCACCACCCTGGAGGACGCGGTCGCCCGCTCCAGCGGGGTCGCCGCCGGCGAGCTCAAGTCCGAGAAGCGCAGCGGCATGCGGGTCCACGGGCGTGCGGGGGAGCCCTGCCCGGTCTGCGGGGACACCGTCCTGGAGGTGTCCTTCAGTGATTCCGCCCTCCAGTACTGCCCCACCTGCCAGACCGGCGGGAAGCCGCTCGCCGACCGCAGGACGTCACGCTTCCTGAAATGAACAGGTCACGCAGAGGCCGCCGGGCACCGCCTACACTCCGGCCTCATGCTGCGCGTACTCGCCGTCGACGACGAAGAACCGGCCCTGGAGGAACTCCTCTACCTCCTGCGTGCCGACCCCCGCATCCGCAGCGCCGAAGGCGCCACCGGTGCCACCGAGGCGCTGCGCCGCATCGGCGCCGCGGTCGACGCGGGACCCGACGACCCCGGTGCGATCGACGTCGTCTTCCTGGACATCCACATGGCCGGCCTCACCGGGCTCGACATCGCCCAGCTGCTGGCCGGGTTCGCCGCGCCGCCGCTCATCGTCTTCGTCACCGCCCACGAGGGCTTCGCCGGCCACGCCTCCGACCTCAAGGCCGTCGACTACGTGCTCAAGCCCGTGCGCCGCGAACGCCTCGCCGAGGCCGTCCGCCGCGTCGCCGGACAGATGGGGGAGCGCACCGCGCCCGCGCACGACACCGGATGCGACCCGGTACAGGTCGAACTCGGCGGAGTGATCCGGTTCGTGCCCGTCGAGGACATCGCGTACGCCGAGGCCCAGGGCGACTACGCCCGCCTGCACACCGACACCGGAAGCCACCTCGTACGGATTCCGCTCACCACGCTGGAGGAACGCTGGCGCTCCCGGGGCTTCGTCCGCATCCACCGCCGCCACCTCGTCGCCCTCGCCCGCATCGACGAACTCCGCCTGGAAGCGGGCAGCATGAGCGTCCGCATCGGCGGTGCGGAACTCGCCGTGAGCCGCCGCCACAGCCGAGCCCTGCGCGATCTGCTGATGCGCCAGGGAAGCCGCTGACCAGGCCCCTTCCCAGCCGGCCCCCGCGCGCCCTAAACTTCCAGCCCATGTCCGCAGAGCCCACGCCCCGGCGCGAGGTCGTCACCGGAGTACCCCGGCGGGTGCGTCCGCTGCCGCGCCACCGCACCCAGTCCGAGATCGACGAGCAGACCGCCCTCGGCGGAGCGTACGTACGCTCACTGATGCGCAGCCAGCTCCGGGCCGGGCTCACCGCCTTCGCCGCCCTCGCGCTCGTCGCCGGCACCCTCCCGCTCGTCTTCACCACCCTGCGCAGCGGCGCGGTCGTCTGGGCCGTCCTCGGCTTCGCCGCCTACCTGCCGATCACCCTCCTCGCCTGGTGGTACGTACGCCGGGCCGAACGCAACGAGCGTGACTTCGCCCGGCTCGTGGAAGGCCGCCCCGCCCTGTGAGGAACCCCGTCGGCCCCTGCGCCCACCCCTGCGAAGGGCGCCTTGAGCGGTGAACGCGCCCGACCACGCGGCGTCGTGGGCCGCGGTCGCCCTCGTCGTCCTCGCCACGGTGCTCGTCGGCGGGTTCGGCCTGCGGATATCCCGCACCACCTCCGACTTCTACGTCGCCTCCCGCACCGTCCGCCCCCGCCTCAACGCGGCGGCGATCAGCGGCGAATACCTCTCCGCCGCCTCCTTCCTCGGCATCGCCGGACTGGTGCTCGTGCACGGCCCCGACATGCTCTGGTACCCGGTCGGCTACACGGCCGGATATCTGGTGCTCCTCTTCTTCGTCGCGGCCCCGCTCCGCCGCTCGGGGGCGTACACCCTGCCCGACTTCGCCGAAGGACGCCTCGAATCGCGCCAGGTACGCCGCCTGGTCAGCGTCTTCGTCGTCGGCGCGGGCTGGCTCTACCTCGTGCCCCAGCTCCAGGGGGCCGGGCTCACGCTCCAGATCCTCACCGGCGCACCCGGCTGGCTCGGGGACGTCCTCGTCGCCTCGGTCGTGGTGGTCGCGGTCGCGGCGGGCGGGATGCGGTCGATCACCTTCGTCCAGGTCTTCCAGTACTGGCTGAAGCTGACCGCGCTCCTGGTCCCCGCACTCTTCCTCGTACTCGCCTGGCAGGGGGACGGCCGCCCGGCCGTCACCTTCGGCGGACAGCACGCCGTCTTCCGCGCCGACCACCCGCTCTACGCCACGTACGGGCTGATCGTCGCCACCTTCCTCGGCACCATGGGGCTCCCGCACGTCGTCGTCCGCTTCTACACCAGCCCCAACGGCCGCGACGCGCGCCGCACCACCGTGGCCGTGCTCGCCCTCGTCGGCGTCTTCTACCTGCTGCCGCCCGTCTACGGAGCGCTGGGGCGCCTGTACGCCCCCGAACTGCGGCACGGCGGTGACGCCGACGCCGCCGTCCTGCTGCTGCCCGCGCGGGTCATCGGAGGGCTCGGCGGCGACCTGCTGGGCGCGCTGATCGCCGGGGGAGCCTTCGCCGCGTTCCTCTCCACCGCCTCCGGTCTGACCGTCGCCGTGGCCGGGGTCATCACCCAGGACGTCCTGCCGCAGCGCGGCGTGCGCTACTTCCGGCCCGCGACCGTCCTCGCCATCGCCGTGCCGCTGGCCGGGTCGCTGCTGGTCAGCAGGGTGCCGGTGGCCGACGCGGTGGCCATGGCCTTCGCCGTCTCCGCCTCGTCCTTCTGCCCCCTGCTGGTGCTCGGCATCTGGTGGCGCCGCCTCACCCCGCCCGGAGCCATCGCCGGACTCCTGCTCGGCGGCGGCTCGGCGCTCCTCGCCGTCGCGATCACGGTGAGCGGGGCCGTACGGCCGCCGGGCTGGCCCCACGCGCTGCTGGCCTGGCCCGCCGTGTGGTCGGTGCCGGTCGGCTTCCTCGCGATGGTCCTCGTCTCGCTCGCCACCCCGGGGCGCGTCCCCCCGGGCACCAACGCGGTGATGACCCGCTTCCACCTGCCGGAAGCCCTGACCTCGGGGAGGGACCGATGACCGGGGCACAGATCGCGGTCCTCGCCGTGGCGGCCGCCCTGCCGGCCGGAGCGGCCTTCCTGCTCGGCCGCCGCACCGCCCGCCCCGTACGGCCCAGCGACGTCGGGACCCCTGTCGAGCACGCGACCTTCGAGACCCTGCACACCGCGTCGCTGGCCGCACCCCCACTGCGGGCCGGCCTGACCGAGGACAGCGCCCGCCGCTCCGCCCGCCGGCTGCGCTCCCTGCTGGGTACCGACGCGCTCTGCCTCACCGACCGGGAGCGGGTGCTCGTCTGGGACGGCGCGGGACACCACCACGGCCCCGACGTCATGGAACAGGTCAGGAACCTGCTGGAGAACGGCCGCGACACCGCCTTCGCCACCGACTGCGAGGACCTCGACTGCCCGCTGCGCTGGGCGGTCGCCGTACCGCTCACCGTCGACAACCGGGTCCTCGGAGCGCTCGTCGCCCACGCGCCACGCGAGTCGGCGGTCCTGGCACGCGCGACGGGCGAGGTGGCCCGCTGGGTCTGCGTACAGCTGGAACTCGCCGAACTCGACCGCTCCCGGACCCAGTTGATCGAGGCCGAGATCAAGGCGCTGCGCGCCCAGATCTCCCCGCACTTCATCTTCAACTCACTGGCCGCCATCGCGTCGTTCGTCCGCACCGACCCCGAGCAGGCCCGCGAACTCCTCCTGGAGTTCGCCGACTTCACCCGCTACTCATTCCGCCGCCACGGCGACTTCACCACGCTCGCCGACGAACTCCACTCCATCGACCAGTACTTGGCGCTGGTGCGGGCACGTTTCGGTGAGCGGCTCGCGGTCACCCTGCAAGTGGCGCCCGAGGTGCTGCCCGTCGCCCTGCCCTTCCTCTGCCTCCAGCCGCTCGTCGAGAACGCGGTCAAGCACGGGCTCGAAGGGGCCGTCACCCGCAGCCGGATCACCATCTCCGCCCTGGACGCGGGCTCCGAGGCCGAGGTCGTCATCGAGGACGACGGCACCGGCATGGACCCCGAACGCCTGCGGCAGATCCTGCGCGGCGAGGGCGGCGCCTCGACCGGCATCGGCCTGCTCAACGTCGACGAGCGGCTGCGCCAGGTGTACGGCGACGACTACGGGCTCGTCATCGAGACCGGCGTCGGCGCGGGCATGAAGATCACCCTGCGGTTCCCCAAGTACCGCGCCGGTGTGCACGGTTCCTGAACCGGGGCCCGCTGGGGCCACGGCATCCGCCTACACGGAGGTGGTGCAGGCTTTCGCATGCCTCGTCCGGCCGGCCGCGCGGGACCTTTCGGAGTAGCCGGGCAGACCGCGCTGGAGCAGCCGGAGGGCGTAGTAGGAGCGTGACTTGACCGTGCCCGGCGGAATGCCGAGCACCTCGGCCGTCTCCCCGACGCTGAGCCCGCGGAAGTAGATCTCCTCCAGCACGGCACGGTGTTCGGGGCTCAGACCGCGTACCGCCGCGCGCACGTCGAGGGAGCGGACCGCGGAGTCGGCGGTGTCCAGCGGGGCGGACGCGCACTCCAGCACGGAGTCGCTCACCTCGGCGGGGCGCGCCTGCCGGGACCGCCGCGCGTCGATGGCCAGGCGCCGGGCGACGGTGAAGAGCCACGGCCGCATGGACTCGTACGGTGCGGCGAAGGCCTCGGGGTGCTGCCACGCGCGCACCAGCGTCTCCTGGACCAGATCCTCGGCCCCCTGGCTGTCGCCGTAGGTCAGTTGCTGGAGGAAGTGCAGGAGCGCGGGGCCGTGTTCCCGCAGCAGCTCCGCGATGGCCCGCTCGTCGGTGGTCGTCGTGGACATCGTGGAACGTCCCTTCCCGCAGGTCGCAGGCGGCCTCGTCGCCGCCTGGCGTATACGAACGCATCCGACGGGCCAAGGGCCAGGCTGCGGGCCGGAGCGTGCGACGAGCGGTCGCACGGTGCGGTGAACGGTCGCCGGCCCCCCCGGCAGCGGGCCCCGACGGGCCTCGGGGTTACGGCACCACGGGGGTTACGGCACCACCGTCACCGGCCAGCGGCCCGCCTTCACCAGCCGCACCGCCACCGAGCCGATGATCCGGTGCCCGGCCGACTCGGAGGCGCCGACCACGACGGCGTCCGCCTTCAGCTCGTCCGCGGCGGTGACGAGCCCGTTGTACGGGTCACCGGGGAAGGTGTGGAACTCCCAGCGCACGTCCCAGGTGTCCTTCATCCGCTCCGAGGAGCTGCGGATCTCGTTGATCAGCCCCTCCGCCACGTCCCCGGTGGTTCCCGAGACCGGCGCCCCGAGCGCCGCCCCGGTGACGTTCAAGGGCTGGACGTAGACCAGCGCCAGCACGGCGTGTTGTCTGCGCGCGAGCCCGGCGGCGTAGGCCGCCGCCCTCATGGAGGACTCGGAGCCGTCGATGCCCGCGACGATCACCTTGGGACCGTCGGTGCCTCGTTCGAACTGGTGTCGCTGTTGCTCGGTCACGGCTGGAAGGCTAGCCGCTCCCGCGCGCGGCGCCGAACGGGGTCCCACGTGCGGTGTTGGACCGGTCGGCACAGGCGCGGCCCTTCCATCGGGTGGACCTCGCCCGGCCCTCGTGTCGCAAAGTCCGGTGAAAGGATCTTCGTGCGAGCAGTTAGTCATGAAATACGAAAAGAAGCAGCCGGGGCGTCGAACGCTGCTGAGAATCGCCGCCGGGTTCGGCGCGGCGGCCGCCGTTCGCCTCATCGCGGCGGAACCGGCCGGCACCCCCACCGGACCGGCCGCCGCCCCGCGGACCCCGGTGGCCGCGGGCCCTCCCGCCGCAGGCCCGCCGGCCGCGGCGCCCCGCCGGCCCTCCGCCTACCGGCTCCAGCCCATGGTCGGCCCGGCCGCCGAGACCGCACCCCGCCGCCGCCCCGCGCTGCCGCCCGTACGCACCCGGCCCTTCGAGGAGCTGCCGGACCTCGGGCACGCGATGGTGCTCACCTTCGACGACGGCCCCGACCCCGTCTACACCCCGCAGATCCTGGCCACCCTGCGCAGGCACCAGGTGCACGCCATGTTCTTCCTCTGCGGCGAGATGGCCGACGACAACCAGGATCTGGTGCGGGCCATCGCCGAGGACGGACACGTGATCGGCAACCATTCCTGGACGCATCCCCTGATGACCGGTCTGACCCGGGCGGAGGCGAGGGACGAGATCGAGCGGACCAGCGAGGTGATCCGGCGGACGGCCGGGGACGCGCCGCTGTGGTTCCGGGCGCCCTACGGGGCGTGGAACCGCAACGTCTTCGAGATCGGCGCCGAGCTGGACATGGAACCGATGGCATGGACGGTCGACACGCTGGACTGGGAGACGCCCGGCACCGACGCGATCATCGGCCGGGTGCTGGACGGCGCGGCCCCGGGCGTGGTCGTCCTCTCCCACGACGCCGGCGGCAACCGCTCGCAGACCGTCGAGGCGCTTCCCCAGTACCTGCCCCGCCTGATCGACCAGGGCTACCGGCTCACGGTGCCGTACCGCACCTGAAACACCGGGGCCTCTCCGCAGGGAGCGGGCGCACGGCGCGTGCGGCGTGCGCGCCGGCCGCGTACGGGGGCGGCGCGGCTCGCGCAGCGGGTCCGGCCGGTCCGGCGGGAGGCCCCGGACACCTGCGGTACGGGCGGGCGAAGACGGCTCAGCGGGTCTCCACCAGGCGGGCGAAGACGACCACGTTTCCGTCGTACCCGCCGGCCTTCGTGTAACCGCCGCCGCAGGTGATGACGCGCAGCTCGGCGTAGCCGGTGTCGCCGTAGACCCGGGGGCCGGGGAAGTCGGCCTTGGAGAAGACCTCCACGCCGTAGATCTCGAAGACCGCGACCCGGCCGTCGTAGCGGGTCACCTCCACGTGCTCGCCCTTCGTGAGGGCGCCGAGCCCGTAGAAGACGGCGGGCCCCGACATGTTGTCCACGTGGCCGACGATCACCGATGTTCCCCGCTGACCGGGGGAGATGCCGTTCTGGTACCAGCCCGCCAGGTTGGTGTCCTGCGGGGAGGGCGCGGCGATCCAGCCGTCCTGATCGAGGCCCACGTCCACGATCGGGGCGTCCACCTTGATGGCCGCGATCGAGACGCGGGCGGCGGGGGCGTACGGCAGCACCTGCACCGGCTCCGCCGCCGGGGGGACGCTCCCGGTGTCCTGGGAGCTGTCGATCCGGGCGGCGGCCACCGGCTGCGGCGGCCCGGCCGGCACGTCGACGCCGTTCCTCATCAGCGCGATCCCGGTGAGCATGACCAGGGCGACGGCACCCCAGGGAGTGTGTCTGGTCCGCTGGACCTTCCAGTTGTCCCGGCCCATGGTTCTCCCTTTCGTCGCCACGCTCGGCACGCTAAGGGCGCGGGGGCACGACGGCGATCGGAGCGGCGCGAACGGGTGGCGCCGGATTCGCCGCAGGTCAGCCGCCCTGCCTGTCGGAGTAATGGCCGGATAAAAGTTCTGACGGTCCGTGACCTGCGACTCCGTCAGTTCGCGCCGCGCACCGCTCGGCGTGTCGCCGTACCGGGGACGGCGGTGCCGACATGCGACCCGCAGGAGGTTCTGGTGAGGGTTCGTCATGGGACGCGTTCGACCGATCCCGGAGGAGAGGCTTCCGGGGCGCGTCCCGCTGGAGGTTCACACGATGCGTGTCACACGCGCTCTCGCGGTCACCGCGACGGCATTCGCGGCGGTCGGACTCGCCCCCTCGCTGGCCGCCGCCGGCGGCGGCCCGTCCCCGTCCGTCCCGGTGAACGTCACCGTCAACCCGCGTGCGGTCCACCAGGGTGCCACGCTGCAGATCAGCGCTCAGGGCTGCAACCGCGGCGGCCGGGTGTGGTCGAACGCGTTCCCGACGGTGGAGCTCTCGGCGGGCCGCACCGGCTACGCCACCGCGCGCATCCGCTACGACACCACCCCCGGGCACTACAACCTGTCGGTGCGCTGCAACAACAACAGCAACAACAGCAACAACAACGGCTTCGGCGACGACGACGTCAACGACTTCGGCAACGGCAACGGCAACGGCGCCGTGGCGACGGCGCGGTTCACCGTGCTCGACGGCCGGGGGGCCCAGGGCGGCCTCGGCGGCTCCATGGGGCCGGGCTCCACGGAGACGCGGATCGGCGGTGGGCTGGTGGCGGCCGCGGCCGTCGGCGGCGCCGTCTTCATCGTCCGCCGTCGTCGGACGAGCAATGCGGCCGTGTAGGGCCTCCCGCTCGGATCAGACCCTGGAGCCGTCCCTGCCACCCGGCCCGATACGCCCGTCGCCCCGAGTCCCGGACCAGGGACCCGGGGCGACCGACGTTCGCGCGTGTGCCCCGGCCGGCCGTCACCGGTCAGTGCCGGCCGGCGGTGCCGCGACGGCGTACGAAGAAGACGGTGCCGGCGGCGGCGGTCAGGACGAGGGCCGCACCCAGGGCGAGCTCCTCGCCGTCGAGCGATTCGATGCTTCCGCCGAGACCGCCCTGGACGCCCGCGGGTGCGGGGAGCGACGTGGAGTTCGCCGTCGCGACGGCCGTGGCGGTGCCGATCACCGGCGTGACGGCGGCGGGGGCGGTGGACGAGCCCGTACCCGTGCTCGTGGTGGTGCTCGTGCCCGTGCCCGCTCCGCCAGTGATGGTGAGGCTGGCGTTCTTGGCATCGCCGCTGGAGCCGCATTTGAAGGTCACCGCGTAGATGGCACCCTGCTGGGCATCTCCGTCCACCGTGGCGACGGCCGTGGTGGTTCCGCTGGGGATGACGGCGGTGTCGAAGACTCCCGAGGTGACGGTCGTCCCGCCCGAGCACCCGCCGCTGCCCAGCGTGACCTGTCCGCCGGGCGCTATCACCGACGGCGTGACGGTGGGGGTGAACGGCGGGGTGCTCCCCCCGTCCTGTGAGGCGTGGGCGGCGGGAGACGCGAGGAGGAGGGCGGTGGCGCCGGACAGGGCGAGGGGTGCGACACGTATCGCGCGCATGTGAGCCTCCGGGGACCGAGGCGTATCCGCGGAACCGGTTTCCGCGAGGTGGGAAGCACGAGGAAATACGTCTCGGTGTCCGACACGCTAGGAGCGCGCCACATCACCCGCGATCGGAGTAAGGCGAATGGGGCAGCGCGGTCCCCCGGGCGGCTCACCGCGCGGGGGACGCGTCCGTCCGGGGTCCTCCTCAGCGCGCGGCGTGCGGGAAGAGGTCGAAGAAGGGAGCGGCGGTCGCCGAGATACCTCGTCCGAAGGGGGCGTCGAAGTCCCAGATCAGGAAGAGGAGGAATGCGATCAGCACGCTGAAGAGGCCCGCGAGGAGCAGCTCTCTGAAGGTTCTGCGGATCTGGAGTGTGAAGATCAGTCCGACGGTCACCAGGGCGCCGATGATGAGACCGAACCACACCACCCCCGGCATCGTGGCGCCGGCGTTCTGCCCGCGCGCGCTGCGTGCGTCGTCGGCCGCCGCGACCTGGTCCACGAGCGGCTGGTAGGCCTGGCCCTCGTGGTCGTTCCGCGGGACGTACTCGGTGACGTCCGCGCGGATGGTGTCGAGGAGCCGGGTCCCATGATCCGTGAGGGAGCCGTGCTTCTCCATGTACCGCCATTCGTCGTCGACCACGTAGGAGACGTAGGTGTCGACGTCGGCGCGGATGCGGTTGCGGACCTCCGCCGGATAGACGGACGAGCGCGCGTGCACCTCGTGCAGCGCCTGGGCCTCCAGGCGTACGGACTCCTGGGCGGAGCTGCGGCCCTCCCAGACGCCCGCGATGGCGAGGCCGAGCACGATCGCGTACACCACGCCGATCATCATCGTCATGTACTCGATGACGTCGGGCGTCTCGGAGGGGTCGTCGTCCTCGCCGACGCGGCGGTTGTTGAGGACGGCGATGGTGAGTACGACGGCACAGACCGATGCCATCGCGATGGAGAGGGCGATCCATTCCGACAAGGTGTCCTCCGTCGGGTCAGCGGGACGAACGAGGCCGGAGCACGGCGACGGCGAACACGGCGGGAGCCGTGATCATCAGGGTCAGCGTCACCAACGAGGTTCCACTGTCGTGCACTTGGCGCCGGGGCTTGCGATAGGCCGGCAGCGCGACGACATGGGCCGTGGGGTGCGCGGACGGAGTGGGTGAGGGGGTCGGCGACGGACTCGGCTCCGGTGCGGGCGGTGGCGCGGGTGCGGGGGCCGGAGGCGTCGCCCGGGGAGTGGGCGGCGGGAGCGCGCGCGGTGCCGGCGGCCGGGGTTTCGGCGGTGGCGGCGGGGGCTCCGGAGTGGGGGACGGTTCGGGCTTCGGGGTCGGGGGCGGGGGAGTGGGGGACGGCGGAGGCGGGGTGGGTTCCGGCGACGGCGAGGGTGGCGGCGTCGGGGGAGGCGTCGGTGGAGGCGTGCATACGCCGCTTCCCGCCACGGCGACCGCGGTGATACCGCCGTCCGGCCCGATGACGGCGACCGCGCAGGCGTCCGCGACCGCCGGGGCGGGCGCGGACATCAGCCAGAGGAGGGCGGTGGCCGCGGTGAGCCGTCCGATACGTGATCCGTGCACGCCCCGGATCATGGTCCTCCTCGGGGGGATGCACACGAAGCACTCGGGTGATTCGCCTGATGGTGGGACAATCGCCGATTTTCATGTACGGAAGGGGGGAAGCGTGCTGTGTCTTCCGGCGGAGAGGCGCCGAGGGGCGGTCGCCCTACTCGGACCGCACGGACTGTTTCCGGTGAGCGGTCCCTGACGGACAGTGAGGGCCGACTTCCTTTTCCGGGGGGCGCGTTCGGCGCGGCGGGCGGTGGAACCTGCCGCGGGATCCCGCCTCCCGCCCCGTGGTGCTCATTCGGCGTGGCCTGAAATGCCGCTCGGAGGGCGGGTTCCCCGGTGTGTGGTTACCGGGGGGTCGGTTTCCGATGGCGGGCCGACAACTCGCCTTTCGATAAAGGGCGGTGATGCCGCGAGAGGGGCCCGGTGAGGCCCGCGGAAGAGTGCCGTACGATATGTGATATGAAGACTCCGGAGATGCCCGATTCAACACCGCTGAGGAGTCGGCCAGTTCCGGATCGACCCTCGACGGCCCGGCAGGAACTCCGGTCGCTCCGCGTTCACCTGCGGATACGTACGGTGGTCACACCTGTCACCGGGGTGTGACCAATAACGGACCGCTAATTTCCGTTTCCTCTCGCTCTCTTGGCGGTCGGTCAGTAGCCTCTGGTCAACACTGACCATGAACATGGCCGGATCGTCGTGGCGACTTGTTGGAGACATCGATGGAGCGTCCCGCCTGGGCACCGCAAGGCATAGACATATCGGTGCCGAGCGTGTCCCGCATGTACGACTTCTATCTGGGCGGCTCGCACAATTTCGAGGTGGACCGGGAAGCGGCCCGCAGGGCGATGGAGTTCATGCCCGGCCTCCCCAAGATCATGCAGGCCAATCGCGCGTTCATGCGCAGGGCGGTGCGTTACGCGGTGGCCTCGGGCGTCACCCAGTTCCTGGACATCGGCTCGGGCATACCGACCTTCGGCAACGTCCACGAGGTCGCCCACGCCGCCGACCCCACCGCGCGCATCGCCTACGTCGACCACGACCCGGTCGCGGTGGCGCACAGCCGTGCGGTTCTCGACGGGGACAGCCGCACCACCGTCGTCGCCGCCGATCTGCGGCGTCCGCGGGAGATCCTGAAGAACCCGGAGATCGGCGAACTGCTCGACCTGGAAAGGCCGGTGGCCCTCCTGCTGGTGGCCGTGCTCCACTTCGTCGAGGATTCCGAGGACCCGTACGCCGCCGTCGCCGAACTGCGTGACGCGCTCGCCCCGGGCAGCCTGCTCGTGGTCACCCACGCCGCGTACGAGGGCATCCCGCTCAGCCGTGAGGAGGCGGGCGGCGCCGTGGGCGTGTACAGCAAGATCCGCAACCCGCTCATCATGCGCTCGCCCGAGGAGGTGGGCCGCTTCTTCGAGGGCTGGGAGCTGGTGGACCCGGGGCTGGTCCAGATGCCGGACTGGCGGCCCGACCCCGGCACGGCCGGTGAGCCGGAAGACCCGTTCGCCTTCTCGGGCTACGCCGGTGTGGGGCGCAAGGCGTGAGCATCCCCGCCCAGAAGTCCGGAGCGCCGGACGAGGAACCGGACGGCCCCGAGGACCGGCTCCGGAGATTCGCCACGATCTGGAGCCGGGCCATCTTCCCGTCGACGGCCACCTCGCTGACCCGTCCCGAGTTCGAACAGCATCTGCTGCCCCTGGCACGCGAGCTGAACGAGACCCTGCACGCCCGCCCGTTCGACGCGGCACCCGCCCAGCAGGTCGGCACCGCACTCGTCGCCGCCCACTGCACCGACCCCGACGCCCTGAGCGCCACCCTCGGCGTCATCGACTCGTACCTGGTGCTCTACTGCGGCGGCAACGGCCCCGCCGAGCTCTCGACCGAGGACAGCCGGGCCCGCAGCGCGCGCATCCAGCACGCCCTGGCCGGGGGGTACAGCCACGCGCTGCGCGAGCGGACCCTGGGCGAGCAGGAGGCCATCGCCCGCTCCGCGCTGACCGCGCGTTCGCACGCCGAGCAGGTGCTGCACGAGACGCAGGCCCGCTTCCAGGCGGTCTTCGCGGAAGCGGCCATCGGCATCGCCATCGCCGACCTCGACGGCAACGTGCTGGAGATCAACGACACCCTCACCCGGATGTTCGGCGGTCTCGACAGCCATGTCCGCAGCCGCAAGCTGACCGACTGGGCCCACCCGGAGGACACCCCGCACGTCTGGCGGTACTACCACGACCTCGTCCGCGGCGAACGCGACCACTACCGCGTCGAGAAGCCCTACTACCGCAACGACGGCACGGTCCTGTGGACCAACCTCACGGTGTCGCTGCTGCGCGACTCGGAGGGGAACCCCGAGTACCAGCTGGCGCTCATGGAGGACACCACCGAGCGCAGGCTGCTGAACCTGAGGCTGCGGTACGAGGCCACCCATGACGCGCTCACCGGACTGCCCAACCGGACGCTCTTCTTCGAGCGGCTGGAGAAGGCGGTGGCGGCCAAGGGCGGCACCCGCTTCGGGCTCTGCTACCTCGATCTCGACGGCTTCAAGGCGATCAACGACAGCCTCGGCCACGCGGCGGGCGACCGCCTGCTCGTCGAGGTCGCGGACCGGCTGCAGAGCTGCGCGACGGCGCAGGGCGAGATGGTGGCCCGGCTCGGCGGCGACGAGTTCGTGGCGCTGACCACCGGCCCGAACACCGCGCGGGAGGTGGGCGACCTCGCCTGCCGCATCCTGAACGTGCTGTCCACGCCCATCCGGATCGAGGGGCGGGAACTGACCGTGCGCGGCTCCATCGGAGTCGTCGAAGGCCCCTCCGGCATCCGCAGCGCCGCCGAGGTGCTGCGCAGCGCGGACATCACGATGTACCGCGCCAAATCGGCCGGCGGCAACCGCTTCGAGCTCGCCGACGAGGAGGCCGACGCCCGGGCCATCACCCGGCACGGGCTCACCACCGCCCTCCCGGCGGCCCTGGAGCGGGGCGAGTTCTTCATCGAGTACCAGCCGCTGGTGCACCTCGGCGACGGCAGCGTGCACGGCGCGGAGGCCCTCGTCCGCTGGCTGCATCCGCAGCACGGCATCCTCGGACCGGACCAGTTCATCCCGCTCGCCGAGCACACCGGCCTCATCGTGCCGCTCGGCCGCTGGGTGCTCGAAGAGTCCGTCCGCCAGGCCCACCACTGGCAGGAACGTCACAGCGACGGCGGCCCCCTGCGGATCAACGTCAACCTCTCGCCGACCCAGCTCCACCACCCCCGGCTCGTCGCCGAGACCGTGGACGTGCTGGAACGGTCCGGTCTGGAGCCCGGCGCGCTCTGCCTGGAGCTCACCGAGTCCGCCCTGATCGGCGCCGACGACGGACTGCTCAAACCGCTGCGCCAGCTCGCGGAGATGGGCGTCGACATCGCCCTCGACGACTTCGGCACCGGCTACTCCAACCTCGCCAACCTGCGCCGCCTCCCGGTCAGCGTGCTCAAGCTCGACCGGTCCTTCACCCGGGGCATGCAGCGGCACCCGGCGGACCCCGTCGACCTGAAGATCGTGGAGGGGATCGTCACCCTGGCGCACAGCCTCGAACTGGCGGTCACGGTGGAGGGCGTGGAGACGGCGGCCCAGGCGGAGCAGCTGCGGGAGCTGGGCTGCGACACCGCCCAGGGGTGGTACTACGCCCGTCCCGGCGCCCCGGACCGCATCCATTCGCTGGTGCTGGCCGACGCGGTGTGAGCGGGGGCGGACGGCTTTCGGGGCCCGTTCACCCCTGCCCGGCGGACCCCCCGAGCAGGCTGCCCGGATCCGCCTCCAGCAGCATCCGCTGGAACTCCCTGGCCGCGCGGGGCGGTGCCACGTCGGTGCGGTGGGCCAGCGCGATGGTCCGCCGCAGCCCGGGCGGGGCCAGCGGCGTCATCCGCAGGCCCTGCCCTGCCCGGCCCGCGACCATGCGCGGCACCACGGCCATGCCGAGACCCGCCCGTACGAAGCCGAGCACCGCGTCCATCTCGCCGCCCTCCACGGTGAAGGTGGGCTCGAAGCCCTCCGCCCGGCAGGCGGCCACGGTGAGCTCCCGCAGGTCGTAGCCGTGGCGGAACATCACCAGCGGTACGCCCTGGAGGTCGGCGATCCGCACGGACTTCCCCCGGCCCGGTGCGGGCGCGTCCGCCGCCGACACCACGACCAGGTCCTCGTGCAGCAGCTCCACCGTGGTCAACGCCGGTGAGGCGGCGGGCAATGGGAGTACCAGCAGGGCGATGTCGAGCGCCCCGCGCGCCAGTTGGCGTACCAGGTCGTGCGAACCGCCCTCCTCCAGCAGCAGTTCGATCCCCGGGTGCCGGTCGTGGTACGCCCGCAGCACGTCGGGCAGCAGGCCGGTGCAGATGCTCGGGGTGGCGCCGAGACGGATGCGCCCGCGCCGCAGCCGCACCAGCTCCTGCACCTCGCGGCGCGCGCTCTCCGCGTCCGCGAGGATGCGCCGGGCCAGCGGCAGCAGGGTCTCGCCCGCGTCGGTCAGCGCGATGTTGCCCCGGGCCCGGCTGAACAGCTCCGCGCCCAGCTCGTTCTCCAGGGCCCGGATCTGCTGGGACAGCGAGGGCTGGGAGACGTGCACCGCCTCGGCGGCCCGGGTGAAGTGCCGGGCCTCGGCGACGGCCACGAAATAAGTGAGCTGCTGGAAGTGCATAAAGGCAGGTTAAACCCGTTGCATAGGCCATGCCTATGGAGATCAGCGTGTTCATCTCTTGGACCGATGGGGACGTCCGGCCCTACCGTCGTGCCCATGGCATTGGCAACACGGGCGGAACGACGGCCGTCCATGACGCGCACGCTCTGGGACTCGACCGTCGGCAAGAAAACGATCATGGCAGTGAGCGGCCTGATCATGCTGGGCTACCTGGTCGTCCACATGCTGGGCAACCTGAAGATCTTCTTCGGGCCCGGCGAGTTCAACCACTACGCGCACTGGCTGCGCACGCTCGGCGAGCCCTTCCTCCACCACGAGTGGGCGCTCTGGATCGTCCGCCTGGTGCTGGTCGCCGCCGTGGTGCTGCACGCCGTCTCCGCGTACCAGCTCAGCCGGCGCGACCTCAGGGCGCGCCCCGTCGGCTACGTCCACAAGAGGGCCCGGGCGAGCTACGCCACCCGGACCATGCGGTGGGGCGGCATCATCCTCGCGCTCTTCATCGTCTGGCACATCCTCGACCTCACCACCGGCACCGTGCACAGCGGCGGATTCCAGGCCGGGCACCCGTACCAGAACGTCGTCGACACCTTCTCCACCTGGTACGGCGACGTCATCTACATCGTCGCGGTGCTCGCCGTCGGCCTCCACGTCCAGCACGGATTCTGGAGCGCCGCGCAGACCCTCGGAGTCGGCAGCGCCACCCGCGACCGGGTCCTGAAGACCCTGGCCAACGTGATCGCGGTGGTGCTCACCGCGGGATTCGTGTCCGTACCCGTTGCCGTCATGACCGGAGTCGTGAGCTGACATGAGCGACTACACGCAGTACCGCACGGGCGAGCCGCTCGTCGACACCAAGGCCCCCGAGGGGCCCGTCGCCGAACGCTGGGACACCCGCCGCTTCGAGGCCAAGCTCGTCAACCCGGCGAATCGCCGCAAGCACACGGTGATCGTCGTCGGAACCGGCCTCGCCGGCGGTTCGGCCGGCGCCACCCTCGCCGAACAGGGCTACCACGTCGTCCAGTTCTGCTTCCAGGACTCCCCGCGGCGCGCCCACTCGGTCGCGGCCCAGGGCGGCATCAACGCCGCGAAGAACTACCGCAACGACGGCGATTCCGTCCACCGGCTCTTCTACGACACCGTCAAGGGCGGCGACTTCCGCGCCCGCGAGTCCAACGTGCACCGGCTCGCGCAGATCTCCGTCGAGATCATCGACCAGTGCGTCGCACAGGGCGTCCCCTTCGCCCGCGAGTACGGCGGCCTCCTCGACAACCGCTCCTTCGGCGGAGTTCAGGTCTCCCGCACCTTCTACGCCCGGGGCCAGACCGGACAGCAACTCCTCCTCGGCGCCTACCAGGCGCTCTCCCGGCAGATCGCCGCGGGCAACGTCGAACTCCACGCGCGCACCGAGATGCTCGACCTGATCGTGGTCGACGGACGGGCCCGCGGCATCGTCGCCCGCGACCTGGTCACCGGCCGGATCGACACCTACTTCGCCGACGCGGTCGTGCTGGCCAGCGGCGGCTACGGCAACGTCTTCTACCTCTCGACCAACGCGATGAACTCCAACGCCACCGCCGTCTGGCGGGCCCACCGGCGCGGCGCCCACTTCGCGAACCCCTGCTTCACCCAGATCCACCCCACCTGCATCCCGCGAACCGGCGACCACCAGTCCAAGCTCACCCTGATGAGCGAGTCGCTCCGCAACGACGGCCGGATCTGGGTTCCCAAGGCCAAGGGCGACGACCGCCCGGCCAACGAGATCCCCGAGGACGAGCGCGACTACTACCTGGAGCGGATCTACCCCGCCTTCGGCAACCTCGTCCCGCGCGACATCGCCTCCCGCGCCGCGAAGAACGTCTGCGACGAGGGCCGCGGCGTCGGCCCCGGCGGCCAGGGCGTCTACCTGGACTTCGCCGACGCCATCGCCCGGATGGGCCGCGCCAAGGTCGAGGAGAAGTACGGCAACCTCTTCGACATGTACGCCCGGATCACCGCCGAGGACCCGTACGAGACCCCGATGCGGATCTACCCCGCCG
This sequence comes from Streptomyces sp. NPDC001493, assembly GCF_053597235.1. Lineage (NCBI taxonomy): Bacteria > Bacillati > Actinomycetota > Actinomycetes > Kitasatosporales > Streptomycetaceae > Streptomyces > Streptomyces sp. NPDC001493. The sequence goes on from NZ_JBSFHV010000001.1 coordinate 387,787, forward strand.
TGCACTACACGATGGGCGGTCTCTGGGTCGACTACGACCTCCAGACCACGATCCCCGGACTCTTCGCGATCGGCGAGGCCAACTTCTCCGACCACGGAGCCAACCGCCTCGGCGCCTCCGCGCTGATGCAGGGCCTCGCCGACGGCTACTTCGTCCTGCCGTCCACCATCAACGACTACCTCGCCCGCAATCCGCACACCACCCCCGTGGGCGCGGACCACCCGGCGGTCGTGGAGACGGTCGCCGAGACCGAGGACCGGCTCAACCTGCTGCTCGCCGTCGACGGCGACCGCACCCCCGACTCCTTCCACCGCGAGATCGGCGAACTCATGTGGGAGTTCTGCGGGATGGCCCGCACGGAGGAAGGGCTGCGCACGGCCCTCGCGCGCATCCCCCAGATCCGCGAGGAGTTCTGGCGCCGCGTCAAGGTCCCCGGCACCGGCGAGCAGTTCAACCAGTCGCTGGAGAAGGCCAACCGGATCGTCGACTACCTGGAGCTCGCCGAGCTGATGTGCCTCGACGCCCTCCACCGCGCCGAATCCTGCGGCGGCCACTTCCGCGAGGAGTCGCAGACCCCGGACGGCGAAGCCGCCCGCCGGGACGAGGAGTTCTCCTACGCCGCCGCGTGGGAGTTCACCGCCACCGGCGAGGCCCCCGTCCTGCACAAGGAAGACCTCGTGTTCGAGTACGTACACCCCACCCAGCGGAGCTACGCATGAAGCTCACCCTGCGCGTCTGGCGCCAGCGAGACGCCGAGGCGCCCGGCGCCATGGCCACCTACGAAGTCGACGGCATCTCGCAGGACATGTCGTTCCTCGAAATGCTCGACACCCTCAACGAGGGGCTCATCCTCGAAGGCGACGAGCCGGTCGCCTTCGACCACGACTGCCGCGAAGGCATCTGCGGAGCGTGCAGCCTCGTCATCAACGGCGACGCGCACGGCCCCGAACGCACCACCACCTGCCAGCTCCACATGCGGTCCTTCGACGACGGCGACACCATCGACATCGAGCCCTGGCGCGCCTCCGCGTTCCCGGTCATCAAGGACCTGGTGGTCGACCGCTCGGCCTTCGACCGCATCATCCAGTCCGGCGGCTACATCTCCGCCCCCACCGGTACGGCCCCCGACGCGCACGCCACCCCCGTGCCCAAGCCGGACGCCGACTTCGCCTTCGAGCACGCCGAGTGCATCGGCTGCGGCGCCTGCGTCGCCGCCTGCCCCAACGGCTCGGCGATGCTCTTCACCTCGGCGAAGATCAACCATCTCAACGTGCTCCCGCAGGGCGCGCCCGAGCGGGAGACCCGGGTGCTCGACATGGTCGCCACCATGGACGCGGAGGGCTTCGGCGGCTGCACCCTGACCGGCGAGTGCGCCACCGCCTGCCCGAAGGGGATCCCGCTCCCGTCGATCGCCGCCATGAACAAGGAGTGGCTGCGCGCCACCCGCAAGGTCCGGCGCTGACCCGGGAAGCGTCACCCGACCGTCCCGCCGTCGCACCGTGGGCGCCGGCGGGACCTGCCGGAGGGGGCGGAGCGGTTTTCAAGGGGCCGCTCCACCCCCTCCGGTTCTCCATGGGCCCCGTGCCCACCCCCTCCGGGCTCTCGTCTCCCGGCGGTCCGCTCAGCCCGTACGCAGCGCCCGGGCGAGGAACGGGGCCGTGCGGCTGCCCGCCGCCCGCGCGACCTCGGCCGGGGCGCCCGCCGCGACGATCCGCCCGCCCTCCTCGCCGCCGCCGGGCCCCATGTCGATCACATGGTCCGCACCCGCCACCACCGCCATGTCGTGCTCCACGACCACCACCGTGCCGCCCGCGTCCACCAGCCCGTGCAACTGGCGCATCAGCACCTCCACATCGGCCGGATGCAGCCCCGTCGTCGGCTCGTCCAGCACGTACAGGGTGTGACCCCGCCGGGCGCGCTGGAGCTCCGCCGCCAGTTTGATCCGCTGCGCCTCACCGCCCGACAGCTCGGTGGCGGGCTGCCCGAGGCGCAGATAGCCGAGCCCCACCTCGTTCAGCGTGCGCAGGCTCCGCTCGGCGGCCGGCACCCCGGCGAAGAACCCGGCCGCCGCCTCCACCGTGAGATCCAGCACTTCGGCGATGGAGAGCCCGCGCAGGGTGACCTCCAGCGTCGGCGGGTTGTAGCGCGCCCCGTGGCAGTCCGGGCAGGGCGCGTACGTGCTGGGCAGGAAGAGCAGCTCCACCGAGACGAACCCCTCGCCCTGGCAGGTCTCGCACCGCCCGCCCGCCACGTTGAACGAGAACCGCCCCGCCCGGTAGCCGCGCTCCCGCGCCGTCTCCGTCTCCGCGAACAGTTTGCGTACGACGTCGAACAGGCCCGTGTACGTGGCCAGGTTGGAGCGCGGCGTACGGCCGATGGGCTTCTGGTCCACCTGCACGAGCCGGTCCACCGCCTCCAGCCCCCGCGCGGACACGCAGTCCCGTACGACGGGCGCCTGCGGCTGATCAGCCGCCCGCGAGGCCTGGCGGTCGGCGAGCACCCCGGCGAGCACCTGGCCGACCAGCGTCGACTTGCCCGAACCCGAGACGCCCGTGACGGCGGTGAAGACCCCGAGCGGGAACGCCACGTCGACGCCCCGCACGTTGTGGCGCCGGACCCCTTCGAGCCGCACCTCGCCGGACGGGGTGCGCGGCGGACGGGCGGCGGGCGCGGCCCCGTCGAAGAGGAAGCGCCGGGTCGCCGACTCCGCCACCTCGGCGAGACCGGCCGGCGGACCGCTGTGCAGCACCCGGCCGCCGTGCTCCCCGGCGAGCGGCCCCACATCGACCAGCCAGTCGGCCTGCCGCACCACGTCCAACTGGTGCTCCACCACGAAGACCGAGTTCCCGGCCCGCTTCAGCCTGCCGAGCACCGCCAGCAGGGACGCCGTGTCCGCCGGGTGCAGACCCGCAGACGGCTCGTCCAGCACGTACACCACACCGAACAGACCGGACCGCAACTGCGTGGCCAGACGCAGTCGTTGGAGTTCGCCGGAAGAGAGCGTGGGCGCCGTCCGGTCGAGGCTAAGATAGCCGAGACCCAGCTCGGTGACCGTCCCGATGCGGGCCAGCAGATCCGTGGTCATCACCCGCGCCGTCGCATCTCCGCCGGACGCGCGCAGCACCTGGGACAGAGCCGCCAGCGGCAGCGCGGCCAGCTCCGCGATGGTGTGCCCGGCGAAGGTCACCGCCATCGCCTCCGGCCGCAGCCGCCCGCCCTCGCAGACCGGACACGGAACGCTCGTCAGGAAACGCTCCGCCCGCGCCCGCAGGGTCCGGCTCCGGGAGTCCGCGAACGTGTGCATCACATAGCGCCGGGCGCTCATGTACGTACCCTGGTACGGGCGTTGGATGCGACCCGCATCACGCACCGGATGGACCGTCACCACCGGCTGCTCGTCCGTGAAGAGGATCCACTCCCGCTCCCCGGCCGGAAGGTCGCGCCAGGGCCGGTCGACGTCGTACCCGAGGGCGTCCAGCACGTCCCGCAGGTTCTTGCCCTGCCACGCACCCGGCCAGGCCGCGATCGCCCCCTCCCGGATCGACAACGAGGCGTCCGGGACGAGGAGTTCCTCCGAAGTGCGGTGGATCCGCCCGAGCCCGTGGCACTCGGGGCAGGCACCCGCGGCGGTGTTGGGGGAGAAGGCGTCCGAATCCAGCCGCTCGGCGCCCTCCGGATACTCCCCGGCCCGGGAGAAGAGCATCCGCAACGAGTTGGAGAGCGTGGTCACCGTACCCACCGAGGAACGCTCGCCCGCCGAGGAGCGGCGCTGCTCCAGCGAGACGGCCGGCGGCAGCCCGGTGATCTCGCCGACCGCCGGAGCGCCGACCTGGTGGATCAGCCGGCGGGCGTACGGCGCCACCGACTCGAAGTACCGCCGCTGCGCCTCCGCGTAGATGGTGCCGAACGCCAGCGACGACTTGCCGGAACCGGAGACTCCGGTGAAGACGGTCAGGGTGTCGCGGGGGATGTCCACGTCGACGTTCTGGAGGTTGTGCTCGCGGGCGCCGCGCACCCGGACGTACGGATCGTGGGGGGTGGACATCGGTGCGGACTCCGAACATGTGGGGATAAATAGTCGCATTCTAAAGGGCTGTCCGGTCGGACGAGGCATTGCCTGCCCGCCCGGGGGCACGCGGGGAGCATGCCGATGATCCACGGCCGGCCGGGGCGGGCGACCGTCCGGCCGGCACGGACGAGAAGGAGAGTGCTGAGCGATGACGGATGACCAGAACCCCCGCGAGGACGGTTCCGTACCGACACCGGAGGACCTCCGGGCACAGGCGTCGGCCGCGCGCGACGAACTCGGCCGGACGGTCGAGCAACTGGCGGCGACGGCCGACGCGACCGTACGCGCCCGGGCCGACGAGCTGACCTCGCAGGCGCGGGAGAAGACGGCGGACGTGACCGCGCTGGGTCAGGAGAAGGCGGCCGGGGCGAAGGACCGGGCCGTGGAGAAGGCCGAAGAGCTACGGGCCCGCGCCTCGGCGAAGGCCGCAGAGGCGCGCGCGGAGGCGCGGGAGCGGACTCCGGACGCCGTGCTGGGCACCGCGGCGCAGGCCCAGCAGCAGATCGGGGTGGCCGTCCGGACCCTCGGGGAGAAGTTCCAGGAGCACGCGCCCGAGCCCGTACGCCGGGGCGCCGACCGCGTGGCCCACGCCGCGCGGGGCAAGGAGGGACTGCTGGTCGCCGGGGGAGTGGCCGCCGTCGCGGTGGTCGCCGTCGCGCGTCACCGGCGGCGCGGGTGAACGTCCCCGCCCTCGTGTACAAGCCCGTCGGCCTCGCGGCCGGGGTGGCGGGCGGCCTGGTCGCCGGGGCCGTGTTCCGCCAGGTGTGGAAGGCGGTCGCCCACGAGGACGAAGCCCCGAACCCGACGGACCGCGACCGCGGCTGGCCGGAGATCCTCGCCGCGGCGGCCCTGCAAGGGGCGGTCTTCTCCACCGTCCGCGCCGCGGTCGGACGCGGCGGGGCCATCACCGTCCGGCGCCTGACGGGGACCTGGCCCGACTGAGGGCCGAGGCCGGGCAGAAGACCCCGGCAACTCCGACGCCCCCGGATCCACCGAGGAGTCCGCCACCGGAACACGAACCGGTGGCGGACTCCTCGCGTGTCCAGCGCTGCCGGACGGCTCCGAACTCCTCACCGGCGTCGGCCGGTCCGGTCCTCTGCCCTCACTCCGGCGGGTGGGCGTTCCGTGCCGGTGTGGTGCGCTTCGACTTTCGGCGGGCCTCCGCGAACGCGGAGAAAGATCAATCGCGTTGTGGGGAGCGCCAGGAACGGGCTAAATTCCCCCGGGCGCGTGCCCGGGGGGAACAGCAGTAAGGGGTGGGGGACTTGGACGGACGTACTGGCTTGCCCGAAAGAGGTACGAACCCGTGGGGGCAGGCAGTCTCCGCGGTGGTGCTCGTGGGGATGCTCGGCGGCGGGCTGTGGGCGATCGGCGAGACCGCGAACACGGGTACGGACACCGAAGCCCGCCCGGCCACCTGTTCCCCGGACGAGAACGGCCGAAGAGGGGAGGACACGACCCCGAAAAAGGACGGTGACGCGCTCCTCGCCGTCTCCGGGTTCCAGCTGTGTTCCGCGCTGAACCGGCCCGACCTGGCCGAACTGCTCGACGCCACCGGTGGGATCGCGCAGAGCGCCAGCGGAAGTGGCGGCCTCGTGCAGTCGTCCGCGAGCAAGGACGAGGGGACCGAAGGCCCCTCGGCCCGGGTCGAACTCGGCCCGTACACCGTGACGCTCGCGGTGAGCCACGACGGACTTCCGGCGGCGGCGTTGGTCACCCTCCTGGGGGACACCGCCCAGCAGCGGACGGTTCTCGGACGCCCGGCGGTCCTCTACTCGGACCGGACCATCAGCCTCAGCTTCCGCCTCGACGGCAGCGACGCCCGGAGCGCCCCCGGAGTCCCGTCCCGCGTTCTCTCCGTCGACGCGGAGCACGGCGGCGACTCCGTGGAAGTGGCGATGTGGCGCGAGGACGGCTGGGAGCCGGACGAGGCGACCCTCCTCCGGGTCGCCGAGGCGGTGCTGCCCACGATCCCGGGGTGGACGGCCGGAGCAGAGGTGCGGGACAGCCCGTAGAGCGTGTGTCGAGAGTCCCACCTGCCCGGGAAGCCCTCCACCGGAACCTCGGCGGCGGGCCTCCCGCGTGAGCCGGCAGAGTGTCAGGCATCCTGGCGCTCCGGCTCCGCGCCGGTCAGCTCGGGCTCCAGACCCTCGCCGAGTTCGGTCCGCCGGCGGCCCACGTCGCTGCGCCACGCCTCGAAGGCCCAGGCGGTGAGCGCGGCCACCGCCGCCCCGAGCAGCCACCCGCCGACCACGTCGCTGAACCAGTGGACGCCGAGCGCGACCCGGGTGAACCCCACCCCGACCACGGACAGGGCCGCCACGCCCCAGCACAGCGCGTGCCAGGCGCGCGGCACGACCGGCAGCAGGACCAGCAGCAGGACCGCGAAGGAGGTGGTCGCGGTCATCGCGTGCCCGGAGGGGAACGAGAAGCCCGGCGCGTGCGCCACCGGGTCCTCCAGGGACGGCCGGGCGCGCTCCACCACGGTCTTGACGAGCAGCCCGACCAGCCCTCCGCCGACCGCCGTCACGGCGGCCCAGGACGCCAGCCGCCAGGCCCGCTTCCACAGCAGCCAGACCGTCAGCAGCGCCACCGCGGCCCGCAGGGTGGTCGGGTCCCACACCCAGTCGGAGAGGAACCGCAGGGTGCTGGTCCACTCGGGGTGGCCGAGGGCCGTCCGGTTCAGCCGCAGGGCGGCCGAGGCGTCGAGCCGGCGCAGCGGCTGCCAGTGCCCCTCCACGAGGACGAGCAGCAGGGCGAAGGGGACCGCTGCCACGGCGGCGACCGCGACGGCCCCGAGCAGCCGGCCGCCGAATCTCCGGTCGGCCCGGCGGCTGTCGCGGAGACGGCGGGCGGTGGTGCGTACGGGCATTCGGGCTCCCGGGTCCGGGGTGGATCGGTTCGGTTCGGTCGGATCAGGGGTCTCAGGCCCCCGGGTCCGGGCTGGTTCGGTTCGGTCCGGCGGTGCCTCAGGCCCCCGGGTCGGGCTGGATCGGTCCGGGCCGCCGGGCCCGCACCGCTTCGAGCTGCGCGGCGAAGGACAGCCCGAGGAAGAGGGCGATCGAGGTCAGATAGGCCCACAACAGCAGGGACATGAAGGCGCTGAGGGGACCGTAGACGGTGTCGAACGACCCGCTGAACGCGAGGTACTTGCTCAGCAGCCAGGTCAGCGCCGTCCAGAGCACCAGGTAGACGGCCGCCCCGAACGCCAGCCAGGTGTAACCGGGTTGCTTCCGCCGGGGCGCTCGGCGGAATATCGCGCTGGCGGAGATCAGGGCGAGGATCACCCCCAGCGGCCACCGCAGCAGGTCCCAGGCGGTCCGGGCACCGTCGCCGAGGTGGTAGACGGTGGTCGCGGCGGCCACGAGGTCACCGCCCGCCACCATCAGCAGCGAGCCGATGCCGAGCGGGATGCCCGCGCTGAGGGACATGACGAGCCCGCGCAGGTACTTCCGGTGGAAGACCCGGTCGCGTTCGACCCCGTAGATCCGGTTCGCGCCCCGCTCCACCTGGCACATCGCGGTGGTGGTGTTGACCATGGAGAAGGCGAGTCCGAACCAGAGGGCCAGGCGGGCGCCGATGCCCGTCTGGTGTCGGCTCTGGTCCAGCGCCTCGTCGACGACGTCTGCGCTGGGGCCCGCGCTGATCCGGTGGATCGTCAGTTCGGCGAGCCGGCCGATGTTCTCGGTGTGCATCTCCGCGGAGAGACCGACGAACGCGATGACCAGCGGTATCACCGCCAGCACCGTCTGCAGGGCGAGAGCCCGGGAGTGGCTGAACCCGTCGGAGTAGCGGAAGCGGACGAAGGAGTCGCGCACGAGCTGCCAACTGCCGTACCGGCGCAGGGTGGCCAGCGCCTCGTCGGCGGAGAGCTCGTCGCCCGTCATGTCGCGGGTCTGCGGGACCCGGGTCGCCGTACCCATCACGCGCCCCCGGCGGGGACGAGGACGGTCAGTGCCCCGGGCACGACCTCGGCGGTGAGCCGGAGACCGGCGCCCACCGGGTCGCCGTCCATCTCGCGGGGCTGCGGCGACGCGAAGCGGAGTTCGGCACGGCGGAAGGTGAAGAACTCGACGGGACCCCCGTCCCCGCCGCCCTCCGGGCCCTTGGCCGAGGACGGGCGCAGCAGCACCCGCAGGGCGCGCAGCCAGCCGCCCGGGCCGTGCGGATCGTAGAGCGCGAGGTCCAGCAGGCCGTCGTCCGGCCGCGCGGCGGGTACGAGGGCGGTGCCGCCCTGCACCGTACCGATGTTGGCGAGGAGCACCATCCGCACGCTCCGGCGCAGCTCCGGGCCGTCGTCCAGACGGAGCGTCAGCCGGGTGCGGGGGGACCGCAGTTCACGTATCCCCGCCACCACGTAGGCGGGCCAGCCCACCGCGGACTTGGCGCGCTCCGAGGTGTGCTCCAGCATCGCCGCGTCCAGGCCCGCCCCCGACATGGCCGTGAAGTGGGTCGCCGGAACGCCGTCGCCCTCCAGCCGGCCCAGGTCGAGCCGGTGCGGGGTACCGCTCAGCGCCGCGTGCAGGGCCTTCGCGGGGTCCAGCGGCAGGCCGAGGTGGCGGGCGAGCAGATTGCCGGTGCCGCAGGGGACGACCGCCAGCGCGACGCCCGTACCCGCGAGGACGTCGGCCACCGTACGGACGGTCCCGTCGCCGCCGCACACCACGACCAGCCCCGCGCCCTCCCGCACCGCGTCCGCCGCCTGCCCGGCGCCCGGGTCCTCGGCCGTCGTCTCCGCGAAGACCGGTGCGCCGCGCCCGTGCTGGGCCAGCACGAGACGCAGGGTGTCCCGGACCGCGGGGCCGGTGACCGTGGGGTTGACGATGACGACGGTGTGCCCGGTGGTCCCGGTGGTCCGCCGATCGGGCTGCTCGGTACGGGACTCGGCCGCGGCCACCGCGACGTCGGCCGCACCGGCGGGTACGGGGGCCGCCGCGTAGTCGTCCGCGAGGACGGCCCGGCCCACGATCAGCAGGGAGAGGCAGCCGTTCAGCAGGCCGCCCACCACGTCGGTGGGGTGGTGCATGCCCCGGTAGAGCCGGGCGACCCCGACGAGCAGCGGGATCAGCAGGAAGACGACGCCCAGGACCTTCCGCCAGGGGCCGCGCACCCGGGAGAGCACCAGGACGGCGAGTCCCCCGTAGAGCGCGGTGGCCGCCCCGGTGTGCCCGGAGGTGTAACTGGAGGTCGGCGGCGAGGCGTCCAGGCGTTCCACGTCCGGGCGGGTCCGGTCGACGGACTCCGTGATGACGAGGAAGACCAGTGCCTGGAGGGACACGGCGGTCGCGAGGAAGACGGTCTCCCGCCACCTCGGCAGGCGGGGTATGAGGATCAGCCCCACGCAGACCAGCAGGGTGATGCCGACCACCGTGGAGGTGTTGCCCGCGCCGGACCCGATGAGCGAGGCGGAGGTGAGCGCGTGCGTACGTATGCGCTCGAAGCCCTCGTTCACCTCGTCCTCGACGGTCAGCGGCCACCAGTCCCGCGCCGGGCCGGTGATCAGCAGGCCGAGGCCCGTCAGCAGTCCCGCCTGGCAGACTGTCAGCGCACCGACGCGTACGGCGGCGCGACCGATACCGCTGGTCAGGGCGGGGGAGCGGCCGGGACGGGAGACGTCCGGGCGCTGCTCGTCGTCGACTCCGGCCCGTCTCGCCGGCAGGGCAGTCGGCATGGAACCCCCACGTGTCCGTGCTCGTGTTCTCGGATCCGGGCGGCGAGTGCGGCCCGGCAAAGCGGCGTATGCCCTGGAAACGGGGCGGCAGACCTCGGCTCTGCCCGGCGGAGCCGTACCGGCGGGGGCGGGACGGCCTTGACGGGACGATTCTTGGTAGCCGCAGGGGGCGGGACGGGGCTGAGGTCCGCGTGCGCGGGCCGGTACGACCCGGACCGGACGGGGGGCCTACTGTGGAGGGATGACCGACGACGCCAGGCCCTTTGCCGTATTCGACCTGGACGGCACGCTCTCGGACAGCGCCCACCGGCAGCACTTCCTCGAAGGCGCCCGCAAGGACTGGTCCGCGTTCTTCGCCGCCGCCGTCGACGACCCGCCGCTCGCCGAGGGGATCAGCCTCGCCGTGCGGAGCGCCGACGAATGCGAGGTCGTCTACCTGACCGGACGCCCGGAGCGCTGCCGCAAGGACACCCTCGACTGGATCTCCCTGCACGGGCTCCCCGAGGGGCCGCTGCACATGCGGCGCAACGACGACCGCCGGCCCGCCCGCCGCACCAAGCTGGAGGTGCTGAAGAGGCTGGGCCGGGCGCGCGGGATCCGGATGCTCGTGGACGACGACGAACTGGTCTGCGACGACGCCGAGGCGGCCGGTTTCACCGTGGTGAGGGCCCGCTGGGCCGAGTCGTCCCAGGCGTTGAAGGACGCCCAGGAGCGTCAGGGGCGTACGTGAGCGCACGCCGGGTGGCGAGTGCCGCCGCGAGGAGGGCCTCGTCGCGTGCCGTCTCCGCGTCCTCGGTGGTGTCGTTCACCGGGATGCGGGTGCGCCGGTCGATCAGGGCGGTCACCGCCGGCAGCGCGGACCGCGCCGCATCGCCCATCAGGGCGAGCGCGGCCAGATACTCCTCACCATGGATGTAGTCGTCCAGCAGCGGCGTCATGATGCCCAGCAGCCGGGACAGGGTCGACGGCCCCGCGTGGCGCAGCCACAGCGGGGCACAGGCCGCCTGCATGCGTCCCGGCCACCGGAACGTGAGGTTGTAGAGCTGCGCCGCCTGCCGGAACGAGAGCGGACCGGCGTCCAGCAGGGCGCCGAAGATCTCCGGAGCGGCGGAGAGCCGGCCCACGCCCACCGGGAGCGCCGCGAGCGTCTCGGCGGCCGACTCGGCGCTGTACGACTTCCGCTCGCCGCGGCAGGACTTCACCCGTGGCGGGAACCCGCGCGCCGACAGCAGGGCGCCGTGCCTGCGCCGGGCCGCCTCCGAGAGCGAAGCCGTGGTCAGGGCCCGCGAGAACGCCGGGGAGAGGGGTTCCGCGCCGTACCGGGCCAGTGACGGCACCAGTTCGACCGGTGCCGCCCGCCAGGCGTGGCAGGCGGCTTGCGCGAGATCGGCGCCGACGTCCCGGGTCGCCGGATCGGCCAGGAGGCGTTCGACGAGGACGTACGCGTGCCGCTCGCGTCCCAGCCTCCTCAGCACCGAGCCCCACGAGGTGCCCAGGTCGGGCAGTTCCGGGGCCGCTTCCCGTACGTCCGCCGACAGCGCGGCGTCCAGAGCCGGCCATTCCTCCTCGGGCGCCCTCCGCAGGGTCTCCAGATGGGCCAGGAAACGGACGGACGGCTGGGGGTCGGTGCGCCTGGCGGCCACGGAACCGCGGAGCGCGAGAGCCAGGGCGGTGCGTACCTCGGGGGCGATCGGCGGGTCGGCCGAGCCGTCCAGAGCGCCGAGCGCCAGGCCGGGGCGTCCGGCACGGACGAGGAGCGGGGCCGCCACCAGCCGTACGGCCGCGGCGGGGTCGGTGAGGCCGTACAGGGCCGCCGCCGCGGCCTCGGGCCAGGGTCCGCCGCCGCCGAGGCAGAGGCTGTGGAGGAGATCCAGCGCCGCGCGCCGTACCGCCGGGTCCTCGGCGTGGGCGAGGTGCAGCAGCCGTCCGGCCTCCGGGCCGGCCCGGTCCGCGGTCACCGCGGACCAGAGCGCGGCACGGGACGGGTGGCCCGCGATCGCGGCGGTGCCGGTCATGACGGCTTCGTCGAGCCACCTCATCGAGCGGGGCGGTGGCCGCCCTTCCGTGCGGGAGAGAACATCATGCGTCGGATCATCGCAGAGGACGCACCGGGGCGGGGCGTATTTACGGAGCGGACCGGACGAGGGTGCGGGACTGCCCGGATGTCGCGGGCGAAGGACTTGTCGAACCGCGCCGGGTCGGGGCGGTGCGTTTCGCCTTGCGGCGTGCCGTGCCGAGCCGTGCCGTGCCGTGCCGTGCCGTCCCGGATCGTGCCCGTGGCGTTTCGGATCGTTCCGTGTCAGGAGGGTCCGTCGAGCCGGAAACCGACCTTGAGCGTCACCTGGTAGTGCCCGATCCGGCCGTCCTCGATGTGTCCGCGCGCTTCCTTGATCTCGAACCAGTCGAGATTGCGCAACGTTTCCGACGCTCGGGCGATGCCGTTGCGGATCGCCGCGTCGATGCCCTCCTCGGAGGTTCCTACGATCTCGGTGACCCGATAGGTGTGATTGGACATCGTATGTCTCCCTTCGTGTCTCCACGGTGCCTTACTCCTGGGTGGCGCGCGAGGGAGCGGTCGGCCTCGCCCGGGTGAAGGACGGCCCTTGACCTGCTGAATGGTCCATACCAAAATCCAGCCACACACCCGTGCGAGCACCGCCCGCGTCCCCCCACACCGGGTCAAGATCCCATCGTGCTGATTCGCAGAAGGTGACGCTCGTGAAGAACCGGATTCTCGCCGGAGCCATCGCACTCGTCTCGTCCGTCGCTCTCGGAGGATGCGGTTACCTGTCCCCCTCCGGCGCGGGGGACACCACCGTGACGGTCTGGCTGATGAAGGGCAGTGCCTCCACCGAATTCCTGGACAAGTTCACCGCGGAGTACGAGAAGGAACACGATTCTGTCGAACTGGAGTTCAAGTTCCAGGAGTGGGGCGGTATCGGCCCCAAGGTGCTGACCGCGCTCAAGGGCAAGGGCAAGGACTCCCCGGACGTCATCGAGGTCGGCAACACCCAGGTCGCCCAGTACGCGGAGAGCGGCGGCCTGCGCGATCTCACCCTGGAGGCCATGCGCGATCTCGGCAGCGAGGACTGGCTGCCGGGCCTCGCCGACCCGGGCAGCATCAACGGAGTGCAGTACGGAATCCCCTGGTACGCGGCCAACCGGGTGGTCATCTACAACAAGGACCTCTTCGCGCAGGCGGGGATCGACACCCCGCCGAAGAACCGCGAGCAGTGGATCGCCGACACCGAACGCCTGGACGCGGACGGGAACCAGGGCATCTACCTCGCGGGGCAGAACTGGTACGTCCTCGCCGGATTCATCTGGGACGAGGGCGGCGAACTCGCCGAAGGGGACGACGGCGACTGGACCGGCACCCTGGACAGCCCCGAGGCGCTCAGGGGCATGGAGTTCTACAAGAAGCTCCAGGCGCTCGGTGCCGGTCCGAAGGACGCCGACGAGGAGAACCCGCCGCAGACCGACGTGTTCGCCCGCGGCAACGTCGCCCAGATCATCTCCACCCCGGGCAGTGCCGCGCTCATCGAGCAGGCCAACCCCGAACTCAAGGGGAAACTCGGCTACTTCCCGATACCCGGCAAGACCACGAAGAAGCCCGGCGCGGTGTTCACCGGCGGCTCCGACCTGATCGTCCCGGAGAAGGCGGCGCACCGCAGTGCCGGCGTCAAGGTGGTGGAGGCGCTGGCGAGCGAGAAGTGGCAGCGCGAACTCGCCCTGGCCATGAGCTACGTCCCCAACAAGCCGAAGCTCGCGGGCGCCATCGAGAACCAGGAAGGCACCGCCGCGATGGCGAAGGGAGCCGCCCAGGGACGGGCCACCCCCAACTCCGCCCAGTGGGCGGAGGTCGAGGCCGAGAACCCCATCAAGCCGTACATGACCGCGGTGCTGGAGGGACGCGACCCGGCCGAGGAGGCGAAGAAGGCCTCCGAGCGCATCAGTTCCCTCCTCGCCGGCAGCTGACGCCCGTACCCGACCGCCGGGGCCGCAGGGACCGGTGGGGGACGGGGGAACGGCGGGCCCGGGCCGCACCCCGGGATTAAGCCGTCGCACATCCGCACGCTCCATGGCGGCCACGCCGAATCCAGCCGGACGCGGAAGAAGTAGGGGGCCGGACCTTCGCCGCCGCGCGGGGGTCCGGCGGCCGCCCTTGCTGATCCGTCCCGGAGACTGCCATGACCGCCCTGCCCATCGCCCCACCGGTACGCCCCGTCTCTGAAGTGCCGGCCCCCGCCCGGCCCGCCGCCCCCTCGGGCCAGCCCCGGCCCGCCGCCCCCTCGGGCCAGTCCCGGCCCGCCGCCCCCACGGGCCAGTCCCAGCCACCCGCCTACCACCTCTCCCTCGCCGCGGGCCCCGAGGACGTGCGTGCCGCCCAGCGGCTGCGGCACCAGGTGTTCGCCGGGGAGCTCGGCGCCCGGCTCGACGGGCCCGAACCCGGCCTCGACGGCGACGAGTTCGACGCCTTCTGCGACCACCTGCTGGTGAAGGAGACCGCCACCGGCGACGTCGTCGCCACCTACCGGGTGCTGCCACCCCAGCGCGCCCGCGCCGCCGGACGCCTCTACTCGGAGAGCGAGTTCGACCTCACCCGGCTCGCCCCTCTGCGCGACGACCTCGTCGAAGTGGGCCGCTCCTGTGTCCACCCCGCGCACCGCGACGGCGCCGTCATCGCCCTCATCTGGGCCGGCCTCGCCCGCTACATGGAGCGCACCGGCCACAACTGGCTGGCCGGATGCTGCTCGCTCCCCCTGGGCGACGGCGGCATCCAGGCCGCCCGCAGCTGGGAGACCGTACGCACCAAGCACCTGGCCCCCGAGGAGTACCGGGTCACCCCGCGCCGCCTCTGGTCCGGCACCCCGGGCGTCCCCGGCCCGCGACCGGCGGCCGGGGCCCGTGCCGACCTGCCGCCGCTGCTCCGCGGCTACCTCCGCCTCGGCGCCTGGGTGTGCGGATCGCCCGCGTACGACCCGGACTTCGACTGCGCCGACCTCTATATACTCCTCTCCATGCGCCGCACCGACCCCCGCTACCTGCGGCACTTCCTCTCCATGGCGCCTCTGCGATGAACGCCTGGTTCCCCGTCTCCCCGTGCACACCGGGGGCCTGCACCGGCCACCACGGAGCGGTCCGCCCCGTCCTGCCCGCGGTGGCACGGCTGGTGGCGGGCAGTCTGCTCGCGCTCGGCGGCGCCGCGTGCACACCCCTCGCGGCGGCGCTCACGCAGCCGGTCCGCGACCGGCTGGTCCGCCGCTGGTCCCGGACCGTCCTGCACACCTTCGGGGTGCGCACCCGGGTCACCGGCAACCCGGGCGGCGGGAGCGGCGGGGAGCCAGGCGCCGGAGGGGCAGGCGATGGACCGGCCGTCGTCAGGAGCGGCGGGGAACTGGTCGTCGCCAACCACATCTCCTGGCTCGACATACCGCTCGTCGCCGCCGCCCTCCCCGCGCGGATGCTCGGCAAGTCCGAGATACGGCAGTGGCCGCTGCTCGGCGCCCTCGCCGCACGGGGCGGCACCCTCTTCATCGACCGGGACAGCCTGCGGGCTCTCCCCGCGTCGGTGGGCGCCGTCGCCGACGCGCTGCGCGCCGGCGACCGGGTGGTGGCCTTCCCGGAGGGCTCCACCCGGTGCGGCGGCGGCCCGCCGGGCGCCTTCCGCCACGCGGTCTTCCAGGCGGCCGTCGACGCGGGCGCGACGGTGCGACCGGCCCGGATCGCCTACCGCGTCGAGCCCGCCCCCGCAGGGGCCGGCGACCACGCCGCCCACCTCCCGGCCCGCGCCGTCGCGTTCGTCGGCGACGACCCGCTCCACGCCTCGCTGTGGAGGGTGGTGCGGGCCGCCGGAGTGACCGCCGAGATCACCCTCCTGCCGCCGCTCCCGGCGGACGGGGCGGGCGACCGCAGGACGCTCGCCCGCCTCGCTCAGACGGCCGTCGCCAGCGACACCGCGAACCTGCCCGCCGTGTCCGTCCACCACTGATCGAGCCGCAGCCCCGCCGCGCCGAGCTCCTCGCGCACCCGGTCCTGACGGAACTTCGCCGACACCTCCGTACGCAGCTCCTCGCCCTCCTCGAACGACACCACGAGATCCAGCTCATGGATCTTCACCGTGAGAGCCGAACGCGCCCGCAGCCGCATCTCGATCCACTCGGCGTCCGCGTCCCAGCGCGCGACGTGGTCGAAGGCGGCGGGGTCGAAGTCCGCGTCCAGCGCCCGGTTGACGACCTCCAGGACGTTCTTGTTGAACGCGGCGGTGACCCCCGACGCGTCGTCGTACGCCGCGACCAGCGTCTCCGGCTCCTTCACCAGGTCCGTACCGAGCAGCAGCGCGTCGCCGGGGGAGAGGATCGAGCGGACCGAACGCAGGAACGTGGCCCGCTCCTCCGGCAGCAGGTTGCCGATCGTGCCGCCCAGGAACGCCACCAGCCGGGGGCCCGGGGTTCCCGGCAGCGCGAGGCCGCCGGTGAAGTCCGCGATCAGCGCGTGCACGTTCAGCTCGGGACGCTCGGCGAGCAGCGCCTCAGCGGCGCCGGTCAGCGCGCTCTCGCTCACGTCCACGGGGACGTAACTGTGCAGCAGCGGAAGGGCGTCGAGCAGATGGCGGGTCTTCTCCGAGGAGCCCGAGCCCAGTTCGATCAGGGTCCGGGCGCCCGAGGCGGCGGCGATGTCCGCCGCGTGCGCCACCAGGATCTCCCGCTCCGCGCGGGTCGGGTAGTACTCGGGCAGCCGGGTGATCTCCTCGAACAGCTCGCTGCCCCGCGCGTCGTAGAACCACTTCGGCGGCAGTGTCTTGGGGCGCCGGGACAGGCCGGCGAGCACATCGGCGCGGAGCGATGCCTCCGTGGCGTCCACCGGCAGGGTGCGGGTCAGCAGGAAGGGACTCAACGGGGGGTCTCCTTGAGCGGGGTGGGCAGGACTTCGTCGACGGTCGCCACCAGCAGGGTGCGGTCCGGCACCTCGTGCCAGGCCGGATCGTCGTCGTACGGCTCCGAGGCCACCACCGTGCGGAGGCCGGGCCGGTGCAGATACCAGAGGCTGTCGCCCCAGGCGGTCGCCACGACGGTCGTCCCGTCGCCGACCAGCAGATTGAGACGCGAACCGGGCGCGGACCGCGCCACGTCCAGGACGGTGTCGGCGACGGCCTGCGGGAGGTCGTCGCCCTCCTCGACACGGCGGCGGACCAGCGCCCACAGCAGCGCCGAGTCGCAGCGCGCGTCCAGGGAGAGCAGGACGGACGCGGGCAGCGCGGACGCGACCGGCGCGAGGGAGCCGGGCCACCCGAGCACGGCGCCGTTGTGGCTGAACAGCAGCGGGCCCGCCTTGAACGGGGCGGCCGCCGCCTCCCCGTCCGCACCCGACTCGGTGGCGTCCCGCACGGCCGCGAGGAACGCCCCGCTGCGGACCACCCGGGCGAGTTCCTGGAACGTCTCGTCGCCCCAGACCGGGACGGCCCTGCGGTAGCGGCCCGGCACCGGGTCGCCGGGCGCGTACCACCCCACCCCGAACCCGTCCGCGTTGACCGTGCCGTTGCGCTGCCGGCGCGGCGCCCAGGACTGCCGTACGAGCGAGAACTCCGGCGCCACCAGCACCTCGCCCAGCGCCACCGGAGGCCCAAGATAGGCGAGGTGACGGCACATCAGACATCCCTGGCGGTACGGAAACCGGAGAAGATCTGGCGGCGCACCGGCAGGTCCCAGTTCCGGAACGTGCCCCGGCAGGCGACCGGGTCCACCGCGAACGAACCGCCCCGCAGCACCTTGTGCTCCGGACCGAAGAAGACCTCCGAGTACTCGCGGTACGGAAAAGCCACGAACCCCGGATAGGGCAGGAAGTCGCTGGCCGTCCACTCCCACACGTCACCGATCAACTGGCGCACCCCGGCGGCCGACTGCCCGGCCGGGTAGGCGCCGGCGGCGGCCGGACGCAGATGGCGCTGACCGAGGTTCGCCCGCTCCGGCGTGGGGTCGGCGTCGCCCCAGGGGTAGCGCAGCGAGCGCCCGGCCGTGGCGTCGTGGCGGGCCGCCTTCTCCCACTCGGCCTCGGTCGGCAGCCGCCGGCCGGCCCAGCGGGCGTAGGCGTCCGCCTCGTACCAGCTGACGTGCAGCACCGGCTCGTCGTCCGGTACGGGCTCGGTCACCCCGAACCGCCGCCTCAGCCACTGACCCGCCTCGCGGTGCCAGAACAGCGGTGCGGTGAGCTCGTGTTCGCGGACCATCGCCCAGCCCGCCGGATGCCACCAGCGCTCCTGGGCGTACCCGCCGTCCTCGATGAACCGCTGGTACGCCCCGCAGGTGACCGGGGTGGTGTCCAGGAAGAACGCGGCCACCTCCCGCCGGTGCGCCGGGCGTTCGTTGTCCAGCGCCCAGGGCTCGGTGGACGTGCCCATGGTGAACGGCCCGCCGGGGACGAGCACTTCGTGCGGGAGGCGTACGGAGTCCTGGGCGCGGGGCGGCTCGGGGGCGGTCAGTGCGGCCGGGCCGGAACGCAGCTGATGGGTGATCAGCATGGTCTCGTCGTGCTGCTGTTCGTGCTGGGCGATCATGCCGAACGCGAACCCGGCGCGCTCCAGCGGGCGCCCGCCCCCGTGCAGCGGGGCGCTCTCCAGGATCTCCAGCACCCGGCCGCGTACGTCCGAGGCGTACGTCCGGGCCTCGGCGGGGGCCAGCAGCGGCAGGGACGGGCGGGCGGACCTCGGGTGCTCGAACGCGTCGTAGAGGCCGTCGATCTCCGGCCGGATCGCATCCCTGCCGCCCACGGCGCGCAGGAGCCACTGCTCCTCCTGGTTGCCGATGTGGGCGAGGTCCCAGACCAGCGGGGACATCAACGGCGAGTGCTGGGCGATGAGTTCGCCGTCGTCGACGCTGTCCGTCAGAACCGAGGTGCGGGCCCTGGCGGCGATCAGGGCGGTCAGGGCCCGGCTGCGGAGAGCCTCGGCGTCGGATTCCGGCGCGAGATGGAAGTTGCTGTCGGACACGGTGGTCATGCCGGGAGGGCCTTTCCGGAGGGAGTGGTCCGGGCGCCGCCCGCCGAGGACCCCTCCACCCACGCGGCGGCGGCCGCGGGGGAGAGGAGGTCGGGCAGGTCGTCGGCCGGACATCGCCCGCGGGCGACGTACCGCTCGGTGAAGTCCGCCACGGTGTCCAGTACCGCGGTGGTGGCACCGATCCGGGGCAGTGCGCCGAGCGCCGCCTCGAAACAGGTGGTGGCCGCGGCCCGCAGCTCCGGATCGGTCAGCCCGTCGCGGGCCGCCGCCCGCCACAACGGATTGCGCGGCGCCGCGTTGGGTCCGGCCGTCTCGGCCAGCGGTTTCACGGTGCGGTACACCGTCTCCGCCGCTTCCGGATCGTCGAACAGCGCGGAGGCGACGGCGAGCGGCACCAGCCAGCCGTCCGCCCCGGACTGGGCGTCGATCATGCGCAGCTCCAGATGGCCGCGTGGCCGGGCCGGCGGGAAGCAGGTGGTCATGTGGTACTCCAGGTCCTCGGCGTCGGGCGGCCGGGGACCACCGCCCCGGATCCACTGGCGGAACGTGAGCCCGTCCGGCACCTCCCAGGGGCCCGTGCCGGTGCGGATGCACATGACGCTGGTGTCCAGTACGTGCGTGGCCCATGCCTCGCGGGGCGGAAGATGCCCCGGGGGAGCCAACGTGCGGTCCGGGTCGAGCGCGGCCCACAGCCCCTGCCGGGTCGATCGCCAGCCGGTCCGCGCTCCCTGCTGGAAGGGTGAGTTGGCGAACGCCGCCACCAGCACCGCGCCCAGCAGATGCGCGAGCTGCCACCGGCGGCCGTAACCCAGCGGGCCCGGCTCCTCCTCGCCCGCGTCGAGGCAGACCTGCACCGACGCGGAGGTGCACATCATCGCCCGCCCGGCCGCGCCCGAACGGTCCAGGGCCGCCTCCATCGCGTCGTAACGCGGCTCCCTCAGCCACCGCCGGGGCGACTGCCAGGGGTCGACGCCCAGCCCCGTCGGGACCAGACCCGACCGGCCCAGCGTGCCGCGTACGGCCGCCAGGTCGGCGGAGACCGCGTCGACGCACGCCATCAGGGATCCGGCGGGCCGCGAACTGAGTTCGAGCTGCCCTCCGGGCTCGAAGGTCAGCGCCGAGTCGAGCGCCAGTGCCCGCACCTCCGCGAAGGCGCCGTCCAGGCGCTCCGGAGTGACCCGCAGGTCAGGATGCGCGGCGTCGTGGATGAGCCATTCGAGTTCCACGCCGACGGTGCGGGGCGGACCCGTCTTGAAACAGATGGCCTGCAGTAAATCCTCCGCCTCGCTCTCGCCGAGAGGCGATCCGTGCGTGCGGGTGCCGGTTCCGGTGGTCGCGTTCGGGGGCATACGTGCCTCCTCTTCCGATGCCTCCCTTCCACCCAAACCCCTGCCGACCGATCGCACAAGGGCGCCCCGCCCCGGCGAAAAGACGTTGCGAGGAGTTCACCCGGCGTCGAACATGTGCGCTATGCACTGTTCGGGGGACCGCTGGGGGGAGCGCTCGTGAGCGCACGGATGCGCGCTCTGGCGCGCGAGACCGAGGCCATCGTCCACGAGGGCCGTTACCGCACGTCCGGCGGTCGTGAGGTCTCCATCGGAGGCCCCACGGCCGCCGCCCTCGCCGGGACCAGGCTGTACGGACCGGGCCCGGTGGCGGTCCCCGTGCTCGACTCCGACCGCGCGACCGCCTTCGAGGTGACGGGCGAGAGCAGCCTGCGGGCCGCCCGCCGGATGAGTGAGGAGGGGCCGGGCCGGATCGCCGTGCTCAGCTACGCCTCGGCCCGCAATCCGGGCGGCGGATACCTGAACGGCGCACGGGCGCAGGAAGAGGACCTCTGCCGCGGTTCCGCGCTCCACGCGACCCTGCTGCGCGCCCCCGAGTACTACGCCCACCACCGTGCGCACCGCAGCGCGTTCTACTCGGACCGGGTCATCCACTCACCCGGTGTCCCGGTCTTCCGCGACGACCGCGGCGCACTGCTCGACACCCCGTACCTCGTGGGCTTCCTCACCTCACCCGCGCCCAACGCGGGCGTGATCCGGCGGCAGACCCCCGACGAGGCGCACCGCGTCCCCACCGCCCTGGCGAGCCGCGCCGAACGGGTGCTGGAGACCGCCGCCGCCTGCGGATACCGCCGGCTCGTCCTGGGCGCCTGGGGCTGCGGGGTCTTCCAGAACAGTCCCGCGCAGGTCGCGGATGCCTTCGGGGGGCTGCTCACGGACGGCGGGCGCTTCGCCGGCCACTTCGACCAGGTCGTCTTCGGCATCCTCGACCGTGCGCCCGCCTCCGCCACCCGAGCGGCGTTCGCCGACCGCTTCCCGGCGAGCGCCGCGCCGGACCCCGGGGACGCTGCGTCGCGTCTCCGGGGTCCGGCGGACCCGGCTCAGCTCCAGCCGTAGCGCTCCCGGAGCCGCTCCACGACGCGCTGGAACCGTTCGAAGTCCAGCGCGCAGGCTTCGCGCCGCATCCCGTCCTCGTGCACCCTGAGCACCCGGTCCAGATCGACCCAGGAGGCCCGGCCCGAGCTGTCCCACGGCCCCGCTCCCAGTGCCACCCACTCCCGGTCCAGATCGTGCTGCTTGCTGGAGAGCTGCACCGCGAGCAGGGTGCCGGCCTGTTCCCGCGCCACGACGAGCACCGGCCGGTCCTTGCCCCGGCCGTCGTTCTCCTCGAACGGCACCCAGGTCCAGACGATCTCACCCGGGTCGGGGTCGCCGTCGCGGTCGGGGGCGTACGAGGTGCGGACCGGGCCCACCTCGCGCGGATCCGCCTCGGCGGTCGCGGAGGGGCCGGTGCGGCCGGGGGAGACGGGGCGGAAGTCGGTCTCGGGCATGCCATTCTGATAAGTCATCAACACACCGTAGGACAATCACTCCCATGGCCCGACATCGGCCGCGGACCGCGACCGGCGGCGCACGGGACGCCGAGCCGAGCCGGGGCGGTAAGGCGGCGCGAAGGCCCTGCGTGGGGCGGCGCGGGAGGCGCACGACGGGAGCGTACGCACGCCCCCGTGCGCGGCCGGAGTGTTTCGGGGTGCCCCGGGACGCGACCCCCTCCGGTACGTCTGCAAGACTGCCCGTCGCCATGAGCCAGTTACCCAAGCAGCCCTCGGAATCTCCCGTCCCCACGAGCGCCGACGTGGCGCGGCTGGCGGGCGTCTCCCGGGCCACCGTGTCGTACGTACTCAACAACAACCCCACCATGCGGATCAGCGAACCCACCCGCCGCCGGGTGCGGGAAGCGGCCCGAGATCTCGGCTACGTGCCCCACGCCGCGGCGAGGAGCCTGCGCGCCGGACACACCCGTATGGTGCTGCTGCCCACCGGGCACCTCCCCGAGGGCCCCCTCTACCGCCACTTCCTGCAGGAACTGCAGGCAGGCCTGCGCGGACTCGACTACACCGTGGTCCAGTACGGCAGCGCCGGCCTGGGCGCGGACGAGGCCGCACGGGCCTGGGCGGAACTCCGCCCCGTGGCCGTCGTCGCACCGGCCGGGCTGGCCCTCACCGCCTACGGCATCGCCGTCCTCCACCGCTCCGGCGCCAAGGCCGTCATCACCCTGGGCCCGCACCCGGTCGAGGGAGCGCACGGCCTGGTACTGGACCAACGCGAGGTCGGCAGCCGCGCCGCGGCCCACCTGCTGGAGCGGGGCTACCGGCGGATCGGCGTGGTCATGCCCGAGGAGAAGGCCACCGTCCCCTTCGCCGTCCCGCGCCTCGAAGGCGTACGGCGGGTGGCGCGACCGGCCGGAGCGCGGATCGAGGAACTCGTCCTGGCGTACGACGAGGGGGCCGCCGCCCGCCTGGCCTCCCGCTGGCGCGACCTCGGCCTGGACTCCGCCTTCGCCTACAACGACGAGTACGCGATGCTGCTGATGCGGGCCTTCCAGGACGCGGGGATCCTGGTGCCCGCCGAGGCCGCCGTGATCGGAGCCGACGACCTGATGCTCGGAAGGCTGCTCCGCCCACGGCTGAGCACCGTACGGATGGCGCTCGCCACCGGACAGCCGCTCGCGGAACTCATCGACCGACTCGTCCAGCACCCCGGCGGCGAACCGGAGCACCACGAACTCCTGCGGGCCGTGGCGGTGCCCCGCGACTCGACCTGACGGCGCGCGCCGGTCCACCGGCCACCGCCGGACAGCCCTTAGCGTCGGCCCATGAGCCATCCGCAGAGCTACGAGATCCTGCTGGTACCCGAGTACGCCGACGCCTCCGGCGCCGACAAACCGGGACCGGTGAAGAGGGGGGAGAACGAACGGGACGACCCACCGCGGCCCGGCAGCGCCATCCGGTCCGGAATCGTGGAGGCCACCGGTGCCACCGGCGCGTCCGGCTACCCCCGGTACGCCGGAGACGGCATCGAGGCCGACATCGACCCGGCCACGCGGACGGTCGAAGCGCTGCTGATCGACGGCGCCGAGATCGACTACGGCCTCTCGGTGCGCGTCGCGGACCGCACCCCCGCACCGGGAGACGGCCCGGCCGCGGGCCAGGCGGGCACCTGAGGCCTCGGCCTCCCGGCGGAAGACCCGCCCGGCGGTCCGGCCACGCACGAGGCCCCGGCCGGAGCACACCGGCACACACCGATGCACTCCACCCGGGGCCTCGAGGGGCGCGCCGCCAGGAGCCTCCGCTCCGGGGCGCTACGCCTGCTTCTGGCCCTGCGCCTGCTGCTTCTTCTGCTCCTCCACCGACTTGCGCACCTCGTCCATGTCGAGGTTCCGCGCCTGCCCGATGATGTCCTCCAGCGCGGCCTCCGGCAGCGCGCCCGGCTGCGCGAACACGGCCACGTTGTCGCGGACGATCATCAGCGTGGGGATCGACCGGATCTCGAAGGCCGCCGCCAGCTCCTGCTGCGCCTCGGTGTCGACCTTCGCGAAGACCAGATCGGGGTGCCGCTCCGACGCGGAGTCGTAGACCGGGGCGAACTGGCGGCAGGGACCGCACCAGGAAGCCCAGAAGTCGATCAGGACGAACTCGTTGTCGCTGACGACCTGGTCGAAGTTGTCCTTGGTGAGCTCTACGGTGCTCATTCTCTGCTACCTCTTCCTGTGCCGGCTTCTCGTCCCGGTGGGGATCTGTCCGGCTCAACCGTGACCATCCGTGCACTATTCCGCCTGCCCCTGTGGCCGTACGGCACACGCCCGGACAGACTGTGCCCATGAACGAAGCTGCGAGCAGTGCCGAGTACGACGTCGTGGTCATCGGAGCGGGGCCGGTGGGCGAGAACGTGGCCGACCGGACCAGAGCTGCGGGCCTGAGCACCGCCGTCGTGGAGGCCGAACTCGTCGGCGGCGAATGCTCGTACTGGGCCTGCATGCCCAGCAAGGCACTGCTGCGCCCCGTCGTCGCCCGGGCCGAGGCGCGCAGGGTGCCGGGGCTCGAAGCCGCCGTACAGGGACCCCTGGACGCCGACGCCGTCCTCGCCAACCGCGACGGGTTCACCTCCCACTGGAAGGACGACGGACAGGTGGAGTGGCTGGAGAGCGTCGGCGCCGACGTCTTCCGCGGCAAGGGGCGGCTGACCGGCGAGAAGCAGGTCTCCGTCACCGCGCCGGACGGCACGGTCCGTACCCTGACCGCGCGGCACGCCGTGGCCGTCTGCACCGGAAGCCGCGCCGTCGTCCCCGACCTGCCCGGGGTCGCCGAGGCCAACCCCTGGACCAGCCGCGAGGCGACCAGCGCGAAGAGCGTGCCCGGCCGGCTCGTCGTCGTCGGCGGCGGAGTCGTCGGCGTGGAGATGGCCACCGTCTGGCAGGGCCTGGGCGCCCGGGTGACGCTGCTCATCCGCGGTGGCGGACTCCTGCCGAAGATGGAGCCCTTCGCCGGTGAACTGGTCGCCGAGGCGCTCACCGAGGCCGGTGCGCACATCCGGTACGGCGTCTCGGCCACCGCCCTCCACCGGCCCGCCCCCGACGGACCGGTCACCGTCGAGCTGGACGACGGCGACCGGATCGAAGCCGACGAGATCCTCTTCGCCACCGGACGCGCCCCCCGAACGGACGACCTCGGCCTGGAGACGGTGGGCCAGGAACCCGGCAGCTGGCTGACGGTGGACGACAGCTGCCGGGTGGAGGGCAGCGACTGGCTCTACGCGGTCGGAGACGTCAACCACCGCGCACTCCTCACCCACCAGGGCAAGTACCAGGCCCGGATCGCGGGCGCCGCGATCGCCGCCCGGGCCCAGGGCACCGCGACCCTGGAGACCAGCAGCTGGGGCGCCCACGCGGCCACCGCCGACCACGCCGCCGTCCCCCAGGTCGTCTTCACCGACCCGGAGGCCGCCTCGGTCGGCCTCACCCTCGCCGAGGCCGAACGCGCCGGCTTCCGCGTCCGGGCCGTCGACTACGACCTCGGCTCGGTCTCGGGCGCGACCCTGTACGCCTCCGGCTACCGGGGCCACGCCCGCATGATCGTCGACCTGGACCGCGAGACCCTCCTCGGCGTCACCTTCGTCGGCCCGGGCGTCGGCGAGCTCATCCACTCGGCCACCGTCGCGGTGGCGGGCGAAGTACCCCTCGCGCGCCTCTGGCACGCCGTCCCCTCGTACCCGACCATCAGCGAGGTGTGGCTGCGGCTGCTGGAGACCTACCGGGGGTAGCGGCCGCCGTTGAAGCGGGCTGGCGCAAACGTGTCCGGCCGGCGGTACGGGAACGCATCGGCGGGAGAGGGCGTCGCGTCCGCGGCGCGGTAGGGATCCTTCGCCCGGGAGCCGGCCCGGGTCCGGACCTGGAAAGCCCTGCAAATCCTGCCGTCACGCCCGACTGGCGCCGGTTCACGGCGATGGACCGGGCGGCTGACGAGGCCGGGCGACACACGGGTCCGCCGAGAGTGGTGTATGCCTCGATATGCGGGAGCGGTACGGGAGAACGACGCCGTCGCCCGGCACCGGTCCGCCGGCGGACCGGGGTACTCGCCGTGAGCATCGTCGCACCCGCTGCCGAGGGGGTGGGGCGACTGTCCCCGACCTGAGCGTGTCCACCGAAGCCGTCGCGGACGACGCGGCAGGGGCCCTGCCGAGCGAAGGACGGCGGCGTCGGCGGTCGCTGGTTCCCGGGCAGCCCGCAGCGGTCCTTCCGGGATCGGTCAGCCTCGGCGTCGCGGCCCGCTGCGCCTCTTCGGTGATCGTGGCTCGCGGAGACGGCGTCGCGCTCCGCGCCGGGCACGAACGGGTCCTCCTCGGCATCGGGGACCGGGACGTCGGCTCCCCCGGCCGTGCGCTGCGCCTTCCGGAGGACAGCCGCCCGAGGCTGTCCTCCTGACGATCTCGGAACCTGGGGGTCCGCCACGTGCACATCATCCGCTGGAAGGGCTTCGCCGCACTTCTCACCGAGATCGTGCACGGTCGGCAGCCAAGGTGATCACTGGCTTTGTTCATGAGAATGGGGTTCTGGCACACATTCCGTGAGGACGATCAACGATGCTGGAGTTCGTCACCACCCGCGGGCCATCGCTCGTAGGGCCTTCTGAACTGGTGAAAGCCGTCTTGAGGCACGTGCTGTGGAGCCTGATGATGGCTTCGACGGCGGTGCCGAGGTTCTGCCAGAGGTGGAAGCGGTCGGCCACTTGGATCGCGTTTCGCGCACCGGTCCGGGCGCCGTCGGCGTACGAGCTGGCCCGGTCACGGTAGATGATCTCGGCGCCGGGATGCTCGCGCAGCCAGCCCGCGAGGGTGGAGGCGTCTCGGCCCGCCAGCAGATCCAGAAGCCGGCCGGTCTCGCAGTCGATGAGGACAGTGCCGTAATGGTGGCCTCGACGGGTGGCGAAGTCATCGACACCCAACACCGTGGGAACGGCCCAGAGAGGATCAGGTACGGCCATGATCGCCCGCAGCAGCGTTGTCCGGCTCGCCCTCGTCTGCAGGACTGCTGCCAGACGGGCCCCGGCCCGGCCTGCGCGGGCAACTGCAACGGCCGTCAAGACTCGACGCGAGGCCAGAGTCCTTCTCCCGTACCTGAACGTCAGACCTGCGACCTGTTCAACGAACCTACGGCGCCCGCACAAGGCGTTATCGCAGTACAGCCGCCGCACGGTCAGTGCGATTACCACCGGCTGGTCACCGACCGGAGTGTCGGCAAGCCGGCGTTCGTAGCAGCTGTGTACATGACTCGACGGAAGCTCGCAGTCCGGCATCGAAGCCGTGCCATCGAGGGTTCTCGCAACGATGTGCACCACACCACACTCGGTGAACACCCGCTCCACCAAGACCGCCCTGAACTGCGGAAACAGCACCCTTATGAGGGCATCACACCGCACCACGATCTCAGATGACGCGACGTCACCGTGGCAGAACGCCGGTGATCGTCCTCACGGAATGTGTGCCAGAACCCCATTCTCATCGACAAAGCCAGTGATCACGGACGTGGCCACCACTTGAACCTCACGCGGCGTGAGGCCTCACAGTGGGGGCGTGTGCAGAAGAGAGGGCGGGAGCGTGGGCTACTCCGTGGGACAGGTCGCCGGATTCGCTGGGGTCACGGTGCGAACTCTGCACCACTACGAAGAGATCCGGCTGCTCAGCCCGGGAGGCCGCAGCAGCGCGGGCCACCGGCGGTACAGCGAAGCCGATCTCGACCGGCTGCAACGGATCCTGTTCTACCGGGAGCTCGGCTTTCCCCTCAGAGAGGTCGCGGTCCTGTTGGACGATCCGGAATCGGATTCGCGGGAGCACCTGCGTCGGCAGCATGTCCTGCTGACCGGCCGGATCGCCCGGCTCCAACAAATGGCCACGGCCGTCGAACACGCCATGGAGGCGAACAAGATGGGCATCAACCTCTCGCCCGAGGAGCGATTTGAGGTCTTCGGGGACCATGACCCCGAGCGGTACATGCCGGAGGTCGAGCGACGCTGGGCCCACACGAGCGCCTACAGGGAGTCCGCCCGCATGACGGCCTCGCACACCAAGAAGGATTGGAAGCGGCTGCGCGACGAGACGGACGACCTCCGCCAACGGTTTGCCGCGCTGCTCGGCGAGGACGCGGCGGCTGACTCCGAGCAGGCCATGGAACTGGCGGAGGAGCACCGGAATTGGATCGACCGCAACTGCTACACCTGCTCGCACGAGATGCACACGTGTCTGGGCGAGATGTACGTTGCGGACAAGCGCTTCACGTCCTATTACGACGCGGTCAGGCCTGGCCTGGCGCTGTTCGTACGGGACGCGATTCTTGCGAACGCGGTCCGCAGTATCTGAGGCCCCGTTTGAAGCATGCTGGGCTCGCGGGGCTCTGTGCCGCACCTCGCGGCTTCGCCGTCGCTTCGCGTCGACTACCTCCTCCGCCCTGCGGCGCACCGCACGGGCTTCGTTCCCCGTGGCCGGTGGCCGCCGCCGAGAGTGATCAGCACGGGGCGCCCCACGCATACGGTCGCCGCACGTACGACCGAGCGGATCAGGACTGCCGGATCATCAGCGAGGGGGTACTCCCGCCACACCGGGGTACCCGCGTCCCGAAGCGCGCCGGGAACGGCTCGGTCAGGGCACCCGCCCTCGACAGTGGGAGAGGGAATGAGGCTTCAGGACTTCGCGCAGAGCGCCGCGTCCCTGGGCACTGCCGAGATCGTGGGCGGCCGGTACCGCTTGGACGGGCTCCTCGGCTCGGGCGGCGCGGCGCACGTGCACCGCGGGTTCGACCTGCGGCTGCGCCGGCCGGTGGCGGTCAAGGTCTTCCGGCAGGACGCGGGCGTCGACTTCGAGGTGAGCCTGCACAACGAGGCGGTCATGCTGGCCCGACTGGACCACCCCGGCCTCGTCACCGCCTACGACACCGGACAGCACGACGGACGCCCTTTCCTGGTCATGCGGTTGGTCGAGGGCGACAACCTGCTCAAGCGCATCGCCGAAGGGCCGCTGCTCCCCGCCGCGACCGCCGCCCTCGGCGCGGGCGTCGCCCAGGCGCTGGACCACGCGCACGAGACGGGCATCGTCCACCGCGACGTCAAGCCGTCCAACATCGTCCTGGACGCTGCCTGCCGCCCGCACCTCATCGACTTCGGCATCTCGCGGATGCTGGACGACCCCTCCCGCACCACCGCCGGCGCCCTCGTCGGCACCGCCGCCTACCTCGCCCCGGAGCAGGTCCTCGGCCGCCCCGTAGGCCGGGCCGCCGACGTGTACGCGCTCGGCCTTGTACTCCTCGAGTGCCTCACCGGCAGGCTGGAGTACGACGGTATCCCCGTGGAGGCCGCGATCGCGCGGCTGCACCGGGCACCCGTGCTGCCCCCCGGCCTGCCCGACCGACTGGCCTCGCTGATACGGGACATGACCAGCCTGGACGAGCAGGACCGGCCCACGGCCGGTGGGTGTGCCCGCGTCCTGACCGCGCTGGCCGACGAGGACCGTACGGCTCTCCTACCGACGGCGAACGCCACGAGCCCCGTCGCGGCCGGGCAGAGCGCGCCGCGCACGGCGGGGCACACGCATCGGAGCCCGGCGCCGGCCGAGGCGCGGCCCGCGCGCCGGGCGCTGCCCGCGCGGGGACGGCTTCTGTTCGCCGGAGCGTCCGTCGTGCTGGCCGCCGTCACAATGACCGCCTTCGCCGTCACCGACGCCTCGACCCCGCCCGGCGAGGGCCGCGGCGCCTCCACCGCGTCCCGCACCCCCGGGGGCAAGCGGGACGGCGACCCTGCCGCGGGCAGGCCGGGCACCGCCGCCCCTGCGGTTATAGCGCGGGGAACGTCCCCGGCCGCGTCCTCTCCGGGTTCGGGCGCGGCCTCCGGCGCACAGCCGGACGCTTCCGGGGCTGCGCGGCCGCAACCGCCCAGTTCGACCGGTCCCGTGGCCACGGCGGGGCGGGGCGCGGCGTCCGACGCCCCGCATCTGCCGCCGGGCCAGGCCAAGAAGGCGGAGAAGGATGCGGCGAGGACGGATGCTGCGCGGAAGCCCGGCCGGGGCAACTCCGCCTGCACTCCGCCCGGGTGCGGCCCCCGCTCGTAGCGACCGCACCCGGCGAGGAGCCGCACCGGGACGGCGTTCGCGGCGTCAGCCGCGACCGGCGCCCATCGCGGGCGGGACCGCATCGACGCTCCAGCCCGTCCGCCGGTCGGAGCGCTCGATCCCGACGATGCTCGTGACGCACGTGGCCGATTCGGGCTCCGCCTCGAAGATGCGGCGTCGCACGCGCCCCGGCCTCGATTCAGGCGAACGTGTCGCAGGTGTCGACTTTCCCGGACCGGTAGCCGGTGGTGAACCACTTCTGACGTTGCGCCGCAGAGCCGTGCGTCCAGGTGTCCGGCGTGACGCTGCCCTGGTACTTCTCCTGGATACGGTCGTCGCCCACGGCGGCGGCCGCGTCCAGTCCTTGATCGATGTCCGACTCCGTGAGTTCGGTGATCAGGGGCTTGCCGCTCTTCGGGTCGGGAGTCGTGGTCGCGTGGTGGGCCCAGACTCCGGCGAGGCAGTCCGCCTGGAGTTCCAGCTTCACCGAGCCGCTGTCCCGGCCCTGGCCGCTGCCGCGGGAGATGGTGCCGTTGAGGTCCTGTATGTGGTGCCCGTACTCGTGCGCGACGACGTACGCCTCGGCGAAGGGGCCACCCTTGGCGCCGAACTTGCCGGTGAGTTCGTCGAAGAAGCCCAGGTCGAGGTAGACCTTGTCGTCGGCGGAGCAGTAGAAGGGGCCCACCTCGGACGTCGCGTTGCCGCAGCCGGTGCTCACACTGTT
Organism: Streptomyces sp. NPDC001493; assembly: GCF_053597235.1. Lineage (NCBI taxonomy): Bacteria > Bacillati > Actinomycetota > Actinomycetes > Kitasatosporales > Streptomycetaceae > Streptomyces > Streptomyces sp. NPDC001493. The sequence goes on from NZ_JBSFHV010000001.1 coordinate 418,183, forward strand.
GGTGAACAGCCAGGTCGGGGCCTGCGTGTAGGACTTCCCGGCCGCCGACTCGGTCTGCTTCCAGAATGCCTGGAGGCTGTCGACCACGGCCACGATCCGGCAGTCGTCCTTCGTGTTGGCGTCGGCACCCGTCCGGCAGTCCGCTGCCAGATCGGCGGCACCGGTACCACCGGATCCGCCGGCTTCGGTGGCGGGGTCCGAGCCGAGCAGGCCGGGGTCCACCCCCAATACCACCGACGCGATCAGCACCAGCAGACCGACCACCCCACCGCCCACGGTCTTCCCGCCACCGGGGATCCCGCTCAGAGCTCCGCCCCGGTTGTCCTGGACCTCGGAGGTGTCCAGGGCGGCGTCTTCGTCGAATTCCATCAGCTGACTCTCCCTCACGGCGCGCCGGTCCACCCTGCGTCGCTCGGCACGCGTACCCCCGGGAAGCCGCCTCACCCGCCATCGCGGCCGAGCGCGATTCCTCGGCCCTCCCCTCGACCACCGGGTTCAGGGAGCTTGGCGGCCGGGCCCCGGTACCGAGCAGGTCCAGTCACAGCCGCGTGCCCGGGCAAGAGGGGCAGCTGCCCGAAGGCGACGGAGCGGCGGCGGACCATGCTCGGGGGAGAGGCGTCGTTGGATTTTCCGCTGCTCGCCCGGCTTCTGCCGGCGGTGTGGTTCACCGTCGGCAGGCCCGCGTCCGTGCTCCTGCCGCGGTCCGACCGGACCGGTCGGACCGCGGCAGGAGGGGCGGATCAGATGTCGACGACCCGGTAGGCGATGGTGTAGACGCCACCGGAGCCTTCCAGCACCCGGTACTGCGTCTCCGCGCCGAACTCGTTGCCCGTGACGGTCACCGAGCCGAGCCGGTCGTCGCCGCTGGTGCTGTCGTAGTCCCACAGCGAGAGCGTGCGGGACTCGGTCTTGCCGAGGATCAGCAGCGCGTTGCCGTTGCTCCCGTCCAGGGCGCGGCGGTAGCCGGTGCCCATGGTCTGGTACGACGCGTTGGCGGGCCAGAGCCTCACGGCCTTGCCGCCGTTCGCCGCGATGTTGAGGTAGGCCTCGTCGTGGTCGCCCTCGCTCTCATCGCCGCAGTACAGGTCGACGAGCTGGATCTGCACGTAGTCGACCGGATCGGCCTGTGCGGCGCCCGCGGCGCCCACCAGCGAGGTGAGGCCCAGCGCGCCCGTGAGGGCGAAGGCGGTCAGTCGTCGGACGGTCATGTTGTCCCCCGTAGTCTCGGTTTTCGCCGGTCCCCCGACCGGCTCGAAGAACAGACTGCCGGACCGCTGCCCGCCGTTCTACGCGCGTTCCGCTGAGCGGAACGGGCGCGCGGAGAAGAGCCGGCGACGCCACGAGCACAGAGCTGACGGTGGGTCAGTAGTGCAGGACGGGAGGCAGGCAGGGCGAGGACGAGCCGGCCCGGACGAGGGCCGCCGTGACGGCCGCGCCCGCCCGCGCCGCCTCCTGCGCCGCCCGCTGCAGCCCCCGCGCGGACAATGTCATGACGGCGATCGCGGCGATGGTCCGGTCGTCGCGCCCCCGCACGGGCAGTGCCGCGCAGCACACCCCGTCCACCACCTCCGCGCACTCGAGCACCGCCCCCGGCAGTCGGCCCCCGCAGCCGGCTGGGCCCCGATCGCTCAACACCTGGCCGGCCGCGGTGTCCAGCTGGAAGCTCATCCCGTTCCGCACCGGCACCAGCGGTTCCACCTCGCCCGGCACGGACGCCACGGTGAGAGCCAGGCCGTCGTGCAGGACGGTCAGCAGCGCGCTCGCCCCGGTCGCCGCCCGCAGCCGGTGCAGCGGGTGACGGGCCGCCACCCGCAGGCCCGGGTGTGGCTCCCACGTCTGCCCGAGCCGGTAGAGCTGAGAGCCGACGCGATAGCGGCTGCCCCGCCGCTCCACCGCGCCCACCAGCAGCAACTGCTCCAGCAGCCGGTGCGCGCTCCCCTTGGGGAGGGCACAGGCCGCGGCGATCTCGGTGAGCCCTGCCTCCCCGCCGCACCTGCGCAACGCCTCAAGGAGTGCGAACGCCCCCTCGATCACGCCCCGCCCCCGGTCCGTTCCCCGCCCCTGCTCCCTGCCCGCGTGTCGCGACATCTCTCCCCCAGCCGGTCACCGGGGCCGTACCCCTTCGTACGGCCGCCGGGAGAGAATGCCCGACCCGCACAGCAGGGGCACACCCCGCCACGCGCGAACGTGACCCACGGCACAACGGTCGCCCCTACCCGTGGGACGAGAGGAGTGCGAGGGGGCTCGGTGGCACGGTGAGGGTGGCCGGCAGGCGGCTCCGGGTCTCGGTCCGGACCCTGCCTCGGACCGACGCGGGCAGCCTGATCCGGTTCGGTCGGTCCGGTGCGCGGCCGGCCGCGCTGATGAAGCTGCCCGCCACCTATGTGTGGACCCACGACTCCATCGGCCTGCGCGAGTCGTCCACGGACCGGGCCTTCAGGTGCCCGGGCCGTCGTGGCGCGGTCAGGCCGACGTGGTGGCGCGCAGGGCGAGCAGGGCGGTGTCGTCGCTTGCCCAACCACTGTGGTGGGCGTCGAGGATGCCGGTGAGGTGGGTGATGGTGGCGACGGCGTCCATGGTGTGGCTGGCGGCCAGGGCCTTGGCCAGGTCGTCCTCGGAAAAGATGGTCCGGGCGTCGTCGGGGGAGGTCCCGGGGCGGGGGCGGGCTTCGGTGGCGCCGTCCGTGAAGAGCAGGAGCAGGTCGGCGGGGTGGAGGTGGAAGGGCACGTCGGTCAGACTCAGGGCTTCCATGATCCCCAGCAGGGTCCCTGGGACCCCGACTCGCTCGACACGGCCGTCGGCGCGCCGGATCAGTGCCGGGGGATGCCCGGCCAGGGCGATGGTGCCGGACAGGCCCTTTGCGGAGGGCTGGAAGGTCGCGTAGACGGCGGTCAGGAAGCGGGGGGCGTCCTGGGCGAGCAGAGCGATGTTGAGGCGGGCGAGCCGGTCGGCCGGGGAGCCGGCCTCGTCGGCGTCGGCGCGGATCGTGTATCGGGCCATCGAGCTGACCTGGGCGGCCTTGATGCCCTTGCCGCACACGTCACCGAGAACGGCGGCGTAATTCGGACCCTGGGTGTGGAAGAGGTCGTAGAAGTCGCCGCCGACCTCGATGTCGGTGCGGTGGCGGTTGGAGGCCGGCAGGTAGGAGGCGGCCGCCTCCGCGCCGGGGATCGTGCGCAGCCGCGGAGGGAGAAGCCCGGCCTGCAGGCTACGGGCGAGATCGGCGGAGCGCTGGTGGGCGGCTTTTGCCGCGGTCAAGCTCTGGCGCAGGTGGATCTCCGCCGCCACCGAGCGGGCCAGGGTCGCCAGGGCGGCCAGGTCGGCCGGAGACCAGGTGCGGGGAGAGTCGTCGATGACGCAGAAGCTGCCCAGCACGCGTCCGTCGGGGTCGAGCAGGGGGTAGCCGGCCCAAGCGCCGATGTTCATCGGGCCCACCGAGGGGTGGTCGGCGGTGCGCGGGTCGGTGGCGGCGTCATCGACGATGAAAGGCTGCCCCTCCAGCCCGACCAGGAAGTAGCAGAAGCTCTCCTTCACCGGGTTCTGCCGGTCGGACATCGCGTCGGCATCGACGCCGAAGCATGCCTTCCAGAAGGAGCGGTCCGCGTCGACCAGGGTCACGAACGCCCGCCCCGCCCCGGTGATTCTCGCGGCGAGCGCGGCAAGGTCCTCGAAGACCGCCTCGGGCCCGGTGTCCAGCAGAGCGGTGCCCTCCACCGCGGCCAGACGCGACGGATCCGACAAGGCGGCCGGCAGGCCGTCCGCCCGCAGCCCGCCCGGGAAGTCGATGCCAACCACCTTTCCGGCCTCCTCTCCTCGCACACTGGGCACACCCGTACCAACAAGCTCATCGCACCGTGTACTCCTGACATGGACCATCAACCCTCCGATGGCAGGGTGACCCTCACCGGTCCGGTGGGCCGACCGCGGACCGGCGGGGCCTCATCCCGCCGCCACGCGGGCGTCCACTGACCCTCTGCTGCCGTCCGCAAGCGTGACGGAACCGGCCTCCGGCCCGAATGCGGCGCCTCTGTGGTGCACCGGTCTCCCCGCGGCGACCGTGGGAGCAGGCCCCTGAACCACTTGGGCTCTCCCGCAGCAAGGAGTACCGATGTCGGAACGCGACACAGTCGTGCGCAGCGTCCACGATCTGGGGCTCGTCACGCGGCGGCTCCGGACCATGGGGTCGTCCGGAACCGCCGAACGCCGGAGGACGGCTGCCTTGCCGGCGCGAAGCGGCGCCCATGTGTCTGTCGCCGGCGGGACACACCCTGCCGGCGGGGGCTTCGCGTCGGAGCACTCCGGTCGTGGCGGTCCGCCGTGCCGGCGCGGGCCGACCCCCCGATGCTCAGGGCGACGTCGGGGGCGCCGAGGCGGTCGTGGTGGGCACCGGTGTCGACCGTCCGCACGCCGACGTCGTGTCCTCGGTGTGCCGCGGGACCGAGAGCGTCGGGAGGGCCGCGCGCCAGCCGCCGTGTGCGGTGATGTCGCGGGCGCCGTCGAGTGCTTCGGGCTCACAGAGGAAGCCCGTCACGCAGGTGCCGTCCGCAAGCTCCACCGTACCGAGGGCCATGGGGCGGGGGAGCGCCGCGAGGAGCGTGCCGAGCCCTGCGGCCGGGAGCCGCCACACCTCGGCCTCGATGGCGGCACCTTCCCCGCCGGCACGGACCAGACCGGGCTTGGGCGGCGACGTGTCGAGGGCGTACAGCCGGTAGTCGGGTGCCGTGGTGGTGGTGCGTACGAACCGGGCGCCGAGGGCCAGCAGCTCTCCGTTCAGAGGCTGTCCGGACAGGTGCGCGCCGACCACCGCGAGGTGCGGAGGAGGGGCGGCGAGCAGGCCGGCGATGCGGACGAGCCGCTCGTCGGTGAACGCGGGGCCGATCAGCATCACACCGAACGGGAGCCCGTTCACCTCGCCCGCCGGAACGGCGACCGCCGCGAGGTCGAAGAGGTTGGTCGAGTTCGTGAACCGGCCGAGCCGGGCGTTCGCGCCCACGGGGTCGGCCGCCACCTCCGAGAGGGTCGGGTGCCCGGGTGTCGTCGGCAGGAGAAGTGCGTCCGCGTCGCCGAGCGAGGCAAGCGCACCGCGGCGGAGGACGGACAGGCTGTCGAGATCGGTGCAGAGCCGGTGGGCCGGGATCTCTCCGGCGCGCGAAATGATCCCGGCCACGGTCGGATCGAGGTCCGGCGCACCCCAGTGGGCGTCGACGAAGCCGCCGACGGCTCTGTAGCGCTCGGCGACGAACGCTCCCTCGTACAGCATGGCGGCCGCTTCGGTGAACGGCGTCAGGTCGATCTCCAGGAGTTCGGCGCCCGCGTCGGCCATCCGGGTCGCGGCCGACGCGAACGCCTCGGCCCAGCCTTGGTCCAGCTCGCCGAGCTGCCCGGGACGCGGGACCGCGATCCGCCACGGGCCGGGGCGTCGCTGCTCCAGGGCGGGGAGCTCGCGTGCCTGCGGTGCGGCCATGAAGGACAGTGCCTGCTCGGCCTCCGGAAGAGTCCGGGCGAAGACGGTCACACAGTCGAGCGAGGCGCAGGCGGGAACGACGCCCGACGCCGGAACCAGGCCACGCGTCGGCTTGAGGCCGACGATGCCGTTGAACGCGGCCGGAACCCGGCCCGAGCCCGCCGTGTCCGTGCCGAGCGCGAAGTCCACGATGCCGAGGGCTACCGCTACCGCCGATCCGGACGAGGAACCGCCCGAGACGTAACTCGGGTCCACGGCGTTACGGACCGGCCCGTACGGGCTGCGCGTGCCGACCAGGCCGGTCGCGAACTGGTCGAGGTTCGTGGTGCCGAGGCACACGGCGCCCGCCGCCCGCAGTCGCGCCACCACGGGGGCGTCGGCCTTCGGCTCGTACGCGTACGAGGGGCAGCCGGCGGTGGTCGGCAGCCCGGCCACGTCGATGTTCCCCTTGACCGCGAACACCGTTCCGGCGAGCGGCAGCCGTTCACCGGCGGCGACCCGCTCGTCGACCCGGGCCGCCTCCGTCTCCACATCCTCGCGGGGCCGGAGACCGATCCACACCTCGGGCCGGTCCACCTCCTCGATCCTGGTGTACGCGGCGCGCACTCTCTCCACGGTGCTGGTCACGCGTACACCTCCGCGGTCTCGACGGGAGCGAGGACGAGGAGCGCGCTGCCCGCCTCCACCTGGCTGCCGGTCCTGATCAGGACCTCCGCGACGATTCCGTCGGCCGGGGCCTTCACGGGGGCCTCCATCTTCATCGCCTCCAGGGCGATCAACTGCTGGCCCGCCGAGACCCGGTCGCCGACCTCGACGTTCACCTGCCATACGCAGGCGGGGAATTCGGCCTCGACCAGGTGGCCGCCCATGGGCACCTCGATGTCGGTGGTCACCGGGGCGTTCTCGGTGGCGGCCTCGGCACGGGCGAACTCGCCGGCCGCCTCCCAGGCATCGCGCTCGGCACCGAACGCCGTGTTCTGCCGGTTGCGGAAGGCGGCGATCGACTCGGCGTTGTCGGCCAGGAACTGCTGGTACGCGGCGAGCGAGAAGGTGCCGTCCTCCGTCTTCGGCACGAAACGGCCGGAGATGATGTCGGCGCGGAGCTCGAGGAGTTCGTCGGCGCTCACCGGATACCACTTGACGCGGTCGAAGAAGCGCATCAGCCACGGTTTGTCCGGTTCGAATCCGCCGCGCTGTTGCCAGCCCGACCAGACCTGGGTGGTGCGGCCGACGAACTGGTAGCCGCCGGGGCCCTCCATGCCGTAGACGCACAGATACGCGCCTCCGATGCCGACCGAGTTCTCCGCCGTCCAGGTCCGGGCCGGGTTGTACTTGGTGGTGATCAGCCGGTGCCGCGGGTCCAGCGGCGTGGCGACGGGCGCACCGAGGTAGACGTCGCCGAGCCCGAGGACGAGGTACTCGGCGTCGAAGACCGTGCGGTACACGTCGGCCTGTGTGTCCAGGCCGTTGACGCGGCGTATGAACTCGATGTTCGACGGGCACCACGGGGCGTCGTCGCGTACGCCCGCGACGTAGCGGTCGATGGCCTCGCGGGTCGCCGGGTCGTCCCAGGAGAGCGGCAGGTGCACCGTCCGGCTGGGGACCACCAGCTCGTCGGTGGCGGGCAGGTCCTCCTCCACGCGCATCACGGTGCTGAGGAGTTCCCGCTGCGGCAGCACGTCGGGGTCGGTCTGGATCTGGAGCGAGCGGATGCCCGGCGTGAGGTCGACGACGCCGGGGAGGGCGCGTGCGGCCAGCGCCTCCGCCAGCGCGTGCACCCGCATGCGGAGGGCCAGGTCCAGCTGCATGGGCCCGTACTCGACCAGGAGGTTGTCGTCACCGCTGCGTCGGTAGGTGACCGACGGACGGACCGTCGTCTCCTCCAGACGGGCGAGGATGCCGCCGTCGACGACGGCGTCCCGGTCGGCGTGGGGTTCGGCCGCGGGTGCCTTCCGCAGGCGCGTGGCAGCCTCCGCGGTCACCGGCACGAACCGGACCGTGTCGCCGGGGCGGAGCTGGCCCAGCTTCCACCGCTGACCGCTGACGACGGTGGCCGGACAGACGAAACCGCCGAGAGACGGACCGTCCGGGCCGAGGAGGACGGGCATGTCCCCCGTGTAGTCGACGGCGCCGACGGAGTAGGGCGTGTCGTGGATGTTCGACGGATGCAGTCCCGCTTCGCCGCCGTCCGTCCGGGCCCAGCGCGGCTTGGGGCCGATCAGGCGGACTCCGGTGCGGGCGGAGTTGAAGTGCACTTTCCAGTCCGCGGTGTAGAAGTCGCGGATGTCGTCCTCGGTGAAGAATTCGGGTGCGGCGTGCGGCCCTTCGACCGCGCCGACCCGCCACTGTCCGCTGAAGACCGGGCGCGCGTCGAGTGGGACGGAGAAGGTCTCCGGACGGGCCTCGCCCCCGTGCAGGACGTCACCCGCGCGCAGGGCACGTCCGCCGTGTCCGCCGAACCTGCCGAGGGTGAAGGTGGCCGCACTGCCCAGGAACTCGGGGACGTCCAGGCCCCCGGCGAACAGCACGTACGTGCGGAGGCCCTGCTCGGCGGGGGCCCCGACGGCGAGCACCTGCCCCGCCCCCACGGTGACGGGCTCCCACTGCGGCACCGGGGTGCCGTCGACCGTCACCCGGGCCGGGGCACCGGTGACACAGAGCGTCGTCGGGTGGGTGAACCTCAGCGAGGGGCCCTGGAGGGTGCATTCGAGCCCCGGTGCACCCTCGTCGTTGCCGAGTGCGGTGTTGCCGAGCCGGAAGGACAGGTCGTCCATCGGCCCGCCCGGCGGAATACCGACCTGCCAGTAACCGGTGCGTCCCGGCCAGTCCTGCACGGTCGTCAGGGTGCCCGGCGTGACGACCTCGATGCGCGGGGTCGGGTCGGTGACGTCCGCGAGCGAGGCCGTGGAGTGGGTGGCTCCGCGCACGTCGGCGTGCCGGAGCGCCGCGCGGACCAGGCCGAGGTTGGTCTCGATGCCGTCGACGCGGGTCGCGTCGAGCGCGGCGTCGAGCCGGTCGAGCGCCTCGGCGCGGTCGGCGCCGTGCGCGATGATCTTGGCAAGCATCGGGTCGTACGCGGTGGTGACCTCCGTGCCCGTTTCGACCCATCCATCGACGCGGACGCCCTCGGGGAAGGCGACGCGGGTCAGCAGGCCGGCGCTCGGGCGATGGTCGCGGGACGGGTCCTCGGCGTAGAGACGGGCCTCGACGGCGTGTCCGGCGGGGGTGGGGGGCTCGGTGACGACGGCGGTTTCCCCCTGCGCGAGGCGCAGCATCCACTCGACGAGGTCGACGCCGTAGATCGCCTCGGTGACCGGGTGCTCGACCTGGAGCCGGGTGTTGACCTCCAGGAAGTAGGCCTCCTCGCGGACGGCGTCGTACACGAATTCGACGGTTCCGGCGGACCGGTAGTCCACGGACGCGCACAGCTCCCTGGCGGAGCGGGCGAGGTCTCGGCGTACGTGGTCGGGAAGCCGGGGAGCCGGTGCCTCCTCCACCACCTTCTGGTTGCGCCGCTGGAGGGAGCAGTCGCGGTCGCCGAAGGTGACGACCTTGCCGAGACCGTCGCCGAAGACCTGTACCTCGACGTGACGCGCGCGTTCGACCAGCCGCTCCAGAAAGACCCCGGCCGAGGAGAAGGAGGCCGCGGCCACGCGCTGCACGCGCTCCCACGCGTCCGCGAGGTCCGCCGTGCCGTGACAGGCCTGCATGCCGATGCCGCCACCGCCGCCGGTGGCCTTGAGCATCACCGGGTATCCGATCTCCTCGGCCGCCGCGAGGGCCGCCGTGACGTCCGGGAGGAGACCGGTGCCGGGAGCGAGGGGCACGCCCGCCGCCCGTGCGGCGGCGCGGGCGGTGTGCTTGGCGCCGAACAGCTTGAGTTGTTCGGGCGTGGGACCGACGAAGGCGATGCCCGCGTCGGCGCAGCGGCGTGCGAACCCCTCGTCCTCGGACAGGAACCCGTAGCCGGGGTGGACGGCACCGGCGCCGGTGTCCTGTGCGGCCTTGAGGACCAGGTCTACGTCCAGGTACGACTCCTTGGCGGGGGCCGGGCCCAGCCGCACCGCGTCGTCGGCCAGGCGTACGTGTGCGGCGCCGCGGTCGGGGTCGGAGTAGACGGCGACGGTACGCAGGCCGAGCTTGCGGGCGGTGCGGATGATGCGGGCGGCGATCTCGCCGCGGTTGGCCACCAGCAGGGTGTCGAACGTCATCGGGTGCGGTCCTCGTCGTTCCGGGCGGGCTCGGTGATCGTCAGGCGCAGGGGTGTGGGATCGAACCCGTTGCAGGGGTTGTTGATCTGCGGGCAGTTGGACAGCAGGGCGAGGACGTCGGTCTCGGCGCGGAGTACGACCTTCAGACCCGGCGCCGAGAGGCCGTCGACGATGCCGAGCGTGCCGTCCTCCTCGACCGGCACGTTCATGAACCAGTTGATGTTGGAGACGAGGTCCGGCTTGCCGAGACCGTGCCGGACGCCCTCGGCGAGGAAGTTCTCCACGCAGGCGTGCTGGGACCAGGTGTGGTGGCCGTAGCGGAGGGTGTTGGACTCCTTGGAGCAGGCGCCGCCGAGGGTGTCGTGCCGTCCGCAAGTGTCCTCGACGACCGTCATCAGCGGGGTGTGTTCGTTGGACATCAGCACGGAGCCCGTGGTCAGGAAGACGTTGCCCTGCGCCTGGACGGTGTCGGGGACGCTGTATCGGACGGAAGTGTCGTGGGCGTCGTAGAGGAGGAAGTCCGCGGCCTGGTTGCCGTACAGATCGGTGACGGTCAGCCATTGGCCCCTGCGGACGATCGCCGACCATGCGGCGCGGGCGGGCACGGTGTCGTCGCGGACGACGCGGGCGGCGGGAGCGACGGTGGTCATGCGGTCCTCCGGGCGGTGAGGTGGTCGGCGGTGTTCAGGTACGCGCGGCGGCCTTCGGGGGTGGCGTTCCACAACGGGTCGTCGGGCGCCGTGGCACGGGACCGGTACGCGAGAACCCCGAGATTTCCGCAGGTGTACACAGGACGCGGGTCCAGCGGGTGGGGGACGTTGGCGAGGAGGACGACGACGTCCTGCTCGGCGCGGAGGGTGACGCGCGTGGCGGGACCGGCCGAGCCGGTGAACTCGGTCGCGCCGTCCTCCGCGATCCGGACGCCCTGGAAGAAGGAGACGGAAGGGGGAAGGTCGCGGGGGGTCAGGCCGTTCTTGAGGGCGGCGAGCTTGAACAGCTCGCGGCCCGCCGGAGAGGCGGACTGGCAGGTGCCGTCCCCGTAGCGCGCGGTGTTCCGCGCGAGGGTGGAGGTCCCGGTCAGCGCGTCGTGACGGCCGGACGTGTCCTCGACGACGGAGGCGAGCACCCGGCCCTGGTCGGAGAGGAGCAGCCGGCCCTCGCCCAGGTACGCGTTCCAGAGCACCTTGACCGTGTCGGCCGTGTTCAGCCGCTCCCAGGGGCGGTCGGCGCTGTGGAGGAGGAGGTGGGCGCAGGCGTCGCCGGTCATGTCGGTCAGTCGCAGTTCGGTGCCCCGGGCGAGGACCTTGTGGGTGTAGTTGCCGCCCGCCACGGTCTCGGCCCATACGACGTCCTCGGAGGCCACGCCCCGGGGCGGCTCGGGCCAACTGCTCGCGGGCAGGACGGGCATGGCGTCGGTCTCCCTGCCTGCCTGGGCACGGGCGTGGTCACGTGCGCCGTGCGCCGATGCTGTCGCTGACGGTGTCGTCATGGGTCGACCTCCGGTCGGGGGCTAATTTCTGTCGCTTGATAGAAATTAGGCAGCGGGCGCTTCGAGGCCGTTGCGCGTGCGTTTCTGGCCGGTTTCCGCGAACTCACCGGGGGGATCGGCCCCGAGTCGGCCACCGGCTCTGTGCGAGGATCGTGGAGTGAGCACGCCCACCAGCAGAAGAGTCGGCCGCCCGCGGATCCAGGAGCGTCCTTCCAGCGGTCTCGAGCCGCGCGACGAAGTCCTCGCCGCGGCAGCCGACCTGTTCACCACCCGCGGTTACACCGCGACATCCACCCGGACGATCGCCGAACGGGCCGGCCTGCGCCAGGCATCCCTCTACCACTACTTCGACGGCAAGGAAGCGATCCTCGCGGAGCTGCTCGAAGGGACCGTCCGTCCCTCCCTCGAAGTGGCGCGCGGCCTCGTGTCCCGCACGGAGGCTGCCCCCGAGGCGCGGTTGTGGGCCCTGTGCCACTCCGACGCGGCGCTGCTGTGCGGCGGCCCCCACAACCTCGGTGCGCTGTACCTGCTGCCGGAGGCGCAGACGGGCCGCTTCGCCGACTTCCACCGGGTCCGGGCCGAACTCAAGTCCTGCTACGACGAATTGCTGGCCGCTACCGAAGCCGGTGCATCCCTCGGCCCGACGGCCCTGGCCCTGCACACGGACCTCGTCTTCGGCCTCACCGAAAGCGTGATCCTCATCCGGCGCGCTGAATCCGACCCCGACCGCGACCCGCTGGCCCTGGCGGTGGCGACGGCGGACGCCGCACTGCGGGTGGCCGGCGTACCGCAGAGTTCCCTGGCACGGCTGCGCCGCGAGGGGCAACGGCTCCTCGCGGCGCGGGACTGAGGGTTCGGGCGGGGGGACCGCCCGCCCCTGCCTCGTCGTTCGACCGCCCGATCCCTCAGGACCGAGTGGCTCGAACGGCTCCGGTCCCGCCCCGCGTTCTGCGTTCCGCCCCGGTCCGACGGCGGCTACGGTAACCAGCGCCGGCCGCGACGGTCACGCCGAGAACCAGGACGGTGAACCACCGGAAGTACCAGTGGCCGCCGGCGGGGTCGTACACCGCGGTGCGCGGCCAGGCGAGGTTGACCGTCATGAGGAGCCCGTAACCGAACGCGACGGCGTTGACGGGAAGTCCCCAGCGGCCGAGGGAGAACAGGGGCCGGCCGAGCTCGTCGCTCCGGCCGTCGTCCGCGGGCGGCCACTCGCCCCTCAGCCGCCTGAACAGCATCGGCCCGGTGACCATCGCGTACGCCAGATACACCATCGCGATGCAGCTCGTGCCGATGGCCAGAAACGCCTGCGGCGACGCGAGGTTGAGCAGCAGCAACACCCCTGCTCCGACACCGACCACCGTCGCGGCCGTCCCGGGCATCCCGGTCCTGCGCGGCACCCGCGCCAGCCGTGCCGAGTACGGGAGGACGCCGTCGCGGGCCATGGAATAGAGCATGCGTGTCGCCGACGTCTGGATGGCCAGGGTCGCCGCGCAGATGGCCACGGCCACGTCGCAGAGCAGCACCCTGCCGAAGCCGTCGCCGAGCGTGCTGGTGAGCACGTACCCCAGGCCCCCGGTCGCGAGGCGTCCGTCGGTGAGGGAGGGTGCGGCGAGCAGCCCGCCCAGCAGCAGGAGCCCGCCGCAGACTCCGGAGGTGGTGAGGGCGGTGAGCGTCGTACGGGGCGCGGTGCGCCGCGGGTTGACGGTCTCCTCGCTCATCTCGCTCGCGCTCTCGAACCCGATGAGGACGTACGCGGCGGTGAACGAGCCGACGAGCAGCGCCGTGATCAGGCCGCCTTCGCCTCCGGTGTGCAGAGTGACCGCCGGACCGCGTTCCGCGTGAGTGGCGAGGAGGGTGACGATCAGGGCGATGCCGGCGATCTCGGCGGTGACGCCGATCGAGTTGACGGCGGAGAGCGCCCGGTTGTCGGTGACGTTGAGGAGGGTGGTGAACACGAGCAGGACGAGCCCGAGGAGGGCGGCGTTCGTGGCACCACTGGTCGTCGTGGGTGACGGATCGCCCCCGACCAGCTGGAAGCCGGGCCAGACGGCGGGCAGGACCACTTGCAGTGCGAGAGCGGCGGCCGCCACGACCACGACCCGCCCGACCACCATGATCCAGCCCGCGTACCAGCCGAAGGACGGGGTGCCGAGCCTGCTGGCCCACTGGTAGACGGCTCCCGAAATGGGCATCCGGGCGGCGAGTTCGGCGAAGCAGGCGGCGACGAGGAACTGGCCGATCAGGACGGCGGGCCAGGTCCAGAAGAAGAGCGGACCGCCGAAGGAGTAGCCCAGCGGGAAGAACTGGAAGACCGTGGTCAGTACGGAGATGAAGGAGAACCCGGCGGCGAAGGACGCGTACCTCCCCATGCGGCGCCGCAGTTCCTGCGGGTAGCCGAACGAGGTGAGGGAGCCGTCCGGCGGGTCCACGGCCGTCGCACCGGACGGGGGAGCGGGATCGGTGGTCACGGTCATGGCGGGTCCCCTGTCGCGGAGGCAAGTCCTGCGAATTTCTGTCGAGTGATAGAAATTAGGGACGGCTGGTTTCCGCCGCGTATCACTGTCGTGTCCCGACCGTTAGTGACTCCTCTCCCGACAAGGGCCGTACGCCTTCACGCCGGGCAGGTGCCCGGTTCGCGGCGTCGCCGCTTCATCGCGTGGAGTTGGCGCGCGCCGTCAGATCGGCCAGGTGGCCGTCCAGGAGGGCGATCTGACGCTCTGGCGGGAACGCCGCCGGAGCGAACAGCGCCTGGACCACCAGGCCGAGTACGAAGGACTGGGCTGCGGCGGCGATGCGGGCGGGGTCGTCGCGGGGCAGCTCGCCGAGCTCTTGGGCCGCGGCCACCTGGTCGCTCAACCTGTCCCGGCTCCGGGCGTACTTGCGGGCGTACGCGGTGCTCAGGTCGGAGTCGGAAAGCGCGGCATCCCAGGATGAGACCCAGATCCGGTTGCTCTCGGTGGACGCCGGGGTCAGCGGCAGGATGTCGAGGAGTGCGGCCCTGAAAGCGGCCAGACCCTCACTCGCCTCACGGCGGGGGCGGGAGGCGGTGCGCTGCTCGAGCAGCTCCAGGGCGTACTCGACCAAAGCCTGCTTGGTCGGGAAGTAGTGCGTGAGCAGGCCGGTGGTGGCGCCGAGTTCGGTGGCGACGGCGCGCAGGGTCAGGCCGGCGAAGCCGCGCGTGGCCATGACCTTCCAGACTGCCGCGGAGACGTCGCGTCGACGGGCCTCGTGATCTCCCTTGGTGCGTGGCATGACGACACGGTACATTGCCATAACGCTTGTTATGTAAATGGAGGTGCCCATGTTCACGCTGCTGCTGCGCGAAGGCGTTCGCCTCGGGGAGCTGGAGGTCTGGCACGCGGAGGAGTTCGCCGCCCATCTGGACCGGGCCCGCGAGCACATCCGGCCGTGGGTCGGGCCCGCGTTCCTCACCGGCGACGTGGACGGGGCGCGGGCAACGCTTCAGCGGTATGCCCGGCGCAAGGCCGACGACGGGGCCCGCCTGTACGGCATCTGGCGGAGTGAAGTCCTGGTCGGCGGCGTGATGTTCACGGATTTCGACGCCTCCTTCGGCTCGTGCGAGATCGGATGCTGGCTGGAGCCTTCCGCCGAGGGCCACGGGCTGATCACTCAGGCGTGCGGCACCCTGCTGGACTGGGCGTTCTCGACCCGGGGGCTGCACCGGGCCGAGTGGCACTGCCGGGCCGACAACGACCGCAGCTCGGCGGTGGCCAAGCGGCTCGGTATGTCCCTGGAGGGTGTACGCCGCGAGGCGTGGCCGTACGAGGGCGTGCGCCACGACAAACAGCTCTGGGCCGTCCTTGCTCCGGAATGGCAGGAACTGGAGCGGTGAGTGGCGACGACCGCGCACAAAAAGTGCGCGGTCGTCCTGCGAGGGCCGGGTGCGCGCCGCACCGGTGCGAGGAGGCCGCTTGCCGACCATCGGTGTCATCCTCGACATCCACGCCCGCATCGGCATTCCCGCGCCGACCGGCTCGACGGCCGGATCCCGCTTCCGCCGGCTCGACGTCGCGCTGCGCCCGCTCGCCTCCTCGCGACCCCGAACTCCGGAATCGGCGAGGAACACCTCGTCGGACCCGAAGCGGCCACCCATGTGTCTCCCGTTACATCCCCACGTCGGCCTCACCCCGGACCCGGGGGCGAGGCCGGGAGCACCTGCCGGCTGGCGGTGTCACGTCCCGGCGTACGGGGCCGTGCTGGCGCGGACGACGAGTTCTGGTTCGACCGATGCGGGGACGAGTGTGCCCGCCGGGTCGGTGATGTGCCGCAGCAGGTGGGCCACGGCGAGTTCGCCGGTCCGGGCGAACGGCTGGGCGACCGTGGTCAGCGGAGGGGTGCAGTACGCGGCCAGGTCGATGTCGTCGACACTGACCAGGGAGACGTCCTCCGGTACGCGCCGCCCGAGCTCGGTCAGCGCCCGGATCACGCCGAAGGCCATCTCGTCGCTGGCGACGAAGACCGCGCTCGCTTCCGGGATCCGGCCGAGCAGAAGCCCGTTGCGGTAACCGGAGGCCGGTGACCAGTCCCCTTCCAGCTGTGGCGGTACCGGTCGGCCGGCCTCTTCGAGTGTGGCGCGCCAACCGTCCCGCCTGCGGGCGGCCTCCAGCCAGTGTTCAGGCCCGGCGATGTGCCAGACGGTCTTGTGCCCGAGGTTCAGCAGGTGCTCGGTCGCCTTGCGCGCCGCGAGCGTTTGGTCGATCGCGACGACTTCGGCGGTGTCGGTGCTGGGCCCGTCGACCGCGATCGTCGGAGTGGTCCGGATGAACTGCTCGATGCGCGCACTGGTGTGGATCAGCGGCACGGCGAGGATGACGCCTTCGACGTCCTGGTCGGCCAGCCGCGAGAGGGCGACCTCGATGCTGGAGGTGTCCAGGGAGGAGGTGTCCGCCGTGCTGACCTCGTACCCGGCGGCCCGCGCGGCGTTCTCGATGCCGGCGGTGAGCGCCGCCCGCGAGTAGAACGTGGTCTGCAGGGTCACCACGCCGAGGGTGCGGCTGCGCCCCGAGGAGAGCATGCGGGCCGCGTTGTTGCGCCGGTAGCCGAGTTTCTCCACAGCGGCCAGCACCCGCTCCCGCGTGTGCGGCTGCACGTTGGGGTGTCC
Source organism: Streptomyces sp. NPDC001493 (assembly GCF_053597235.1). NCBI lineage: Bacteria > Bacillati > Actinomycetota > Actinomycetes > Kitasatosporales > Streptomycetaceae > Streptomyces > Streptomyces sp. NPDC001493. The sequence goes on from NZ_JBSFHV010000001.1 coordinate 434,469, forward strand.
TGAGAGAGCCCGTGACACCGTCTGCGCGGACACCCCGGCGACACGCGCCACGTCCACCATGCCCGGTGGGCGATCGGCACTTCTGCCGTGCGGCTTCGCCATGGCTTCCCTTCCCTCGCTGGCCGACGAGGCAATGATATCGATCCCAGAATGTCTGCACCGAAAAAACCAAGTCCCTTGTGTAAAGGGGGTGATGGCCTGTTGGCATCGTTAACATTCTCTGCCATAGTTCCGGCCATCGAGACGCACCGGGTCCCCGCGGACCAGGGCGTCTCACCTCGCGCGGTCCCGCCGGAGCGTCGTACTCCGGGGCTGCCGCAGCACTTTGGAGGAGCCATGAGGAGTTCCGACATACCTCTGCCGAACGCTTTCTTCGTCCTCCAGCGTCTCCGGCGTGCGGGCATGACCGCCGGAGCCGTTCTCAGAGCAGCTCGCTCTGTGCGACCGGCCGGACCCCGGTGAACCGCAGGTCTACATCGAGACCTTCGGCAGGCCCGCAGAACCCGACAACCTTCGAATCCCCACACACCGTCACACCCCGACACCGAAGGAGCACACCGTGGCGACCCCTCGCAGGAGTCCCGGACATACCGCACGTCGCACCAGGGCCGTCGGAGCACTCGCCGCGGCGGCGCTCGCCGTGGTCGGCACCGTGCTGAACGTGAACGTCCCGGCCGCCTCCGCCGCCGACCCCACCTACACGGTGACGGTCGGCGCCAAGGGCGGCTGGACCCACCCGGACGACACCCCCGCTTACCCGTACATCGACAAGGACGGGACGTTCTACTACCAGCAGGCCCACTCGCTGTACGGTCCGAGCGACAGCCGGACGTGGACCTTCTACACCGGCGCAGACCTCGACACCGCCACCCGCTCCGCCGCGATCAGCGACTCCGGAACCAACGCTGACACCACCACACTGTGCAACAACAGCCCCACCGGTACCGCGGCGACCTTCCCGCCCAGCGGCTCCGGCTACTCGCAGCGCAATTTCTGCGATCTGGCCGGGGTATGGGTCGACCCCGACAGCGGGGACTGGTACGGCCTGGTGCACAACGAGTTCACCCCGCAACCCTTCGGCGACAGCAGCCACTTCGACGCCATCGACTACGCCGTCTCCACCGACCAGGGACGGCACTGGACCATCAAGGGCCATGCCCTCACGTCCCCGTACAGCACCGCGCGCGGCGACACCACTGCCTTCCCGCAGCAGACGTACTCCTACGGCGACGGCGACCAGCGCCTCTACGTGGACGCCGCCTCGGGCTACTTCTACGTCTTCTACGGCTCCCGCCTCATCGACAAGAACGGCGGCTGGAAGGCGTTCTACTCTCACGTGGCCCGCGCCCCGCTGTCCGGCAAAATGGCCTCCGGCACCTGGCAGAAGTGGTACGGCGGCTCCTGGTCCCAGCCGGGCGTCGGCGGCCGGGAGAGCAACACGGTCCCGGTGACCGCCACCGACACCACCGGTTACACACCCACCGCGAAGGAGTACGACCCGGCCAACACCGGCAGCGTGGACCAGCAGATCGCCGCAGGCAAGACCCCGCCCACGTCGCCCCTGTTCGTCATGGACATCACCTACAACGCCTACCTGGGGCTCTACATCGGCGAACCCCAGGCGGCCGACCAGTCCGGCAACGCGCCGCAACAGCTGTACGCCACCGACAACCTGGCCACCCAGAAATGGCGCCTGATCGGCGACACCGGTGGGTATCACACCGCCTCCTGGTACCGGTGGTTCCTCGACGGCATCAGCAAGACAGGTTCGGCGATAGTCGGCAAGGACTTCCGGTCCTACTGCTCCTTCGGCTGCTCGGGCGGCGCCTCCGGCGAGTACGTCAACCTGACGGTCAACTCCTCCGACCCGGCCCCCGCGACCTTCGATCCGGCCAGGACCTATCGCATCGCGGGCGGCGGAGGCCGAATCCTGGCACAGGTCTCCTCCACTTCCTCCGCCACCACCTCGACGGCCACCTCCACCGGGACAGGGCTGGACGCCTGGACCTTCACCGGCACCGGCGACGGTTCCTACCGCATCGCCAACGCCGCCACCGGACAGCTCCTCGGCGTACCCACCACCGCGGCGACGGGCCGCGCCTGGGGCAGCGCGCCCACCGTCACCCCGCCCGGCAGCGGCGGTCCCACCGTCGGCCAGCAGTGGTTCGTCGTGCCGAACACCTCCTCGGTCAACGGCGCCGCCACGGGCACGTACCGACTGGTGAACCGCTACAGCGGCCTGGTCGTCGGCCTCTCCGGCGTCAACGGCAGGCTCGCCGAGACCACCCCCGTGCGCGCCTGGTCCGACACCGCCGGCAGCACGGTCGGCGGCGGACGCGGCGCCGCGGAGCAGACGCTGACCGTCACGGCGGTCGGCACCTCCACCGCCGGGCTGAACGGCGACCACACCCTCACCACCGGTGGACAGGCACTGGACAACCCCGGCCACAGCACCACCGCCGGCACCCAGCTCATCACCTACACCGCCAACGGCGGCGCCAACCAGACCTGGACTTTCAGCCGGCAGAACGACGGATCCTACGAACTGCGCAACGCCGAATCCGGACTGTGCGCCGACGTCTCCGACGGTTCCACCGCCGCCGGCGCCAAGATCATCCAGTGGACCTGCACCAGCGGCGCCAACCAGCACTGGACGTTCACCCGCCTTTCCGACGGCACCTACAGTGTCACCTCCGTCAAGAGCAATCTGGTCCTGACCTCGGCGTCCACGAGCCAGGGCGCCCTGCTCACCCAGCAGACCGACACCGGTTCCGCCCTCCAGCGGTGGACGGTCGGCTGAGCCCAGCCCAGGCCCACCGGGACCTTGCCCACGAGCCGCTGGAGACGTACCGGGGGTGACGGGCACCGCCCTCCCTCTCGATGTCCGGGCCGCCGGTGCGGTACTCCCGCTGTTCGGCCGGCACCTCGCCCGGCCCCCGGCATCGACTGACGGGCCGTCATTGCCACCATTCGGTCAGGGCTTCAGGACGGCGGCTCGTCGGACCACAGGTGTGTCGTCGGCACGAGCGGTGGTGGGGGGCTTCTGTGCAGGAGGATGGCCAGGGCTTCTTCGACGCGGCCTAGGTCGACGAGGTAACCGGCGAGGTCGTGGCTGTCCCTGCGGTCGTGCTGCTGGAGGACGTCAACGGCTTCCTCGGTGCGCCCGGATTCGGCGAGGAGGCGCGCAATGTGCCACGCCGCGTACCAGGTGTTGCCTTCGGGGTGGGCCCGGGCCCGTTCAACCGCCTCGTCGACCCCACCGCAGGCGGCGATCAGCGGCAACCGCATCCGGTACAACTCCCATTCGACCTCGCCCCCGCGCTGGGCGTCGAGGGCGTCGAGGTGGGCCAGGCCGTCGGCGGGGCGGCCCTGGTCGAGGCACAGCTCGGACAAAGCGTGGAGAATCCAGTCGTCGCCGTGGTGGGCGTCGGCCTGGGCGCGCATCACAGCGATCGACTCTCCTCCCCGTCCGTGTCGGGCCAAGAGCCGCGCGAGCTCGTAGGCCGAGTTCGGGTCCCGGGCCGTGGGGCCGTCGGCCTGCCCGTATACGGCGATCGCGCCCTCCAGGTCGCCCCTCTTCTCCAGCAGCTCCGCCAGCCGCTGGACGGCTTCCTCGTGTCCGTCCAGGGCGGCGTAGGCGCGCAGTTCCTCGATCCGGTCGTGCCGGGCCAACAGGTCGGCGAGTTGGTCCCGGCTGTTGACCGAGGTGATCTGTCGGCGGCGGAGCAGGGCGATGGCCTCATCGATGTGGTCCTGGCGCTCGCGGATCGTCGCGAGCAGGCCGAGCGCCGTGTCGGGATCGAGGCCACGGCAGCACCATGGGCCGTCGCAGCAGTGGTCGGCCCGGATCCGGCCGGCGAGCAGCGCGGCCGCCTCCTCGTCGCGGCCGGCAATGGAGGCGACGTCGACCAGGGCAGTGGCGAGCACCCAGTCGTCGACGTGGGGCACGAGCAGGTTGAACGCTTCCTCGGCGCGGCCGTGCCGGGCGAGCAGCCGTGTGTAGGCATCCAAAGCCATCGGGTGCCCGGCCTCCATGCGGGTCCGGGTGATGTCGATCGCCTCGTCGGTGCGGCCCCAGCCCTCCAGCAGCTCGGCTGCGGCAACAACAGCCGTCCACCAGCCTGTTGCCACGTACGGGGCGAGCGCGTCCAACGCGTCGGCCTCCCGGCCCTGCTCACCCAGCACCCGGGCCCATGCCAGCGCGCAGAACCACTCCCCGCGTCCGGCGTGCAGCTCCACCACGTCGGCATGGCCTCGTTCGAGCAGCCGCGAGACCAGCTCCGGCGTGATGCAGCCGGACCGCGTCCGGGCCCGATGGTCAAGATCAGTAGCGTCCACGGCCAAGCACCATAGCGCTCACCCCTGACACCGGGCCGACACCACCAACAGCTTCGGATACAGCACAGTTGGAATGACGCTCCCCGCCACCCGGTGCGTACGCGCCGCGACGCGCCACCGAAACTCGCGGGCGTCTGCCCCCGAACGCGGTCATGGAGTACGAGACGGCCTCCTGAACACGCCGAACGCAGTACGACGAGGCCGCACATGGGGTACGCCGCAGGACCGTCCCGGGAAGGGCGGCCCCGCGGCGTGCCGGCGGTACTCGGCCGGTACCTCCTTCACGGCCTGGTGTCAGCAGGCGCCGAGGTCCTGCCAGACACCCCATTCACCCGTGGTGCCGGGCGTCTCGTTCTGCGTCCACCACTTGGCCTTCCAGGTGTGGCTTCCGTACGAGACCGTGTTGCCCGCGGTGTAGACGGCGCTGCTGCTCCACGCCGCCGCGGCGCAGTTGCCGCCCGACGGCGGAGTGGTGGTCGGAGGCGCGGTCGTCGGAGTGGTCGTCGGCGGGGTGACTCCGGCGAACTTCACCGAGTACTTGGCGAAGTCCCAGGCCGACTGGGCCACGCTGCTGCATGTGCCGGACGTCGTACCGTTGTTGTCGGCCGGGGTGCACTGGCGGTCGCGGTTGAGGGACCAGAATGTGAAGCGGTCCATGTGGTGGCTGGTGGCGTAGTCCAGAACGGTCTGGAAATCGGCCTGAGTGAAGTACTCGCCGGTGTCGCTGCGTCCGTTCATCCCGGAGAATCCCTGGTGTGCGTACGCGGTTGCCGCGTCCCAGCCGAATGTGGACTGCAGGATGGAGTTGAAGTTCGTCAGGGCGCTCGTCTGCGCGGCCGCACCGTTGAATCCGCCGTCGAAGGGCATGATCGAGAAGTTGTTCGGCGTGAAGCCCTGCGTCTTGGCCTCGTTGAGCATCTGCTTGCCGAACCAGCCGGTGCCGTCGGCGGTTCCCGCGGTGGTGACCGAGACGTAGAGTCCTGGGTTGTTCTGCTGGAGGATCTTGGCCGCGCCGATCTCATGGGCGATGGCGGTCGCGTTCTCGTACTCCGGCTCCTCCAGGTCGAAGTCGATCGCCTTCAGCTGGTACTTGGTGATGACCTGCTGATAGGCGGCCGCGGTGGAAGCCGCGTCGGAACAGGCCTGGCCGAGCTTGGTTCCCCCGTAACCGCCGATGGAGACGGACACGTCGCCGCCCTTGGCGCGGATCGCGCTGACGACCGAACCCACTGCGGTGTCCGACGAGACCGGTGACGTCCCGTCCCACGTCGGGCTGCAACCGCCCCCGTTGGGGGCGAGGACGAACGCCAGCTGGAACGCCTTGAGTCCGGTGGCGTCCATGATGGCGCCCGCGTCCGGGGGGTTGTTGTCGTGCGGCATCAGATACGGCGCGGCGGCGTACCAGCGGTTACTGAGTGTGGTGGCGGACGCACCCGAAGCCTGCTGTGTGGTGAACGCCGCGAGTCCGGCGGTGGCAAGTGTCGCGGTGGCGACACCGCAGAGCAGAGCGCGAAGGCGCTTCATGGGGGACTCCTGTCGGGAGAGGTGTCGCCAGAATCGATTGATGACGCATGCACGTCAATGATTTGGCCTAGACCATTGCCCTCTCTTGAAGATTGCGTACCCGGGACGGGCGTGGGTGGCGGCCGGTCTCGGCTCGGCGGGCCGACAGTGCCGGAGCCCGGAGCCCGGAGCCCGGAGTCCCCGCCCGACTCCGGCCGCGCCTCGGCCGGGATTCGACGCCTGCGCACGGGCGGGTGCTCGGTGCTCCGGTCGCGGCGCGCGCGAACCGGAGGCCCCGGCGGGACCGCGCGTCACCGATGCCGCCATTCGGGACGCAGGTGAAGGTGGAGTGTGAGATTTTTTTGGGCCCCTGATCCGTATCGGTTGCATCACCGCGTCGACGGTCGCGCCATTGGCAGTTCTCTGCTACTTCCTTTTCGGTGTGTTCGAAGCGCAGCCGGGAGGGAGTGCGCAGGGCGAGGACCGGTGGGCAGGCGCACTCCAGGTTGCCCTTCCCGAGGCGGCCATCGAGTTGGGTATCACTGTGGTCGTACTGCTCTGGGCCAAGGCCATGAGCACTGATCCGGCCTCACGGTCCGCCCGTGCCGCAGCAGTTGCGGTGGCTGCTTCGTGCGCCAGTGTTCCGACCTCGTTCTTCGTGGGCCTGGTGGCGTGGCCCGTGGTCCTTCTGAGCTGTGTGGTGCCCGCCAGTCTTGCGGCCCCCGCCCTCATGCGGTCCGCAGCCGCGGTCACAGCACCCGGCCGAGCTTGACTCTGTCGGGGATCATCGAGCGGTGAGGTCAAGTGCCCAGGTTCCGAAAGGATTTCGTTCGGGGTGGCTCCCGCTGGTCGGGGTAGTTCCGGAAGGCGGCCGGTCGGCGGGCTGCAGGTGCGGTCTGGCCGGTGGCAGTCGGCTGAGGCGCTCGATGTGATGCCCGGCCGACTGTTCATGGCAGGCGGCCGCTGGTTCAACGAGTGGGTCCGTCCGTGGCGCGCGGAAGGTGACGCAGGGTTGTTCGACCGCCCGGGCCGACCGCGCCGGACCGCACCCGCCACGCGGCCGGTCAGCCGCTCCCGGTGTCCTCCAGGAACAGGACGCCAGGCTCAGGACCGAGCCGTCACGCGTGCGTGGAGTCCGGCCGGAAGGAAATCCGTTCGCGCGTCATAACCCACCACCGGACTGCCTCGTTCCCTCTCATGGTGCCGGATGTTCAGGGCACCGATCATCCAGTCGGAACAGGGAGTTCACGCGTGAGGCCTCAGGCCACCGACATGTGTCAGATCACCGAACAGCGTCGGCCCGCCGACCGTGGCAGAACCGGTCAACGCGCTCCGACGGCGCCGGTCGTGGCACCGGTCGCGGTGACATCGGCGCAGTCGTCCCTCGTCGGCCGGCACGACGGTTCCGCCCTGCGCGCCGCGCTCGCCGCCGCGACCGAGGACACCATCATCTACGACCTGGAGGGAATCGGCCGTCAGTACGCCGCCCTGTGCGCCGAACTTCCCGGTGCCGCCGTCCGGTTCGCCATGAAGGCGTGCCCGGTGGACGAGGTGCTCGGTCATCTCGCCCGGCTCGGCTCCGGGTTCGACGCGGCCGGCCCGCAGGAGGTCGCCCAGGCGTTGCGTACCGGGGTGGACCCCGGGCTGATCCACTACGGCAACACCGTCAAGTCCGACCGCAACATCGCCGATGCCTACCGGCTGGGCGTGCGCGACTTCGCGACCGACAGCCTGGAGGACGTCGCCGCGATCGCCGAACACGCCCCGGGATCATCGGTGTTCTGCCGGATCGCAACCACCGGCGACGGAGCGCTGTGGGGCTTGAGTCACAAGTTCGGCTGCTCGCCCGAGGATGCCCTGCGGGTGCTCGTCGCCGCCCGGGACGCCGGACTGGTGCCGTCCGGCCTGTCGGTGCACGTCGGCTCCCAGCAGATGACGGCCGAAGCCTGGAGCGAGGCGATCGAGACACTGGCCGGATCGGTGGAGACGCTCAACCGGCACGGCATCGTTCTGGACCGGATCAATCTCGGCGGCGGACTGCCCGCTCTCGGCGTCCTCGACCGGCGCGGCCGACCGCTGGAGCCGCCCCTGGACAAGATGTTCGCGGTGATGCGCGACGGCATGGAACGGCTGCGCGCCGTCAACGCCGCCCCGCTGTCCTTCCTGCTGGAGCCCGGCCGCCACCTGGTCGCCGACCACGGCGCGATCCGCGCCCACGTCGCCCGGCTCACCTCCCGCCGGAGGGACGACGGTTCGGTCGAGAACTGGCTCTATCTCAGTTGTGGGAAGTTCAACGGCCTGTACGAAATGGATCAGTTGCGGTACCGGCTGGAGTTCCCCACCAGTTCCCGTGGGCAGTTCGTCGACGCGGTGGTGGCCGGTCCGACGTGCGACAGCGACGACGCGTACGCCCAGGAGGGCGGCTTGGTACGGGTCCCGCGCACCATCGCCTCCGGTGACCCGGTCTGGGTCCACTCCTGCGGTGCGTACGCCGTCGCCTACGCCACCCAGGGGTTCAACGGCTTCGCACCGCTGCCGTACACCTGCGTCGCCGGCTCGGCCCTGGACGGGGAGAGCGTGTGACCGGCACCAGGATCAGGCTTCTCCTGGAGGACGACTGGGACGCGGTGGTCGCGCTGGAGGAACGTGCCTACACGGCGAGCGGCCTGGTCGAGGGGCGGGAAACGCTCCGTTCCCAGCACCGTGGGTCGCCGTCGACCTGCTTCGTCCTGGAGTACGAGGGCGAGTTCGGCGGCTACCTGCTCGCGCTGCCGTACCCGCTTCACCGGTGTCCCGACCTGAGCCTGGCCGAGGTGCGCGCCGTTCAGGTGAACGGTCGGGAGAAGGGCGGGGAGAAGGGCCGGGAGAGCGGTCGGGAGAGCAACCTGCACCTCCATGACGTGGTGATCGCCGAGCGGGCGCGTGGCCGGGGCCTGGCCCGCCGGATGGCGCGGCATCTGGAGGAGACCGGGCGTGCGGGCCACTACCGGACGCTCTCCCTGGTCGCCGTGCAGGGCTCGCGGGCGCTGTGGGCCGAGCTGGGATACGGCGCCCGGCCCGGGACCTTACTGCCCGCGAGCTACGGCGCCGAGGCGGTGTACATGACGAAGCCGGTGGAGGCCACGGTCACCGGTCCGACTCCCACGTCGCCTTCCCCGGAAAGGCGCGAAGAAGCGGGCTGACGCGGTGCGGATGTCCGCCGCCCCCCGGTCGCTCCGGGGACGGCGGACATGGGCGTCGGGTCAGTACCGCCAGCGAACTGCTTCGATGACGTCCGCGTCCGAGTGCCCCGCGAACAACTCCGCCTCGGCGCGTCGGACGGCCAGTACGGCCTGGTACAGCTCGGGGCCGAGTGCCTGCCGAAGGAGGGCGGACTTCTCGAACGCGTCGGTGGCTTCCGGCAGACTCGCCGGAAGGCGCTCGACGTCGCCGAGAGCGGCGGGGTCGCCCAGAGTCTCGGGAGGCAGCGGCATACCGGCATCGAGTCCGGCGAGTCCGGCGGCCAGCACCCCGCCGACCGCCAGGTACGGATTGGCGGCGGCGTCGAAGCACTTGACCTCGGCGTTGGCCTGTCCCGCGGCGGTGCCGGTGATCAGGCGCAGGGCAGCCTCGCGGTTCTCCAGACCCCAGCAGCGGTAGGCACCGGCGAAGTGGGAGGGGACCAGGCGCAGATAGGAGGCGACGGCCGGCGCGCCGAGAGCGAGCAGGGCCGGCAGCTCGGCGAGTACCCCCGCGAAGAAGTGCTCGGCCTCGGGGTGCAGACCGTGACGGCCGTGGCCGGCGTGGACGAGGTTCTGTCCCTGCCGCCAGAGACTGAGATGGAGGTGGCCGCCGTTGCCGATCGCGCCCTCGGTGAAGACGGGGGCGTACGAGACCCGTAGCCCGTGACGGGCGGAGACGGCCCGGACGGTGTGGCGTACCAGCATCGTGGTGTCGGCCGCCTCGACCGGGCCCTCGGCGGCGACCGAGACCTCGAACTGCCCGGCGGCGTACTCGGGGTGGAGCTGCAGCACGGTCAGACCCTGCGCGGTGAGGGCGCGCAGCACCTCGCGCAGGTAGTCGGAGAACTCGATGAAGCGGGTCATGCCGTAACCGGGCGCGGACGTCGCGGGATCTCCGGCGGCGTCGGCCACCACCCACTCGATCTCGATCCCGGCGCGCACCGAGAACCCCCGCCGCTCGACGGCCTCGGTGGCCCGGCGGGCGAAGCCCCGCTGGCAGCCCGGGTGCGGGGTGCCGTCCTGGGAGTAGAGGTCGGCCGGCGCCCAGGCCCAGCCGGGCTGGGCGGCGAGCGGGGTCAGCCGGTCGAGGTCGGGGACGAGCCGCAGGTCGCCCGTCGGGCCGGTACTCGAAGCCGTGGTGGTGAAGGAGTCGTCCACCAGGGAGACGTCGAAGCAGGGGACGGCGCCGACACCGTGCTCGGCGGCGTGCCGGAGTCGGGCGAGCGGGACGGACTTCACCCGGGTGAGCCCGGCGTTGTCGACCCAGCCGAACACCACCCCGTCGATTCCGTCGGCGGCGAGCTGGACTTCGGCCGCACGGGCCCGAGCGGCCCGCTCGGCCTGTGAGTGTGTGGTGGTCATGTCGTCCATGGTGGCGTTCGCGGCAGCGGGATCGCCGTCGGACGGAGGGGAGTTCACCCGTCCGTGAACGACCGGAGCCGCGACATGACACCCGCCCCTGGCTGCCAGGGTTCCACCAACCCATGGCAGCCACAGAGGCGTTGTGGACATGGACCCGGTCAAGCGTGCCGGAGGCAGAGGGATCCCCACTGGAAGCCCGCGCCGATGCCGGACAGCACGTAGGTGTCTCCCGGGAGCAAGGAGCCTTCGGCGACGGCCGTGTGGAGTGCGGTGAACACACCGGCCGACCCGGTGTTGCCCAGTCGGTCGATGGTGACGGGGGCGCGCTCGCGCGGGACTCCAAGGGCGGCCGTGGTCTCGTTGAGGATGTTCAGGTTGGCCTGGTGCAGGAAGAAGTGCCGCACCTCGTCGATCGGCACGCCCGCGCGTCGAACGGCGCCGGCGATGCTCTCGGGCAGGCGGGTGGTCGCCGCGTTCCAGACGGCGCGGCCGTCCATGGACAGATAGTGGTCCCCGGCGGCGACGGTGGCGGCGCTGGCGGGCATCCGGGAGCCTCCTGCGGGGATCTGGACGTCGTAGGACAGCTGGGAGCCCAGGCTGTAGGAGAGGAGGCCCGAACCCGGACTGTCGGTGCGGGTGAGGACGACGGCCGCCGCGGCGTCTCCGAAGAAGACACCGGTGGTGCGGTCGGTGGGATCGGTGACCCTGGAGGCACAGTCGGCCGCGAGCAGCAGGACGGTGGTGATGGAGGGGTTCTGCAGGAGGTGGGCGGCGATCAGCATGGCCTGGATGCCGGAGGCGCAGGCGGCCGTCGTGACGTCCAGGGAGAGAGCGCGGTGGGCGCCGAGGGCTTCCTTCACGATGAGTGCGGTCGACAGGAGCGGCTGGTCCCAGGTGTAGGTGGCGACGATGACCGCGTCCAGCCGGCCGGGCTCGACGCCGGCGGCTTCCAGGGCCGGATGGGCGGCGGCGACACACATGTCGGAGGTGGCCAGGTGCGGTGCCAGACGGCGGCGTTCGCGGATGCCGGTACGGCTCGTGATCCATGCGTCGCTGGTGTCCAGCGTCCGGACGAGCTCGTGGTTGGTGACGACGGTCGGCGGCAGGTGGATTCCCGTCCCGGCGATGGTGAACGGTACGGACAGGCCGGCGCCGGTCTGGTGGACCGTGGTCTGCTCCAGGGCGACGGTCATGTCACGGCGCTCCGCCCGGGGGTCACCGATACTCCTCGAAGAATTGTCATATTCCGCATCTCTCCATTGGTGGGTGGTCTTTGACCCGGTGTCGGCGGGGCGCCGAATTGAAATCCGCCGCATCATCTCACGGGAATCATGTCTTAAAATCACGCTTTAATTCGATAGCGTGATGAATTGGCTGATCGCTTGACGGCGTAATTTCCGAGAATTCGTCTCGGGGCCCGCGAGGGCATCTTCCGGGACCTGGAGCGGGCCGTGAGCCACCTTGGCCCACCACGATGCGATACGGAAGGACGGCGGCGGGGGATGCGTCCGGCGGCCCGGGTTCAGGACGACCTCTGCCCGGGCAGGGAGGCACGCAGGGACGGCACGGAGGCGAGCAGCGTCCGGGTGTAGGGGTGGCTCGGTGCGCGCAGGATCGTCCCGGTGGGAGCGATCTCGACGATCCGGCCGTGCCGCATGACCGCCACGACGTCCGAGACGTGGCAGACCGCCGGCAGGTTGTGGCCGATGAAGAGCATGGAGAGCCCGAGCTGCCGCTGGAGTGCACGCATCGTGTTGAGGACGGAGGCCTGCACCGAGACGTCGAGCGCCGAGGTGACCTCGTCGGCGATCAGCAGGCCCGGTTCGACGGACAGGGAGCGGGCCAGGGCGACCCGCTGCCGCTGGCCGCCGGACAACTGGCGCGGCAGGCGATCGGCCAGCCCGGGATCCAGTCCGACGAGGCCGAGCAGCTCGGTGACGCGCTCGGCGCGGGCGGCCCGGTCGAGCCGGCGGAAGACCGTGGCGGCCTCGACGAGCGTCTGACGAGCCGTCATCCGCGGATCGAGCGCGGTGTCCGGGTCCTGGCGGACGATCTGGACCAGGCGGCCGAGCCGCCGCCGGTCGCCGACGGTACGGGTGCGGATCTCGCGGCCGTCGACCAGCACGCGGCCACTGTGTACGGGAACGAGCCCGACGATCGCGCCGGCCAGGCTCGACTTCCCCGAGCCGGATTCCCCCACGAGACCGAGGGTGGTGCCGGACGGAATCTCCAGCGAGACACCGTCCACGGCGGCGGGGGAGTTCCGGGGGCCGGGGTGGCGGACGATGAGGTCGATCACCTGAAGAGTGGTCATGACGCGGGCACCGCCTCCGGGGCCTCCGCCGTCACCGGATGCCAGCAGGCGACCCGGTGGCCGATTCCGACGTCCTCCAGGGAGGGAGCCCGCTCGGCGCAGCGGTCCTGGCGGCGCGGGCAGCGGGGCTCGAAGGGACACCCCGCCACGGGCGCGAGCGGATCGGGCGGCGCGCCCTCGACGGTCGGCAGCGGCCGTCCCCGGTCCGCGGTGAGGTCCGGGACGGATGCGATCAGGGCCCGGGTGTAGGGATGCCGGGCCCCGTCGGCGAGGCGGCCCACGGGCAGGGATTCGACGACGGTGCCCGCGTACATCACCAGGATCCTTTCGCAGAACTCGCCCACGAGCGCGACGTCGTGGCTGATGAACAGGATCGCCGCGGACGTGTCCCGCCGGAGATCGGTGAGCAGCCGGGTGATCTGGCGCTGCACGGTGACGTCGAGCGCCGTGGTCGGTTCGTCGGCGATGATCAGTCCCGGCCGCACCATCAGACCCGAAGCGATCATCACCCGCTGGCGCTGGCCGCCGGAGAGCTGGTGAGGACGTGAGCGCAGCAGCGCCGGGGGCAGGGCCACGCGGGTCAGGGCGTCGGCAGCGTCCGCGGCGGCCTGCGCGCGGCTCGCACCCCGGTGGGCCCGGACCGCCTCGGTGAGCTGAGTGCCGATACGCAGGGACGGGTTGAGCGCCGAGGCCGGGTTCTGGAAGATCATCGACAGGCCCGTCGCGAGGTGCCGGTCCCGTTCCTTCGGCGTCAGGGCGGAGAGGTCCTTGCCGAGCAGACGCAGCGTGCGCCTCGACACCCGGGCGCCGTACGGGAGCAGGTCGGCGACGGCGAGCGCGGTGAGCGACTTGCCCGACCCCGATTCGCCGACGAGGCCCACGATCTCGCCCGGCCGCAGGGACAGGCTCACACCGCGCACCGGCCGGATCGTGCCGCCGGAGGTGGGGAGTTCGACGGAGAGGTCCTCGACCTGAAGGACCAGCCCGTCCTCGGCGGGACCACTCGGAGCGGGCACCGGTGCGGGGGCGCGCCGCACCGGCCCGCGCCGCGCGACGTTTCCGGCCAGGACCTCTCCGAGCAGCTGGAAGGTGAGAGCCGCGTAGAGGATGGCCAGGCCCGGGGCGAGCGCCGGCACCGGCTCGGCGTAGATCCGGTCGAGCCCCTGGCTGAGCAGCTGCCCCCAGTCGTAGCCGGGCGGCTGGACACCCAGTCCGAGGAAGCTCAGCCCCGAGAGCGCGACCAGGGCGGTGCCCCCCGCCGTGGTGACGCTCAGGAGCAGCGGCTCCGCGATGTTGGGCAGGACGTGCCGCCACAGCAGGCGGTGGCGGCGCAGACCGAGCACCCTGGCCGCACCGAGGTGGTCGGTGCCCGCGACGCCCGCGGCCAGGGTCTGGGCGAGCCGGGCGAACCCCGGGACGGCCGCCGCCGCCAGGGCCAGCACCGCCCCGGTGGCGCCCGCACCGAACACGACCGCGAGGAACATCGCGACGAGGAGCGCCGGGAAGGCGAGCAGGAGGTTGATCAGCCCGCCGGTCAGCCGACGGCCGCGTCGCCCGAGGACGGCGGTGCACGCCCCGAGGAGTACCCCCGCACTCGCGCCGAGCAGCACCGAGGTGAGTGCGAGCAGCAGGGAAGGACGGGTGGCCGTCAGGATGCGGGCGAGCAGGTCCCGGCCGAGGCCGTCGGTTCCGAACGGATGCACCGCGGACGGGCCCTGGAGCACGGCCGACGGGTCCGGGCGGTCGGCCGCCGCACCCCAGAACAGGGGGCCGGCCACAGCGAGCGCGACGAGCGACGTCAGCATGACCGCGGTGGCCCAGGCCATGGGAGAACGTGGACGTACGGACAGGGGTCTCATGGTCACATCTCCCGGATCGCCGAGCGGGGATCGAGCAGGGCGAGCAGCACGTCCACCAGGAGGCCGGCGAGCAGCACGGTGGTGCCGAGCACCAGAACCATGGCCTGGACCACCGGGTAGTCCTGTGCGACCACGGACTGGGCCATGGCCGAGCCGATACCCGGCCAGGCGAAGACCTTCTCGACGAGCACCGTGCCGGCGATCACAGCGGGCAGCAGGCTTCCGGCGACGGTGAGCGCGGCGGACGCCATGTTCGGTGCCGTGTGCCGGAGGTAGCGGCGCGCCGAGGACAGCCGCTTGCTCCGGGCAGTGCGCAGATAGTCCTCGTTCAGTACCTTCAGCGCCTCCACCCGGACGATGCGCAGGAGTACGGCGGTGGGAGCGAGGGCGAGCGCGATCACGGGCAGGATCAGCGACTCGGCGCCCGCGGCCCCGGCCACCGGGAGCAGTTGGAGGCCGACCGCCAGCAACGCGGTGAGCCCGGCGGCCAGGACGAAGTCCGGTACCCCCGTCAGACCGGCGGTGACCGCCGTGAACACCAGCTCGGTGCGCGGGCGTCGGCCGTCACGGGTGCGGACGGCGGCCAGCAGGCCGCCGGGCAGGGCGATGGCGAGGGCGGTCAGGAAGGCGAGGACGGCGATCTCCAGGGTGGCGGGCAACCGGGTGCGGACCAGCTCGGCGACCGGTGCGCCCGTGACCAGCGACGTACCGAGGTCGCCGTGGAGCAGGCCGTCGAGGTAGTGGCGGTACTGGGAGAGGAAGGGGGTGTCGAGCCCGAGGTCGTGCCTGCGGGCGGCCACCAGGCCGGGGGAGGCGTCGACGCCGAGAGCGGCCCGGACCGGATCGCCGGGAATGAGGCGGATCATCGCGAAGGACGCGGTGACCACGACTGCCAGGGAGAGGAGCAGCCGGACGCCGCGGCGGCCGAGGAACACGGTCCAGGGGTGCCGCAACAGCTGGGATGCAGACATGGTGGGCCCCAGGTCACTGGTGGAGGCGGATGCTGGTGGGAACGAGCCGGCCGCCGAAGGTGGTGGCGAAGGTGGTGCGGTAGCCGTACAGGCCGCTGCTGCCCCGGGCGATCGGCAGTGCGTCGGCCGAGCGGAAGAGAGCGGCTGCGGCCCGGTTCCAGGTGCCGCATCCCGACGTGTCGGTCTCCCGGAGAGCCCGGGAGACCAGGGCGTCGTACTCGGGATTGGACACCCCCGCGAAGTTGAGGCCCCGGGCCGGGGTGGGGCCGGAGAAGAAGGAGATGAAGCCGACCGGCAGCGCGAACCCCGGCGTGCTGCCGACCACCACGTCGAACTCGGCGCTCTGGTACATGGCGTTGACGAGGGCCGGCAGGCTCTCGGAGACCAGGTCGACCTCGGCACCGAGCGCCGTCCACTCCCGGGCCATGAGCTCGGCGACGGAGGCCAGGGTCGGGCCGAGGTCGGGACTGGTGAGCAGGCGGAGCCGGAGCGGCCGGCCGTCCTTGGTGAGCGGACCGTCGGCGGACCGGGTCCAGCCGGCTGCCCGCAGGGCATCGGGGGCGTCGCTCGCGGGCAGATTGTCGTCGGCGAGGTCGGCGTGGCAGACGGAGCCCTCGGCACCGAAGTCGGTGGCGGGTTCTCCGGTGCCGCCGACGGCGACGTTGGCGAGCCCCCGGCGGTCGAGGGCGGAGACCAGGGCGCGGCGCAGTGCCCGGTCGGAGAGCACCCGCCCGGGACGCTGGTTGAAGAAGGTCAGCCCGACCACGGTCGCCACATCGGCGGTGGACAGGCCGCGTCCGGTGAGCCGGGCGCGGTCCGGCCCGCTCACACCGGCGATGTCCACGCCCCCGGTGAGCAGCAGATTCGCTGCCGTGGACGCCTGGGGCACCACCGAGAGGACGATGCGCGCGGGGAGGCCGGGTTCCCCGGTCGTCGCTCCGGACGGGCCCCAGGTGTAGCCGTCGCGGACGGTGAACTCGTACGGTCCGCCGGGGGTGTAGCGGGTCAGTACGTAGGGACCGGTGCCCTGGGTGGCGCGGTCCAGTGAATCGGGCCGGTCGAGGCCCGCGGGGCAGACGATCGGCAGCAGACCGATGGTGCGGGTGAGGAACGGGAAGGGGGCGGCGGCGGTCGCCGACACCGTGCCGGTCCCGTCGTCGGCGACCGTCCTGAACGGGACGTTCGGCAGGACGGTCTGGGCGCCGGCGAGCTGGTTGGCCGGGTCGCCGGCGTAGGTGAGTGCGCGGGCCACCGCCGAGGCGGTGAGCTCGGTCCCGTCCGAGCAGGTGACGCCCGGGCGGAGGGTGAAGGTGGCCTTGGTGGCCGTGGCCCGCCACGAGGTGGCCAGGCCGGAGACCAGGTCACCGCCGGGGGTGAGGTTGACCAGGGAGTCGTAGGCGTAGTGGGCCTGGGAGGCGCCGAACGTGGAGTACGGGTCGAAGCTCGGGGTCTCGCTGGTCCCGGCGATCCGGACGGTGCCGCGGATCACCAGCGGGGTGGTGGTCGAGGAGGTGGCGGCTCCGCCGCAACCGCCCAGCGCGACGGCAGAGGCGGTGAGGGCGGCCGCCAGGGCGACCGGCGGGGAGCGTCGGAACATGGCGTCATGGTGCCACCGGAAATTCGGCCCTGATCATCCAACTGGCTTGTACGGATGGGGTGTTCGAATGGCCCGAGCCGCCTGGCAGCTGGGCGGAGGGCCGTCGGGGGCTACCGGGCGGCCGATCCTGGTTCACCCGTACGGGGGGTGCCGGGGCTCGTCGTGCCGGCCGGCCCGGCGTCGTGGCGGGGCCGCCCCGCCGTCCCCTCGAAGGCCGGCGAGTCCCGCGGTGGCGGTGGCGGTAGTGGTGCGGGGCGCGGGTCTCCGCGGAACGGCGCGCGGGGCGGAGGGCCGTCCTGCGCCGTCGGCATGTGGTCGGGCGACCCGCAAGGCGTATGCGCCGAGAAAGTAAATCAGATAGTCGCATTAATGCGTCGAGGGTATTGAGCGCGTTGGGCGTGCCGGGTTTCGGAGGTTGCGCACAAAGGCCCTGAAGCACTCTCATGAGTGAATGCAGGGGAGCTGCTTGGCCCAGGCGGGTGGGATTCCACTACGGTGATCACGGGATCGGATGGTGAGTTCCGGCGTCCGGAGAATTTCGACTCGCCAGGCGAGTTCCGGACAAATTCGAGAGTGAATCCCGCCCGGCTGTGCGCTGCTTCGGTTTTCGTCATGCCCGGGTTCCCTGTCATACGTATGCGTGGAGAGGATGGAGAATCATGCCGCCAGTAGTCCCGCCCTTCCTGATCGGCCTCATCGTCGCGCCGCTGGCCAAGCGTCTGCTCAAGCCGCTGGTGAGCGGAGTCGTCAGGACGTCCGTCGGTATCGCGATGGAGGTGAAGAAGGCGGCCCAGGAGGCCGGCGAGAACATGCACGACCTCGCGGCCGAGGTGGCCGCCGACGTGGTGGCCGCCCAGATCGCCGCCAGTGAGACCGAGGGGCACTCCGTCGTCGGCCAGCGTGCCGCCACCAAGGAGGCGGCCGCCGACCGCCCCGAAGGGGACGCGAGGACCCCGAAGATCCGTGCGACCGCAGGTTCCGCCTCCGGCAAGTCCCACTGACGGCCCGTAGGAACCTGGGCCGCCGCCAGGCGTGCGTGCCGATCGATCTTTCGGCGGAGCGCGCCCGGGCGGCGGCCGTTGGCAGGCCGTTCGGCCGCAGAGATCCGCCGTTCGGCGTTCTGCTCCGTCGCCGCATTCCGTGTTCAGACTTTCCCGCTCCGTCGCCGCATTCCGTCGTGTCCATGACGGATTCCCGCGACCTCCGCAAACAGGTGATCGTACACATGCCATCGCTACTGGGCGCCGCAGCCGGATTCCGCTCCGTGGAATCGAGTGCCAGCCCGCGCTCGGTCATCCCGGGCCGTCAGCGCTGGGACGTCGAGCTGGTGCTCGGACGTCCCCGGACGGCCGAGATTCTCGCCGCTGTGCTGCGTCGCGTTCCAGGGATCACCGAGGCCCGGGCCAACCCGGTCACCGGCGGGGTGCTCGTGCGGCACGACGCGCGGTTGCGCGCCGCGGAGGTCGGCCGGATCATCCGCGGAGCCGTCACCCGCGTCGCGGAGAACACGACCGGAACGGGACGTCCGGCACCTGCGGACCGCCCCGCCGTCCCTCCGGCCCCACGGGCGGACCGCGGCGCGGTGGTGCGCCCGGTGCTCGCCGTCGGCGGCGGCATCGTGGCCGGGGTCACGCTGATCAAGGGGTCCGCGAGGGGCAGGCAGTTGGTGGCGGCGGGCGGGGTTGCCGCAGCGACCGCGATCGTCCTCCGGAAAGCCTGGCGAGGAACGGTCGAGGCGGCCCGGCACGCGGCCGGGACCGGTGCCGAACACCACCCGCTGCTGGAGATCGTCGGTCCGCACCGCCGCCGCCTCTACCGGGCCGCCGCCCTCTCCGTCGCCTGCCAGGCCGCCGAGATGGCGCTCGGCACCTTCCTCGGATGGACCGGTCTCGTCCTCATCAAGGGCGAGGCGGCCCCGCTGGCCGTCCTCGGTCTGACCACGGCATCGGCCCAACTCCTCGGCCTGGCAGGGCTGGTGTCCGCCGCCTGCGCTGCGGTGGCCGGTCTCTCCTACGCCTCGAACCTCCAATGGCGCCGCCTCGGCCAGGACATCGAGCACGACTGGCGGAGCCGTACGTACCGGCACGTCCAGCACCTCGAACTGGCGCACCTGGAGGGCGAGCGGACCAGCCGGGTGGCCGGCACACTCACCAACGACGTCGGACAGCTGGGCGCCTTCTTCGCCGGCCCGGCCAACGACGTGCTGCAACTCGGCACCAGTGTCGCCGTCCTGGTGCCAGCGTTCCTCCTGCTGGCACCCCAGATCGCCTGGATCGCGTTCCTGCCGATCCCGGTCGTCGCCTGGCTCTCGCTGCGCCACCAGGGCGAAGCCGCGGCGACCTACGCCGCCACCGGCGAGCGGCGGGCCAGGCTGGGCAGCCAAGTGATCAACTCGCTCGAAGCCGGTGCGACCGTCAAGAGCTTCTGCACCGAGGAGTACGAGGCGACCCGCGTCGACGAGCTGAGCGAATCGGTCCAGGAGAGCAGCCGTCAGGCCGACCGGAGCACGATCCGCCACGTCGAGACCGTACGGGCCTGCACCACCGCGTCCATGGCCGGCACCCTTCTGATCGGCGGTCGGTCGGTACTCAACGGCACCCTGCGCTTCGAGGTGTTCAGCCCGCTGATCGGCCTGCCCCAGATGCTGCTGATGCGGATGAGCCGGCTCGGCGGCATCGCCGACCAGTACCAGCGCACCCTCGCGTCCTACGACCGGGTCCAGCGCCTGCGCGCCCTGCCCGTCGAGGCGGACACCGGTGACGGGAAGCTCGAACTCGCCGATGTGCGGGGCGAGATCGTCCTCGACGGGGTCACCTTCGCCTACCCCGGACGCCCGGCGACACTGGAGGACCTCTCCCTGACCGTCCCGGCCGGCCAGGTGACCGCCCTGGTGGGAGCCACCGGCTCGGGCAAGACGACGATCGCCAAACTGCTGATGCGCTACCAGGACGCGGAGTCGGGCCGGGTGCTGCTCGACGGGCAGGACGTCCGGGACCTGCGGCGGCACGACCTGCGCCACGCCGTCGGCTTCGTCGCGCAGGATCCGTTCCTCTTCGACGGCAGCATCGCCGACAACATCCGCTACGGCACCTTCCACGCCTCGCACGAGGACGTGGTCCGGGCCGCCGCCATGGCCGAGGCGCACACCTTCGTCGCGACCCTGCCCGACGGCTACGACACCCTGATCGGCGAACGCGGCGCCACGCTCTCCGGCGGCCAGCGGCAGCGGATCGCCCTGGCGCGCGCGATCCTCAAGGACTCACCGGTCGTCATCCTCGACGAGGCCACCTCCGCCGTGGACAACGAGACCGAGGCCGCCATCCAGCGCACGCTGCGCAGCTTCGCGGAGGACCGGACAATGATCGTCATCGCGCACCGCCTCTCCACGGTCCGCCACGCCGACCGGATCTACGTCATGGACAAGCGCGGCATCGTCGCCGAGCAGGGCACCCACGACGAACTCCTCGCCCAGCACGGGCTCTACGCATCCCTCTGGCAGCTCCAGGCCGGCGAAATCGCCGCCTGACCCGCAGACGAGCCGCCCCTCGCCGACCACGTGACACACACCGTGACCGGCGCCGGTGGCACGCCCTGCGCGCATGCCCACTCAATACTTCTGGAGGTACCCCATGTCCCGTCGTGACGGCGACGTCCTTTCCCTGACCGCGGCCCAGCGGGAGATCTGGCTCGCCGAGCAGAGCTCCCGTACACCGATCCCGGGCTACCGCGTCGGCGAGTGCCTGGAGATCCACGGTCCGGTCGACCCCGAGCTGTTCGAGACCGCGCTGCGCCTGGTCGTGGACGAGGTCGACGCCCTGCACGTGACCTTCGTCGACGACGGCGAAGGCCCGCGCCAGATCCTCCGCGAGACCTGGGACTGGGCGCCCGAACACCTCGACTTCGAGTCGGAGCCCGATCCCCGGGCGGCGGCCATGCGGTGGATGGAGCGGGACCTGGCCCGCCCTTTAAACCTCGCCCGTGACCCGCTGTTCGGCCACGCGCTGATCCGGCTGTCACCGACGGAGTTCCTCTGGTACCTCAACTACCACCACCTGGTGCTGGACGCGATCAGCAGCTCCATGGTCCGTCAGCGGGTCGGCGAGGTGTACTCGGCCCTGGCCGAGGGCGGCGACGTGCCGCCCTGCCCGTTCGGTTCCCTCCGGGACCTGGTCGACAGCGACGCCGACTACCGCTCGTCGGCCGACTTCGTGGCCGACCGCGCCTACTGGACCGGGCGCTTCGCCGATCTGCCCGCCCCGACGCGGCTCACCGACGCCTCCACGACCGACCCGCACCGGGCCCTGCGCCTGGCCGGGGAGCGGGAACTGCGGAGTCCCGGGGCATTGCGTGCCGCGGCCGGCCGGGCCGGTGTCCGGTGGTCCCGTGTGGTCATCGCCGCGACGGCCCTCTACGCCCACCGGCTGAGCGGCACCCAGGACGTGGTGCTCGCCCTTCCCGTCACCGCCCGTCGGGGCTCCGGGCGGAGCCTGCTGTCCGCGCCCGGCACCATGTCCAACGTGGTGCCCCTGCGGCTGACCGTGCGCCCCGACATGCGCTGGGGCGAGCTCGTCGCCCAGGTGGCCCGGGAAGTCGAGTCGGCCGTCGCGCACGAGCGTTACCGCAGCGAGGACCTGTTGCGCGACCTCGGCGCACCCGGCGGCATCGGTACGGCGTTCCCGCTGATCGTCAACATCATGGCCTTCAACGCGAGGCCGAGCTTCGCCGGGCACCCCGCCTCGGTGCACCACTTCGTGTCGGGGTCGACCACCGACCTGGCCGTCTGGGTGTTCGACTACCGGGACGGCACCCCACCGCTCCTCAGGCTGCACGGCGCGCCGGAGGCGTACGCCGACGGCGACCTGGCCGCGCACCAGGAACGGCTGCTCGCCCTCCTCGACGCCGTCGCGGAGTACGACCCGGACCGGACGGTGGGCGGGATCGACCTGCTCACCGCGGCGGACCGTCGTGAGCTGGCGGTTCTCGGTACGGGCCCGGTGGCGGAACCGTTCACCGAGAGTCTGCTGGAGTTGTTCCGGGCCCGGGTGTCCGCGGCCCCGGACGAGTGCGCGGTGGTGGCCGGGGACGTGTCGTTGTCGTTCGCTGAGTTGGATGTGCGGGCGAATCGTCTGGCGCATGCGTTGATCGCTCGGGGTGTGGGGCCTGAGCGGTTGGTGGCGGTGGCGTTGCCGAGGTCGGCCGAGTTGGTGGTGGCGATTCTGGCGGTGCTGAAGTCGGGTGGGGCGTATGTTCCGGTGGATCCGGAGTATCCGGCGGCGCGGATCGCGTATCTGCTGGATGATGCCCGTCCGGTTCTGTTGGTGACGGATGTGGGTACCGAGGGCCGGTTGCCGGAGGGTCCGGTCGGTCGGCTGGTGGTGGACGGGCCGGGGACCGCTGAGTTGTTGGCGGGTTGCCCGGTGGCGGACCCGGGGGTGTCGGTGGGGCCGGATCATCCGGCGTACGTCATCTACACCTCGGGTTCCACGGGCACGCCCAAGGGCGTGGTCGCGACCCACGGCGGACTGCGCAACCTGCTCAGCGACCACCGGCTGGTGCAGTTCGCACCGCTGCTGAAGGACCGGCAGCGGCTGAGGGTGGCGCTGACCACCTCGGTCTCCTTCGACGCCTCCTGGAACCAGCTGATGGCCCCCTTCGCGGGCCACGAGCTGCACGTCCTGGACCACGCGACCTGGACCGACCCGGAGGCCTTCGTCGAGTACGCGGCCTCCCACGGACTGGACTACGTCGAGGCCACCCCCTCCTACCTCCACGACCTCGTCTCCGCCGGTCTGCTGGACGGCCCACGTCACCGCCCCGCGCTGGTCGCGGCCGGCGGTGAGGCCGTACCCGAGCAGCTGTGGGAGCGGCTGCGCGCCGCCGACGGGACCTCCTGCCTCAACCTCTACGGACCCTCCGAGTGCACCGTCAACTCGGTGGCCGCGCCCGTGGCGTCGAGCCCGCGCCCGGTCATCGGCCGGCCCGTCACCAATGCCCGGCTGTACGTGCTCGACGCCGCGTTGCGGCCCGTGCCGGCCGGTACGGCCGGTGAGCTGTACATCGCGGGTGCGGGAGTGGCGCGCGGCTACCTGAGCCGGCCGGGCCTGACCTCGGGGCGGTTCGTGGCGGACCCGTCCGGTGCTTGTGGCTCGCGGATGTACCGCACGGGCGACCTGGTGCGCTGGAACCCGGACGGGAACCTGGAGTTCCTCGGCCGCACCGACGACCAGGTCAAGATCCGGGGGCACCGGATCGAACTCGGCGAGATCGAGGCGGTCCTCGCCGACGACCCGCGGGTCGCGCGTGCCGTCGTCACGGTGCGCACCGACGAGGAACCCCGGCTGGTCGCGTACGTCGTCCCCGCCGAGGGGCAGGCCGTCACGGCGGACGGAGTGCGGGACCGGCTGCGGGAGCGGCTGCCCGCGTACATGGTGCCGTCCGCCCTCGTGGTGCTGGACGCGCTGCCGCTGACCCCGAACGGCAAGCTCGACCGACGCGCCCTCCCGGCCCCCGAGCTGCGTCCCGCCGCACCCGGACGGGCTCCGCGCACCGCGGTCGAGCACCTGCTCCAGAGGCTGTTCGCCGAGGTGCTGGGGGTCGCCGAAGCGGGACTGGACGAGAGCTTCTTCGACCTCGGCGGGCACTCCCTGCTCGCCACCCGGCTGGTCGCCCGAGCCCGGTCGGTGCTGGGCGTGGAGCTGAGGCTGCACGACCTGTTCGACGCACCGACGGTGACGGAACTGGCCGCCGCGGTGGACGCCGCCGGCCGGGCGCGCCCGGCCCTCGGGCGGCGCGAGCGGCCCGGGACGGTCCCGCTCTCCTCGGCGCAGCGCCGCCTCTGGTTCCTGCACCGGATGGAGGGCCCGAGCGCCACCTACAACATCCCGCTGACGCTGAGGCTGTCGGGAAGTCTGGACCCGCGCGCCCTGGAGGCCGCCCTCGCGGACGTGACCGAGCGGCACGAGAGCCTGCGCACCGTCTTCCCGGTGGCCGACGGCGTGCCGTGGCAGCGGGTGCTCGACGCCGACGCCGCACGGCCGCGGCTGCGGATGACCGAGGTCGGCGAGCACGAGCTGCCCGACAGGCTGGCGCAGGCGGCACGGCGCGGCTTCGAACTCTCCGAAGAATCGCCACTGCGCGCCGAACTGTTCCGCCTCGGTGCCGAGGAGCACGTACTGCTGCTGGTGATGCACCACATCGCCGGTGACGGCTGGTCGACCGGGCCGCTCTCGCGGGACCTGACGACCGCCTACGCGGCCCGCAGCGGGGGAGGGGAGCCGCAGTGGTCGCCGCTCCCCGTCCAGTACGCCGACTACGCCCTCTGGCAGCAGGAGCTGCTGGGCGACGGCGCCGACCGGGACAGTCTGCTCAGCGGTCAACTCGCCTACTGGCGGGAGCGTCTGGCGGGCCTGCCCGAGCAGGTCGAGCTTCCCTTCGACCGGCCCCGGCCCATGGCGATGACCTACCGGGGCGCCCAGCTGCCGGTGCGGATCGACGCCGAGCTGCACCGGCAGCTGCGCGGACTCGCCCGCGACGGCGGCGCGAGCCTCTTCATGGTGCTCCAGGCCGGTCTGGCCGCCCTGCTGGGCAAGCTCGGCGCCGGCAGTGACGTCCCCATCGGCACCCCGATCGCGGGGCGCACCGACGAAGCCCTGGACGAGCTGGTCGGCTTCTTCGTCAACACCCTGGTGCTCCGCACCGACCTGTCCGGGGACCCCTCGTTCACCGAACTGCTGGGCCGGGTGCGCTCCGGGGCGCTGGAAGCCTACGCGCACCAGGAGATGCCGTTCGAGCACCTGGTGGAGGCGTTGAACCCGAACCGGACGCTCGCCCACCACCCGCTGTTCCAGACCATGTTCACCCTCCAGAACGCGCCGTTCGGCACCTTCGACCTGCCCGGGCTGCGGGTGACGACCGACCTGGTCCCCACCGGGACGGCCAAGTGTGACCTGAACTTCGTCCTGGCCGAACAGCCGGACGGGGACGGGCTGTCGGGCGTGGTGGAGTACAGCACCGATCTGTTCGACGCGGCCACCGTCGCCGGGATCGTCGAGCGGTGGCAGCGGCTGCTCCGTGCCGTCGCCGCCGCCCCGGACCGGCGGATCGGACAGGTGGACGTGCTCTCCGCCGACGAGCTCCGGGCCCTGCTGCCGGCCGGCGCCGACCGGGCCGGGGCGCTGCCGGAGAGCGGCCTGCCCGCGCTGTTCGAGCGGCAGGTACGGGCGAACCCCGCCGCGACCGCCCTCAGCGACGGCGCGACCACCCTGACGTACGCCCAGTTGAACTCCCGCGCCAACCGGCTGGCGCACGCCCTGATCGGCCGCGGAGTGGGGCCGGAGCAGCTGGTGGCGCTGGCTCTGCCGCGCTCGGCCGAGCTGGTCGTGGCGGTCCTCGCGGTACTCAAGGCCGGCGCCGCCTACGTCCCGGTGGACCCGGAGTACCCCTCCGCCCGCATCGCCTACCTGCTCCAGGACACCCGGCCCGCGCTGCTCGTGACGACGAGCCTGACCGGGGAGCGGCTGGAGGCCGAGGGCGTGGACCGGCTGCTGCTGGACACCGTCGGCCTGGACGCCCTGCCGGACACGGACCCGGGGCTCGCCCTCGACCCCGGCCACGCCGCCTACGTCATCCACACCTCCGGTTCCACCGGCAACCCCAAGGGCGTGGTGGTCCCGCACCGCAACGTGGTGCGCCTGTTCGACACCACCCGGGAGCTGTTCGACTTCACCGCCGAGGACGTGTGGACCCTCTTCCACTCCTACTCCTTCGACTTCTCGGTGTGGGAACTGTGGGGCCCGCTGCTGCACGGCGGCCGCCTGGTGGTCGTGGACCACGAGACCAGCCGGTCGCCCGGCCGGTTCCTGGAACTGCTCGCCCGCGAGCGGGTGACGGTGCT
This sequence comes from Streptomyces sp. NPDC001493, assembly GCF_053597235.1. Classification (NCBI taxonomy): domain Bacteria; kingdom Bacillati; phylum Actinomycetota; class Actinomycetes; order Kitasatosporales; family Streptomycetaceae; genus Streptomyces; species Streptomyces sp. NPDC001493. Next base: position 460,527 of record NZ_JBSFHV010000001.1, read on the forward strand.
CAACCAGACCCCGTCCGCCTTCTACCAGCTGACGCAGGCGGACGCGGAGGCGCCGGAGACCGGCCGCCGACTCGCCCTGCGCACGGTGGTGTTCGGCGGTGAGGCGCTGGAGCACGGCCGGCTGTCGAGCTGGTACGAGAGGCACCCGGACGACGCGCCGCGGCTGGTCAACATGTACGGCATCACCGAGACCACGGTGCACGTCACGTACGCGGCGCTCGACCGCTCCCCCGCCGCCGGCGGGATCGGCACGGCCCTCCCCGACCTGCGGGCGTACGTCCTCGACGACGGCCTGCGGCCGGTGGCCCCGGGCGTGCCCGGTGAGCTGTACGTCGCGGGCCCGGGCCTGGCGCGCGGCTACCTGAACCGGCCGGGCCTGACCTCGGGCCGGTTCGTGGCGGACCCGTTCGGACCGCCGGGATCGCGCATGTACCGCAGCGGCGACGTGGTGCGCCGTGCGGTGGACGGCGGCCTGCGCTACGTCGGCCGGGCGGACCAGCAGGTGAAGGTGCGCGGGTTCCGGATCGAACTCGGCGAGATCGAGGCGGCGGTGGCCGCGTGCCCCGGTGTCGCCCAGGTCGCGGTCCTGGCCCGCCAGGACCGGGCCGACGACATCCGGCTGGCCGCGTACGTGGTACCCGTCCGGGGCGCCGCGCCCGAAGCCTCCGAGCTGCGCGGACACCTGCGCGAGCGGCTGCCGGAGTACATGGTGCCGTCGGCGTTCGTCATGCTGGACACGCTGCCGCTGACCGCCAACGGCAAGCTGGACCACCGGGCCCTGCCCGCCCCGGACACCGCCCCGGCGGCCACCTCCCGCGCCCCGCGCACCCCGCAGGAGCAGATCCTCTGCGAGCTGTTCGCGGAGGTACTGGGGGTGGAGTCCGCCGGTGTGGAGGACGGATTCTTCGACCTGGGCGGGCACTCCCTGCTGGCCACCCGCCTGGCCGCCCGCATCCGCGCGACGCTCGGCGTGGAGATGCCGCTGCGCACCCTGTTCGAGGCGCCGACCCCGGCAGGCCTCGCCGCCGCCCTGGTGGCCGCCGGACCGGCGCAGACCGCCCTGGTGCGGCGCGAGCGACCCGCGGTGGTCCCGCTGTCGTTCGCGCAGCGGCGGCTGTGGTTCCTGCACCAGTTGGAGGGAGCAGCCGCGAACTACCACATCTCCCTGGCCTGGCGGCTGACCGGGCACCTGGACCGGCAGGCACTGGAAGCCGCCGTGGCGGACGTGGTGGCCCGGCACGAAAGCCTGCGTACGGTCTTCCCCGCGGTGGACGGTGCGCCGCACCAGAAGGTGCTGGACGCGGCGGCGGCCCGTCCGCGGCTGCTGGTGAGCCGGACCGCGGAGGCCGGACTGCCCGCCCTGATGGCAGAGGCGAAGGACCGTCCGTTCGATCTGGCGGCCGACGTGCCGCTGCGGGTCTCGCTGTTCGAACTCGCCCCGGACGAGCACGTGTTCCAGGTGGTGCTCCACCACATCGCCGGCGACGGCTGGTCGCTGGGGCCCCTCACACAGGGACTCACCGCCGCCTACGCGGCGCGCCGGCGCGGCGAGGAGCCGCGGTGGGCGCCCCTGCCGGTGCAGTACGCGGACTACACCCTGTGGCAGCACGAGCTGCTCGGCGACGCCGCGGACCGGGACAGTCTGTTCGCGGGACACGCGGACTACTGGGCCCGGCAGCTGGCTGGTCTGCCGGAGTGCGTCCAGCTGCCCACCGACCGCCCCCGCCCGGCGATCGCCACCCACCGGGGCTCTTCCGTGAGCGCCGGGCTGGACGCCGAGCTGCACCGCGGTCTCCGCGAACTCGCCCGCGCGCACGGGACCAGTCTGTTCATGGTCCTCCAGGCGGCGCTCGCGGCGCTGCTGAGCAAGCTCGGCGCGGGTGACGACATTCCGGTCGGCAGCCCTGTCGCCGGACGGACCGACCAGGCGCAGGACGAGCTGGTCGGCTACTTCGTCAACACCCTGGTGTTCCGTACCGACACGTCGGGCGATCCGACCTTCGCCGAACTGCTGGACCGGGTCCGGGACACGGCACTGGCCGGGTACGCGCACCAGGACCTGCCGTTCGAGTACCTGGTCGAGGTCCTCAACCCGTCCCGGTCGCTGGCGCACCACCCGCTGTTCCAGGTCATGCTGGTGCTGCAGAACGCGCCCCGGGCCGACTTCGCCCCGGCCGGACTGCGCGTCGACGACATGCCGTCGGCGTCGACCACGGCCAAGCTCGACCTGATCTTCACCCTGTCCGAGCGGCTCGCGGAGGACGGCTCCCCGGACGGAATCGACGGGTCGGTCGAGTACACCACCGACCTGTACGACCCGGCTGCCGTCGAGACGATGATCGGACGGCTGGAGCGGCTGCTCCGGGCGGCGGTCGCCGATCCGCGACGCAGGCTGAGCGGGATCGATCTGCTCACGGCGGACGAGCACCGCGAGCTGGTGGCCCTGGGGACCGGACCGACCGCCGGCGTACCCGGTGAGGATCTGCTGGAGTTGTTCCGGGCCCGGGTGTCCGCGGCCTCGGACGAGTGCGCGGTGGTGGCCGGGGACGTGTCGTTGTCGTTCGCTGAGTTGGATGTGCGGGCGAATCGTCTGGCGCATGCGTTGATCGCTCGGGGTGTGGGGCCTGAGCGGATGGTGGCGGTGGCGTTGCCGAGGTCGGCCGAGTTGGTGGTGGCGATTCTGGCGGTGCTGAAGTCGGGTGGGGCGTATGTTCCGGTGGATCCGGAGTATCCGGCGGCGCGGATCGCGTATCTGCTGGATGATGCCCGTCCGGTTCTGTTGGTGACGGATGTGGGTACCGAGGGCCGGTTGCCGGAGGTTCCGGTCGGTCGGCTGGTGGTGGACGGGCCGGGGACCGCTGAGTTGTTGGCGGGTTGCCCGGTGGCGGACCCGATGGTGTCGGTGGGGCCGGAGCATCCGGCGTACGTCATCTACACCTCGGGTTCCACGGGCACGCCCAAGGGCGTCGTCGCGACCCACGGCGGCCTCCGCAACCTGTTCGCCAACCAGTTGCCCCTGGTCTTCCGCGCGAAGAAGCGGATGCGGATCGGGCTGACCACGTCCGTGTCCTTCGACGCCTCCCTCGATCAGCTGATCGCCCTCTTCGCGGGCCACGAACTGCACGTCCTGGACGAGGCGACCAGGTCCGATCCGCGGGCCTACCTCGACTACGCCGCCCGGGCCGGACTGGACACCGTCGGCGGCACCCCGTCCTATCTGCAACTCCTCGTCGAGAACGGCCTGCTGGACAACCCCCGGTGGCGCCCCACGCTGATCGGCCTGGGCGGCGAGACCGTACCCGAGCAGCTGTGGGAGCGGCTGCGGGGGGCCGACGGAGTGACCTCCCTGAACTACTACGGGCCGTCCGAGTGCACGGTGGACTCGGTCGTCGCACCACTGGGATCCAGCCCGCACCAGGTGATCGGCCGGCCTCTCGACGGTGTCCGGCTGTACGTGCTCGACGCCGCGTTGCGGCCGGTCCCGGCCGGGGTGGCGGGTGAGCTGTACATCGCGGGTGCGGGGCTGGCACGCGGTTACCTGAACCGGCCGGGCCTGACCTCGGGGCGGTTCGTGGCGGACCCGTCCGGTCCCGGTGGCTCGCGGATGTACCGCACGGGCGACCTGGTGCGCTGGAACCCGGACGGGAACCTGGAATTCCTCGGCCGCACCGACGACCAGGTCAAGATCCGCGGGTACCGGATCGAACTCGGGGAGATCGAGGCGGTTCTCGCCGGCCACCCCCAGGTCGCCCGCGCCGCCGTGATCGTCCGCCAGGACCGGGCACAGGACTCCCGGCTGGTCGCCTATCCGGTGCCCGTCACCGGCGCGGAGCTCCGGCCGGAGGACCTGCGGGCGTACCTGCGCGAGCGGCTGCCGGACTACATGGTGCCGACCGCGTTCGTCTCCCTCGACGCCCTGCCGCTGAACACCAGCGGCAAGGTGGACCGGCGTGCCCTGCCCGAGCCCGCGACCACCGCGACGCCGGCCGGACGGGCGCCGCACACCCCGCAGGAGCAGGTGCTGGCCGGGCTGTTCGCCGAGGTGCTGGGCCTGCCCGGGGTCGGTGCCGACGACGACTTCTTCGACCTCGGCGGGCACTCCCTGCTCGCCACCCGGCTGGTGGCCCGGGTCCGAACCACGCTGGGCGTGGAGCTGCCCCTGCGCACCCTCTTCCGTACCCCGACCGTGGCAGGACTGGCCGCCGGGCTGGGCGGCGCGGACCGGGCCCGGCTCGCCCTGGAGCAGGGTGAGCGGCCCGAGCGGGTACCGCTGTCCTCCGCTCAGCGGAGGCTCTGGTTCCTGCGCCAGCTGGAGGGCGCGGACTCGGTCTACAACATGCCGCTCGCCTGGCGGCTTTCGGGAACGCTGGACCTGGCGGCCCTGGAAGCGGCGCTGGGTGACCTCGCCGACCGCCACGAGACCCTGCGCACGGTCTTCCCGAGCGTGGACGGCGTGCCCCACCAGCAGGTGTTCGCCGCGGGGGAGGCCCGCCCGAAGGTATCGGTCACCCGGGCCGACGATTCGGACCTGCCCGGACTGCTGGCCGGGGCGGTGGCGCGCGGATTCGACATCGCGGCCGAACCGCCCCTGCGTGCCCAGGTGTTCGAGATCTCGGCCGACGAGCACGTGCTGCTCCTGGTGATGCACCACATCGCCGGCGACGGCTGGTCGCTGGGCCCGCTCGCCGCCGACCTCGCCACCGCGTACGCGGCACGCCGCCGCGGCGAGGCGCCCTCGTGGGCGCCGCTGCCCGTGCAGTACGCCGACTACACCCTCTGGCAGCAGCGGCTGCTCGGCGAACCGGCCGACCAAGACAGCCTGTTGGCGCGTCAGACGGACTACTGGACCCGGACGCTCGCGGACCTGCCCGAGCAGATCCGGCTCCCCGCCGACCGCCACCGCCCCGCCACGCCCTCCTACTCCGGCGGCCACCTGGCGATCGAACTGGACGCCGAACTCCACGACGGGCTGATCCGGCTGGGTCGGCGGCACGGCGCCAGCGTGTACATGGTGCTGCAGGCCGCCCTGGCCTCGCTGCTGGAGAAGCTCGGCGCGGGCACGGACATCCCGGTCGGCAGCCTCATCGCCGGCCGGACCGACCAGGCGCTGGACGACCTCGTCGGGTTCTTCGTCAACACGCTGGTCCTCCGTACGGACATCAGCGGCGACCCGTCCTTCGCCGAGCTGCTGGAACGGGTCCGTGAGGGCGCGCTCGGCGCCTACGCGCACCAGGACCTGCCGTTCGACCACGTCGTCGAGGCTCTCAACCCGGCCCGTTCGCTCGCCCGCCAGCCGTTGTTCCAGGTGCTGCTCGCGCTGCAGAACGTGCCCCGTACCGAGTTCGCGCTGAGCGGTCTGGACACGGAGATCGTTCTGGTACGGACGCCGACGGCCATGTTCGACCTCGGCTTCCACCTGCTGGAACGCGGCGGTACGGGCGCCGCCGAGGGCATCGTCGGCCGCGTCGAGTACAGCACCGACCTCTTCGACCCCGCCACGGTCGAGGCACTGGTCGCCCGGTGGCTGCGGCTGCTCGCGGCGGTGGTCGCCGAGCCGGAGCGTCCGCTGAGCCGGATCGACGTCCTCACCGCCGAGGAGCGCCGTGAGCTGCTGGTCGGCCGCAACGACACCGCCTGCCGGCTGCCCGACACCACCCTGCCCGCGCTCTTCGAGGCACGGGTCCGGGAGACCCCGGACGCCCCGGCGGTGCTGTTCGAGGACGTCGTGCTGACCTACCGCGAGCTGAACCGCCGGGCGAACCGCCTGGCCCACGCGCTGATCGGGCGCGGTGTGGGCCCGGAGCAGGTGGTCGCCCTGCGGCTGCCGCGTTCGGCCGAGCTGGTGATCGCCGTCCTCGCGGTGCTCAAGACGGGCGCGGCGTACCTGCCCGTCGACCCGGGCTACCCGGACGTCCGCATCGACTACATGCTGCGGGACGCCAGGCCTGCCGTGGTGCTCGACGACCTCGCGGCCGTCACACCCCCGGGCCCGCTGCCGGAGCACGATCCGGCCGTCCCGGTGGACGACCGGCACCCGGCCTACGTCATCTACACCTCCGGCTCCACCGGCCTGCCCAAGGCCGTGGTGATGCCCGCAGGCGGACTGCTCAACCTGCTGGCCTGGCACCACCGCGCCGTCGGCGGCGAACCCGGCACGCGTACCGCGCAGTTCACCGCGATCAGCTTCGACGTCTCGGTGCAGGAGATGCTCTCCGCGCTGCTGTACGGCAAGACCCTGGTGGTGCCGACCGAGGAGCAGCGCCGCAGCGCCGAACTGTTCGCCCACTGGCTGGACCGGCACCGGGTCGAGGAGCTGTTCGCGCCGAACCTGGTGATCGAGGCGTTGGCCGAGGCCGCCGAGGAGGCGGCGCTCGACCTGCCGCACCTGCGGCTGGTCGCGCAGGCCGGAGAGGCGATGCGGCTGGGGAGTGCCGTGCGCCGCTTCCAGGCCCGCAGGCCGGGCCGGGTGCTGCACAACCACTACGGGCCCGCCGAGACCCATGTGATCACCGCCTATCCGCTACCGGCCGACGCCGCCGACTGCCCGCAGCCGGTACCGATCGGCCGCCCGATCGCCAACTGCCGTGCGTACGTGCTCGATCAGGCCCTGCGGCCGGTCGCTCCCGGCGTGACGGGAGAGCTCTATCTCGCGGGCGCCGGACTGGCCCGCGGCTATCTGAACCGTCCCGGCCCGAGCGCCGGACGCTTCGTCGCGGACCCGTACGGTCCGGCGGGCACGCGGATGTACCGCACCGGCGACCTGGTGCGCTGGCGCGCCGACGGCGAGCTGGAATTCGCCGGCCGGGTCGACCACCAGGTCAAGGTGCGCGGGTTCCGGATCGAGCCGGGCGAGATCGAGGCCCAGCTCACCGAACACCCGGGCGTCGCCCAGGTCGCGGTGCTGGCCCGGGAGGACCGGCTCGTCGCCTGGGTCGTCGCCCCGGACGGGGCCGGGACGACCGCGGGGGCGCTCGCGGCGCACCTGCGCGACCGGTTGCCCGAGTACATGGTGCCGTCCGCGTTCGTGCTGCTCGACGCGTTGCCGCTGACACCGAACGGCAAGCTGGACCGGGCGGCCCTGCCCGCCCCGGAGCCCGCCACGCCCGCGGGCGGCCGTGCTCCGCGCACGCCCCAGGAGCAGATCCTGTGCGAGCTGTTCGCCGAGGTGCTGGGCCTCGCCCGGGTAGGGGTCGACGAGGACTTCTTCGCGCTGGGCGGGCACTCCCTGCTCGCCACCCGGCTGGTCTCGCGGGTCCGGGCGACCCTCGGGGTCGAGGTCGAGCTGCGAGCCCTGTTCCGGAGCCCGACCCCCGCCGGGATGGCCGCCGGGCTGCACGACGCCAAGACCGCGCGGCGGGCCCTGGTGCCCAGGCCCCGCCGTGAACCGATGCCGCTCTCCTTCGCACAGCGGCGGCTCTGGTTCCTCCAGCAGTTCGGGGCGCCCAGCGCCACCTACCACATGCCGCTGGCCCTGCGGCTGACCGGCGACCTCGACCGGGCCGCGCTGAACGCCGCGCTGGTGGACGTGATGACCCGGCACGAGACCCTGCGCACGGTCTTCCCGCACACGGGCGGAATCCCGCACCAGCGGGTCCTCGACACCGCCGAGGTCGCTCTCCCGCTGACCGTGCGCCCCACCGGGGAGAAGGAAGTACGGTCCCTGCTCCGGGAGTCGGCGGTGCGCGGCTTCGACCTGACCTCGGAAGTGCCGCTGCGGGCCGAGCTGTTCGCCGTCGCGCCGGACGAGCACGTACTGCTGCTGGTCATGCACCACATCGTCGGGGACGGCTGGTCCATGGGCCCGCTCGCCCGCGACCTGGCCGCCGCCTACACCACCAGGCAGGCCGGCGAGGCGCCGGCCTGGCCGCCATTGCCGGTGACGTACGGCGACTACACCCTGTGGCAGCACGAGATCCTGGGCGACGAGCACGACGCCGACAGTCTGTTCACCCGTCAGGTCGCGTACTGGAAGCGGTCGCTGGCCGGGCTGCCCGAGCAGCTCCGACTCCCCGCCGACCGGCCGCGCCCGGCCGTCATGTCGTACGGAGGAGACCTGACGGAGCTCAGGATCGACGCCGAACTGCACGGCCGGCTCCTTGAGTTGGCGCGACGATCGGGGGCGACCCTGTTCATGGTGCTGCAGGCGGCGTTGGCGGCGTTGTACACGCGCTTGGGTGCGGGTACGGACATCGCGATCGGCTCTCCGATCGCGGGGCGTACGGACGAGGCGCTGGACGATCTGGTGGGGTTCTTCGTCAATACGCTGGTGTTGCGGACGGACACGAGTGGTGATCCGAGCTTCGTCGAGCTGCTGGGGCGGGTGCGGGAGACGGCGTTGTCGGGTTACGCCCACCAGGACGTGCCGTTCGAGCATCTGGTGGGGGCGCTGAACCCGTCCCGTTCCCTCTCCCACCACCCGCTCTTCCAGACCGGGCTGGTCGTGCAGAACGCGCCGGGCGGAGACTTCGAACTGCCGGGCCTCCAGGTCACCGGGATGGCCGTGCTCACCGGCACGGCGCGGCTCGACCTGACCTTCGGGTTCGCGGAGGAATACGGCCCCGACGGCGCGCCGGCCGGACTCGGTGGTGCCGTCGAGTACAGCACCGACCTGTTCGACCGCCCGACGGTCGAGCTCCTGACTACCAGGCTGACCAGGCTGCTGGCCGCGGTCGCCGCCGCGCCCGACCGGCCGATCGGCGGGATCGACCTGCTCTCCGCCGGCGAACGCGGCGAACTGCTGCCCGCCGCCCAGGACCCGGCCCCCGGAGCGAGCCTGCCCGCGCTCTTCGCGGCGCAGGTGGCCCTGACGCCGGACGCGGTCGCGCTGGTTCGTGGTGCGGATGAGCTGACGTACCGTCAGCTCGATGTGCGGGCGAACCGATTCGCGCATGCGTTGATCGCTCGGGGGGTTGGTCCCGAGCAGGTGGTGGCGGTGGCTCTGCCGAGGTCGGTGGAGTCGGTGGTGGCGGTGCTGGGTGTGCTGAAGGCGGGGGCGGCGTATCTGCCGGTGGACCCCGGGTATCCGGAGTCGCGGATCTCGTTCATGCTGGCGGACTCCCGTCCGGTGGTGGTTGTCGACGACCCGGCCATGGTGGACGAGGGGGACTGGCCGGACTCCGACCCGGAGGTCGCGCTCGACGTGCGGCACCCGGCCTACGTGATCTACACCTCCGGCTCGACCGGCCGCCCCAAGGGCGTCGCGGTGAGCCACGCCGGTGTCCCGGGCCTGGTGGCCGCGCAGGCGGACCGGCTCGGCGTGAAGCCCGGCAGCAGGGTGCTCCAGTTCGCCTCGCCGAGCTTCGACGCCTCCTTCTGGGACCTCTGCTGCGCCCTGCTCAGCGGCGCCGCCCTCGTCCTGGCCCCGGCCGAGGCTCCACTGGAAGCCCTGACGGACCGCCGGCTCGCCGTCACCCACGTGACGCTGCCGCCCTCGGCGCTGGCCACGCTGGACACCGCCGCGCTCACGGCCACCACCCTCGTGGTGGCGGGCGAGGCGTGCCCGCCGGAACTGGTGGCACGCTGGGCCCCCGGACGCCGGATGATCAACGCGTACGGTCCGACCGAGACCACCGTGTGCGCGACCATGAGCGACCCGCTCTCCCCGGCCGCGGACGGCGTGCCGCCGATCGGGCGACCGGTCGCGGGCTTCCGGGTGTACGTGCTGGACGAGCGGCTGCGCCTCGTACCGCCGGGCGTGGAAGGGGAGCTGTACGTCGCCGGGCCCGGTCTGGCACGCGGCTACCTGAACCGGCCCGGCCTGACGGCGGGGCGGTTCACCGCCTGCCCGTTCGGACCGCCCGGCGCGCGGATGTACCGCACCGGCGACCTGGCGCGGCGCCGGGCCGACGGCGCGCTGGAGTACGTCGGCCGCGCCGATCAGCAGGTGAAGGTACGCGGATTCCGCGTCGAGCCCGGCGAGGTCGAGGCCGCGCTGGCCGAACACCCCGCCGTCGCCCAGGCCGCCGTCGTGGCCCGGGACGACCGGCTCGTCGGCTACGTGGCGACCCGTCCCCACCTGGCCGTCCGTCCCGCGGAACTGGCGGCGCACCTGCGCGAGCGCCTGCCGGACTACTTGGTGCCGTCCGTCTTCGTGGTGAGGGACGTGCTGCCGTCGACGCCGAACGGGAAGCTGGACCGGGCGGCGCTGCCCGCGCCCGCATCCGCTCCCGAGGGCGGCGGGCGGATGCCGCGCACCCCGCAGGAGCAGATCCTCGCCGGTCTGTTCGCCGAGGTGCTGGATGTGCCGAAGGTCTCCGTCGACGACGACTTCTTCGCCCTGGGCGGGCACTCCCTGCTCGCCACCCGGCTGGTCGCCAGGGTGCGCTCGGTGCTCGGCGTGGAGCTCGGGCTGCGCGCCCTCTTCCAGGCGCCCACCGTGGCCGGTCTGGCCGAGGCGCTGACCGGGGCCGGCCGGGCGCGACCCGCCCTGACCGCGTACGAGCGGCCCGGGACCGTGCCGCTCTCCTTCGCCCAGCGCCGGCTCTGGTTCCTGCACCGCATGGACGCCGCCGCCGCGACCTACCACATCCCGCTGGCCCTGCGGCTGACCGGAACACTCGACCGTGCCGCGCTGGACCAGGCGCTCGACGACGTGGTGGCCCGGCACGAGAGCCTGCGGACGGTGTTCCCCGAAGTCGGCGGCGTACCGTGCCAGCACGTACTGGACACCGCCGCGGTCCGCCTCCCGGCCCGGCCCGTCGAGGTCACCCGGGCCGAACTGCCCGAGCGCCTCGCCGAGTCCGCCCGGCAGCCCTTCGACCTGGCGACCGAGCCGCCGCTGCGGGCGGAGCTGTTCGCCGTCGCGCCGGACGAGCACGTGCTGCTGCTGGTCATGCACCACATCGCCGCCGACGGCTGGTCCACCGGACCACTCGCCCGCGACCTCGCCGAGGCGTACGCGGCCCGCTGCGAAGGGCGCACGGCGAGCCGCCGCGCCCTGCCGGTGAGTTACGTCGACTACACGCTGTGGCAGCGCGAACTGCTCGGCGACGCCGCCGACCCGGAGAGCCGCTTCGCCGAGCAACTCGCCTACTGGAAGCGCCAGCTGTCCGGCCTGCCGGAGCTGCTCCAGCTGCCCACCGACCGGCCGCGCCCCGCCGTCGCCGGCCGGCACGGCGACCACGTCGGCCTGGAGCTCGACGCCGAACTTCACACCTCTCTGGTGAAGTTGGCGCAGAAGACCGGGACGAGCCTGTTCATGGTGTTGCAGGCCGCGTTGGCGGCGTTGTACACGCGGTTGGGTGCGGGTACGGATATCGCGATCGGGAGTCCGATCGCGGGGCGTACGGATGAGGCGCTGGACGATCTGGTGGGGTTCTTCGTCAATACGCTGGTGTTGCGGACCGATACGAGTGGTGATCCGAGCTTCGTCGAGCTGCTGGGGCGGGTGCGGGAGACGGCGTTGTCGGGTTATGCGCACCAGGACGTGCCGTTCGAGCATCTGGTGGAGGCGCTGAACCCGTCCCGTTCCCTCTCCCACCACCCGCTCTTCCAGACCATTCTGGCCGTGCAGAACGCCCCCATGGGCCGGTTCGACCTGCCCGGCCTGGACGTCGACACCTACGCGGTCGCGACCAGGACCGCCAAGTTCGACCTCGGTGTGAGCATGGTCGAGCGGTTCGGCCCGGACGGGAGTCCGGCCGGAATCGTCGGCGCGGTCGAGTACGCCACCGACCTGTTCGACCACTCGACGGTCGTCTCACTGGTCCGGCGCTGGACGCTCCTGCTGGAGGCCGTCACCGCCGATCCGGAGCAGGCCGTCGGAGGCATCGACCTCCTCGACACCGGCGAGCTCCACCGGCTGGTGGAACAGGACAACGAGACCGCCCGGGACGTGGACACCGTCCCGCTGCCGCGGGCTCTCGCGGCTCAGGTGGCCCTGACGCCGGACGCGGTCGCGCTGGTCGGTGGTGCGGATGAGTTGACGTACCGTCAGCTCGATGTGCGGGCGAACCGGTTCGCGCATGCGTTGATCGCTCGGGGGGTCGGTCCCGAGCAGGTGGTGGCGGTGGCTCTGCCGAGGTCGGTGGAGTCGGTGGTGGCGGTGCTGGGTGTGTTGAAGGCCGGGGCGGCGTATCTGCCGGTGGACCCCGGGTATCCGGAGTCGCGGATCTCGTTCATGCTGGCGGACTCCCGTCCGGCGGTGGTCGTCGACGACCCGGCCATGGTGGACGAGGGGGACTGGCCGGACTCCGACCCGGAGGTCGCGCTCGACGTGCGGCACCCGGCCTACGTGATCTACACCTCCGGCTCGACCGGCCGCCCCAAGGGCGTCGTGGTCGGCCACGGCGGTGTGGCGAGCCTGGTCGCCGGACAGATCGAGCGCTTCGCGATCGAACCCGGCCGCCGAGTACTCCAGTTCGCCTCGCCCAGCTTCGACGCGTCGGTTTCGGAGATCTTCACCGCCCTGCTGTGCGGCGCGGCCCTGGTGCTGCCCCCCGCGGCCGAGCCACTCGCCGCACTGACCGATCCGGGCCTCGGCATCACCCACGTGACGGTGCCCCCCTCGGTCCTCGCCGCCGTCCCGGACGGTGAGGTCACCGCATCGACGCTGGTGGTGGCGGGCGAGGCGTGCCCGCCGGAACTGGTGGCACGCTGGGCCCCCGGACGCCGGATGATCAACGCGTACGGCCCGACCGAGACGACCGTGTGCGCGACCATGAGCGACCCGCTCTCCCCGGCCGCGGACGGCGTGCCGCCGATCGGCCGGCCGATCCCCAACGCCCGGGTGTACGTGCTGGACGACCGGCTGATGCCGGTGCCGACCGGTGTCATCGGGGAGCTGTACGTCGCCGGCGCGGGCCTCGCGCGGGGATACCTGAACCGCCCCGGCCTGACGGCCGGACGGTTCGTCGCCTGCCCGTTCGTACCGGGCGAGCGCATGTACCGCACCGGCGACCTGGTGCGTCGTCGCGGCGACGGCCAGTTGGAGTACGCCGGCCGCGCCGACGACCAGGTGAAGGTCCGCGGCTTCCGCGTCGAGCCCGGCGAGGTCGAGGCCGCGCTGGCCGAACACCCCGCCGTCGCCCGGGCCGTGGTCCTCGCGCAGGACGACCGGCTCGTCGGCTACGTCGTCCCGCGCCAGGACGAGGCCCGCGACAGCGGGCTGGAAGCGGACCACGTGGGCGAGTGGCAGGACATCTACGACGCCCTGCCCATCGCCCCCGACGAAGCGGCGTTCGGCCACAACTTCGTCGGCTGGAACAGCAGTTACGACGCCAGCCCGATTCCGGTCGAGCAGATGCGGGAGTGGCGGGACGCCACCGTGGCCCGCATTCTGGCCCTGCGCCCGCGCCGGGTGCTGGAAGTCGGCGTCGGTACCGGCCTGCTGCTCTCGCAGGTCGCACCCCACTGCGAGAGCTACTGGGCGACCGACTTCTCCGCCACCGCGATCGACGCCCTGACCGCCCAGGTCGCGGGGGAGGGCCGGCTCACCGGCCGCGTGGTGCTGCAGACCCGTCCGGCGCACGACACCGACGGGCTGCCGGCCGGGGAGTTCGACACCATCGTGATCAACTCGGTGGTGCAGTACTTCCCGTCCGCCGACTACCTCGCCGACGTGATCGGAAAGCTGATGGGGCTGCTCGCCCCCGGCGGCGCGCTCTTCATCGGCGACGTACGCAACCTGAGGCTGCTGCGCCCGATGGCCACCGCCGTCCAGCTGCACCGGACCGACGACGGCACCGACCCCGCGGCCGTGCGCCGCGCGGTGGAGCAGGCCGTCAGAGTGGAGAAGGAACTCCTGGTCGACCCGGACTTCTTCGCCGAACTGCGGAACCACGGCACGGACATCGGCGCGGTGGCCGTGGAGGTCAAGCGGGGCCACCACCACAACGAACTGTCCCGCTACCGCTACGACGTGACGCTGCACAAGTCCCCGGTCGCCCCGAACGCCCATGGCCGGTCCGCCGAACTCGCATGGGGACGGCAGATCACCGGGCCGGCCGAGCTGCGCGAACTGCTCGCCCAGCAGCCCGCCGAGGTGCTGCGGATCACCGGGGTGCCGAACCGCCGCGTGGTGCGGGAGGCCGCCCTGGCCAGGGCGGTGCAGGACGGGGACGTGCCGCTCGCACAGCTGCTGGAGCGGCTGCGCGCCCCCGAAGACACCTCCGAGGAGAGCGGTCTCCCCGACCCGGAGGAGTTCCACTCCCTCGGGCGGGAGTTCGGCCGCACGGTGGCCGTCACCTGGTCGGCGACCCGCACCGACGCCGTCGACGTCGTCTTCGCCGACCCGCGGACCCTCGAAGGCTCCCCGGTCGAGCCGTACCGGCCCGCCGGGACCACCGGCAGGGCGCTGTCGTCGCTGACCAACCGTCCGACCGGCAGCCGGGGGACCGGCGCCCTCCTCGGCGAACTCCGCGACTGGCTGCGCGGACGGCTGCCCGACTACCTGGTCCCGTCGGCGTTCGTGGCGCTGGACGCGCTGCCGCTGACGGCCAGCGGCAAGCTCGACCGCCGCGCACTGCCCGCCCCCGACCTCGGCGCCGCCGTGACCGGGCGGGCCCCGCGCACCCCGCAGGAACAGCTCCTCGCCGAACTGTTCGCCGAGGTGCTCGGGCTGGCACAGGTCGGGGTCGAGGACAGCTTCTTCGACCTCGGCGGACACTCGCTGCTGGCGACCCGCCTGGCCTCCAGGGTCCGGGCGACCCTCGGCGCGGAGCTGGAGGTCCGTACCCTGTTCGAAACCCCGACCGTGGCCGCACTGGCGGCCCGCCTGGACGGTTCCGGCGCGGCGCGGCCCGCACTGACCGCCCGCCCCCGCCCCGAGCGGGTCGAGCTGTCCTTCGCCCAGCGCCGCCTCTGGTTCCTGCACCGGATGGACGGGCCGAGCGCCACCTACAACATGCCGCTCGCGCTCAGCCTCACCGGCGACCTCGACCGCTCGGCCCTGCACACCGCGCTCGCGGACGTCATCGGCCGGCACGAGAGCCTGCGGACCGTCTTCCGCGAGACCGACGGCGTCCCCTACCAGGTCGTCCTGGACACCGAGCAGGCGCACCCGGCGCTTCCGGTGGTCGAGCTCGACGAGGCGGGGCTGGCCGGGCGGCTGGCGGACACGGCCGGGCGCGGGTTCGACCTGGCCGCGCAGCCGCCGGTCCGGGCCGAGCTGTACGCGCTCGCCCCCGACCGGCACGTACTCCTCGTCGTGGTGCACCACATCGCCGCCGACGGCTGGTCGATGGGGCCTCTCTCCGGCGACCTCGCGAGGGCCTACGCGGCGCGCTGCCGGGGCGAGGAACCCCAGTGGTCCCCGCTGCCGGTGCAGTACGCCGACTACACCCGCTGGCAGCGCGACCTGCTCGGCGACGCCGACGACCCGGAGAGCCTGTTCGCCCGGCAGCTCACCTACTGGAAGGGCGAGCTGGCGGGAATCCCGCAGCAGGTGCAGCTGCCCTCCGACCGGCCCCGGCCGCCGGTGGCCTCCCAGCGGGGCGACCGGGTCGTGGTCCGGCTGGACCCCGAACTGCACCAGGCCCTGCGCGACCTGGCCACCGCGCGCGGCGCCAGCATGTTCATGGTGCTCCAGGCGGGTCTCGCGGCCCTGCTCACCCGGCTCGGCGCCGGCACGGACATCCCCATCGGCAGCCCGATCGCCAGCCGTACCGACCAGGCACTGGACGATCTCGTCGGCTTCTTCGTCAACACCCTGGTCCTGCGCACCGACACCGGGGGCGACCCCGGATTCGCCGACCTCCTCGGCCGGGTGCGACAGAAGGCGCTCACCGCGTACGACCACCAGGACGTGCCGTTCGAGTACCTCGTCGAGGTGGCCAACCCGGTGCGGTCGCTCGCCCACCACCCGCTGTTCCAGATCATGCTGGCCCTGCAGAACGCTCCGGTCGGCGCCTTCGCCCTGCCGGGGCTGGAGACCGGCCACGTGGCGGCCCCGACCGGGACCTCGCGGGTCGACCTGACGTTCAGCCTGGCCGAACAGTTCCGCCCGGACGGCGGCGCCGACGGTCTGGCCGGCGCCGTGGAGTACGCCACCGACCTCTTCGACGCGTCCACCGTGGAGTCGCTGTTCGAACGCTGGGTCCGCCTGCTGCGCGCGGCCGTCACCGACCCGGACCTCCCGATCAGCCGGATCGACCTCATGTCCGGCGAGGAACGCCACCGGCTGCTGTACGAGGTGAACGACACGGCCGCGGAGCTGCCGTCGGCCCCGTTGCCGGCGCTCTTCGCCCGCCAGGTGCGGGCCACCCCGGACGCGGTCGCGGTCGTGGCGGGAGGCACCGAGCTGACCTACGCGGAACTCGACCTGCGGGCCGACCACTTGGCGAGGGCGCTGATCCGCCAGGGCGTGCGGCCCGAGACGCCGGTCGCGGTCCTGATGGACCGCTCGGCGGAGCTGGTCGTGGCGATCCTGGCGATCATCAAGGCGGGCGGCGCCTACGTACCGCTCGACTCGCGCTTCCCCTCCTCCCGGATCGATCTGATCCTCCGGGAGAGCGGAGCCGCCCTCGTGCTCACCGACGAGGTGCTCACCGCCCTGGTCCAGTCCGAGGACGCCGGCACCGGCGGGGTCGAAGTGGCCTGCCGCGAGGACCAGTTGGCGTACATCATGTACACCTCCGGTTCGACCGGACGCCCGAAGGGCGTGGCCGTCACCCACCGGGACGTGGCGGGTCTCGCGCTGACCCCCGAGTGGCGGGGCGGCGGCCACGAGCGGGTGCTGATGCACTCCCCGACCGCCTTCGACCTGTCGACGTACGAACTGTGGGTCCCGCTGCTCAACGGCGGCCGGGTCGTGGTCGCACCGCCCGAGCGGCTCGACCTCGACCTGCTGCAGCACACGATCGCCACCCACGGGGTGACCGGGCTGTGGCTGACCGCCGGACTGTTCCGGCTGGTCGCCGAGGAGCGCCCCGGCCTGCTCGCCGGGGTGCGCGAGGTGTGGACCGGCGGCGACGTGGTCTCCCCGGCCGCCGCCGCCCGCGTCCGGGCGGCCTGCCCCGCCATCCAGGTGGTCAACGGTTACGGGCCCACCGAGGCCACCACCCTGGCCACCTGCCACCCGGTGCGCGAGCTCTCCGAGAACGCCGCGACCGTGCCGATCGGCGCGCCGATGGCGAACATGCGCGCCTACGTGCTCGACGACCGGCTGCGACCGGTACCGACGGGCATGGTCGGTGAGCTGTACCTCGCGGGAACGGGCGTGGCCCGCGGCTACTTCGGCCGGCCCGGCCTCACGTCGGAGCGCTTCACCGCCGACCCGTACGGCCCGGCCGGGAGCCGTATGTACCGCACCGGCGACCTCGCCTGGTGGCTTCCCGAGGGCACGCTGGAATTCGCCGGACGCGTCGACCACCAGGTCAAGCTGCGCGGTCTGCGGATCGAGCCCGGAGAGATCGAGGCCGTCCTCGCGGGCTGCCCCGGCGTCGCCCAGGCGGCCGTGGTCGCCCGTGAGGACAGGCCGGGGGACAAGCGGCTGGTCGCCTATCTGGTGCCCGCGCCGGAGGGCGCGCCCGAGCAGGCCGAGCTGTCCGGCCGGGTGCGCCGCGAACTCCCCGACTACATGGTGCCGGCGGCGTTCGTCACCGTGGAGGCGCTGCCGCTGACCGCCAACGGCAAGCTCGACCGGGCCGCGCTGCCCGCCCCCGACTACGGGGCGTCGGACGGCGGCCGCGGCCCGCGGACGCCGCAGGAACAGCTGCTGTGCGGGCTCTTCGCCGAGGTCCTCGGCCGGGAGCAGGTCGGCATCGACGACGGCTTCTTCGACCTGGGCGGCCACTCGCTGCTGGCCGCACGGCTGGCCTCCCGGGCCCGCGAGACGCTCGGCCTGGAGCTGGGCCTGCGCCTGCTGTTCGAGGCGCCGACCGTGGCCGGGCTGACCGAACGCCTGGCCATGAACAATCCGGCAGACGCGCTGGACGTGCTGCTGCCGCTGCGTTCGACCGGGACGGAGACACCGCTGTTCTGCGTCCACCCCGGCGGCGGCATCAGCTGGTCGTACAGCGGACTGCTCAACCACCTCGGCCCGCAGCACCCGGTCTACGCGCTCCAGGCGCGCGGCCTCGGTCGGCCCGAGCCGCTGCCCACGTCCTACGAGGAGATGGCGTCCGACTACGCCGACCACGTCCAGAAGATCCAGCCGGAGGGGCCGTACCTGCTGCTCGGCTGGTCGGCGGGCGGTCTGATCGCCCACGCACTCGCCTGCGAACTGCAGGCGCGCGGTGAGCGGACCGCGCTGCTGGCCGTTCTCGACGCGTACCCGGTGAAGGACGTGCGCTTCGAGGAGGAGCCGGTGCCCACCGTGCGCGACGTGCTCGTCGGCGTGCTCGACGTCGACCCGGACGAGCTGGGCGACCGGGAGATCACCTACACCGAGGTCGCCGAGGTGCTGAACAGGCGGGGCAGCGCGCTCGCCGGGCTGAACGAGCGGCAGGTCGAGGTGATCGTCCAGATCATGATCAACAACGCGAAGCTGGCGGTCGACTTCGTCCCCGGCAGGTACGACGGGGACCTGCTGCTCTTCAACTCCACCATCGGCCGGGGCGACGACGACGCCGGCCCGGAGGTCTGGCGCCCGTACATCGGGGGCCGGATCGAATCGCACGAGGTCACCACCCGGCACGACCAGATGACCCAGGCGGGGTCCCTGGCCCAGATCGGACCGGTCCTGGCCGCCAGGATCGCCGAGGCCACCCGGGACACCGCCCTCGCCGGGGATTCCGGAGATACGCCGGATTCCGGAGACGCCGGAGATACCGGAACCGCCGGAGACACCGGAACCGCCACGGGTGCCGGAACCACCGGAACCTGAACCACCGGAACCTGAACCACCGGATACGCCGGTGGCACCACCCCTTCCCAAGGCCCGCAGGAGGACCGACACATGACCAACCCCTTCGACGACCAGGACGGAACCTTCCTCGTCCTCGTCAACGACGAGAACCAGCACTCGCTGTGGCCGCAGTTCGCGGACGTGCCCGAGGGCTGGACCGTCACCCACGGCCCCGACACCCACGCCGCCTGCCTGGCCCACGTCGAGGAGGCCTGGACCGACATGCGGCCCAAGAGCCTCGCCGACGCCATGGACACCCAGCGGTAGCGCGGACGACATGACCTCCACCGACACCCTGGACGGGGCCCGCGACAACGCGGGCCCCGCCCGGCCCGACGGCCTCGCCGTATGTCCTGTCCAGCCCCGCGGCTCCGTCGCGGCGCCCGCCCCGCCCGACGGCCTCGCCGCGGCCCTGCTCACCCCGGAGGCCCGGCAGGACCCGTATCCGGTGTACGCGCGCATGCGGCGCGACGACCCGGTCCACCGCAGCCCCCAGGGCATCTGGTACCTCACCCGTCACGCCGACGTCGAGACGGCACTGGGCGACCTGCGCCTGTCCAACGACCGGGACAGGATGACCCGCGCCTACAGCTCGCTCGGCGGCGACCTCAAAGCCCTCAGCCGGCTCACCGAGCGACTCGGCCGGGTGATGAGCAACACCGACCCGCCGGACCACGCCCGGCTGCGCAAACTGGCCAACAAGGCGTTCACCGCCCGCCGCGTCGAAGCCCTGCGCGACGGCGTACAACGGATCGTCGACCGGCTCATCGACGAGGCGGTCGCGGCCGGCCCGGCCATGGAGCTCATCGAGGCGGTCGCCTCGCCCCTGCCGATGTCCGTCGTCTGCGAACTCTTCGGCATCCCGGACGAGGACCGGCCGCAGGTCAAGAGCTGGTTCAGCCGCTTCGGCCGGCTCAGCGAGGACATCGACAAGTCCGAGGAGGCGATCGACGGTTACGAGGAGTACCTCTCCGGGCTCATCCGCCGGCGCCGACGCGAACCGGGCGACGACCTGATCAGCGCCCTGGTCGCCACCCAGAACAAGGACGACCGGCTCACCGACTCCGAGCTGCTCTCCACCTGCTTCGTCCTGATCACCGCCGGGGACGAGACCACCACCCACCTGATCGGCAACGGCATGCTCGCCCTGCTGCGCAACCCGGACCAACTGGCCAGGCTGCGTGCGGACCCGGGCCTGATCCGCGGAGCGGTCGACGAACTGGCCCGCTACGACACCGTGACCCAGGCGATCGTCAGAGTGGTGGCGGAGGACCTGGAGATCGGCGGACGGACGCTGCGGGAAGGCGAGCTGGTGTACCTCTTCCTCGGCGCGACCAACCGCGACCCCGAACGCTTCGAGGACCCCGACCGGCTCGACCTGTCCCGCCCCGGCAACCGCCACCTGAGCTTCGGCCACGGCCCGCACTTCTGCCTCGGCGGCCCGCTGGCCAAGCTCCAGGCGGAGGTGGCCATCGGCACGCTGGCCCGCCGGCTGCCCGGACTCCGCCTGGCCGACGGGGCGGCGCTGGAGTGGCGGGACAACCCATTGCAGCGGCGGCTGACCACCCTCCCGGTCATCCACCGACCGTGAACGACGACGAAGGAGCAGTACCGACCATGGCCCGAGAGTTCGAGGTCCGCCGAGAGCAGGACCTGCCCGTAGCGCCAGAGCAGGTCTGGGACGCGGTGGCCACCGGCGCCGGCAACCTCGGCTGGCTCTACCCGATGGAGATCGAGCCCCGCGTGGGCGGAAAGGCGACCCGGGGAGACGCCACGGTCGTCGCGTGGGAGCCGCCGCACCACCTCGCCGTCCGGGCGACCCAGGACGGCGGGTTCTCCAACACCCTCAGTTACCGCGTCGAACCGGCCGACGACGGCACGAGCCACCTGCGGATGGGAATCCACTGGGTGCACACGGGCGTCGTCGACGACGCCTGGAACTGGGACGCCAAGACGGACGTGGCCGAGAAGTACGTCGACTTCCACCAGCACGCACTCGCCGAGTACCTCCGGCACTTCGCCGACCGCCCCGCCGTCTACGTCAGGTCCCAGCACCCCGAACCCACCGCTGATCCGTCCGACTTCGCCGCCCTGCGCCGACGCCTCGGCCTCGCCGAGGACGCGGCCGTCGGCGACCGGTTCACCCTCCATGCCCCCGGCCCGGACCACGATCCCGTCGAGGTGGTCGTCGACTGGCTCAGCCCCGACTTCGTCGGACTGCGGGGCCCGGACGCCCTGTACCGGTTCTTCAACGGCAGCACCTGGAACGTGCCGATCTGGCTCGGCCACCACCTGTTCGCCGAGCACACCGACGAGCAGCAGGCCGCCAAGGCGTGGAACGTCTGGCTCAACGACACCCCGGCCCAGGAGTCCTGATGGAAACCGCCACGGAAACCGCCACGCAGAAACTGCTCTTCGCCGCCGAACTCGTCGAGGAGAACGGCACCTACGCTCTCGTCGTCCAGGACGTGCGAACGGGAACCGTCCAGACCACCCCGGTCCCCAAGGCCATGGTCGACAAGCTCCCGGTGTTCCTCTCGGCGCTCACCGCCAAGTTCAGCCCGGTCCAGCAGCGCCGCCGTTGGTAGCCGAGGGCACCCGCGCCCGCGTGAAGGCGTGCTCGCCGCAGTCGAGGCTGCGGGCGGTCACGTCGTCGCGCGTGCGGACGACGAGGACTTGACGGGGCGGCGCCGTCGAGTTCACGGCGTCCGCGGTGGACGGGCCGCGGT
Organism: Streptomyces sp. NPDC001493; assembly: GCF_053597235.1. Classification (NCBI taxonomy): domain Bacteria; kingdom Bacillati; phylum Actinomycetota; class Actinomycetes; order Kitasatosporales; family Streptomycetaceae; genus Streptomyces; species Streptomyces sp. NPDC001493. The sequence continues at coordinate 482,040 of NZ_JBSFHV010000001.1, forward strand.
CAGCGCGGCGGGGGCGTTGCCGGGGCGGACTCCCGGACCGTCAGCCGGGTCGGAAGGATCAGCGGGTTGGGGTCGTGCCCGTCGATCGCGTTGACCAGCATCCGTGCCATCTCGTGTCCCAGCGCCCTGACCGGCTGGCGCACGGTGGTCAACGGCGGGTTGGCGTGCCGGGCTCCGGCCAGGTCGTCGAAGCCGATCACCGAGACGTCCTCGGGCACCCGCCGACCCCGTCGGCGGAGCACTTGGAGTGCGCCGATCGCCATTCCGTCCGATGCCGCGAAGACCGCGTCCAACCGCGGATGGGCGTCCAGCAGGCGGTCCATCGCCTCCGCCCCGCCCTCGACGAGGAACCCTCCGGAGGAAACGCCCAGCAGCGGGACACCGGCCAGCTTCAGCCCTTCGGTGAAGCCCTGTTCCCGGGTCACCGAGACCAGGCTGTCCACCTGACCGGTGATCATGACGGGTCCGGTCCGCCCGGTGCGCACGAGGTGATCGGCGGCCAGCCTGGCGCCGCCCCTGTTGTCGGCGTCCACGTACCAGCGTGGCTCCCCGGTCAGGGGCAGGCCGCCGAAGACGACCGGCATACCGGCGTCCTCGGCCAGCCGTCCCAGCGGGTCGTCACCCCGGAGCGCCATCAGCATGATGCCGTCGGCACGGCGGGTGCGGACCATCTGCTGCAGGCGGCTGCGGCCACGCGGTGAGTTGGCGAGTACCAGGATGAGTTCCAGGTCGGTCTCGTCCAGGGCCGTGCTCACCCCGACGACGACCTCGGCGAAGAACGGATCCGCGAACAGGCCGGCCTCGTCACTGGAAGCCGCCAGCACCACGGCCCCGACCCTGTTGCCGGCCAGCGCCCGCGCGGTGGGGTTCGGCACGTAGCCCAGCTCACGGACGGCCCGTTCGACGGCTTCCCGCTTGGCCCGGCTCACATTCGGGACGTTGTTGACCGCCCGGGAAGCCACGGTGCGCGACACGCCCGCTCTGGCGGCCACCTCGTCGAGAGTCGGCATGCGCCTGGGCGTCGGCTGCATCGGAAGACGTGCTCCTCGGGGGTCTTTGCCGGGTTGTTACGGAGATGATCCCACGCGCCGAGCACGGGTTTCGGCCGCGTCCAGGCCCTGGTGCGCACGGAACGCCCACGCCGGGACCCGTAGGAGGACCGTTCCTCAGGCTGTGGCACCAGAAAAGTGGTAGCGCTTCCAGTCTGTTTGCGAGTTCCTGCGCATGGGGGCGAAGAAGGAATCGTGCAAGGTCTCTTGACACCCTGAATTGCAGCCAAGACGATACCGGCCGTACCCCAAGGCACTTCGAACGGAACTGGGAGCGCTTCCAGTGGGAGCGCTCCCAAAGCAATCTGCATCCCCGTACACGGTGGATGGCGTCCCGAGCCGCAGTTCTCCCGGGACGTCGTCCACCGTCTTCCCTCCGCGCCGCACGCTCAGGTCGAGAGCGTGCGGCGTCGCCCCCGTCAGGAACCGAGGTACTCCCATGCGTCACCTCTTCCGCACGATGGCCGCAGCGCTGATGGCCCTGCCGCTGGCCCTCGTGGTCTCTCCGCCCGCCCAGGCGGCCGATCCGACCACCCTCACCAACGGCTTCTACGTCGATCCCAGCTCCAGCCCGGCCCTGTGGGCCGCCGCCAATCCCGGTGACGGACGGGCGCCCGCGATCCGCGACAGCATCGCCACGAAGCCCATGGCCCGCTGGTTCGGCAACTGGAGCGGCACCATAGGAACCGCCACCGGGGCCTATGTCGGCGCGGCCGACGCCGCGGACAAACTGCCTGTCCTGGTGGCCTACAACATCCCCAACCGTGACATCTGCGGCGGGCAGTCCGGCGGCGGGGCAGGGTCGGTCGCCGCCTACAACGAGTGGATCGCCGCGTTCGCCAGCGGGATCGGCTCCAGGCCCGCCGTCGTCATCCTGGAGCCGGACTCGCTCGGCGACACCAGCTGTATGACGGCCGCCCAGACCGCCGAGCGCAACTCCCTGCTCAACAACGCGATCACCCAGTTCAGTCAGAAGGCCCCCAACGCCTGGGTCTACCTCGACGCGGGCAACCCGGGCTGGCGCAGCGCCACTTCGATGGCCGCGAGCCTGAACGCGGCGGGCCTCAGCCGCACCCGGGGCTTCTCGCTGAACGTCTCCAACCACTACACCACCGCGGAGAACATCACCTACGCCAACGCGGTCAACGCCGCGCTGAGCTCGTCCAGCGGATACACCAAGCCGTTCGTCGTGGACACCAGCCGCAACGGCAACGGCTCCAGCAACGGCGAGTGGTGCAACTCCGCGGGCCGCAGGACCGGAACCCCCACCCAGAAGGGCGGCGGCGCGGAGATGCTCCTGTGGATCAAGACTCCCGGCGAGTCCGACGGCAACTGTGGCGTCGGAGCCGGGTCCGCGGCCGGTCAGTTCCTCCCCGAGGTCGCCTACAAGATGATCTACGGCTACTGATCTCCCGCTCCCCGGAGGCCTGTTGACCCGGGCCCCCGGTTCCAGCCGATCCCCGTTCCCGTTCCCCCGCCCGACGGCGGAGCCCGCCGGTCGCGAAGCCGGCGTGCTCCGCCGGTGGCGGCCGAACGTTCCGCAGTCGTTCGCTCTCGGACCAGGAGTCCCCATGCGTTCCCGTACCTTCCGGCGCCGCACAGCCGTCGTCACCGCGGCGCTCACCGCCTGCGCGGCATTCGCCGCCACGGCCGCCCAGGCCGCACCCGCCCCCGCCCCCGCGCAGGACACCGTCACCTCCGCCACGAAGTTCTACGTCGACCCGAACAGCAAGGCGGCCCGGCAGGCCATCGACGATCTGAAGGGCAGAAAGATCGAAGACGGCCTGAACATGGCGAAGCTGGCGAGCTACCCGCAGGCCGCGTGGTTCACCGGCGGCACGCCCGCCGAAACCCGTACCGACGTGACGAAGCTCGTCCGCGCCGCCGCGGTCACCCACCGGGTCCCGGTCCTGGTGGCGTACAACATCCCCGGCCGGGACTGCAGCCTCTACTCCAGCGGCGGGGCCGACTCCTCCGCCGCCTACCGCCAGTGGATCGACGCGTTCGCCCAGGGCATCGGCGGCAAGAAGGCCGTGGTCATCCTGGAGCCCGACGGCCTGTCCTCCCTTCCCAAGGACTGTGCCGGGGACATCGACCCGACCGGAGAACTCAGCACCCGCCGCGTGTCCGACCTCGACTACGCGGTCCGCACCCTGAAGAACGGCGCGAACACCTCGGTCTACCTGGACGCGGGCAACAGCCAGTGGCGGTCCGTTGGCGACATCGCGCAACGCCTCCTGGACGCGGGTGCCGAGCGGAGCGACGGCTTCGTCCTGAACATATCCAACTACCAGCCCACCGATGAGACCTCGCACTACGGGACCTGGATATCCCAGTGCATGTGGTTCGCCACCAAGGGGCCCGAGTGGTCCCGTGGCCACGCCGACTGGTGCGCGAGCCAGTACTACTCCCCGGCCGCCCCCAACGACGGAACTCCGGGCAACGCCGTCTCCTCCACCGACCCCTCGACGTGGCACTGGACCGACGCCTGGTACGACCAGAACGTGGGCAGCCCCGCCGACGAGGATCTGGCGCACTTCATGGTCGACACCAGCCGCAACGGAAAGGGCCCGTGGACCCCGCAGCCGGGCAAGTACAGCGGCGACCCGGAGACCTGGTGCAACCCGCCCGGGCGGGGCATCGGGCCCCGCCCGACCGCCGACACCGGCGTCCCCCTCGTCGACGCGTACCTGTACGTGAAGACCGTCGGGGAGTCCGACGGCAGCTGCACCCGCAACACCGGCGGCACGATCGACCCCGAGTACGGCGTCGTCGACCCGGCCGCCGGAGTCTGGTGGCCCGAGCAGGCGCACGAACTCGCCCGCAACGCGGAACCCCGCCTGACGCTCAACCACTGGTCCGGCCTCTGACACGTCCGGACCGTGGAGGCCGAAAGGAGCGCGCTGCTTCGGTGGCCTCTTCCGTACCGGAGTCCCGACCCCGCCGCCCCGCGTCGAAGCACTCGACGCGGGGCGGTACGGCGACGACTGGCCCCGGCTACGCGGGCGTGGCAGGGGCGCTGTCCGGGCCCGCGGGGGAGGGGGGCCCCGAGCGGAGCACGAGTCCGCAGATGACCGCTCCGGCGGCGAAGATCGCCCCGGCCCAGGTGAAGGCCACGGTATAGCTGTGGATCGCCGCGTTCGCCTCGTTGACCGGGGTCGGGGCCCGCCCGACCAGGTAGGAGGTCAGCGCGGAGGCCGCCAGTGTGTTGAGCAGGGACGTGCCGATCGAGCCGCCGACCTGCTGCATCGTCTGCACGGTGGCGGAGGCGACCCCGGCGTCGACCGGCCGTACGCCGGACGTGGCGGTGTTCATCGAGGGGGCCATGACGGAACCGATGCCGAAGCCCACGAGCAGCAACGGGCCGAGGATGTCGGCGGCGTAGGTGCTGTGCAGGGTGATGTCGGTCAGCCAGAACATGCCGCCACTGGCGATGAGCATCCCGAAGACGGCCAGGACGCGTGGGCCGAACTTCGGGAGCAGCTTGATGTTGGAGGCCGTGGAGGCGCACATCAGCGCGGCCACCATGGGGAGGAACACCAGCCCGGTCTTGACCGGTGAGTAGCGCAGGATCTGCTGCAGGTAGTAGGTCAGGAAGAGAAAGACGCCGAACATGCCGACGCCCACGATGAAGACGCCGATGAAGGAGCCGGCCCGGTTCCGGTCGCGCAGGACCCGTAGGGGCAGCAGCGGGCTGGTGGCGCGGGTCTGCCACCAGAAGAATCCTGCGATCAGTACCGCGCCTGCCGCGAGGAAGCCCCAGGTGCTCGGCGCGGCCCAGGGGTGCGATTCGGCGTTGGAGAAGCCGTAGACCACGCAGAACAGGCCTGCGGAGATGACGGCGGCACCGACAAGATCCAGTCGGGGCCGTTGCGAGGACGGTTCCTTGTGGGGGATCAGCATGAGCGCGCCGGTGATGGCGACGACGCTGAAGGCGACGTTCACCAGCAGGGTCCAGCGCCAGCTGAGGTATTCGGTCAGTACGCCGCCGAGCAGGAGGCCGATCGCCGCGCCGGAGCCGGCGATGCCGCCGAAGACGGCGAACGCGGTGGCCCGTTCCTTGGGCCTGGTGTAGGTCGTGGTCAGCAGCGACAGCGCGGCCGGTGCCAGGATCGCCCCGGCCGCGCCCTGCAGCGCGCGGGCGAGCACGAGGACGGCGAAGGAGGGCGACACGCCGCCGAGGAGCGAGGCCGCGGCGAACGCGGCCAGCCCCGTCAGGAAGGTCTTGCGCTGCCCGATCAGGTCGGAGATCCGTCCGGAGAGCAGGAGGAGACTGCCGAAGGCGAGGGAGTAGGCCGTGATGATCCACTGCCGGGAGCCGTTGGAGAATCCGAGGTCTTCCTGCGCCTGGGGCAGCGCGATGTTCACGATGCTCACGTCGAGCACGATCATCAACTGGGCCAGGCCGACCACGCCGAGGACCAGCCAGTGTCCGGAAGGACGTGCGTCGCTCGCCGTCGCCCCACGCCTCTCACCGGCGGCCGGCCGCGAGTCCTTCGCTTCGGTCATCGGGCCGTCCTCAGGTGGCTGGTGGGAAGCTTCGCATCGGGTGGGACGGCACACGACGGGTGACGCTGACGCTCAGCAGGCCGTACGTACCGCCACGGCACAGCCTCACACGGTCGTGCGACCGCCGCAGTGTGACGTCGGGGTGAGTCGCCCGGACGGGTTTCCGGCTACCCGACCACCCCGGCCCTGCGGGCCGCCCCGGTGCGAAAGGCTGTCCCGCAACTTCTGGTGGGTGTGCGACGACAGCGACGGCGCCTCGCCGCGTTGTCGGAAAGCCCCTGCGCATCCGGTCCGTGAACGTCCCTCAGCCTTGCGCAGCGCCGTATCCGGTGCCGCACACCGATCCACTCACGTCCCACGGGACAGCCTTCATCTGGGCGGCAGAGGAGGAGTGAGGACGGGCTGGAGCAGTTGGGCGAGCTGCCGGCGCTGCTGTTCGTCGAGCCGGCCGGTCGCCGGCGCCAGCGCGGTTCGAGCCTCCTGGTACATCAGCTCGGTGAGTTCGCGGCCCGCGTCCGTGATGAGGACGTCGACGGCGCGCTTGTCCGTGGGGTTGGGCGCGCGTGTCATCAGCCCGCGGCGTGCGGCGCGGTCGACGAGGCCGGACAGCGTCGACTTGTCCAGGCCCAGGAAAGCGGCAAGGTCGCTCATGCGGGGGCGTCGATCGCGCAGGATGCCGAGCACGCGCAGCTGAGTGAGGGACAGGTCGTGCTCGGCGCTGATGCGGGTGAGCACCCCCATGATCTGGAACGCGCTGCGGACCAGGCCGTCCACCAGGACGTCCTCGGATTCGTCGATGGCCATGGGACCAGACTACTTGACATTGTTTGTAATCCCAATCACTCTGAACTCGATTGGTAATCCAAACTAAATCGATGGGGGACCACCATGCGTGCTGCGATCATCACGGCCTACGACGCTCCGCCCGCCTACGGCGAGAGCCCCGAGCCCGTCGCCCAGGGCGACGACCAGATGGTGGTGGAAGTCCTGGCCGCGGGACTGCACCACTTGACCAGGGCGAAGGCGAACGGCACGCACTACTCCGCCACCGGCGCCTTCCCGCTCGTGCCCGGGGCCGACGGCGTGGTGCGCGATCCGCAGGGGCGCCTTCGCTACGCGGTCCTGGAGGACACCGCCTTCGGCACGTTCGCCGAGCGCACCGTCATCGACGTCCGCCGCAGCGTGCTCCTGCCGGACGGTGCCGACCCCGTACGCATCGCCGCCGCGATGAACCCGGGCATGTCCTCCTGGGGCGCGCTGCGCCGCCGTATCTCCTTCCCCGAAGGCCGGCGGGTCGCCGTCCTCGGCGCCACCGGAAGCGCGGGGCGGATGGCGATCCAGATCGCCAAGCGGTTCGGTGCCGGTCAGGTCATCGCGGTGGGCCGCGACACCGCACGTCTCACGGCGCTGCCGGGTCTCGGCGCGGACCGGGCAGTCACCTTCGAGGAGATCGAGGCCGCCGCCGACGTCGACGTCGTCCTCGACTTCGTATGGGGCGCTCCCGCCGCCGGGGCGATGCTTCCCGTCCTGAAGGCGCGCTCCGACCGGAGCGTCCCGCTGACCTGGGTCCAGATCGGGTCGATCGCCGGAGAATCCGCGCCGATCCCGTCCGCCGCGCTGCGTGCGGCCCGGTTGCAGATCGTCGGCAGCGGCATCGGCTCCGTCTCGCCCCGCGAGTTCATCGCCGAACTCCCGGAACTGGCCACAGCGGTCACCGACGGCAGCCTCGACGTCCAGGCCCGCCCCGTGCCCCTCGCCGACATCGCGCGGGCATGGGACGACCGCAGCAGCGAGCGCCTCGTCCTCGTCCCGTAGCACCGCTGCTCCCGTCGGGCGGACTGCCCGAGGTCTCCACCCCGGGGGTCGGGATTCCCGGCCCCCGGGGTGATCACCCCCGCCCGGACACGGCCGTCAGCCGGTCGCCTCGGCGGCCCGGACGATCAGGTTCTCGACCCGGCCGGGGTGGGAGAGCATGACCAGGTGGGACGCTCCGTCGACCACGACGGTGTGGGCGCCGGCCCGCCGGGCCATGAACCTCTCGGTCACGGCCGGGATCGCCTGGTCGGCCCCGGCGACCAGGTACCACGACGGGATCGTCCTCCAGGCCGGTACGCCGCTCGGAGCCTGGAGGGCGGCCAGGTCCACCGGGCGCTGCTGGGCGGCCAGCAGTTCGGCGTCGGATCCTCGCAGGTCGGCCGCCATGACGGTGCGGAACTTCGCCGGGTCGACGTACCCGTCCGCGCCACCGCCGCCGGCGACCGTGTAGGGCCGCACGACGAGCGCCTCGCCGAGCCGGCTTCCGGGGTTGAGACCGACCAGCGACAGACCGCTCTCGCCCTGGTCGGGGGCGAACGCCGCGATGTACACCAGGGCCTTGACGTTGGCGTGCCCCACCGCGGCGTTGGTGATCACCTCACCGCCGTACGAGTGACCGACCAGGACCACCGGCCCGGGGACGGAGTCGAGGAGGCTGCCGACATAGGCCGCGTCGGAGTCCAGGCCCCGCAGCGGATTGGCCGCGGCGATGACCGGATAGCCGTCGTGCCGGAGGCGGGCGACGACCCCGCTCCAGCCGGAGGAGTCGGCGAAGGCGCCGTGGACCAGGACGACGGTGGGCTTGGCGGCGTGCCGGGCCTGGAGGGCCACCGCCGACGGAGCCGGTGCCGAGGAGGCAGGGGAGGCGGTCGCCACGGTCAGGACGGCGACGGCCAGTGCGGCCGGGACCGCCACGCGCCGGCGGAACCAGCGGTTTCCGTGCGACGGGACCGACGGGACCGACGGGGATTCGGGCATGGCGAAGTCCTTCTCCTGGTAGGGCCGCGCCGGCAGGTCTGCGGCAGACCTGCCGGGGTGCGCGGCGGTGTGGGGAGGTGCCCGGCGTACGGAATCGGGCGTCACCGTCACAGTGCCGTCCGCCGGGCGGCGTCCGGCACAAGGTGTTGTCGGGAAAGGGTGTTGCCGGGAAAGGGTGTTGCCGGGAGAGGGTGTGCTTACGACGTGCGCCCGAGGAAGGAGAGCAGGAGCGCGGTCGTCTTCGCGGGCTGCTCCTCGTAGATCCAGTGGCCGGAGTCGGGTACGACGACACCGGTGACGTTCTTCGCGTACCGGCGGACCTGGTCGGGTACGGCCTCGCCGAGGCTGCCCGAGGCGCCGACCGCCAGGACCGGCATGGTCAGCTTCGTCCGCCGGTACACGGCGTCGTCCTCCACGTCCTGGGGGAAGGCCCGGAACCACTTGAAGCTCGCCGACAGGTGGGCCGGGTCCTCCAGAGCCTCCGCGTACACGGCGGTGTCGTCGTCGGTGACGGAGCCCTTGCGGACTTCGAGACTGTCCATGAACCCGCCCACCCACTCCTTTTCGCGGCCGGACACGACCTTTTCGGGAAGCCCGTTGGCGAGGGAGAAGAAGCCGAAGTTCCAGAAGCCCGGGCCGGCGGCGGTCAGGGAGGGGAACGTGTAGAGGCTCGAATCCGGGATCGGAGCCTCGCTGAGGACGAGTTTTCTCACGTCGCGGGGGTGGGCGGCGGCGTAGGAGTAGGCGACCATCGAGCCGATGTCGTGCCCGACCAGCCGGATGTCGTCCGCGTGCCCGATCTCCCGGAGCAGTGTGTGGACGGCTGCGGCCATCGACTTCTTGTCGTAGCCGCCGGCCGGGGCGTCGCTCTTGCCGGCGCCGGGCAGGCTGGGCGCGATGACGGTGTAGTGCCGGGAGAGCTCCGGCAGGAGGGCGCGCCACTCGTACCAGGTCTGCGGGTAGCCGTGGAGCAGGACGAGGGTCGGACCGTGGCCGCCGATCACGTAGTCGAGGCCGGCGGTCTTGTGCTCGGTGAACCCGGCGGGTACCGGGGGAGCGGCTGACCGGGTCGCGGTCGTCGCGGTCCCGGTGTGCGGGGACGCGGCGGAGACGGTGGCGCCGGAGAGGGTGGTGGTGAGGCCGAACGCCGCGGCGATCGCGAGCGGTGCGAGGACGCGGGGCCGGAAGAAGGCATGACGGTGCTTCACAGGTGCTCCAGTCAGGGGGAACGCGTGGCTGTGGCGGTGAGGGGGATGTGCGGCCGGAGCCGGAGCCGGAGCCGGAGCCGGGGTTACGGGGTGCTCCGGGGTCGGGTCACAGGGTGCTGACGAGACCGCCGTCGATGACGAAGTCGGACCCGGTGATGTTCGCGGCCCGGTCGCCGGCCAGGAACACCACGAGGTCGGCGACCTCGTCGGGGCGGGTGAACCGGCCGGTGGCGGCGTCCGCGGCGGCCTGTTCGGCCACGCCGCCGGCGGAGCCGCCGGTGGCGGCGGCGACCGTCGCGGCGACCCCGTCGCGCGACAGCCACAGACCGGTGGAGACGGGGCCGGGGCTCACGGTGTTGACGCGGACGCCCCGCGGGCCCACCTCTTTGGAAAGGGATTTGCAGAAGTTCGACAGTGCGGCCTTCGACGCGCTGTAGTCGATCACGAGCGGGTCGGGCAGGAACGCGTTGACGGAGCTGACCGTCACGATGCTCCCCGCTCCGCGCTCCAGCAGGTGGGGGAGCGCTGCCCGGGTGGTGCGCACGGGGGCCAGGAGGTTGACGGACAGCGTCGCGGCCCAGTCGTCGTCGGTCACCGCGAGGAAGCCGTCGGTACGGGGCCGGACGGCCCCCACGTTGTTCACCAGGATGTCCAGGCCGCCGTAGGCGAAGACCGCGGCGGCGATCAGCTCGGCCGGCCCGTCGGCCGCGGTCAGGTCCACCGCGACCGTGAGGACGTCGCCTTCGGCCGCCAGCGCCCGCAGTTCGGGAGTGATCTCCCGGGAACCGGTCACGACCCGGGCACCCTCACGTACGAGTGCCCCGGCCACGGCGAGTCCGATGCCGCGGCTCGCGCCGGTGACGACCGCGGTCCCGCCGGTCAGATGCAGATCCATGCCAGGGCCCTTCGACGGTGCCTGTGCTGTCGGTGGAGTGAGGTTCGGAGGAAGCGCTGTTCCGCGGAGGCTTCGTTCAACGGAAGCATCGTTCAAAGGGAGTGCCGCCGCAGCCAGTCCAGTGCGGTGTCGGCGACCTCGCGCCAGCCGCCGTCGATCGTCAGCGAGTGTCCGCGGTCGGGGAAGTCGGTGATGTCGGTGACCGCGTCGGAGTGCCGGTACTGCTTGAGGGTGGCCCGGACGACGGCCTCCGGCACCGTGTGGTCCTTGCCGCCGGTCATCAGCAGCAGGGGGCCGCGCGAGCCGTTGGCGGTGTCGACCTTGGCCGCCGAGTGCGGGTTGAAGTTGGCGCCGGCGGCCTCGAACAGGGGCTTGCCCGGGGCGGGGATCGCCCATCGCTCGAACAGCTCCGCCGACTCCTCCTCGGACACGGCGTTGCCGAAGGCGAAGCGGAACTGGTCGGCCGTGAGGGAGACCGCGCGGTGCTTGTTTCCGGGGTTCTTGAACACCGGCAGTGTCGCGCGCAGGGCGGACAGCGGCAGTGGGAGCACTCCCTTGATCTGGGCGGCGTCGATCGCGACGGCGGCGGCCGCCAGGTTCTGCCCGAGAAGCTTCTGCGCGATCATGCCGCCGAACGAGTGCCCGATCACGATGGGCGGGGCCGGCAGCTCCCGGATGACCGCCGCGTAGTGGTTCACCACCTCGTCGATACCGTGGTCGGCGATGCTCTCGGGGTTGGCGCGGGCCTCCTCGACGGTGTCGGGGTCGCCGGGCCAGCCCGGTGCGACCGGGGCGTAACCCTCCCGTTGGAACAGGTCGACCCAGGGGGCCCACGAGGTGGCGTGCAGCCACAGTCCGTGGATGAAGACGACGGGGACGGGCGTCGGTGACGACATGGCGGCCTCTCGGTTCGGGCGGTTCGGTGGGTACGGCGTTGTGATCGATGCGGCGGTGCGGCAGGTACGGCCAGGTGTCCGGAGCCGGGCCAGCACACCACGGGGGCGAAGACGTTCGTACCGGGGGAAGACCCCAGTGCGTCCGTGCCCGCGTCGGGGCGGACTCCGGACCGGGGCCGGGGTGACGCGTCTGCCCGCGCACCCGTTTCCGGTCCCGCTGCCGTCGCTCTCGCGGGAGTCCGGCTACGGATGAGTGCTGAAGGGGCCCAGGATCCCGGCGTCGATCCGCAGCGATTCGAGCATGGTGGCCGCGTTGTCGAGGGTGAAGACGTCGGCCGCGGCGAGGACGCCGGTGTACTTGGCGATCACCGGACCGGCCGCCTGCTGGGCGACGGCGTCCAGGTAGGTCTTGAAGATCGCCCAGGAGTTCCCGGACGGGCCGTACTTCTGGAAGAACGGCGTCGGGTCCAGGGACATCGCCGCCTTCACGCTGTCGGTGAGGTCGGCGATGTACCGCTTCTGCACGTCGCCGTCGGCGCGCACCCCGAGCCGGCCGAGGTGCCCGCCGACCAGGGTCGTCCACGGGTAGCTCATCGCCGTGTCCTGGGCCTTCACCCAGGCGGGGATGGACTGCGAGACGGCCAGGTTCTTGAACGGCACCCAGCCGGGGTAGAGGACGTCCACCACCATCAGCGTCGCGTGGTCGGGCGCGTGGACGAAGATGTTGTCCGGGGAGTGGTTGGGGCCGTGGTGGGCGAGTTCCAGGCGTTCCCCACCGACGCGCAGGTCGAAGTGGTCGTCGAAGGTCACGGTCGGGAGCGGCCGGTCGGGGTCGGCATCCAGCCGGAGCAGCCGGCGGGTCTCGCTGTGCGCGATGCGCACGACGTCCTTGCCGAAGAGGCCGGCGGAGCCGATGTGGTCGGCATGGCTGTGGCTGTACACCAGGTGGGTGACCTTCCGCGGCCGGCCGTTGGCCCGGGTGACCTCGGCGATGGCGCGTAGCAGGTTGTTCCCGATGGTCGGCGGCGCGTCGACGAGCACCACCCCTTCGCGGGTGCTCAGGAACATCGCCTGGTAGTAGGCGTCGGTCACCCAGTACAGGTTGCCCTTGATGCGGCCGACGAAGTAGCCCTGCTCGTTGAGCGCGGGACCGGTCGCGGTGGTGGGAACCGGGGCGAAGTCGGGGAGATCCGTCGAAGCGGTGGCGGTGGCGGTGGCGGTGGCGGTGGCGGTGGCGGTGGCGGTGGCGGTGGCGGTGGCGGTGGCGGTGGCGGCGTGTGCCGTGCCGGACAGTGCCTCGCCGACGAGGACGGCCGCGGTGGGGACCGCCAGCGCGGCCGTCGCGGTCCTGAGGAACGCGCGGCGGTCCGCGGTCGTGGGAGGACGGGATTCCGGTGTCATGGGCCAGGGCCTTCCAGGGGGCCGGCGGAGTCGTCGGCGGTGGGTGCGGCGACCACAGGACACCACCCGCCTCTCCTGGTTCGTACCGGGGAGAGCCCCCAGTCCCGCCGCGCGCCCGGCTCCCGGCCGGGCTGGGGTGCCGAGCGTCGGTGGGGGGCGGGACGGAATCAGTTCTCGCTGCTCAGCAGGGAGTTGAGCTGTCGCCGCGACGTGATGTCGAGTTTCCGGAAGATCTTGTTGAGGTGGTACTCGACGGTCGACTGTGTGATGAAGAGCCGAGTCGCGATCTCGGTGTTGGTGGTTCCGTGCGCGGCGAGGGTGGCGATGCGCCGTTCCTGCGGAGTGAGGTCGTGCTCGGTGAGGTCGTGCGGGGAGCGGCCGGTGCGCTTGCGGGGGTGCGCGCCGGTGGCGAGGAGCTCGGCCCGGGCCCGCTCGGCGAAGGCCGCTGCCCCCATGTCGGTGAACATCCGGTACGCGTGGCCCAGTTGGGTACGCGCGTCGGTGCGGCGTCTGCGTCTGCGGAGCCATTCGCCGTAGAGCAGGTGGGTGCGGGCCAGGTCGGTGCGTACCTGGGTGCGGTCGAGGAGTGCCAGGGACTGGGCGAAGTGGGGTTCGGCCCGGTCGTGTCCGGCCGAGACCAGGGCCCGGCAGCGTTCCAGCAGCCCCAGGGCCCAGGGCGTACCGGCCGGCAGCGCGCGTTCTTCGAGGCGGGTGAGGGCCTGCCGGGCCGTGGCCCAGTCGCCGCAGCGGGTGGCGGCCTCGATGAGATCGGGCAGGGCGCGGGGGGCGCCTCCGGGGTTGTCGGCGTCGAAGCTGACACGCGCGAGGGCGGCGGCCTGGACGTAGTGCCCCAGGCTGAGTTCGAGGACAGTCAGGCTGTTACGGGCCCAGTCGGCCAGGCCGCCGTTCGCGTGCCGGCTGGCCAGATCGCGTACGAGGAGGTCCGCGGCCGTGCGGGCCGCCGATTCCTGGCCGCTCCAGGCCAGCAGCTCCACACGGTAGGCGAGGCCGGGGGAGGGCTGGCCGATGACGGCCGCGAGGTCCTGTGCCTCGTCCAGGCACGCCGTGGCCGTGGCGAACCGGCCGGCCCGGAGCTCCCATGTGGACCGGACCACCAGGGTGGAGCGCAGGGCTCCCAGCGCGCCGATGGCGCGCTCGTGCGCCTCCACGAGCCGGGCCGCCTCCGCGCCGCCGGTCTCGTCCCAGACCTCCTCGGCCGCGTACAGAGCCAGGGTCGCCGCGCGCAGGCCGTGCCCGACCACGTCGGTGTCCCGCTCCAGGGCGGCGAGTGCGGCCTGGAGGAGCGGCAGGGCGGCCCGGTAGCCGCCGTACATCCGCAGGGCGAAGCCCTGGAGGAGGAGGTCGGCGCTGCTGGGGAGGGCGGACGGCTCGGGTGGTGGAGGTACGACCGCGCCCGGTGGGGCCGACAGCATGGCCGGGACGGACCCGGGCGGCTCGGTCGGCGCCGACGGGCTCGGGGCCAGTGGGGTCAGGGCCGGTGGGGTCAGGGCCAGTGGAGTCAGGGCGGGGGAGGTCAGAATCGTCACGCCGAGTTCTTCGCGGGTCGTCGCGTCGTGTTCACCGCACAGCACGGCCAGGAGACCTTCCATCAGGATGGACCGGGCCAGAGCGCGGTCCGTCTCCGCGACTACGCCGGCCGCGGCCAGCAGCGGCGATCCCAGGCCCGCGAGCCGCCCGAAGTAGATGTCGGTGGTGGCCCGGGTGTGCAGGGCGCGGGCGCGCAGGACGGTGTCGCCGCCGGCCAGGAGCGGCTGGGCCTGCGCGAGGAGGGACTGGGCGGCAGCGGGATCGCCCAGCACGAGATGGGCTCGGGCGGCCTCGACGAGCCGCACCGCCCGGTCGGCCCGGGAGAGCTGTGCCGCTCGGGCCAGGAGGGCCGCCCGTTCGGCGTAGCCTCCGCGCCCGCGGGCCTGTTCCGCCGCCGCGACCAGTTCGTCGGCCACCTCGTCGTCGAGCCCGACGGTCGCCTCGGCCCGGTGCCAGGCCCGCTCGGGGGTGCGCGACGCATCGCTGACGGCGGCGAGCGCGGCGTGGACGCGCCTGCGCTCGTCCGCCGGGGCGCTGCGGTAGACGGCCGAGCGGATCAGCGGGTGGCGGAACTCCAGCGGCCGCCCGCCGGTGAGTACGCCCGCGGATACCGCCGCGTCCGCGGCCTGCGCCAGGACGCCCAGTTCCGCCGCCGCCCGCCACAGCAGCAGCGCGTCCTCGGGCGGCGCGGCCGACAGCAGTACCAGGAAGGTCCGGGTCTCCGGCGGGAGGCCCCGCACCAGACGTCCGAAGTGGTTCTCCAACCGGGCTCCCACCGGCAGCGGTTCGAGCAGCGGAGCCGTTCCGGCCAGGTGCGCGGGGCTCAGCGCCTGGGCGCTCTCCATCAGCGCCAGAGGATTGCCGCCGGCGTCGGCCACGATGCGCGCGGCCACCGCCGCGTCCACCCACCCCTCCGCGCTGTGTCCGAGCAGCTCGTGCGCCTGGGCGCCGGCCAGTGGGCCGACCGTCAGGGTCTCCACCCCCTCGAACGCGCCTGGCCCGTCCGGTTCCTCGCGGCCCGCGACCACCAGGCCCAGAGCCTCCGCACCCAGCCGCCGGGCCACGAACGCCAGCGCGTCGCGGGACTCCCGGTCCAGCCACTGCACGTCGTCGACCAGGCACAGCAGCGGCTGCGCGGAGGTGGCGTCGGCCAGCAGCGTCAGGGCCGCCATACCCACCAGGTAGCGATCGGCCCGAGGCGCGGCCAGCATCCCGAACGCGGAGGCCAGCGCCTCGTGCTGAGGGGCCGGCAGCGAGTCGAGACCGTCCAGGAAAGGCCGCAGCAGACGGTGCAGACCCGCGAAGCCGAGCCGCGCCTCGGATTCCGTCCCGGCGGTGCGTACGACCCGCAGGTCGTCCGAGGTCTCGGCGAGGTGGTCCAGCAGTGTGGTCTTGCCGATACCCGCCTCACCGACGACGACGAGCGCCGCGCTCATACCGTCGCGCACGCCCGCGACCAGGTCGGACAGGACGCGCAGTTCCTCGTGCCGACCGGTGAGCGGGACCCGGCGGGGGCGGGCTCCGGCCCGGGAGTGTCCAGTCATGCCCTCAGGAGACCACCCCGGGGGCCCCGGGTCCCTGGGGGGCGACCCTAGGTGGTGTCCGGCGGGTCATGGCCGGCCGAGTCCCTGACCGACGAACTCGACCCAGCCCACGGACGTCGCGACCCGGGCCCGCCCCGTCGCCTACTCCGCCGGCGACCAGGGAGCCGAGCGCACGTGCGCGACGCTACGCCGGTCACGGAGTTCCGAAGGTCCGTCAGCCGCTCTGCCCACCGCGACCATGGAGACGATCACCCAGCCCGGGTTGGGGGCCAGCTCCTTGGTGAGCCCTTCCAGGTCGAAGGCCCGGAACTGGTGCGCGGCGAGTCCCATGGCCTGGGCCTGAACAGACATGTGGGCGACGGCCTGGCCGAGGTCGTAGTCCGCGAATTCGGAGTAGAGCAACTGCGTCTCATCAACGTGCCGACGCGTCAGCGCGACGACGAGCAGGCTCGCGTCCGTCGCCCAGCGGGCCGAGCTCGGTGCGAGGTGAGGGAGCACCCGGTCATGCTCCGGCTCACCGGGCCTGCCGATGAAGAAGCCCCACGGCTGGGAGTTGCCTGCCGATGGTGCCCACCGCGCGGCTTCCAGCAGCAGTCCGAGGGCATGGTCGTCGACCACCGCTGACGGATCGAACCGGTAGGGGCTGAAGCGCCCGGCAAGCAGCGGGTGTATGCCGCTGGGCGGCTCCTGAGGACGGTGCACGTTCTGCTGCAACCGGCGGCCGTGAGTGGGTATTCCGGCCGGTGCGAGCACGGACACCGTGTCCCGACGTGTCTCCGCCCGCTACGGTGCCGTCAGGGCTGCGGCGGGCGGAGCGCCTGTGCGAGGTGACGGCGCGAGGTGATGCCGAGCTTGGCGTAGATGTTCGACAAGTGGTATTCGACGGTCTTCTGGGTGACGTAGAGCTCCGTCGCGGCCTCCTGGTTCGTCTTTCCGCCGGCGATGAGGTGAGCGACCGACAACTCCCGCTCGGTCAGCGCGAGTACGTGCTGCCGGGCGTGGGCGGGAGCGGCGAGTCCCATGGCGGCGAGATCCGTCTCGCAGCGCTGCAGGAACGGTTCCGCCCGCAGGGCGTCGAATCGGTCGTGGGCCGACTTGAACCACCGTGCGGCCTCCCGCCGGGAGCCGGTCCTGGTCGCCACCAGGAGCCTGCCGTAAGCGTGTTCCAGCATCGCGCGGAACAGCGGGGCGTCCTCGCCGACGTCACCGGCCCCGCCGGTCCGGACGGGTCCGGGCCCCGCGGCGGCGTCCGCCGTCCCGCCCAGAGCCTGGGCGTAGATCGCCAGCGCCTCACGCGGCCGCCCCTGGGCTTCGGCGAGTTGGCCGCTGATCCTGGCTCCCACGACCCGCAGATATCCACTGCCGTCGTAACCGTGCCAGAAGTCGTCGAGGGCCCCGGCGGCGGCCGCCAGCCGGCCCGTTCCGGTGAGCGCTTCGACCAGCAGGGACTGCTGCCACAACCACAGGGGCTTGAACCGCAGGCGTACCCGATCGTCCTCGGAGCCGGCCCCGTCCCTGACCCCGCTCCCGGCCCCGGGCACCGGCTCGACCAGAGGAGCCAACGACGCCATCATGGCGGCGTGGTCGCCCCGGGCCTGCGCCACCACCGCTCCCGCCAGTCCGGCGTACACGCGCTCCGCCGGGGGATCTCCCAGCACCCGGTTCATCCGCTCCATGGCCTCGACGGACTCCTGGGCCGCCTCCCAGTGCCCGCGTCCCGCCTGCACGCACACGGCCGCGAACCACGTGGCCGCGTCGCCGAGGACGTGGTCGTGGGCCGTGGCGATCGCGAGCGCCCGGTCCGCCGCGCTCTCACTGGCACTCCAGTCACCCGCGAGGTACTCCACCACGGCCAGCAGCGACGACGACAGATGGCTCAGCTTGGACGCCGCGCCCAGCCGGTCTCGGTGCGCCACGGTGACCAGATCGGCCCGCGCCGCGGCCAGCCGGCCCAGGAACAGGTGCATCACACCACGGGTGGCCAGCGTCGCGAGCTGGTCGTTCGACGCCTCCGCGGCCTCGGCGGGAAGGTGCGCCAGGTCCAGCAGAGCCGCAGCGGGCCCCTGGTCCCACATCCGGCCCGTGGCCAGCACCGCGCGGATGAGATCGGACGTGCCCGCGTCGAGGTCACCGATCGCCAGTGTCTTGCCCGCGATGTCCGCCGTCCGCGCACCCCGGCACTGCCGGATCGTGATGACGGTCAGAAACGTACCGGCCAGGAGCGCCACCCAGCTCGCCTCCGGATCGGCGAGCGCCTCCTGCCAGGCCTCGGTCAACCGGGCCTCGGCCACGGCCAGACGGCCCTCCAGGAGGTCCATGACCCCCAGTACGCAACTGCGCAGCGTTCCCTCCGCGCACTCCTCCACCTGCGCCCTCAACCGGACGGCGGCCCAGGGCTGCAGGGTCAGCAGCCACTGCGCGCAGGCGGTGAGCAGACGCCGCTCCCGGTCCAGGCGGTCGTCCGACAACGACGATGCCCACAGCAACCGGGTGGCGGCCAGGGCGTTGTGGCCCGCGAGGGCCTCGGCGTTCGCCGAGCGCTCCAGGTCGGCCGCCAGAACAGGGTCGTCGGACGTGGCCGCGGCCACCCGGTGAGCCCAGCCCGCCCCCGAACCCACCACCTCGGCCGCCGCGGTGTGCAGCGCGCGCCGTCGCTCGGGCCCGATCCCCGCGTAGACCGCGTCCCGCTGCAACCCGTGCACCAGGGCCACCGGCCCCAGGGAGTCCGCCGGCCACCACTGCAGCAGACCCGCCGCCAGCGCCGGTTCGAGCGCCCGCACGGCGTCGTCCACCCCGGCCACCCGCGCCACACCCACCAGGGGGAACCGGCCGTCCAGCACCGCCAGCGCCTCCACCAGGGCCACCGAATCGGCGGGAAGACGCCCCAGTACGGCCCCGATCCCCGCCCGCAGCGACTGGTGGACCGGCCACCGCCGTGCCGACTCGTCCCCCAGCACCTGGAGCGGTACCTCCGCCAGGACCGTGCGCACGTAGAGAGGATGGCCCTTCGTGTAGCCGTGCAGCCGTTTCACCAGCTCCGGTGTCACCCGCACCGCCAACAGCCGCCGGGCCAACTGGTCGACCTCGTCCTGTCCGAGCCCGCCGACCTCGATCCGCGCCGCCCGGTCGACGGACCGCACCAGCCGTTCCAGCGCCTCCACGCTCTGCTCGCTGCCCGTACGGGTCGCCATCAGCACCAGCACCCGGTCGGCCCAGAGGCGGCGCACCACGAACCCCAGCACCTGCGAGGAGAGCGGATCGGCCCAGTGCGCGTCGTCGACGACGACGGCGACCCCGCCCCCGGACTCCTGCAGCGCGCCGAGCAGCAGCAACAACTGCCCGCCCAGGGCGTGCGGCGACACACCCGCCGCGTCGGGGCGCGCCAGCAGCGGGAACCGGGCCGCCAGATCCCTGTCCACCCGCCTCACCAGCTGGCTCAGCACGCCACCGGGCAGATCGGTCTCCGACGGATCGCCCACCGCCCACAGCACCGTGAAATCCTCCAGCGAGGAGACCACCCGGCGTATCAGGGCGCTCTTGCCGATCCCCGCCTCACCCTCGACGACCGCCAGCCACGCCTCGCCGCCGCGCACCTTGTCCACACACGCCGCGAGCCGCTCGGACTCGGGCCGCCGCCCGACGAAGACTTCACGGTCATCGTTCGCGCTCGCGTCGGACGTGCTGCCGGCCACGCTCATGCCTTGGTCTCCCCGGGAGGTCGGATCGGTGCGTGCGCCGCAGGTGCGAGCGAGATCATCTTATGGCCGACATCATTGTCAGGGCTGGGAGTTGCGGATTGATCGCGCCGGCCGGGCGCGTGTGCTCGCCCAGAGCTGAACCGCCGCATCCCCACCGGTGATGGACCATGTGGGGGCGAACAGGGTTCCTGGCCGGGTAGCCTTCCGGCTGTTGTGTGCGTGGCGGCCGGGTCACTTGGCGGGTCGGGGATGTGAACCCGGTCGAACTGCCCCAGGGAGCAGGGTGGTTGCAAGCAACGGCCCCGCCCCCTGTCGTCGAGATCCGGCTCCGGCTCCGTTCCCGACGCGGCGCCCTATTGGCCGAGCTCGTAGTCGAACCAGATCCGGTGGGTGCCGTCCGCGTCGACCGCGACGCCGCCGGTCCCCGTGATCCCGGCCAGCGCGCCCGTCCCGCTGGCCGGCACGATGACGAAGAACTCGCCCTCCCTCCCTTCGCCCAGGGTCGTCGCGGAGTGCGCGAAGTTGAAGGCGCCCGCCCGGTCGTCGAGCGTCCCTTCGAAGGACTCCATCGCGACATACGTCCCCGTACCGGTGGTCTGGTCGAACGCGGCGGTGAACAACGTGGCGGAGCGCCCGACGACCTCGCCTTCGTACTGCTTCTCCATCGTGGCCACACCGACG
Organism: Streptomyces sp. NPDC001493; assembly: GCF_053597235.1. Lineage (NCBI taxonomy): Bacteria > Bacillati > Actinomycetota > Actinomycetes > Kitasatosporales > Streptomycetaceae > Streptomyces > Streptomyces sp. NPDC001493. The sequence continues at coordinate 502,262 of NZ_JBSFHV010000001.1, forward strand.
GGCAGGGCGGTCTCGATCGCGGGGCCGGGCACCGGTGCCGGGGTGAAGGCGTCAACTTTGAACGTTCCTGAGGCTCGCATCCCCGGATCGTAAGCCGCACCACTGACATCGATGCCGGTACTCGGGTTCCGGTGGTGGCAGCGGCTCCGTGGCCGGTTCACCGGGCGCTGTCAGCCGTCGTCAGGGCGGCGTGCACGCACTTGCCGTCAGGAAGTGGCTCGGTGAAGACCCGGGCGCCCAGGTCCTCGGCGATGTGCAGGCCCATGCCACCTGTGCCGTCGGTCAGATCGGGGGCACGTGTGGCTGGTACGGCGCACGAACAGTCGGTCACCGCGATGTCCAGAGCGCCTGCGGTGGTGGTCAGGGTCAGGGCGCTGGGGCCGGGGGCGTGCCGGACCGCGTTGGTGACCAGTTCGGACACGATGAGCAGGACATCGGCATGGCGGTCCGGCGTGAGCGCGGGTCTGGTCCGGCGGAGGAAGGCAGCCGTCGCCCGACGGGCGTGCGAGGCGGCTTCCGGCCCGGAGGGCAGCGGGACGGTCCGTGTGCCGGGCAGGCCCGGCGTGACAGTGTCCGGCGTGACGGCGGGAGGCCGGACGGCGGGAGGTGAGATTGCAGTGGTCATGACATTGTCCCGACGAGGGGGCGACGGCCTTGCGGACGCCGGTGGGTGTGGTGCCGGGGCCGACGCCGGGAGCGGGTCCCCGTCCTGGCGGACTCGGCACTCGGGTCGTGAGCGGCTTTCCACAAAGGATTCGTAGGCATCGGCAGGATTGTTTGGGGTGGACCGAAGAGAATGTGCGGGAGAAAGTGACGATCACCAGAAGTGCCCACCAGAAGTGCCCACCAGCAGTCCCCACCCGCAGTGCCCACCCGCACAGCTCAGCCGCAGTGCCCACCCGCACCGCTCAGCCGCGCCGCCCACCCGGGAGAGAGCGGCTTGCCGCGGCAGTCGGGTTCCCCGGCCTTGTCAGGCGGGGAGTGGGACCGCGCCGAGGGGGTCGGTGGTGGGCTGTTCGGAGCCCCCGGTGGGTTCGACGGAAAGAGCCACGGCCGTGGCATCGTCCACCGGCCCCTCCAGGTAGGTCAGCCGGCGCCCGGGGTCGCGGCTGAGCAGCCCGGCCGGTACGGGTTTCCCGCTCTCGATGAACCAGGCCTCGTACACCTTGCCAGTAGGAAGCCGCGGCAGGTCGTGGACGGCGAGCGTGGCCGCGTTCTCGCTGCGGGAAACCGCGACCGTGGCCGTGCCGCCGCCGCGCAGACTCTGGGTTTCGAGCTGGACGTCGGGCGCTGTCAGCACCCGCGCCACCTCGTCCTGCCGCTCCCGCGCCTGCCGGGCCCCGGTTCTGGCGTCCTGCGCCTCCCGGTACTGCCACGTGGCGACGCCGAGGGCCAGGACGGCCGCCACACAGGCCGCCAGCGCGAGGCGGGGCAGCTGTCGTGAGGGGGCGTGGGCCCGGCCGTCGGCCGTCGGAGCGTCCGGGACCGGCTGCCACGCGGCGGGAGCCCGCCGCGGAGCCGCGCGCGCCCTGCGGGGGCGGACCCGTGTCTCCTGCGGCGTGGTCGCCACCTTGCGGAGGATCTCCTCACGCAGGGCGGCCGGCGGAGTCACCGCTGCGGACACTCCCAGCAGCGCGGCCGTGGCCTGGAGCTCGGCGACCTCTTCGCGGCAGGACTCGCACTCCTCCAGATGCCGTTCGAAGGCCAGGCGCTCGTCCTCGGGGAGAGCGTGCAGGGCATAGGCGCCGCTCGCGTCGTGCGGATCCGCACCGTCCGGGTCCGCAGCGTTCACGGCGTCCCTCCCAGGCAGGCGCGCAGCCGGATCAGCCCGTCCCGCAAGCGGGTCTTGACCGTGCCGAGAGGTACGGACAGCGACTGCGCCACTTCCTTGTAGGTGAGTCCTCCGTAGTAGGCGAGGGCCACCGTCTCGCGTTGGATGTCGGTGAGCGCGTGTACGCAGCGGCGCACCCGCTGCCACTCCAGATGGGTTTCCACCTGTTCGGACACGTCGTCGAAGGGCGGGCCGGTGTCCAGCAGTGCCGCTCTGCGCTCGCGGTCCGCACCGGCCTGCGACGACCGCACGCGGTCCACCGCGCGGTGATGCGCCAGGGTCATGATCCAGGTCATCGCGCTGCCGCGGTCGGGCTCGAACCGGCCGGACGTACGCCACACCTCCAGCAGCACGTCCTGGACCACCTCCTCCGACTGCGCCGGGTCCCTCAGAACCCGGTGGACCAGCCCCATCACCGGCCCGGCGGCACGGTCGTAGACACCGGTGAAGGCATCCCGGTCCCCTTCGGCCGTCCAGAGCATCAGCTGGTCCAGATCGGGCTCGTCCGTCTGCTGCCCGGCTTCTCCTCCGCGATCGGCGGATTGCACCTGGATACCTCGCTGACCTGTCGACACCGGTACGGAGACCGTCCGGGCGATACAAGCACCCCGGGGCTCCAGGGGCCATGCGGGTGCGTCAACGCGGTGAATTCATCGTCTGCCGGGGCGCTCCGTACGGCGACGTCGTACGTGCGCTGCCGGCCGGCTCGTGGTCGTCGGGGTGCGCACGTCGTCGCGCGACCGTCGGGGGCGGGCGAGTGGTGTAGAGCGGACCCTCGCCGTAGAGGTCCTGGACCCAGTTGTCCTGGTACACGGTGTCGAGATACCGCTCGCCCAGGTCGGGTGCGATCGCCACCGCGGTGAGGTCCGGCGTCCGGTGCCGGGCCAGCCAGTCGATCGCGCCGCTCACCACGGTGCCGGTGGACCCGCCGAAGAGGAAGCCGCTCCGGGCCAGGCGTCGGCAGGCGCGGACGGTGTCCGCCTCCTCGACCCGCACCACCTCGTCCACGTACGACTCGTCCAGGAGCGGCGGACGCATGCTCATGCCCAGCCCCGGGATCATCCGGCGGCCCGGGTCGCCCCCGAACGCCACCGAGCCGACGGTGTCCACCGCGACGATCCGTACGGGGCGGTGCCGGTCCCGGAAGTACCGTGCGCAGCCCATCAGCGTCCCCGTGGTCCCCGCTCCCACGAACAGGACGTCCAGGCGCGGGAAGGAGCGGGCGATCTCCGGAGCCGTGGTGCGGTAGTGCGCCCTCCAGTTGGCCGGGTTGGTGTACTGGCTCAGCCACACGTACCGGTCGTCGGAGGCGCACAGGCGCCGGACATGGTCCAGCCGCGCGGCGAGGAAGCCGCCGCCGGTCTCCTGGCCGGCCACCAGCTGAACCTCGCCGCCCAGAGCCTCCATCATCAGCCGGGTGGTGAGGTTGCAGCGCGAGTCCGTCACACAGACGAACCGGTAGCCCTTGCTGGCCGCGATCATGCTCAGTGCCACGCCGAGGTTGCCCGAGGAGGACTCGACGAGCACGGAATCAGCCGTCAGGGTGCCGTCGCGTTCCGCCGACGCCACCATCTCGGCGGCGGCCTTCAGCTTGATCGAGCCGGCGAAGTTGAAGCCCTCGCACTTGAGGAGCAACGCCTCCCCGAAGACGCGCTCGACGTCCACGTAGAGCGCCTCCTCGTCGAAGGCCTGAGGGACAGTGATGACCGACACGGTGAACTCCTCTTCCGGGCGTTTCCTGTGGGCTGTGCTGTGCTGGGACGGGCCGGATCCGGTACGGGGCAGCCGCCTTCACCCGTAACGGCGTCGTTCGTGGAAGAAGTCGTCGACGACCCGCAGTTGGCCGGAACGGGCGACGCGGTCGTAGACGAAGCCGCCGACCGCGAGATCGAGCACCCCGAGGCCGAAGGGCGAGAAGACCGCCGGACGGTCCCCGGGGACGGTCACCCGCCCCGCCATCACGTCGTCCAGCGTGCCGTGCACGAAGTCCCGGTTCCCGGTGAGCTGTTCGGTCAGATGGGGAGAGGTGTCCGCCCTGAGGCAGTGCCCGATGTCGTCGACGATGTTGGTCGAGGCCAGAAGGACCCTCGGGGCGAGATCGCGCAGCGACACGTGCAGGACCACGGGGTTGTGGCCGAACCACGAAGGGTCGTCGACATGGGGTTCGCCGGCGACGGTCGCGAATACCACGAGATCGCTGGTGCGGATCAGATCCTCCGGGGAGCGGTGCACCGTGACGGGCGCGGCGCTGCCGGACTGTTCCACGTACAGCCGGAATCCGGCCGCGCTCTCCGCGGAGACGTCGTACACCCCGATGTCGTCGAACGACCAGCCCGAGCCTTCCAGGAACATGTGGATGTACCGGGCGATCAGGCCGGAGCCGAAGAACCCGACGCGGGTGGGGCGTGTCCGGTCGCGGCTGAGCCGGTCGGCCGCCGAGACCGCGGACGCGGCTGTCCTCGTGGCGCTGATGATCGAGCTTTCCAGACAGGCGAACGGGTAACCCGTAACGGGATCGTTGAGGATCAGCACGGCCGAGGCACGGGGAACGCCGGACCTCACATTGTCCGGGAAGCTGGAGATCCACTTCAGTCCGTCCACCGGTGACTCGCCCCCGAGGGAAGCGGGCAGCGCGATCATCCGGGACGTCGCGCGGTCCGGGAAGCGGAGGAACGAGGAGGGCGGGTTCACCGTCCGTCCCGCACCGTGCAGCCGGTAGGCGGCCTCGACCACCTCCACGATCTCCTTCTCGCGGCCGTCGAGGGCACGTCGGACCTGGCTGCCGGGGATCACCGCGAACGAGGGCACGGTGACGTCCTCGGCCGCCGTGGATGCGGGGGAGCCGGTGCGGTCCCTGTTCATCGCGGTCCCACCTCGATCGTCCGTGAGAAGGAGTCCGGCCGGGTCGGGGAGGCCATCGCGACGACGACCTCGCGCGGGCCTTCGTAGGCCTCCCTGCTGTGCGCGGTACGGATGTTGTCCACGAGGAGCAGGTCACCGGCCTCCCACGGCCGGCGCACGGTGTGCTCCTCGTAGACCGAATTGATGAGACGGACGACGTCCTCCCCGACGGGCTCGCCGTCGCCGTACCGCGTGTTGAACGGCAGGCCGTCGGGTCCGTACTCGTCGACGAGGTACTCGCGTACCTCGGGTGCGAGCGTCCACTCGTTGAGGAAGGCGATCTGGTTGGACCAGCAGTACCGGCCGTCGGCCGGGTGGCGCACCACGGCGCTGCGCCTCTGCGTGGTGCGCAGCCCTCCGTCGGGCTGCCAGGCGCAGGCGATGGCATGGTCGTGGCAGTAGCGCTCCACCGCCTCGTGGTCGTCGGTGCCGAACGCCTCGGTCACGGTGGCTCCGACCTCGCCGGTGTAGTTGCGGGTCAGGAGCCAGCCCTCCCGTTCGAACCGCTCGGTCAGACCGCGGGGCAGGGCGCCGAGCACGTCCGACGCGTCGGCCAGGCCGGTGGCCCCGCCCGTGGTGGGCTCCGAAAGACAGGCGAAGAGCAGCAGGCCGGGGAAGCCGACGGTGTAGCTCAGTTCGTGATGCATGCACATCGGCTGGTTCGGCGGCCAGGGGGAGGACGAGTGGACGCCGGGCGAGTACGTTCGCCTGGCGGCGAAGGTCTCCCGTTCCGTCACCGGTTCCGCGGCCAGCCCGCCGAGGACCGCGGCGACGCCGTCCGTGTCGTGCAGACCCAGGCCGCGGACCAGGACGGCACCGTGTTCGGCGAGTGCGGCGTGGAGCCCGTCCCGGGCCCCGGCCGCCCAGCCCGCCGGGTCGTCGCCGGCCCGGACCCTCAGCATCGCGGGCCGGCCCGGTCCCCGCTCCTGATCGGCGGGGGCGGTGGCCGTTTCCATGGAAGTCATCGTGATCTCCTCGGGGTAGTGATCGGTTCACGAGGTGGAACGTGCGTCGATGCATGAGGCGAGATCGGTGAGTACGGGGTGACGGACCAGGTCCCGCAGCGATACCTCCCGGTCCAGGGAGACCGCCACCCTGACCGCGGACAGTGAAGTGCCCCCGCGGTCGAAGAAGTTGTCCTGCCTGCCCACGAGCGTCCGGGGGACGCCGAGCACCTCCGCCCAGACCGCTGCCAGACGTCGCTCGGTGGGCGTGCGGGGCAGGTCGTCGTTCTCGTCCACGACGGTCCCGTCCGATTCCGCTGCCCGTTCGGCCAGTTCCCGGCGGTCTATCTTCCCGTTGGCGGTCAGCGGCAGCGTCTCCTGCCAGTGGAACGCCGACGGAAGCATGTACGCGGGCAGAGTGGCGCCGAGCCGGTTCCGCAGTTCATCGGCCCGCAGGGGTTGCGCACCGCTGTAGAAGGCGGTCAGATGCCGCTCCTGACCGGGCCGTTCGGCGACCACGACGGCGCCGTCGCGCACGCCGGGTGTCCGCAGCAGAGCGTTCTCGATCTCACCGGTCTCGATCCGGAACCCCCGGATCTTGACCTGTGAGTCCCTGCGGCCGAGAAACTCCAGCTGTCCGTCGGGGAGCCAGCGGCCGTAGTCCCCGCCCAGATGGAGCCGCTCGCCCGCGTGGAACGGGTCCGGCAGGAAGACGGCGTTCGTCCGGTCCGGGTCGTTGACGTAACCCCGGCCGACACAGATCCCGGCGAAGGCTATGGCACCCGGTGCCCCCAGTGGTACGGGGGAGAGGTGCTCGTCCAGGAGATAGACGCGTACGTTGCCGACCGGACGGCCGAGCGGCACACGTGCCGTGTCCGGCACCCGGTCCATGACCGCGTGGTTGGTGTCGTCGGACGTTTCGGTCAGACCGTAGGCGTTGACCAGCACTGTTCCGGGCACCGTGGTGAACCAGCGCCGAACGAGGTCCTTCTTCAGGGCTTCGCCGGTGACCGACACGCACCGCAGACCGGGCAGATCGCGCGCGTGCTGTTCCAGGAAGGCCAGGACGGCGTCGAGGTAGGACGGGACCAGCTGCAGAACGTTGACCCGGCGGTCCGCCAGGGTGTCGACGAACCGGCGGACGTCCAGGATCGCCTCCTGCCCCACCAGCAGGGTGCGTCCGCCCGTCAGCAGGGCCGACAGGAGCTGCCACACGGAGATGTCGAAGCACTGGGGTGCCGTCTGGGCGACCACGTCGCCCTCCCCGATCTCCAGGTCCTCGATCTTCGCGAGGAGGTGGTTGAGCATTCCCGCGTGCTCCACCATCGCCCCCTTGGGCTCCCCGGTGGAGCCCGAAGTGAAGATGGTGTATGCGAGATCGTCCGGTCCGACCGGTACGCGGGGATCGGAGTCCTCGTGGCTCTCCTCGCAGAGTGTGTCGATGAACGACGTGCGTACCCCTGCCAGGGACGTGACGGCGGCATCGAGAGTGGTGCTGCTGCCGGGGTCGGTGAGCACCCGGCCGCAGCCGGCGCGAGTCAGCATGGCGGCGATGCGGTCGGCGGGGAAGCCCGGCTCGACGGGCAGGTAGACGCCGCCGGCCTTGAGAACCGCGAGGACCGAGGTCAGCCAGTTCAGGTTCCGCCCGGTCACCACGGCGACGACGTCCTGCCGGCCCAGCCCCGAGTCCAGCAGGGCGTGAGCGAGCCGGTTGGCGCGGTGGTCGAGCTCCCGGTAGGTGCAGGACCTGTCACCCTGAACGGCCGCGACCCGGTCCGGGTGGGTGCGCGCCCGCTGTGCGAAGAGTTCGTGGAAGCGCAGGCCGGGGAGTTCCCGGTGCGGCCCCGCGAGCCCGTCGACCTGATGACGGAACTCCTCGGACGACAACAGGCTCTGCCGCCCGTGCGCCGCGTCGGGATCCGCCGCGATCAGCCTGAGCGCGGTGAGGTGATAGCCGGCGATCCTTCGCGCGCACGCCTCGTCGAGAACCTCTGTGCTGTACAGCAGCCGGAGCACGTACGCGTCGTCGCGACGGACCGCCGCCACCTGCAGCACGGCCTTCCGCACAGGCCGACCGCTGCCCGTCGGGTCGAACACCACCTCGGGCGGGCCGGCCGGGAGGCCCAGCTCCGAGCGGAGAGCGCCGACCGGAAAGTCCTGGTGGGCATGGAGCTCCGACTCCGTACGGTCGGCGTGCAGCACCAGCGCCCGCCACGTGACACAGCCGGTCGACAGGCGGCACGGCAGCGGATCGGCGGCCGCGGCTGCCACGAAGCCGGTCGTGACGTCGGGTTCCCCGGTCAACGCGGCCAGTACCTTGGCATGGGCGGCCAGGACCGGAGAGGTGGGGCTGACCCCCATCGACGCCGTCAGCCGGTCCAGTTCGGTCATGAGCGCCGCCGGTACGGCAGTCTCGACCACCGCGGTGCCGGGCACCGGATCGCGGGTCCACCGGGCCAGTGAGGTGGCTCCTCCGGCGGTGAGCGCATCGCGCCAGTAGTCGGAAGGGGTGCGTGTTCGCGTGTTCATCGTGTCGCCTCCTCGCCCCGGGCGTGTGCCGGGTCGATCCGGGTGGCCGGATTCCCACCCCACCGGGCGTTCTCGGGCACCGACTCCCCCTTCATCAGGAAGGAGTCCGGAGCGAGCTCCGCTCCGTCGCCGATCGTGACGCCGTAGTGCACGAAGGCTCCGACCCCGAGCGTGCAGCGGGAACCGATGGCGGAGCGGTCGGACTTGAAGGCGCCGTCCTCCTGCGAGTGGCACTGGACGACACTGCCGGTGTTGAGCGCGGAGCCGTCCCCGATGGTGACCATCGTCCGCTCCGTCAGGAAGCAGCCGTCGTCGAAGACCCCGCGCCCGATCCGCACCCCCAGCAGCCGCCAGATCAGCCCCTTGAAGGGAGTCCCGTCGAACGTCTTGAGGAACAGTTCCGACGGCACCTTCCAGAAGCGTTCACGCCGCCAGAAGCGGCGGTCGTAGATCGAGCAGAAGAGCGGGCCCGGCGGGTGGGACGAGGTGACCGCGCGCTCCACGAGGACGAAGTACGCGGCACTGACGAGCAGCACCAGGATGTTGCCCAGCGCGACAGCCGCGGCGCCGACCGACGTGTAGAGCTCGGCCGAACCCGAGACGACCAGGGTGACCAGGAACGCGTAGACCCACCTGACCAGCAGGTACAGCCCCATGGTGCCCGCGTTGTGCCTGTTCTTGGCGGCCAGGCCGGCGCGTAGTTCGGAGCCGGTCTTCATGAGGCCGAAGCCGCTGTCCCGCTCGACCGACCTGGGTATCTCGAAACTGGGCGAGCCCAGCAGGCCGACATCTTCCCGGATCCTTCCGTCCACAGGGACCATGACCTTGGTCGCCAGCAGGCAGTTGGCCCCCGTCCGGCCCCGGGAAGGGTAGGCGATCCTGTTGCCGAGGAAGTTCCGCGGTCCGATGGCGGTGCGGGAGACGCGGAAGGACGTGCTGGAGAACTCGGTGTTGTTGATCGACAGCCCGTCGGCAACCATCGTCCCCGCCCCGACCGCGCTCAGGTACGGCGTCTCGTGCTTCACCTCGGTCCCGAAGTTCGATCCCGTCTGCTCCACCCGGGAGAGGTCGTAACCGAGCAGGCGGAGGTAGGGGACCACGGCGGAACTGTCGCCGAACAGGCGTGTGAGGAAAGGCCGGTTGGTCAGCAGGGTGATCGCGCGGAGCATCCCGTAGTGGAAGCCGTAGAGGGGGTAGACCCTGTCCGGTGCGATGGTGCGGGCGAGCAGCCGGGGGACGGCGGCGAGAACGAGGAAGCCGAGCGGCATGATCACGAAGAGCAGCACGAAGGAGATGGCCAGGGCGTCGCGGTAGAACACCCACGTCGTGAGGACCGAGGGGCCCGGTTCCAGCACGGCGGAGAGCTGCGGGGCCTCGGCGAGCAGCATGCCGAGGCCTCCGACGGCCAGCGGCAGGTACACCAGCAGCGCGGCCAGCAGCTGCGTGACGCTGTGGAGCGACCTGCGTACGGCGCCGCACGACGCGGGTTCCACCACCGGGTACTCCAAGTCGGCTCGCCGTGCCGGTGAGCCGTGCCAGGATTCGCCGGCGGGTACCGTCTGCCCGCTGTGGAGGGCGGACGCGTGGGCCAGCCGGGCGCCGTCGCCGAGCGACGTACCGATGTCGAGCACCGAGGCCTCGGCGACGACCACGTCCTTTCCGAGCGCCACGGTGCCGGTCTCGATGAGATCTCCGCAGGCGCGATAGCCGGTGAAGAAGCAGTCCTTGCGGATGACCGTGGAGTCACCGACGGACAGCAGGTCGGTACAGAGGGGCACGTGGCGGGAGAAGACCGTGACGCCCGGGCCGATCCGCGCGCCCAGCGCCCTGAGATAGAGCGTGTAGAGCGGCGAGCCGACGAAGAGGACGAGCGGGTCCGAACGGACGAGTGTCTTGACGACCCAGAGGCGGAAGTACGCCAGGCTCCAGATGCGGATCCGCTGCGGCTTCCAGCGCCCCACGAGGATCCACTTGACGAGTACCGGCGCGACCGACAGTCCGAGGAACACGGCGCCACCGAAGACGACTGAGCGGAGATACACGTCGAGCACGCCGGTTCCGGCGGATATCCACGCGTAGCCGTGGACACCGACGAACGCGACGAGGAACGAGTAGACGAGGAAGGCCAGCAACTGCATCGCTCCGCACAGGGCGTACCTCGACCTGCCCGGGGCAGCCGCGGGTGCCGGGACGGACGGTGCGAGGACGGGGGGCGACGGTTCCACGGGTGCGGGGGGAGCGGTGGCCGTCAGGGCCAGGGCCAGATCCCGGACGGTGCCGTGCTCGTAGACGTCGCGGATGGAGACCGGCGGCAGGTCCGCGCGCTTTCTGACCCGCGCGCAGAAATGGGCCATCACCAGGGAGTCGGCACCCAGGTCCTCGAAGAAGTGGCTGTCGGCCGACACGTGATCGAGCCGCATGACCTCGGCCAGCACCTCCGCGAACCCCGCTTCGACGCAGGCGGCCGGTTCGGTGGGGTGCCCGTGCCGGGCAGGGGCGCCCTCCGAAGGCGGCGACGAAGTGGCAACCTGCGTTCCGGTCATGAGGGACTCCCTCGATAGGACGCGTGCCACGTCGTATGCGACTCGGGGTGAGCCGGACGCGGACGCTCTCTACCCAGCATTCGAGACCGACGGTGCGAAGGTTTGCCCTATTTACGTATGAATTTGCATATTCCGACCTGCCCTGGTCCGGCCATCTACGTGACACCCCGGACCGCCCGCAAGAACCCGCAGAAGTACGTCTGAGGTACCGCGGCGCCTCCGTGCGAGGCCGGCCGACCCGGAGGGCTCGACCTCGTTCCCGGCGGGCCGGTGGAGACGCCCCGGGCAAGGCCCCCGGTGTTCCTCCCGGGCGTCCCCCGGGAGAGACCGGGAGACCGGGAGTGGCGCCCGGGCGTCGGCCCGCCCTCGCCCGGTCCGCCCCTGCCGGGCCCCCCGGGTCACTGCCCGGCCGCGTCCGGCCACACCCCGATGTGGTCCCGTTCGAGCTCCAGCATGACCCGGTGCTCCATCCCCAGCGCCTCGGTGTAGTCCGCCGGGAGCTGCAGCCGGCCCGCCCGGTCGAGCATCGCGTACTCGCGGGCCACCAGGGACTCCTGGCCCGTCGCCGCGTCGACCTCGGTGTGCCGGAGCACCTCGGAGGAGGTACGGCCGTCCCGGATCGCGACGGTGCGGCGTACTTCGTCCGCCACCGCCTGGTCGTGGGTGACGATCACGATCGTCGTGCCCAACTCCTCGTTGGCGCGGCGGAACGCGGCGAACACCTGCTCGCCCGTCGCGGAGTCCAGTTCGCCGGTCGGCTCGTCGGCCAGCAGCACCGAGGGGTTGTTGGCCAGTGCGACCGCGATCGCCACCCGCTGCTGCTGTCCGCCGGACATCTGCGCGGGGCGGCGGTCGCGGCACTCCGTGACCTCCAGCATCTCCAGCAACAGCTCGGCGCGCGCGGCCCGTTCGCGGTTCTTCCCGCGCCCGCGCAGCTGCATCGGAAGCGTGATGTTCTGTGCGGCGGTGAGGTACGGGAGCAGGTTGCGGGAGGTCTGCTGCCAGACGAAGCCGACCACGTCACGGCGGTAGCGCAGCCGCTCCTTCGGCCCCATGGCCAGCAGGTCGCAGCCGGCCGCCTTCGCCGAACCGGCCGTGGGGACGTCGAGTCCCGCCAGGATGTTCATCAGGGTGGACTTCCCGCTCCCCGACGCACCGACCAGCGCCATCAACTCGCCTTCGGCGACGAGGAGATCGAGTCCCTGCAGGGCCTGCACCTCCACGCCGTCCGCGGAGAAGACGCGTACCAGCCGGTCGCAGACGATCAGGGCGTCGTGCCCGTAGGCGGGCCGGTCGCGGCGTGCCGCCGCCCGCCGTTCGAGCTCCGCCAGTGTGGTCTCCGTCGATGCTGTCACCGGGTGTCTCCTGCCCTGAGTTCCTTGATCGATCCACGGCGGCCCGACCACCACGCCTGCACACCGGCCACGGCGGCGGTGAGTACGACCACTCCCAGCGCCGGGAGCGTCAGCGACCGGACGTCGGCGCGCAGCGACGCGGTGTGCGGGTTCCCCGGTGCGACATCGGTCAGCGCCAGCGCGGACAGGTCGACACCGGGTGCCAGCAGGGCGATGGTCGCCCAGCCGACGAGGAGCCCGCCCACCGCCGCCGGCAATGCCTGCGGCAGCGCCTCCAGGGCGAGCAGTCGCCGCCCCTGACGGGTGGTGAGCCCCATGGTGCGCAGCCGCGCAAGGAGCGTGGTGCGCTCCGGCGCCGTCCGCAGCAGCGAGAGGACCACGGCGAGCAGCGCGTACCCCGCCCCGGCGGCGACGGCCGCCTCGTAGATCCGTTCGGCGCCCGCCTGCATCGGGGAGTTCACCAGCTTCCCGCGTTCCGCCGACCGCAGTCGCACCACGTACTCCGGGCCCGCCTCGCGCGCCGTCGCGCGCAGGAGTTTTTCGTCGAGGGAGTCTCCGGTCACCAGCAGGGTGGTGGGGTCCGGTGCGGCGAGCGCGTCCGCGTCGACGATCAGGAATTCTCCGTCGCTCACCGCGGAGGTACGGGGCAGCACTCCGGCGACCCGTACCGTGAGGCCCCCGTCCTGTGTCCGGACGGTGCGGGGCCTCTCGCCGAACCGCTCGGCGAGAGCGGGCGAGACGATCACGGGCACGGCCCCGGCCCGGTCCGGACCGCGCTGCAGCGCACCCGCCGGGAAGGCGGCCAGCCCCGTGGCGCGGGCCAGCCGCGCGTAGGAGGCGGGCTCGACCCCCACCACGGCGGCGCGTTCCGTGTCCGGCCCGGTTCCCTGCGACGCGGCCAACCGCGTCCCGTACTCGATGTGTACGGGCGCGACGTCCTCGACGCCGGGCGCGGCCCGGAGCCGGCCGAGGACGTCCCCGGGGACCGTGGAGCGCGCGCCCTCGCCGCTGATGCGGGCGTCCGCGCCCACCGCGCGCAGCGCCGCGTCGGCACGCGCGTCCGCGACGCCCGCGAGTACGGAGCCACCGAACGCCGCCGTGGTCAGCGCGGTCAGCAGGGCCAGCAGGAGCAGCGTGCCGCTCGAAGGGGCCCGGCCCGCCCGGGCCAGTGAGAGGAAGCCGACCGCGCCGCGCAGTCTCGCCGCGGGACGGGACGCCAGGCGCAGCGGGAGGGGATACAGCCGTGCGAGGACGAGCGCGGCGATCAGCCCCACCAGGACCGGGGCGGCGCTGACCAGCAGGTCGGTACCCGCGCCCGTCGTCGTACCGCGGCGGCGCAGCGCGGTGACCGCTCCGGCCGCCAGGACGAGGAGCGTCAGTTCGGCGACCGTGCGCCGGCGGCTGGGCCGGGCGTCCACCATGTCCTCCCGGGCCCCGGGCAGCACGGGGCGGCGATGGCGCAGGGCCGTGTGCAGGGGCAGCACCACGCAGACCGGTACGGCGACGGCCGCGGCGCCCACCGCGGCGGGCGCGAACCGGGCGTCCGGGACGAGCAGGACGGCCAGGAGCAGTCCGAGCGCCGCCGCGGGCAGCACGGACACGGCGGTCTCGGCGAGCAGCCGCACCCCGATGCCCCGCAGCGAGCCGCCGCGCGAGCGCAGCAACGCGAGTTCGTGGTGGCGGCGGGCGCCGATCAGCCCGCCGGTCATCAGGAGGACGACGGCGGCGACCGCGGCGATGCCCACGGCCGCGACGGTGACCACCGGGTCGATCGCGGCGCGCATCGCCAGGTGGGCGTCGAGGATCGCGTCGAGTTCGGTGGTGAGCGTGGTGGTCGGCCCGGTGACGTCCCGGAGCTTCAGCAGGCCGGGGCCGTGCTCCACCGAGGCGACGGCTGTGCTCGCGGGGGAGGCGTCGGCGGCGGTGAGACGGGAGGTGTCCGGGGCGATGCGCCAGAAGAGTTCGGGCTCGCCCGTGGTCGCGAGGAGAGCCGGCGCCGCGTCCGGCGGCAGCAGCAGCGCGGCCGTCCAGAAGTAGACCGGGGTCGGGGAACCCGGGTCCTTCGCCAGGGACGGGGAGCGGAACAACGGCTCGGCCGACCAGTAGCCGCTCTCCGGCCGCAGCGGTGCGACGATGCCGGTGATCCGGACGGTGAGCACCGCCCGGCCGTGGGTCACCACCGCGATCGTGGAGCCGGGCCTCATCTTCAGCTCGGCGGCGGTGTCCTCGGTGACGGCCGCTTCCACCTCGCGGGAGGCCTCCGTCACCTCGCCGTGCACCACCGGCCAGTGCCCCGCGCGCAGCGTGCTGTGTTCGGCGAGCCCCGACGGGGCCGCGTAGGTGAACCGGGGCGGCAACCCGTCGGGACGCGGGAGCCAGGGCTCCTGGGCGACCAGCGGCTCCGTCGTGTGCACACCGTACGAGGAGTGCGGCACGTCGGCCCGCAGCGGGGCGGGGAACGTGTCCGCCAGCGCCTCGTACGCCTCGGCCAGCGCTTTCTGACGCATCGCCCGCTCCCTGACCGGGGGCGCCTGCGAGAGAGAGGGCGGTGGCGCGGTCACTTCGAGCACGCTCCGCCTCGGAGCGGCGCCCGTGATGTCGTGCCGCAGCGCATCCGTCCCGTACGCGTCGACCGCGCGCGGGAACACGGCGGCGAGGAACGCCGTCAGAAGGACGAGGGCCGCGAGGGCGACGGAGACACCGGGGGCGGTACGCAGCCGGGTGCGCACCCAGGGAGCGCAGGCGGCCGGTGTCCGGGCAGTGTTCATGTCAGTTGTCTCCCTGGTGGCGGAGCGACACCGCAGGATCGGAGCGGCGCAGCGCGATCGCCGCGACGAAGAGCAGCGGCAGTGCGGCCACCGATGCCAGAAGTGCAGCCACCTGCCCGGCCGGCAGCAGCACCGTGACGTCGGGCACGGGCCGGGCCGCCTGCCCGGTCAGGACGACGAGGGGTACGACCGCCCTGGTCAGCACGGTCCCCAGGCCCAGCCCGATCAGCAGCGCGAGGGCGATCAGGACTCCTTGCTCGACGGCCAACGCCCGGGCCAGCCGTCGGCGGGAAGCGCCCAGGGCGCGCAGCACGGCGAATTCGGCGGACCGTTCGCCCTGGGAGCCCACCAGCCCGACCGCGAAGCCGACCGAGGCCAGGGCGGCGGCCGCGGCGGCGGCCGCACGGAGCGCGGACTGCGGCCCGGCCCCCAGCGGATCGTCCGCCAGCTCCCGCGCCACCTCGTCCCTCACCCGCACCTGGGACGGGTCCGTACCGGGCAGCGCGCGCAGCTCCGCCGCCACCGCCGGACCGTCACCCGGCGCGGTGCTCAGCCACCACTCGGTGGGCGCCGGCGTGGCCCCCGCCCCCTGGTCCAGCGCTTCGGACATCGCCCTCAGGTCCAGCAGCAGCGCCCCGCCCGGCTTCGCGGTCACGTCCGCGGCGGCTCCGTCCGCGGAACCCGTGGCCCCGCCGGGACCGGTGGTCGGGAGCTCCCGCACCGACTTCACCAGCGTCACCCGGACCGTTTCGCCTCCCAGCGCGAGATCGACCCGCTGGCCCAACCGCGCCCCGGAAGCGGCCAGATACGCGTCGGTGGCCACCGCCTTCAGTGCCGGAGCCGCCGGACGGTCCGCACGGAGCAGCAGGGTGTCGACCTGCTCGGCGCCCCGGGAGCCGTGGTCCGCGAGGCCCGATCCGGTGCCGTAACGGAACGCCGGTGCCGCGCCCGTACCCGTCACCGTCCCGACCGTTCCGCCCGGGCTGTCCGCGTCCGCCCCGGTCACGGTCGACGTGGCTCGCCAGCGCACCCCGTCCGAGGACGGGACCGGTCGCTCGTCGCCGTCCGCGGTGAGCGTCCGCAACCGTGCGACGGAGACGAGGCGCTGCTCCGCGCGTCCCTGGGGCACGGCGCTGTCCAGTTGGAATCCGGTCACGGCCAGCCCGCCCGACGGGGACACGGGGAACGACAGCGCGTGGGCCCGCCCGTCGACGGGAACGGTGCCCGCGGACACCCGGTAGCGGATTCCGTAGCGGTCCTCCAGGACCACGCCGACCCGTGGAGCCGAGCCGGTGGGCGACGTTCCGTCGGAGGCCGAGGTGTCACCGATCCGCAGATCGAAGAGGACCCGTGTGCTGTCGCCGGGAAGCACCACACCGGTCCGTCCGGCCGTCGGCGGCGCGATCGCGTCGAACAGCGCCTGCGGCGACGCCCCGGCGAGGTCTTCGCGCATCAGCATCCGCTCGTCCGCGTGCGCGGTGTCGAGCGCCAGCACCTCGGCCGTCCGCCCACCGGACAGGGGTGACGTCGCGCGGAACACGGGTGCCGCGTTCCGTACACCCGGCAGTCCGGTGTACGGGGCCGCCCCGGCCGGGTCGTTGGACAGCCCGCCCACCCTGCGCACCGACGCACCGGACCTGAAGTCGGCCTGGTCGTCCTGCGAGCGGTCCCAGGAGGAGCTCTGACCGATGGCCAGCATGCCCATCGCCACCGCCAGCACCAACAGCAGCACGGGTCCCGCACCCCGCAGCGGCCGACGGCTGAACTGCCAGCCGGCCAGTGCGGCGGACAGACCCCGGCCGCCGGCCGCGCCGCGCTCCGCGAGTCTGGCCGCCGGCGGGAGCAGCCGCAGCGTCAGGACGGTGCCCGCGAGCAGAGCCAGAGCGGGAGCGGCGACCAGCAGCGGGTCGATGCCCAGCGCGCCGTCACGGTCGCCGCTCAGCGCACCACCGCCGGACGCGCCGGTCCGGCGGTCCAACTGCCAGTACGCCATTCCCGCGACGAGCAGCAGCCCGATGTCGGCGCCCGCCCGCACCGGGGCGGGCAGCGCGGAGGCACGGCCCGCCCGGCGCCCGCCCGCCGCGAGCGCCGGTGCGAGCACCGCGAGCGCGCACAGCAGCGCCACCCCGGAGGCGACCGGCCAGACCGTGCCCGCGACCCCGTCGTCGAGCCTCAGCCCGATCCGGCCGAGCTCGCCCAGCCTCGCGAGCAACCCGGTCAGGGGCCCGGCGAGCAAGGGTGCGACGACCGCGGCGGGGACCGCGAGCAGCAGCGCCTCGATCGCGGCCGAAGAAGCGATCCTTCCCCGTGAACCGCCCCTGGCCCGCAGGAGTTCCGTCTCACCGGCCCGCTCACTGCTCAGCAGGCCGGAGACGAGCAGCAGCGCGTATCCGGCGAGCAGGACGAGCTGAACCGCCACGATCATGACCGTGGAGCGCGCCACCAGCAGCGCCCGCTCGACCTGGTCGATGACGGCCGGGAGCGAGGTACGGACCGTCGCGCCCTTCGCGAACACCGCGGAGGCGGCCAGGGACTCGGGCACGTCCGTCGAGGCGCGTCGCAGGGCGCCGGTCCGGCCGGTGGTCACCGTGCGGAAATCGGCGGCGGCCAGCCAGGACACCCGTCCCGCACTGAGCCGGCCCGAGTCGACCACGGCCGGGTCCGTCAGCAGCGGGCCGTACGTGGTGAAGACGACCTCGCCGGCCCCCCGGCCGCCGAGCGGGTCCAACCGCCAGTACGGGTCGGCCGGGTCGGCCGCCTCGTACACGCCGGTGATCTCGACCGGCACGGGCGCGTCGCTCAGCCGGTCCGTGACGGTGAGCCGGGCGCCCGGCTCCAGCCCCAGCGCCGTGGCGGCCGCACCCGGCAGTGCCACCTGCACCGGCCCCTGGGCGTCCCCCGCACCGGAGGCGGGCATGCGGCCCGCGACCAGACGCACACGCTTCGGGTCCAGCGAGGCGAAGTGCGTCAGGTCGGGGTTGCCCCGCCGCTCCGCCGCCGGCTGCAGGCTCCGCGGCAGGGCGTACGGGCCCGAGCTCTCCATCTTCCGCACCGTCACCGGAAGTCCGTCGAAGGTCTCGCCGGCCGCTCGGCGCACCAGCGCGTCGGCGTCCTCGCGCCGCTCCAGGCCCACGTCGGCCGAGACGACGAGGGAGGACTGTTCGGCGGAACGACGGGTGAGCGTGTACCGCAGGGCGGCATCGCCCATGGACCCGGAGAACGCGGCGAGCGCGGTCAGCACGCACGTGGTCAGCAGAACCGCCAGCAGTGCCGCGGAGAGCAGGAGCCGGTGCGCGCGCACCCGCAGCAGCACGAACTCCGTCACCTGATCCCCCGAAACCTCATCACCCGCACCCCCCGGCGCACGTCGGATGCTGTCAGAGCACACCGGCTCCAGGAACCACCGGCCGGAACATCGAGATGAGATCGTGAGCGCTGTGCGGACGCACGGAACCGATTTCCGAACGCTCGGTGACCGGTCGGACCCCCTGCGCCACCGCCTCCCGGCAGGCACGGGCGGTGCTCCGACGCGCATTGCTTCTCCTGGCGCCCCACACACATACTGGCGACCGCCGAGGAGCGGCAACGTACGCAGGGGGGACCAGCGATGAGACGAAGGACCGGCGCGCGGAACGGTACGGCCCCGGCCGCGAGCCCGGCCGACGGCCCCATGGTTCGGGTGGAGGACCTGCGCCGCTCGTACGGAACCGGCGCCGCGGCGGTGCACGCGCTGCGCGGAGTCACCTTCGAGATCCCCCGCGGGGAACTCGTCGCCCTCAAGGGCCGCTCGGGCTCCGGCAAGACCACCCTGCTCAACCTCGTCGGAGGCCTCGACACCCCTGACGGCGGCCGGGTCACCGTCGCCGGCACCGACCTCTCGGGACTCGGCGAGGACGGGCTCCTGGAACTCCGCCGGGACCGCATCGGCTTCATCTTCCAGTCCTTCGGGCTGCTCCCCATCCTGACCGCGGCGGAGAACGTCGGCGTACCCATGCGGCTGCGCGGGACCGACCCCGCCGAACGCGAGGAACGGGCCGCGCTCCTGCTGTCCCTCGTGGGACTCGGCGACCACGCCGCACAGCGCCCCGGCGAACTCTCCGGCGGCCAGCAGCAGCGCGTGGCCATCGCCCGGGCGCTCGCCAACCGCCCCGCCCTGCTGATCGCGGACGAGCCCACCGGCCAACTGGACGCGGAGACCGGCCTCGCGGTCATGCGGCTGCTGCGCGCCCTGGTGCGCAGCGAGGGCGTCACCGTGCTGGTGGCCACCCACGACCCCCACCTGCTCGGATTCGCCGACCGGGTGCTGGAACTCCGCGACGGACACATCGTCGAACACGCGCCGGTGGACCCGCTCCTGGCGGACACCTCGGCGCCGTGAATCAAACTCCTGGCCCTGCGGACCGCACTCAGGTGAGGTCGAAGGTGAGGTTCACGGAGCCGTCCCAGTCCGGTGCCTCCGTGAGCGTGAGGGTTCCATCCCCTGCCTCGACGACTCGCACCATGATCCCTCCGCGGTCCTCACCGGGAAACGCAAGGGAGAAGTGGGGATCCATCTCCATCAGGAAGTCCCATCCCTCGCGTCGGGTCGTGTCAAGGGCGTGGGCATGCCGACCGGTTGCCCGCCACTGGCCGACCGCATCGACAGCGACGGTGACGTCGATGCGGTACATCTCAAGGCAAGTCGATTGATTGGCCCACCATTCGAGGCGGCCCTGACCCACGAATCGATGCATGAGCACACTCCCCGGTGCGTAGGCCGGCCGGGCAAACCTGTACGGCTGCCTGGCCGTCGTCGTGGGTCGGACCACGAGACGGAACTGCGTGGGAAAGGCCCGATGGGTCCTCGCCCCCACCGACGGCGTCCCATGAAACTTTGCCGCCTCGCGACCTCATTCTGCAACTATCAGTCAGGCGCCGCGCCTCCGGCGCGCGCTCTCGAACTCGGCGTTCGTCATCCAGGGGCCGTGCTGATCGAGCGCGGCGCAGCCGCCGCGGGCGAAAGCGCTCACCAGAAGCCGGTATCCGCGGATCCCGTCGACCAGGCTGTACTCGACCAAGTACTCCGGTTCCGACCCGCCTCCACCTCGGCGCACCGTGGTGACCCGGGCCAAGGAGTCCGCGTAGAAGTGGAGCTGGATCCCTTCGCCCATCTCCTCGTCCTCGATGGTGAACACCTCGTTGTCGGACGCGGATCGGTCACCCACGAACTCCCAGAACTCCGCCGAGGCCGAACGGCGGTTGTCCGCGCGCCACTTCTTCTCGACGCCCTTGTCGTCGGTGAACGACAGGATCGTCTTCCCCGTACCCCCGCCGAATGCGGCGCGGTCGCCGGGGGCCTCCTCGTCGTCCTCCATGGGCGTGCTCCTGGAGCGGTCCGCGGCCTCCGAGCACATCAGGAAACTCACGGTACGCACCGCGTCGTCGACGAGCGTGGGGTGCGCGCGGCGTACGGCCGCGTCGACCGTCGCCGCCATCCGGTCCCAGTCGCCCTTGTCCGTGGCACGCCTTCCGCGTCGCGGATCGCGGCCGATCCGAATTCCGGCGCACGCCTGTTCCGCGGTGGCGATCACGCGCATGACCTGGGGCAGCAGCGCCGGGTCGACGGCGTCGGGCATCCGCCTCGGAACCGTCGCGCCGTGCACGTACTGGCCCGTGTACTTCAGAAGCGCGGCGTCGAGCGGACCGAGTACCGTTCCGCGCTCGGCGCGACGGCGGTCGGCGCGGTGCTCCTGAGCCCGTTTTCCGTCGGACGTCTCCGTCGCCGCGCGCATCGCCGCGCAGACCCGACCGCGCTCCAGGAGCCCGATGTCGGCCCCGTGGGCGATGAGCCGGCTCCTGTCCCACGGGACGTGCTGGAAGAGCGCGTTGACGTCGGCGGGCGCGGAGAGAAGGACCGGGTCCAGGAGCGCGACGGCGGCGTCCTCGTCCAGCCGGCCCCGGGTTCCGGCGGCGTCGCACAGCGGAAGGACCGCACTCCACAGCAGCAGGTGCCTCGCCAAGTCCTCCCGGATCACCGCGAGATGGGCTTCCCCGATCGGGAACGTGAACGTGCGGGGCTCATGGTTGGCGTCCGCCCCGGCACCGAGCGTCAGCTTCAGCTCACCGTTCTCGCGGATCACCCTCGGGATCCAGCCGCTGCGCGCGAAAACGACGTCGCTCATGGACTCGGTCCTCCCCATCGGTACTCCCCGTGGGACGAGAGTAATGAATCCTGCCCGCACCGACGCGACCGGCCGCTCCCTCGCGCACTCGATCGAGCAGCCCGGAGCGACCAAGCCCCTGGACAGGCCCACCGTTGCCTCCGACCGCCCGTTCTCCGTCACGACGTCCGTCCCGAAGGGGGGCAGGGGATCGAGGGCGCGACCGGGCGGCCGAAGCGGTTCGGCTCCGGTCGGCAGGCGTGGAGAGGGGGGCTTACGGGACTTCCGGCTCCGCGGCGGGAGCGGGAAGGGCCTGCACCATCTTGGCGTGCTGGGCCAGCCACAACTCGTTCAGGCGTTCCCCCCACGCACGGGACAGCGTGTCGACCGCCTTGGGGGCGTTCGTACGGACCGCGTTCTCCACCACCACCTGAGTGCCGCCCTCGACCTCGGTGAGCAGCCACGCCTGGTACAGCTGCACGCCGGCGCCGATGCCCAGCCAGCCGAGCCGACGGGGCGGCAGATGCTCTCCCACGTAGACCTCGAACCGGTGTCCGGCCCAATGCACCTCGAAGGTCTGGTCGAAGGTGTCCGTACTCACCTCCTCGCAGCCCGGAACCCAGCCGGTCCAGCTCGCGACGTCGGTGATCAGGTGGAAGATGCGTTCCGGCGGACTGTCCACCACTGCCTGTGCGCGGTGGAAGCTGTGGGCGTTCTCCGGTGAGAAACCGGAGGGCCAGTGGATCTCCGGGTGGCTGTCGGAGGGGTCGTGCATTCGAGTTCTCTTTCGCGCTGCTGCTCGACTTCAAGTACGGCTGCCGACGGTGTCGGTGGCACGACAGCCCATGGGTGTTCCGCCTTCCAGTGTGCGGGCGGGACGCACACACGTGCATAAGTCAAATGACTGCGTTGCCGACGGCTTCTCAGCCGGCGACCTCCAGGCCGCCGGCGGGTCTCTCAGCCTGCGACCTCCAGGCCGCCGGCGGGCTTCTCAGTCTGCGCCCTCCGGGCCGAGCGCGGTCAGGGCGTCACGCAGCGCGGCTCTGGAGTTAATGCCGAGCTTGGGGTAGATCTGGTAGAGGTGCGTGCCGATGGTCCGGTGGGACAGGAACAGCCGTTCGGCGATCTGTTTGTTGGTCAGCCCGGTCGCCGCCAGCGTCGCGATCTCCCGCTCCTGAGGGGTCAACGCACCCTTTCCCGGCGGAGCGGGAGCGGCTGTCCCGTGGCCGGCCGCCCGGAGTTCGGCCGCGGTGCGCGCCACCCACGGTGTCGCCCCGAGCTTTTCGAACGTCTCGGACGCCCGCACCAGTTGCTCCCTGGCCTCCCTGGTCATCCGTCGGCGGCGCAGACGTTCACCGTGGAGGAGGCGGATCCGTGCCACGTCGAAGGGCCAGTCCCCGGGCGCCGCCGACGCGAGGGCCCGGTCGAAGAAGGCGAAGACATCGTCTCCGGGCGTGGTCAGGGCCTGGCAGGCCAGGACGAGCATGCGCAGTCGCGGTGAGAGATCGGCCATCGCGGACTCCCGTACGGCCGCCGCGTGCGCGGCGGCTTCGGCGGCCCGACCGGTCCTGACAGCCGCCTCCACCAGGTCCAGCGCTCCCGCCATGGCTTGCGGAAGGTACGGCGCGAGGGTTCCCGCGGGGCTGAGTGCGACGGCGTGCCGGTAGGCGGTCTCGAAGTCACCGCTGCCGAGCGCGGCCGGCGCGCCCGCCTGCGAGGCCAGTACCCGGGCGCCGTGGGCGCCGCGGGGGACGGACCAGCGGACGATCTCCTCGCACAGCGCCGCGTTCGTCTCCGAGTCTCCCCGTGCCCCGGCCACGAGCGCCTGCACGAACTGGAGCTTGCAGGCGAAGAAGCCGTAGCCGTACTCCTCGCACAGGACCAGCCCTTCTCCGGCCAGCTCCACCGACTCGTCCCAGCGGCCCGCGTTGAAGTAGTCCAGGCTCAGGTGCATCAGGGCGGCCAGGTGCCTGCGGACGGGCGCGCTGCCCGCGCGGCCCTGGTCGATCAGGCGACGGGACGCCTCCCGCGACTCCGCCAGCCGCTCCGTGTACACCGAACAGATGCCGATGCGGATCACGCGGGTGGGATCCTCGCCCATGTCGGCCAGCAGCGCGTCGAGGAGGGGCAGTGCCCGACCCCCGGTCCTGGCCGGGTCGCCGAACGTCTGTGCGCAGGTCCACAGCAGCTCGGGTGCCTGAGGGGTCAGCCGCTCCATCGCCCGGAACAGCGGCGACCACATCTCAGGATCACCGGAGTACCAGCAGAGGGTGATCAGGGTGAACAAGGCCTCGATTAGGGCGTCGTCGGACGCCTCGTAACGGTGGTCTCCCGACTCGATCGCGCCGACCAGCAGCCGGTGCGCGGTGTCGACGTCGCCGTCCTTGTTGATCAGGAGAAGGGCCGAGGCCGCCGCCGCGTGCAGTGACTCCTGAGCGGTGGGGTCGGCCCGCCGGGCCCCGGCCAGCAGGCGTGTGGCGTCCGCCAGTTCGCCGCTGGCATCCGTGCCGATGTAGGCGGCCTCCGCCAGCAGACGGCTCTGGTCGGCGGGCACCGGGCTGAGTTCCGCGGCGCGGGTGAGCGCCGCCACCGCGCCCAGGGCGTCCCCGCGCCTCAGACGCAGCCGGGCGGTCTGTTCGAGGAGCTCGGCGACCGTCCCGTCCGGGCCGAGGGCCGCTTCGCCGAGGTGCCAGGCGCGCCGCTCCGGCTGGTCGGTGAGCGCGGCGGCGAGAGCTCGGTGCGCCTTGCGGCGGTCGGCCGCCGTCGCCGTCGCCACCACCGCCGAACCGATCAGCGGGTGCCGGAAGGACAGCTGCCCGGACATGGCCGAGATCGTGATCAGGCGGTCGCGCTCCGCGGCTTCGAGAAGGTCGACGACCGGGCCTCCGGACGCGGCCGCCTCCAGGACGCCGAGGTCTCCGGTGCCCTCCAGCGCCGCGACGAGCAGCAGCTCCCGGCTCGGTACGGGCAGATCGGCCACCCGCGAGACGAAGATCTGCTGGAGACGCTCGCCGAGAGGGAGCACCGACGGAGCCGCGGCCCACGCCGTCCGCTGCTCGCTGCTCAGGGCGGCTGGCAGCTCCGCGAGCGCGAGCGGGTTGCCGTGTGCCTCCGCCGCGATGCGCCGCCGTACGGCACGGGACATTCCCGGGTGGGTCTGTGCGAGGAGTTCGGACGAGGACCTCCCGTCCAGCGGCCGCAGCCGGCGTTCGGTGATGCCGCTCGCTTCGAAGAAGCCGTCGGAGGTGACGCGGGAGGCCGCGAGGAAGCTGATACGGCTGCCGATGAGCCGCCTCGCCACGAACCCCAGTACCGACGTGGTGGCACGGTCCAGCCACGGCAGGTCGTCGACCACGATCAGCAACGGGGTGTCGGCGGCCGTCCGGCGCAGGAGCAACAGGGCCGCGGTGGACGCCAGAAGCCGGTTGGGAGGGGGACCACTGCCGATGCCCACGGCGACCCGCAGGGCGTCGCGGTGGACGGTGTCGAGCCGGTCGAAGGAGTCGAAGAGCGGGACGAGCAACTGATTGAGTCCGGCGTAGCTGATGTCCGCCTCGAACTGCACCCCGCTCGCTCTGAGGACACGGGTGCCGTCGGCCCGCGCTCCCGCCGCCACCGCGTTCAGCAACGCGGTCTTGCCTATGCCGGCATCGCCCGACAACAGCAGGGCCGCTCCGTGGATGGCGGAATCCTTGAAGTGGGACCGAATGAACTCCAGGTCCTCGTCCCGCCCGATCAGTCGCGCTGCGGCAGGACCGGCCGGGCGGTCCAGGTCGTTCATGGTGCTGCTGTCTCCAAGGGCTGAGATGAACCGGAACCGGGTGCTGTACGTCGTACCGAGTCGTGTCGGCGCTCCGGCTCCGCAGCGTATGGAATCACCCGTCTCGGTGTACGGTCCAGCTTTCGACCTGGCCGGTGCCTCAGAGCCCCAGGTCGAGAGCGAGGCACGAGTAGTGCTTCCACGAACCCTCGGGGTCGTACGAGGCGTTCGTCCCGCCGCCCGGCACGGCCTCCGCCGCTTCGGACATGTCCTCGAACCGGATGCGCTCGGGAAGCCTGCCGTACTTCGCGTGCCGTGCCGCTGCCGCGGCGTCCGTGGTGAGTTCCTCGTTCACGGCCGTTCTCCACTTCGTCGATCGTGGATCGCGTCCGGCTCGATTCCGGACGTCTCCAGCCTGCACCCTCATTCGTCACCAGTCAAGGCGGTGACGGAATGGGTCCGTAGTGGGCGCCCGGTGTGGCTTGAAGGACCGTTCTACATACGTGTGTGGCCGGAATTGCACTCCCCACACATGGCCGGACATGAAAAGTTTGCTGCTGCCGAGTGCACCGGCCGAGTGCGTTGGCCGAGTGTGCCGGCCGAACACACCGACCGAACCAGGAGTGACGGCAACCCTCGGCTGTCGTCACACACAGAAGAGGTGGACCGCATGTTCACACCCAGAGTGAAGATCCGTGGCGCGGCCGCTGCCGTGACCATGGCCGCGGCACTCATCGGTCTCGGCGCCGGCGCGGCGAACGCCGCCGGGTGGCCCCCGTTGCAGGCGGGCGGCTACCTCTATGCGGGCGCCAATGGGACCGGAACGGTGACGACCGTGGATCTCGACGACTTCGGCACGTGCCACACGCTGTCCGAACCGGTCCTCTCGGTCCAGATCGCCTCCGGCTCCGGTTCCCTGGAGCTCTATCCCGGGGCCGACTGTGCCGGGGCCACCCCGTGGCGCAGCGGATCGTTGGCCCAGACCGGCCTTCCCCGGGCGATGCTGAGCTACCGGGTCGTCACCCCCTGACGGCACCGTGGCGGTCGGCGGTCGGTACATCGTGCCCTGGAGGATCTGCGGAGGCGCGGAGATTCCGAGTAGCGGAGATTCCGAGACGCGGGCGGCAGACGGCGTTTTCATCTGCCGCCCCTTCGCGGAGCGCCGTGGGGCCGGGTCGGCGGACGGCTTCACCCGCGCGTCACGTGACCACTCGGGCCGCGGTACGGCCGCGGTCAGATGGTGATGGTCTTGTACTCGGTGTAGGTACCGAGGCCGACGGCGCCGTACTCGCGGCCGATGCCGCTGTTCTTGA
Organism: Streptomyces sp. NPDC001493; assembly: GCF_053597235.1. NCBI lineage: Bacteria > Bacillati > Actinomycetota > Actinomycetes > Kitasatosporales > Streptomycetaceae > Streptomyces > Streptomyces sp. NPDC001493. The sequence goes on from NZ_JBSFHV010000001.1 coordinate 528,346, forward strand.
AGCCGCCGAACGGTCCGTCGAAAGCGACGGAGGCGCCGTTGACCGTGACGGTGCCGGTTCGGATGCGGCGGGCGACGGCGAGGGCGTGTTCCTCGTCGGCCGACCAGACGCCGCCGCTGAGGCCGTACTCGGAGTCGTTGGCGATGCGGACGGCGTCGTCCTCGTCCTCGTAGGCGATGACGACCAGGACCGGGCCGAAGATCTCTTCCTGTGCGATGCGCATGGAGTTGTCGACGTCGGCGAAGACGGTCGGGGTGACGTAGTTGCCCTTCTCCAGCCCGTCCGGGATCTGCGGACCGCCGGTGACCAGACGGGCGCCCTCCTCCAGGCCGAGCCGGATGTAAGCACGCACCCGCTCCTGCTGGTCCGGACGGATCATCGGACCGATGAAGGTGTCCGGATCGCCGGGGTCGCCGACCTTGAGCGACTCCACGAGCTCCTTCAGCGCACCGACGACCTCCTCGTACCGGGCGCGAGGAGCCAGAATCCTGGTCTGGGCGATGCAGGATTCGCCGTTGTTGAGCAGGGAACCGAACTTCAGCCCCGCGACCGCCGCGGCGATGTCGGCGTCCGGGAGGATCACGGCGGCGGATTTGCCACCCAGCTCAAGGCTGACCCGCTTGAGCTGCTCACCCGCGATGGACGCGATCCGGCGGCCGGCCCGCGTCGAGCCCGTGAACGCGATCTTGTCGACCTCCGGATGCGACACCAGGTACTCACTTGTCTCCCGGTCCGCGGGCAGGACGCTGATCACACCTTCGGGAAGGCCCGTACGCTCCAGCAGTTCCGCCAGGAATCCCATGCTCAGCGAGTTCTCCGGGGACACCTTGAGGACGACGGAGTTACCGGCGAGCAGCGCCGGGAGGATCTTTGAAGTGGCCGACGAGAACGGTGAGTTCCACGGGATCACCGCGGCCACGACGCCGATCGCCTCCCGCCGCACCACGCTGCGTGCCGCGGAGGCCGGGTCGGAGGGCGCCAGGGTCTCCTCCCAGCCGAACTCCTCCGCAGCCTTGAGATACGCGTTCGCCTGCCGGGTGAGACCCGGCTGCCCGGCCCGGGTGAACCATCCCGCGGAACCGTTCTCCAGGGAAATGAGGTGCGCCGCCTTCTCCGCGTTCTCCTCCCGCAACGCGTTGAACCTCCGCAGGACCGCGATCCGTTCGGCCGGCGGGGTCAGCCGCCACACACCCGCCTCGAACGACCGCCGTGCCGCGGCCAGTGCGCGGTCCACATCCGCCGGCTGCGCCTGCGCGGCCCGGCCGATCACCGTTCGGTCGTGCGGCGAGGCGATGTCGAGCAGCCCGGCGTCGCTCGGCGCCACCCAAGAGCATCCGACGAAAAGCCGGTCGTAAGTGATCATGTGCTTTCTCTCTTTCGGGTTCTCTCGGGTCGATCTCTTAACTGTCACTTCAATGTAGCACTTCGACTTGTTAGTTGCGCATAAGAGTGGCGTTGTGTGGGTGATTCTCTACGGTGGCGTTACTCTTGTGCGGATGAGAGCCGATGCCGCGCGGAATCTGGAAGCCGTCCTGACGACGGGGGCGCGGATGCTCGCCGCCGATCCGGGTGTGAGTGTCGCGAGTATCGCGGCCGAGGCGGGTGTGGACCGGCGGACCGTCTACCGGCGCTTCGCCGCTCGTGAGGATCTCCTCGCGGCGATCTACGACGCCCGTCTCAGGGCCGTCGAGCGGGCCATCGAGGATGCCCGGTTGCGTGAGGCGCCCGTCGGGGTCGCGCTGCACCGCTACGTCGAGAACGTCATCGCCGTCAACCGGACCTGGCCCGTCGACCTCGCCCGGATGCTCGCCGACGACACCGTCCACGCCCGCCGCGACGCGTGCGTCGCGGAAGTCGACGCCTTCCTCCGGCGCGCCACCGCCGAAGGCCTCCTCCGCCCCGGCCGGCCGGGGGGCTGGGTGAGCGCGCTGCTGCCGCAGCTGGTGAATCTGGCTGCGCATCGACAGATGCACCTCACCCCCGCGCGGGCGGCGGACGTGGTTGTCGACACGCTGCTGCACGGCGTCGGAGCCCCCTGAGTCCCGGGCCGGACGGCGGACGGGCGGGCGCGGACAGGCGGGCGCGGACGGGAAGCGCGATGCGAGGCATGGAGGTGTGAGCGAGGTCTGGATGTGTGAGGCGAGGTCTGGCCGGGGCGGGGCGGACCCGAGGCGGGAACCGGCGGGAATATCGGCTCAGTCGAATGACTGGGATCCCGCCCCGCGGGCCCGGAACGGTGGCGGGGCGGTGCGTCGTCGCTGTGGCAAAACCTTTCGCCCTTCCGTCACCCGTGACCCCGTAGGGCAGGCGGCGGCCTGCCGTGGGTGTGTCGACTGGCAGTCGGAGGCGGCGGTGCGCACCGTCATGTGACGGATGTGTCCGGTTTCCCCAAGGGCGAGAGTGTGTGTTGCCGGTAGGGACACGGGAGGAAAAGAGTCCTCGTCCGCTGTCCAGGCCGCGGGAAACACGCTCGCGTCACCTGTTTGACAGGTGACGAGCTGCATGTGAGAGTCGTCGCGTCGAGAGCCGCGGCGACCCGCGCACCGCTCACGCGAGAACAAGGCTTCCCGGGCTCGGACCGGTCACCGGAAACGCACGACGGAGGGTTTTCACATGATCAACAGGCGTACCTTCAGCAAGGCTGTCGGCCTGAGCACCGGCGCGGCCGCGGTCTCGCTGACCGGCCTGACGGCGACGGCGACCGCCGCGCCCGCGGTGAACGACTCGGCCCGGGGGAGCGGCTCACCGGTGCCCACCGTGCCCGACATCGTCCCCGGCACACACACCGGCTTCGCCACCATCAAGCACGTCAGGGCGGGTGTACTGAACGTCGGTTACGCCGAGGCCGGTCCTGCCCACGGCCCCGTCGTGATCCTGCTGCACGGCTGGCCGTACGACATCCACAGCTTCGTCGACGTCGCACCGCTCCTCGCCGACCAGGGGTATCGGGTCATCGTTCCCTACCTCCGCGGTCACGGCAGCACCAGCTTCCTGTCCGGCAACACCCCTCGCAACGCCGAGCAGTCCGCCATCGCTCTCGACACCATCGCCCTGATGGACGCCCTCAAGATCGACAAGGCCGTCCTCGCCGGCTTCGACTGGGGCTCCCGCACCGCCGACATCATCGCCGCGCTGTGGCCCGAGCGCGTCAAGGCGCTGGTCTCCACCACCGGTTACATCATCACCAGTCTCAAGGCGCAGCTGGAGCCCGCCGCCCCCGCCGTCGAGCGCAACTGGTGGTACCAGTGGTACTTCGCCAGTGACCGCGGCAAGAAGGCCATGGAGAACGAGGACCAGCGCATCGCGCTGTGCCGATACGTGTGGACCCTCGTGTCGCCCAACTGGAACTTCGACGACGCGACCTTCGCGCGCACCGCGGAGGCCTTCAAGAACCCCGACTACGCCGCCATCGTCCTCTACAACTACCGCTGGCGGATCGGCCTCATCGAGGGCGAGCGACGCTACGAGCGGTACGAGAAGCAGCTCGCCGCCCAGCCGCCGATCGCCGTTCCCACCATCACCCTCGACCCGGCACTCGACCCCTTCACCCCGCCCGGCGACGGCTCCTCCTACCGGAGCCACTTCACCGGACCCTACGACCATCGCACCATCGTGGACATCGGCCACAACCTGCCGCAGGAAGCGCCGTCCGTCTTCGCCCGAGCCGTCGTCGACGTCGACCACCTCTGAGGCCCGAGCCCGCACCGGGCAGCACGTCGGCCGGCCGAGTCCGCTCCCTCGCCACCGTCCGCGGCCGGCCGGTGGCCCGGGCCCTTCGTCCGGATCGGGTCGGCACCCCCGTCGGCTCGGTCCGAAGAAGCGGCCCGGGGTACCCTCTACCGTCATTTCCCGAACCGTGAACCCCTGGTGTTCCAGGGGCAGAAGAGGCGGACGAGCTGGTGACCGCAGTACCCCGCTGCCCGCGCAAGCGCCCCGACCCGCGGAAGCGCCCCGACCTGCGGGTCGACGACCGTGCCGGGAGCGAGCGGCTCGTCGGAGTTCTCATGCGCGGGCTTTCTCCGTTGACCGGGAGCCCGGGATGACACTTCCCGCGAGCCCGGAACGTCTCGACGGGCACGATCGGTCCGGCCTTCCCGATGGCCGCGCCACCGACAACCCCGACGTGGCAGTCGCCTGCCGGGCCGTGCCCCGCCCACGGCGCCTCGCGCACGGCAGGCTGCACCTGCTGCTCACGCTCAACTCGCTGGTCGTCGTGCTGATCTCGGTCAACCGCAAGTCGGGCAGCACCCTGGCGTTCGTCGCCGACAACGGGTTCCTGCGCCTGGTCGAGATCGACAACATGGTGCTCGGCCTGTGCACCGTGCTGCTGTACTACCTGGTCGCCGCCCACCTGGTGGCCGACTCGCGGCACCGACGGCCCCGCGTCGCGATCGCGCTCGGCGCCCTGTTCACGGCGGGGGCCTACGTGTACGCGCTCAGCCTCGGCGACCACGAGATCACCAACTACCTGCACGGACGGTTCTGTTCCGAGAGCCTTCCCGCGATCTGCCGTGTGATCGCCTACAACGACGACGTGTTCTCCGACGTGGTCTTCCTCACCGGGTTCACGCTGCTCAACACCATGCTCATGCTGACCCAGTTCCTCTTCCCGACCGACCGCGCCCCGCGCCGCTGGGACGACGTGCTGACCGCCCTGAACGCCCTGTTCATCGGGGCGGGCATCACGGCCAACCTCGCTTTCGAGAACGCGGGCTTCGACCCGATCGTGATCGGCCTGACGGCCGCCTTCGCGCTGGTCCTGCTGAGGAAGTCGCCCCGGCAGCCGATCCTCCGCTACTACGGGGTCGCGTACACCGTGGGTCTGCTGGCCACGGTCCTCGTCAAGCTCGCGTGACCCGCGACGGACCGGGCGCGGCCGGCCTCCGGGACGCTCCCTCGGCAGGGCAGGACTGTTTCGGCAGGGCGGACATGACGACAGCCCGGGGCGCGGGCATTACGGCAGCTCGAAGCCCAGTTGCCGCGCGGCTTCCTCGGGGGTGGGCCCCGACCAGCGCTCCGCCACCGCCTCGTTGGTGGACAGCGACCGCGACACGGCCATGTCGAGGTAGAGGGTGCCGTCGAGGTGGTCGGTCTCGTGCTGCACGATGCGTGCCGGCCAGCCGGTGACCACCTCGTCGATCGTGCGACCGGTCCCGTCCTGCCCGCGCAGCCGCACCCGCGCGTGGCGGGCCACCACCGCCTGCCAGCCGGGCACGCTCAGGCAGCCCTCGAAGAACGCCGCCCGTGCACCGCCCTCGGGCTCGTAACGAGGGTTGACCAGCACCCGGAAGGGCAAGGGGGTGCGTCCGCGCGCCTCCAGGACGTCCTGAGCCCCGACCGCTTGGTCCTCCAGCACCGCGATGCGGAGCGGGATGCCGACCTGCGGCGCGGCCAGCCCCACGCCCGGGGCCGCGTGCATCGTCACGCGCAACGCGTCCGTGAACCGGTGGAGCAGAGCGTCGTCGAGCTGCCCGTCGTACGGCTCCGCGACGCCGCGCAGGACGGGATCTCCCGCAGCGACGATGGGCAGCGGGCCACCGGTCGCCAGGAGTTCCTTGATGCGGTCGGCCAGAGGCAGGTGTGTCTTCGACTCGGTCATGGGACCAGCTTGCCAGCCGCTCCGGGATACGTATGAATCACCCGCGTCACGCCGAGGGGGCCGCCGGCCCTTGGGCCGTGTGTACGGCCCAGCCGTCGGGCGAGTGGCCGCCTCGCCCGAGAGCCTCCGGAACCCGGCTCCGGGAGGGCCGGAGGCGGTGTCGTCACGTCGCTTAGACTGCTGGTGATCGCACGGGCCGCACGGAGCCGGGTTGGGCGCAGCCGGGCCAGGTCGGCGCAGAGTACAGGGCCTCCGAATTCCGGCCGTTGGAGGCAGCCCGATGACCGACCTGGACCCGACTTCCTGTCCGGCCACGACCCGGCTGGTCGGACGCGGCGACGACCTCGCGTTCATCCACTCCTTCCTCAGCGACTCCCAGATCCACGGGGCCGCCCTGCTGCTCTCGGGCGAGGCCGGGGTGGGCAAGACGGCGGTGCTCGACGCGGTGGCGGCCGACGCCGAGCGCAAGGGGATACGGGTACTGCGCGCGGCAGGCGTGCAGTTCGAGGCGGACATCGGTTATGCCGGTCTCAACCAGCTTCTCGTACCGTTCTTCGACGACTTCGAGATCCTCGGGGCCGTCCACCGTGACGCCCTGCGGGTCGCGGTCGGCATCGGCGGCGGACCGGCTCCCGACCGCCTGCTGACCTCCACCGCCGTGCTGTTGCTGCTGCGGACGATATCCGTCAGGACACCGCTGCTGCTCGTCGTCGACGATCTGCCCTGGCTGGACCGCGCGACCAACTCCGTACTCGGCTTCGTCGCCAGACGGCTCGTCGGCAGTCGTATCGGCTTCCTCGCCGCCTCCCGCGAGGACTCCGACAGCTTCTTCGAGTCGAGCGGGCTGACCGAGCACCGGCTCGGGCCGCTGGACGACACTTCGTCGGCCGAACTGCTCACCCTCACGCACCCCGACGTCTCCGCCGCCGTACGGCGCCGCATCGTGACCGAGGCGCGCGGCAACCCGCTCGCGCTGGTGGAGCTTCCGGCAGCACTCTCCGCCGAGCAGCGCACGACGCTGACCGCGGTGCCGGGCGTACTGCCCCTGAGCGAACGCCTGCAGGCACTGTTCGCCTCGCGGGTGGCCGGGCTGCCCGACCGCAGCAGGGAACTGCTGCTGCTCGCCGCCCTCGACGGAACCGGCGACCTGGCCGCGATCGAGGCGGCCGCGGCCGGCCGGGCCTGTGCGGACGACCTCACCCCGACGGAGCGGAACCGCCTGGTGACGGTGTCGGCCGACAACCGCCGGCTCTCCTTCCGGCATCCACTGATCGGCTCCGCGGTCGTGGAGCTGGCGACCGCGTCGGAGCGCAGAAAGGCACATCAGGCGCTCGCCGCGGTACTCGGAGACCAACCCGAGCGCCGCGCCTGGCACTTGGGGGAGGCTGCGGTGGGCCCCGACGAGGAGGTCGCGGCCCTGCTGGAGCACGCCGCGCGCCGCCGGCTGCGGCGCGGCGACGCGCTCGGGGCGGTGACGGCGCTGACCCGGGCCGCCGGAATCAGCCCCGCGGTGGCCGACCAGAGCCGCCGGCTCGCGGAGGCCGCCTACGTCGGCGTCGACTCCGGCGGTGAGCTGGAGGACGCCTCGCGGCTGCTCGCGGGGGCGCGGCGCGTCCACCCCGTCGGGCCGGAATCGCTGCACGCGGCGGCGGCGTCCGCGTTCCTGCTGATCAACAAGGACGGCGACATCGACACCGCGTACCGGCTGCTGGTCGGTGCGATCGAGGCGGGCGGCCACGGCTACGACGCCTCGGACGAAGCCCTCGTGGAAGCCCTGCACCTGCTGGTGCTGCTGTGCTGGTACGGAGGCGACCCCAAGCTGTGGGAACCGCTCCGGGGGTTCGTGGACCGGCTGACCCCACGCCCGCCCGAGCTGCTGTGGGTGGTCACCCAGACCTTCGCCGACCCGGCGCGCACCGGCCCCGCGGCGCTGGCCCGGCTGGCCGGGCTGATCTCCACCGTGGGCGACGATCCCACCCGGGTGGTACGCGTCGGCACCGCGTCGGTCTACCCCGACCGGCTCGGGGAACTCCGCTGGGCGTCGCGACGGCTGGTCGAGCAGGGCCGCGCCGGCACCGCGCCCGTCCGCCGGCATCTGGGCGCGCTGATGCACCTGGGCCTGGACTACTACCACGCGGGCCGGTGGGACGACGCCGCGCGGTCGGCCGCCGAGGGACTCGCCCTGTGCGCCGAGCACGACTACCGGTTCTTCGCCTGGTACTTCCAGTACGTGCAGGCCGTCGTGGCCGCGGCGCGGGGCGACGCGGCCACGAGCGCCGCCCTGACCGAGGAGATCGTCCGATGGGCGATGCCGCGCGGCGCGCACGGTGCGCGGTACTTCGCCTGCCACGCCAGGGTGCTGGCCGCGCTCGGCAGCGACGACTTCGAGAGCGCGTACCAGCACGCCCGCACGCTCAGCCCGCCCGGAACCGTGGCCCCGTACGTCCCGATCGCCATGTGGGGCACGATGGACCTGGTCGAGGCAGCCGTGCGGACCGGCCGTGACGAGGAGGCCGCCGCCCACGCGGCGGCCATGCGCGCGTCCGCGATGGCCGCGCTGTCGCCCCGGCTGGAGGTGCTGGTCCTGGCCTGCGAGGCGCTGACCACACCCGGCGAGGCGGCCCTCGCCCTGTACGAGAAGGCGCTGTCCGTACCGGGACCGGAGCGCCGGCCCTTCGACGCCGCGCGGGTGCGGCTCTTCTACGGCGAACGGCTGCGGCGCCTGCGGGCCACGGCGGAGGCCCGCGAACAACTGACCCTGGCACTGGAATCCTTCCAGCGGCTGGGTGCCGGGCCCTGGGCGACGCGGGCGGCGGCCGAACTGCGGGCGAGCGGCCAGTCCGCACCGACCGCGGACGGGCCCGTGCCGGTGACGCTGACCGCGCAGGAACAGCAGATCGCCACGCTCGCCGCGACCGGGCTGACGAACAAGCAGATCGCTGAACAGCTGTTCCTGTCGCACCGGACCATCGGCGCGCACCTCTACCAGATCTATCCCAAGCTGGGCATCACCTCACGGGCCGCGCTGAGGGACGCCCTCTCGGAGCTGGGCATCGGCAGGAACGGCTGAACGGGCGCGCCGAGGGCCGCGGGACCCGCGACCGTTAGGATCGGAGGTGTGAGAGCCGATGCCGCGCGGAATCTGGAAGCCGTCCTGACGACGGGGGCGCGGATGCTCGCCGCCGATCCGGGTGTGAGTGTCGCGAGTATCGCGGCGGAGGCGGGTGTGGACCGGCGGACCGTCTACCGGCGCTTCGCCGCTCGTGAGGATCTCCTCGCGGCGATCTACGACGCCCGTCTCACGGCCGTCGAGCGGGCCATCGAGGATGCCCGGTTGCGTGAGGCGCCCGTCGGGGTCGCGCTGCACCGCTACGTCGAGAACGTCATCGCCGTCAACCGGACCTGGCCCGTCGACCTCAACCGGATGCTCGCCGACGACACCGTCCGCGCCCGCCGCGACGCGTGCGTCGCGGAAGTCGACGCCTTCCTCCGGCGCGCCACCGCCGAAGGCCTCCTCCGCCCCGGCCGGCCGGAGGGCTGGGCGAGCGCGCTGCTGCCGCAGCTCATGCACCTGGTGTCCCGGACGCTGCCCGACCTGAGCCCCGCGCAGGCGGCGGACGTGGTCGTCGACACGCTGCTGCACGGACTCGGAACGTCCTGAGCCGACGGAGCGGCTGTCGCCTCCCGGGGCGAGCGGGCCTTGTCCCGGCCCGCCCGGCCCCGCGAGGGTCTCCACGGCACCCCGAGCGGACCCCGGGTCCGTCAGCCCCGGCGGACTCCTTCGAGGAAGCGGCCGGCCAGGTCGACGCGTTCGTCGAGCGTGGCGGGCGACTGTCCGAAGTCCACGAACAGTTCGTGCACGCCCGCGTCGGCGGCGGCTCGCGCGTAGTCGACGAACTGGCCGAGAGTGCCGGCCCGCGGCATCTGCCCGTCGTCGGTCCGCACGTCGGTGAGCTGGGGGTTGACACGCAGAGCCATACGGAGGGTGGACGGGTCCCGGCCCGCCTCCACGGCCTCCCCGACGATGACGTCCCACATGCCCATGAGGTGCGGGAGCGGCATCGCCACGGGCAGCCAGCCGCCGAACCGGCGGCCGATCCTCCGCAGGCCACGTGGGGTGAACGCCGCGAGGAGCACGGGGGGTCCGGGCCGCCGGTGCGGCTTCAGCCCCACGACGGTCTCCGGGACGGAGAACAGCGGTCCCTCGTGCGAGAAGACGTCGTCGGCCCAGTACTTCTCCAGGACGTCCATCGTCTCTTCCAGTCGCGCGCCCCGGCCCTTCCAGGGGACGGAGACCGCGGTGTACTCCTCGGGCATCCACCCCAGGCCGAGACCCACGACCAGACGTCCCCCGCTGAGGAGGTCGAGGGTGGTCAGCGACCGGGCCAGCATGAGCGGCGGATGCCACAGCCCGTTCAGCGTGCTGGTGCCCAGCTCGACACGGGTCGTGTGGGACGCGGCGAACGTCAGGGCCACCAGGGGGTCCATGTGGTTCTCGTAATCCCGCGGCATCCTGCCGTCGGCGCTAGGGTAGGGCACGCTCGGCACCGGAGGAGCCAGGACGCGGTCACCCGTCCACAGGGAGTCGTATCCGAGCTCCTCCGCGGTACGGCAGACACTGAGCATGCCGTCCGGGCGGGCGTCGGGACCGAACGTGGGAAGGGCCAGACCCAGTCGCATGTGCTTCTCCTCAGGGGTTCGTACGGTCGGGGACCGTGTCGGTCAGGGGAATGCCGAGCAGGGTTTCCAGGGTGGCGACCGTCCGTGCGGGCTCCACGGCGTGGACGGTGGCGAAGCCCATGTCCGCCGCGGTCCGCAGATACCGTTCGGTGTCGTCCACGAACACGCACTCCTCGGCCGTCAGACCGAGTTCCGCCAGCGCGATGCGGAAGATCTCCGGTTCGGGCTTGCGCGTTCCGTGGACCTCGGACACCACCGTGGCGTCGTAGAGCTCCTCCAGCTGGAATCCGTCGTACAGGTTCCACGGGGTCAGGCCGACGGAGTTCGAGAGGATCCCGACCTTCACTCCGGCCCGGCGCGCGGCGGCGGCCGCCGCGATCACCGGCTTCTCGGGGCGCAGATCGGCGAAGATGCGGCCCATCAGGTTGTCCGCCGGGATACCGAGGAGCCGGCCGGCCGCCTCGTTCCACTGCGTCTGGGTGAGTGTGCCGCGCTCCAGCTCCTCGGTGAGCCTGATCCCCTCGGGATTCAGGTACATGCCGGTGAGCAGAGTCCCCTCGGCCAGCTCCTCCCGTCGCTCGAAGGCGAGTACGGCTGGCAGCAGCGGTGTGGTCAGCACACCGCCGAAGTCGAGGACAAGGCCCTTGCGCTGCTGAGTCATACTCACACCTTAGAAGGTGGCCGGCTGTTGTTTCTCGGCAGGGTGTGTCGATGGTTCCTCACATGTGTGAAAAGTCGGCGGACAGGAGAGCCTCGCGCGGGCCGGGGACGGCGGTTGCCGTCCGTGCGGCCCGGCTTCGGGGGAGAAGCGTTCGGCGGGACTCAGACCATGGGACTGACCGGCCGTTCGTCCCCCACCAGTGCCCGCCCGTACATCTCCTTGGCGAGGCCGGGGTTGAGCGTGGGATGCCGGGCGGCCGTCTCCAGGTCGCGCCAGTGGCGCTGTACGGTCTTCGACGCCGCGAAGCTGCCCGCCCCGCCGACGGTGAGCAGCGCCTGTACCGCCTGGAGCAGGCAGGTGGAGGCGTGTCCCGCGTCCATCCGGACCCGCGCGCGCTCGATCGGTGACGGCGAGGTCCCCGAGACCGCCGCCGCGCCGACGAACTCGGCCGAGCGCCTCAGATGCAGGTGCGCGGAGTCGATCAGGCTGGCCGCCTCGGCGAGTGCCGCCTGCACGCTCGGTGAGTCGGCGAGGCGGGCGTACAGGGACATGGCCATCGGTTTCCCGCTCCCGGCGGCGTCCAGGGTGAGCCGGAGAACCGACCGGGCGGCGCCCAGCAGGGGGCCCATCGACACCAGCGTCATGGAGCCCGGCGGAATCCGGTAGAGCGGCTCCTGGGGAGGCCCGTCTCCCCGGACGACGTCGGCGAACCGCCGGAGCCGGTGGTGGGGTACGAGCACCTCGTCGGCGACCAGGGTGTCACTGCCGGTTCCGCGCATCCCCGCCATGTCCCAGGTCTTCCTGACGGCGAGGTCGGAGGCCGGAATCAGGGCCAGCCCACGCGACGGCGCGTCACCGGGCTCCTGGGGCAGCGGGACGCCGAGCAGGGCCCAGTCGGCGTGGTGGCAGCCCGAGGCCCAGGACCAGGAGCCGGTGACGAGCACCCCGCCGCCGGCCGGCCGGGAGACGGCTCCCACGTCGCTGAACACCCCGCACAGGGCGACATCGGGGCCCTCGCCCCACAGGTCCTGGCAGGCCCTCTCCCCGAAGGACGCCGCGATCTGCTGCGCGACGTACGAGACCATCACCACCCAGGCGCTCGACGGGCAGGCGAGTGCGAGTTCGGCGGTCACCTCCAGGCTGTCGGCGGGCATGAGTTCGGGGCCACCGAAGCGCTGCGGCACACCGAGCGCGAACTGCCCCGACTCCCGCAGGGCCCGTACCGCCTCCGGCGCCAGCCGGCTGTCGCGTTCGGCCGCCTCCGCGGCGCGGCTCAGTACGGGCGCGATGTCGCGGGCTGCCGCGAGGAGCCCGCCCGTCGGATCGGCGAGTGCGGCGCGCTCGGCGCCGGTCGATGAGTTCGTCACGACTCCAGGAGATCACCGGACGGGGCCGGGGGTCCGTCGTTCTCACCAAGTCGGACCCGCGACCCGGCCTGCTCCGAACGCGGCTTCCCGGTCGCCCCGTTCGGAGTCGGCAGCGCCGACTACGGGCGGGTTCGCGGTGGTTCTCCCGGGTCGTTGCGTGCGAGGCGGTGACACATGTCGTACGGAAGAAGACACACCTTGTACGTCGGGGTGCACCTCTCTGCGGGGTCGCACGAGAAACCTTTTGGCCACAACGGGTGACGGGAGCCCCTGGAGACACATACCCTTCTGTCCGGGGAGAAGTGTGACCGCCGGTCGGCCTCGTCGGTGTTGCCACTGTTCGGGGCGGACGTGTCCGCCGTGAACACCGGTCGAGGCCGGACGAGGCACGACCGCGAGCACGCAGACAGCTCTCCCGGCACTCGGTGCCTCCCATGGGGACGATCGGGCGAGCCCAGCACGATCCGAACGGAAGACCCTTCGCTCCCCGCAGTCCGGCGACGGGCCGCGGAGGTGCCCGTCGACATGTGATGAGGGACGACGACGTGACCTCGCCCTGTCGCACGGTGCGACGCATACGTACGAGCAGCCGCGGCCGTGGGCCGGTTCCGCGGTGAAGGGGGTGGGGGACGGTGGAATCGATCGTCGGGACCATGGTCGGCCGCGAGGACGAGCGGGCGGCTCTGTCGGCGTTCGTGGGGGCGTCCGGAGGCCGGGCGCTCCTGCTGCGGGGCGATACGGGTGTGGGCAAGAGCGCCCTGCTGGACCACGCCGCCGTACTCGCGACCTGCGAGAAACACAGGGTGATCCGGGCGGCCGGAGTCGAGGCCGAGTCGGAACTGCCGTTCGCCGGACTGCACCAGTTCCTGTATCCGCTGCTCTCCTCCATCGACCGGCTCGACGACAGCCACCGAAGCGTCTTCGACGTCGTCTTCGGCAGGAACGAGGGCACACCTCCCTCCGTCATGACCCTCGGTATCGCCGTCCTCGACCTGCTCTCCCTGGCGGCCTCGCCGCAGCCCCTCCTGCTGGTGCTCGACGACGGCCAGTGGCTCGACGCCGCCAGCACCGAGGTGTGCGGGTTCGTGGGGCGCCGGCTGACCGGGAGTTCGGTGAAGCTCGTCGTCGGCCTGCGCTCGGAGGTGTCCTCCGGTTTCGACACGGCCGCGCTGCCCGAAATGGCGGTGACGACGCTGTCGGAGAAGGCCTCCGAAGAGCTTCTGGACATGCGGCACCCCGGGCTCGATCCCCGGATCCGCCGCCTCGTCCTGGACGAGGCACAGGGGAACCCGCTGGCCCTGCTGGAGCTGCCGCCGTACGTACGCGGCGACCGGGCGGGACGCAACGCCGAGGAACTGTTCGGTTACACCGGCGTCCCGCTGCCGCTGCGCCTCCAGCACGTGTACGGCAGCCGTATCGAGGCCCTCGGCGACGACGTGCGCGTGGAGTTGCTGCGCGGCGCCCTCGACGGCGTCGTGGCGGGAACGGCCGCCGGGCCGGCGCGAGGCACGCGCTATCGCATGGTGAACGCCGACGAGGCCACGGCCTGCGGCCTGCTGGACATCGACCCGCTCAGCGGCGACTTCGTCTTCCGGCATCCCCTGGTGCGCTCGACCGTCGTCCAGACGGCGACCCCCAACGAGCGGCGCGCCGCACACGCCGTTCTCGCCCGCGTACACCGTGAGGACGTGGAACGGCGTGCCACCCACCTGGGGGCCGCGACGGTCGACCCGGACGAGGAGGTCGCGGCCGCGCTGGAGACGGCGGCGGAATCCGCCACCCGGCGCGGCGGAGCGCGCGCCGCCGTCGCCTGGCTGACGCGTGCCGCGGAACTGAGCGAGAGTCACGGGCAGCGGTCCCGGCGGCTGGGCGACGCGGCGTTCATCGCGGGCCACGCGGGCCTGCTGGACCAGGCTCAGAGGCTGGTCGACTCCGGCGCGCCGTCCGGAAGGAACGACTCTCCTGTCCCGGTGGTCACCGCCGCGTACGTCGCGCTGTACGAGGACGGCGATGTGCGGTCCTCGCGGCGCCAGGTCGTCGCGGCGATCGAGAACATACGTGCCGGCATCGGGGACAGGAGTGACGAGGCGGGGCGTGGGCCCGACGAGGTGCTCACACGGCTCGTCAACCTGCTGCTGGCCATCGACCAGTACGCGAGTGACGAGCTCTCGTGGGAGCGCACCCACGAACTGCTCGGCTCCCTGGGCGACCTGGTCCCCGCGCATTCGCGTATCTACCAGGACGCGTGGGGCGACGTCGTACGGCGTGGCGCGGGTGTGCACGGACGGGTGGAAGCGGCCTTCGCCGACCTCCGTGAACTCGAACCCTGGGACATCAGCCGGCTGGGGGTCGCCGCCTACCACGTGGACACGCTCAGCCAGTACCGGCCGCACCTCCAGCGCGTCGTGGACCGCGAACTGGAGACCGGGGCCGTGCTCCCCGGCATGACGATGCTCCACCTGGTCATGCTCGACCAGATGACGGTCGGTGAGTGGGACGAGGCCGAGCGCACCGGACAGCGCTGCCTCGACCTGGCGACGCGTCACCGGCACGCGCTCTTCGCTCACCAGACCCGTGGGTACCTGGCGCAGCTGGCCGCGTTGCGCGGCCGGGTGGAGCGGGCCCGGGAGCTGCAGGCGGTGGTCGAATCCTGGTCCCGTCCGCGTGGGGTCGGTTTCCTCACCCAGATCGCGGACGCAGTCGGCACCACCGCGGCCCTCGCCGAGGGCGACTACGAGGCCGCCTATCTCCACGCCATCGGCATCACACCTCCCGGTTCCTTCGAGCCCTACGCCCACCAGGCCTCCCGCACCCTCCTCGACCTGGTCGAAGCGGCCGTCCACACCGGCCGTTCCGAACAAGCCCGCCGCCACGCCCTCGCCGCCCACCACGCCGGGCTCCAGCACATCTCCCCCCGTCTCGCCCTCCTCACGCACGGCGCCCTCGCCATGACCACCACTGACCCCACCGAAGCCCACCACCTCTACGAACAAGCCGAAAACCATCCCCACGCCGCCAACCACCCCTTCGAACTCGCCCGCATCCACCTCGCCCACGGCATCCGCCTGCGCCACACCCAGGGAAGGAAGGCGGCGCGGCCCGCGCTGACTCTGGCGGCGGAGACGTTCGAGCGGCTCGGGGCGCCCACCTGGGCCGAGCGGGCCCGGGCCGAACTCCGTGCCACCGGCACGGCCACCGTCACCTCCTCGGCCCACCTCGCCGCGCTGACCTGGCAGGAGCGCCGGATCGCCGATCTCGCGGCGGGCGGCCTGACGAACAAGGAGATCGGCGAGCGGATGCACCTGTCGCCGCGCACCGTCAGCTCCCACCTCTACCGGGTCTTCCCCAAGCTGGGCATCACCTCGCGCGCCGCACTCCGCGACGCGCTGGGCAAGGTGTCCGGCGACCGGGATGTGTGACCTGCGGTCCGCCCTCGCGCAGGTGTCCCGCGTGACCGAGGTGTCGGGCAGTCGCCTCCGGTGCAGGGCCTTCATCCTCCGAGGGGATGGGGCCGGATGCCGCGTTGCTCCAGCCAGCCGAGCACATGGTCGGCGACGAAGCGCCATCCGCTGTCGACGACCAGCGAGTGGGCGCGGTCCGCGAACTGTTTCAAGTCGGTGACCGCTGTGGAATCGCCGTACTGCTTGTACATCGCGCGTGTGACGGAGTCGGGTACCAGCCTGTCCTCCTGCCCGGAGATCAGCAGGAGCGGGCCGCGGCCCGGGTTGCCGACGTCCGCCACGGTGCGCGGGCTGCGTACCTCACCCTCGCGTCCGAGGTCGGCGAGGAGTCTTCTCGGCGCCGGTACGGCGTAGCTCTCGAAGAGCTGGTCGGACTCCTCGGCCTCCACGGTGTTCGCGAAGACGTCGTGAAACTGCTCCGGGGACAGCGACAGCAGCCGGTCGGTGGAGCCGGCCCTGCAGGGAGTCCACAGCGGGGCCCGCGACGGGGCGAGCGGGATGCCGTTGATCGGAGCGGAGGCGATGGCCACCGCGGCCCGGCCGACATTGGCGCCGATGAGATGCTGCGCGATCAGCCCGCCGACGGAGTGGCCGACGATCACCGGCGGGACATCGAGCGAGCGCACGATTCCGATGTAATGGTCCGTCAGCGCGTCCAGACCGATGTCGCGGAGCGCCCCGGGAGACGCACGTACGTCCCCGACGGTCGGAGCCTCTCCCGGCCATGGGGGCGTGAGGGTGAGGAATCCCCGGCCGCCGAAGCGTTCGGCCCAGGACTGCCAGGAGAGCGCGTGCAGCCACGCGCCGTGGATGAAGACGACGGGAGTTCGGTTCACGGCTGGTTCCTCCGAGCAGGGCGGCCACCCGGCACCGGCACACGGGCGACTGTCCCAGGATCGTTCAGGCAGAAGTCGGCGGCGACAGTCGAATGACTCAATGTTCGGGGCGGTCCGCGTACGGGCCGGGCGGTCCCGGGGAAAGGCCCCCGGGCAGGGCGTACCAAAACGGACAACGGTCCACGTGACGGGGCGCCCGCCCCGGCCCTCCCCGTCGACGCAGGTGATGGCGGACGGTCAAGTTACTTATGTACGACGCCCTCGCGGCGACCAGAGTGGGCCGGGAAAGCCTTCAGCCACAGAAAAGGACCCACCCGACATGAGCGGCAAGCGAGCAGGGGTACAGGCCCGCCGAACGGCGTCGCACGACCGTCGCGAACTGACCCTGGACATCGAGCGCGTGCTGGACGTCTCCGCCCGCCAGGCGATCAGGGCCGGCTTCCGGTTCGACCCCGAGTCCCCCCTGGTCGTGTCCGTGGAGCTCCTCGTCGAAGGCGGGCCGCACGTGCTGTGGCGCATCGGACGTGACCTGCTCCAGCAGGGGCTGCACTCGATGAGCGGACTCGGTGACATCCGGGTATGGCCGTCCAGCCCGGGAGGGCGGGAGACCGCGTGGCTCCAGCTGACCTCCGGAGACATGGCGGCTCTGTTCGAACTGCCCGCACCACCGCTCGCGCATTGGCTGCGGAGCACCTACGACATGGTTCCCGCCGGTCACGAACTGTTCGACATCGACTGGGACACCGCCACCGCGGACATGCTCAAGGCCCCCGCACCGGAAGCCGACTGACCGGCCTTCCGGCCGACTCCGCGCGCTGAGCCGGTGCACCGAAGGGGCCCGGGCCCGGAGCACACCCGCGGTCAGGTGTGAGCGCCCCCCGAACAGCACGTCACTACCTTGACTGGTGACGAATGCGGCTGCCATGATTGCGTCACCACTTCAACCGGTGACGCAACGGGTGTCCTGTTCTCGGGGAGCCGCGCGCGTCCTTTCGACCCAGATCGGGAGCACAGTCATGGCAGTCAGCTACACGGCCGTTGTCGACGTCGACGGGGAGGGCCGCAACGGCGGTCACGTCCGCTCCTCCGACGGTCTGCTGGAAACCGGCCTCGCCCTTCCCAAGGCGCTCGGGGGCGCGGGCACCGCCACCAACCCCGAGCAGCTGCTGGCCGCGGGCTGGGCTGCCTGCTTCCTCGGTGCCCTCCGCCGCGCCGCGGCCCAGCGCAAGGTCCGGCTGACCAGTACCACCATCACCGCGGAGATCACCCTCACCCACGGCGACGACGGAGAGTTCTCCCTCTCCGCCGTCCTCAGCCCCGTTCTCGGCGGCGTGGACCAGGCCACCGCCGAAGAGCTGGCCCACGCCGCTCACCAGATCTGCCCGTACTCCAAGGCCACACGTGACAACATCCCCGTCGTCCTCAACGCCGGTGTCGCCGCCTGACACCCCCCGACCGCGGGTCCCGTGCTCCCTTCCACGCCCCACGCACGGGACCCGCTTTCTTCCCGCTCGTTGTCATCACCCACACTCCGAAGGAAGAACGAGGACGGACATGGCCTCCTTGACGCGCACACACGTACGGGCCGTCGGAAACCGTCGCTCGGTACCCGGCCGCCTCTCTGCCGCCTCCACCGGACGGCCCCCGGGCACGGCAGGTTCCGAAGGGCCCGGGCGGCCCGTCACCGACACGCAGGTGCGGAACTGGGCGGAGAGCGCCGTGCTCATGGGGTACGGCCCGACCGTCTCGCACTTCCTCTGACGGCCGGCCGAACGGCCCGCGCGCGGTGCGGCCGCGCGAGGACGACCGACCGGACACCACCTAAAGGCTGTCCCGCACCTCGTGGCGGGTGTGCGACGAGCCGTTCACGTAGGAACCGCCGCACCGATGGCATCACACGTATGTACGCCACAGCCGCCCCGGACGTCGCTCCAGCAGGGCGTGGAAGTGCGCGTGAGCGGAGATCGCCGGAGGAGGGATGCCCCGATTCGGTGCGACGTCCCGGCCGCGTGCGTCAGACCGAAGGCGGCACGGACGCGGTCGGCCGGGGGGAATCGATGACGTACGGCCGGCCGTCGGAGACCTCGGAGAAACGGCGACGGCGGGCGGCCCTCACCCGGCCGTCGAGGCCTCGACGAAGTGGCACGCACGGCCGCGCCGCATCCGTTGCCGCGCGGAGCTTCGGGCGGGCGGGCGGCGTGCCACGCGCACACCGGAGTCCGCCCATCGGGCCGCGGCCCGCCGGACACACCCGCGTGTCAGCCCGCCCCACCCGGCTTCACCAGGGTGTACATGACGGAGCGCTGTTGCTTGTGGCGCTGGATGTGCCCCTTGGCGACCAGGGACTCCAGGGTGTTCCGCACGACCTGGGGTGTGGGGTTCCGGTCCGGGTACTTCTCCAGGAGCTCGTCCCGCAGCTCCTTCGCATGCCGGGGCTCCTCGTAGGCGCCGAGCAGCTCCGTCAGGAGTTCACCGAGCAGCGGCCGGCGCGACTTCCCCTTCGCGTCGGCCTTCGCCGTGGTGCCTGCGGGAGTGGTGCGCGCAGGAGCGGTGCTGCCCGAAGCCGAGCGCCGGGAGGCGGTGGATGCCCGCTTCGTCCTGGCGGCGGCGGGCTCGTCCTGCGCCTGCTCGGGCAGGCGGGACGCGTCGGCGAAACCCTCGTACCGTTCGGCGAGGTTCAGGATGTCCACCAGGAGGGATTCCTCCTGCTTCAGCATCGCGATCTTCTCCGTCAGCTCCTGCTGCCGCCGACGATTCTGCTCCAGGTCCGACGCGGCTTGTTCTACGTACCGCGACCGGAGCGTGGCGGCTGACTGGCTGCTCACAACCGTTCACTCCCTCGTTGTGGATGACGTTGCGCATGGTACCCATGCCGAGGGACTCGCGCGGAGGTGTGTCGTCGACGCCAGATGCCCGGCCGGGCATGTTCACCCCTCACGATAAACGTCGACATGCCCGCGCATGTGGGAAGTGCCCGATTTCCCGGACGGTCCGGTACGCGGAGACGTCACCCGCGCAGGACTTCCCCGGAACGTACTGCCCGGTAGGTGCCTCCGCCCGGCCGTCCGCACGACCTGTCGCGGCGGCCGGTCCGGCCTCGCGCGCCCGTGGCGGGGCAGGTGTGCGTCGAGGGTATGCCGGCGAGCCGGAAAGGGGGGCGGCCTCACCGGGGTGTTCCGGCGCGCCGCGGAGATCCTGCCCCGCGGCCGCAGCGCTCCGTACGCAGGGCTCCGGGGGCGGGTCAGTGCGCCGCGGGCGCGGCCTTCTTGCGCGCCCGGTAGGCGGCGGCCTTGATCTTGTTGCCGCAGGACTCCATGCCGCACCACTGGCGGCGCATGCCCCGGGAGCGGTCGATGTAGACCCGGGTGCACTCGGGATTGCCGCACTCCTTCATCAGCGGGACGTCCGGACCGCTCAGCAGCTCGACGGCCTGCCGGGCGACGGTCGCCAGGGCCTGCGGGGCGGTCGCTTCGATGTGCCGCCCGGCCATCGTGAGCTGGGGCGTCACCGGGGTCCTGAGCGCGGCGGCGTTGACCACGTCGAGCGCTTCGCGGTCGAACTCCTCACCGAGGCGCCGGTCGGTGACGAGCTGGTAGATGGCCTCGCGCAGGGTGATCGCCGCCCGGACGTCGTCCTCCCCGGCGGGTGTGACCGTATCCACCAGCCCGGACTCCACGAACCAGGCGTCGAGCCGCTCCGGCGTCACGAACATCTCGAAGCGGGTCGAGCGCCGGACACGGAGGGTGGCCGCGAAGTCGAGGGCAGGGTGCTCGCATACGAAGACATGGTCAAGATTCACATCACCATTTTGACAGGTGACGGCAAGGGAGCGCAAGGATCGGTGCTCCTGGGTGCCGTCCGGTGGCCGGCCGCGCCCAGGAGCCTCTCTTCGGGGGCGTCGCCGTCATGCGCCGCGCCTGCGACTTCCACGCTCCGGCGTTCCGGCCGTGGAGTGCGTCCCGTTCGCGCGCAGGTGTGCCGACGGAGCGTGTGGTGCGAGGCGGTCCGTTGTCGCGTGTTGTTGACAGCTCCGGAAACAGACTGACAGCATCGTCACCTATTGAACCGGTGACGATATCGTGCTGATTCCGACAGTGTTCACACGTGTGGGCATGCCCGGCCGTGCCGCCCCTGTGGGGCCGTGTACCGCCGGGGTCGTCGCCACCTCGAAGGAGGGCGCTTGTCATGGTGAAAAAGCCGAAGCGGAAGGTGGACGGGGCGCCGGTGGGGCGGCGGGCGATGCTGGGCGTGCTCGCCGCAGGTGCCGCCGGACTCGCGGTCGCACCCTCGCTGCAACGCGGTTGGGAGGGGGCCCTCGGTGCGGTTTCCCAGGCCGACGCGACGGGCCTGACCGGACTGCTGCCGAACCCCGGCGGCTTCCGGTACTACAGCGTCGTCGGCTCGGTGCCACGCAAGGACGAGACGGACTACGAACTGCGGGTCGGCGGGCTGGTCGAGCGGCCGAAGACCTACACGCTCGCCGACCTGCGCGCGATGCCGCAGACCCGGGTCGTCCACGACGTGCTGTGCACCGACGGATGGCGGGTGGAGCGAACCCCCTTCGACGGGGTGAGGCTGGCCGACCTGCTCGACGCCGCCGGTGTGCGTTCCCCGGGGGCGGCGGTCCGCTTCACCTGTTTCGACGGGGCGTACAGCGAGAGCCTCACCCTCGAACAGGCGCGCCGCCCGGACGTCCTGGTGGCGCTGAACATGCAGGACAAGCCCGTCACACACGAACACGGCGGTCCGGTCCGCCTCTACGTGGCACCCATGTACTTCTACAAGTCGGCCAAGTGGCTGTCCGGTATCTCGGTCACCGAAACGGTCGTCCCCGGCTACTGGGAGGAGCGCGGTTACGCGATCGACGGCTGGCTCGACGACGCGGACCGGAACCGTGACGCGGCCTGATCCCTCCGGCGGTGTCCGCCGGTTCACCGCCGCCGAGCGCTGGGTCCACCGGGCCACCGGCTGGCTCATGCTGACGTGCCTGGCCACCGCCGCGTGCCTGTATCTCGGGCCGATCGCCCAGTTGGTCGGCCGGCGTCATCTGATGGTCACGGTCCACGAGTGGTCCGGCGTCTCGCTGCCGCTGCCCTTCCTGCTGGGGCTGTGCTCCGCCGAGTTCAGGGCCGACCTGCGCAGGCTGAACCGCTTCGCGGCGTACGACCGCCAGTGGCTGCGTGACGTCCGCAGGCGCCGGACGTCGTCGACCGCACGCCCGGCCGGCAAGTTCAACGCGGGACAGAAGATCTACGCGGGGTGGATCGCCGGCGCCGTGCTGGTGATGATGTTCACCGGGCTGCTGATGTGGTTCACCGGGCTGCTGCCCTTCATCTCCCGCACCAGCGCGATCTTCGTCCACGACCTTCTGGCCTGGGCTGTCGCCGCCGTGCTGATCGGCCACATGCGCAGGGCGTTCGAGGACCCGGAAGCGAGGCTGGGCATGCGCACCGGCTTCGTCGGCCGGTCCTGGGCGGACCGGCGCCATCCCCGGTGGCTGGGCGAGGAGAAGGCCTCGGGGGAGACGGCCGGGAGGGCGGACACGGTGTGAGGTGTGTCCCGCTCTCGCCGGACGGCCGTCCGGCCGGGCAGCCTGGACCCGTCCCAGAGGCCTGCCGGCCGTCAATCGACTGATGCCGCGGTCCACGGTGCCTGTCAGGGTCTACTCAGGCCCTGCGAAAGGGACTTGGTCGCCCGTACGCACCCCACCCCCCTTTCGTCACCGCTTTAACCGGTGATACTGTCTCGATCAGACTTCGGCGACCCCGGGCCGGCCCCGGGGCGTATCCGAGGCCATGGCATCACACGTATGAACTTCTTCCGCGGTGAGTCCGTGGGCTCCGCGATCACCCTGCTCATGTGATCTGCATGTGTGTCGCCACTTCCGGGCGCGCACCTACTTCTTGGATGGGAAAGCAATGAGACGACTTCTGACCGTCCTCGCGGCCGGCGTGCCGCTGGCCGCGGCCGTGTACCTGCCGACGGGCGCGTCGGCGGCCGACGCGAGGGTCTCCACCTCCACGCCCTTCGCCTGCTCGGCCGTCTCGGTGAAGGCACCGGCCGGCACCAGGGTGGAGTCCGTGACCTCGGTCCGCGAGGAGGGAGGGACCGTGAACGGCACCGGGATCCTCGGCGGTACGGTCTCCGGCGTACCGGCCTACTGCGACGTGACGGTCACCCTCACCCACCCCGGCGACGGCGACCACGCCAAGGTGCGGACCTGGCTGCCCGAGGAGGGCTGGAACGGCCGCTTCCAGGCGCTCGGCGGCAGCGCCTTCCTCGCCGGGGACAACGGTGTCGGTCTGGCCAACGCGGTGAAGAGCGGTTACGCGGCGAGCACCACCGACGCCGGCGTCGGCGACGCCCTCGACGTCGGCTGGGCCCTGGACGGCGAGGGGCGGACCAACACCGCGCTGCTGAAGAACTTCGCCTCCCGCTCCCAGCACGAGACGGCGGTCGTCGGCAAGGAGGTCGTGGACTCCGTCTACGGCAAGGCCGCCTCCTACGCGTACTTCACCGGCTGTTCCACCGGCGGGCGTCAGGGCTACATGGAGGCCCAGCGCTACCCCGACGACTACGACGGCATCCTCGCCGACGCACCCGCCATCAACTGGGACGAGTTCGAGGTCGCCACCCTGTGGCCCCAGGTCGTCATGAACAACGAGAAGACCTTCCCCTCGAAGTGCGAGTTCGGCGCCTTCACCGCAGCGGCGGTCACGGCGTGCGACACGCTCGACGGCGTCGCGGACGGTCTGGTCGACGACCCGGACCGGTGCGATTTCGACCCCCGCCGGCTCGTCGGCACCAAGGTCCTGTGCGAGGGCAGGGAGCTGACCATCACGGCGGCCGACGCGGCCGTGGTGCGCAAGATCTGGGACGGGCCGCGTACCGCCTCCGGCAAGAAGCTCTGGTCCGGCGTCCCCGTGGGAGCCGACCTCTCCGGTCTGGCGGGCACCACCGAGCCCGACGCCGACGGCAACGTCGCGGGAGCGCCCTTCCCGGTGCCCGAGGCGTGGGTCAAGGTCTGGCTGAAGAAGCAGCCGTCCTTCGACGTCTCGACCATCACCTACGGCCAGTTCACCCAGCTCTTCCAGCAGTCCCAGGCCGAGTACGACAAGATCATCGGCACCGACGATTCGGACCTGTCCGCCTTCCGCGAGTCCGGCGGCAAGCTCCTGACCTGGCACGGACAGGCCGACCAGTTCATCCCCGCCGGGGGAACCGTGGACTACCGCAAGCAGGTCGAGCAGAAGATGGGCGGCTCCCGGCGGGTCGACGACTTCTACCGCCTCTTCCTCGCCCCCGGCACCGTCCACTGCGGTCTCAACCAGGGTGACGGTACGACCGACGCCCTGGGCGCGCTGACCGCCTGGGTCGAGCACGGCAAGGCCCCCCGGACGCTGCCCGCCACGCTGATCAACGCCTCCGGTGCGGAGGTCTCCCGCAACCTGTGCGGCTACCCCCAGGTGGCCCGCTCCACCGGTCAGGGCGACCCGGCCGAGGCATCGAGCTTCCGGTGCGTCTCTCCCGCCGGTCACTGACCCGACCTCGGCAGAACCAGCTCTCGACCCGCGGCCCTCGTGGCCGCGGGTCGAGTCGTCCGTTCCGGAGCCGGCAGATGTCCCGGGGGCCGCGCGGGTGTCACACGTGTCTCCGTAGCCGATATGTATGCTCGGCCGTATGAGTACCCTCGCGGACACGACCGCCGTGACGAACCTGATCGCCGAGTACGCGGAGCTGGTCGACACCGGGAACTTCGAGGGCGTCGGCGAACTGTTCGCCGACGCCGTGTTCATCGGCAGTGGTGCCCCGGTCGACGGCCGCGACGGGGGAGTGGAGAGGATGCTCCGGAGCAGCGTCATCCTCTACGAGGACGGGACACCCCGGACGCACCACGCCACGACCAACATCGCCGTCGAAGTCGACGCGGAGGCGGGAACCGCGACCGCGCGCTCCTACGTCACCGTGTTCCAGTCGCTGCCCGGCTTCCCGCTCCAGCCGGTGGCGGCAGGACGCTACGACGACCGCTTCGAGCGCAGGAACGGGCGCTGGCGGTTCACGGAGCGCCGGGTCCGGATCCATCTGGTCGGCGATGTCAGCCGCCACCTGCGCCGCGAGGCGGAGACAGGCTCCGTCTCGGGGTAGCGGGCATACGCCGGGCGGCCGCGGGCCGGACGGTGATGGGCGGTCACCTCCTGCCCCGCCGCTGCCGCCGCCCGGCTCGCCCACCACGGCCGGCCCCTGGAACGCGTGATGCCCGCCGCCCCACGCCTGGACGGCTGTGGGACGGCGGGCATGCGGCAGTCAGCAGGCGCGACGGCGTACCGGCAGGGACAGCACGCCGCGGATGATGCCGGAGCCGATCCAGTCGAGCGATTCCAGGGGGGCGGCGAGCTCCAGGCCGGGGACGCGGGAGAGCAGGACGCGCAGGGCCACGCCCGCCTCCAGCCGGGCGAGCGGGGCGCCCAGGCAGTAGTGGATGCCGTGGCCGAAGGCCAGATGGCGTGCGGCGGGCCGGGTCACGTCGAGAACGGTGGGGTCGCCGCCCCCGGCCTGCGGGAGGTCGTGCCCGGCGGACCCGAGCGCGACGGTGATCATGCCGCCCCGGGGGATCCTGACCCCGCCCAGTTCGAGATCCTCGGAGGCGTAGCGGCTGGTGGACCGCTCGACGGAGGTGTCGTACCGCAGGAACTCCTCCACCGCACCCGGAATGAGCCCAGGGTTCTCGCGCAACAACCGGAGCTGTTCCGGGTGCCGCATCAACGCCAGGACGGCGTTGCCCAGCAGATTCACGGTGCTCTCGTGGCCCGCGACGACCAGCATCATGGCCGTGCCCACGAGTTCCTCCTCCGACAGCCGGCCGTCCTCCTCGTCGCGGACGGCGACCAGCGCGGACAGCAGGTCGTCCCCGGGGGCGCGTCGCTTCTCCGCGACCAGCCCGGCCAGCAGCCCGTGCAGTCCGGCCAGCGCCGGCCGGTGCCCGGGCGAGGCCACCTGGAGCGCCAGCCCCGACCAACGGCGGAAATCCGCGTGGTGCTCCGCCGGAATACCGAGGAGTTCGGCGATGACCGCGGCGGGCAGCGGGTTGTTGAACGCCTCCACGAGGTCGAACTCGCCCGACGGCGGCATCGCGTCGATCAGGTCGTGGGCGATCCGCTCGATACGCGGCGCCAGTTCGGCCGTACGCCGGGGAGTGAACGCGGCCGAGGCCAGCCGGCGCAGGCGGCCGTGCTCGGGCGGATCGGCCTCCATCATCTGCGCGCCGAGTCCGACCGAGGGCTGATGGAGTACGTAACCGGCGGCGGCCAGGGCATCGGCGGCCGGCGTGGCGTCCTTCAGCAGGGCCGGGTGGTTCAGCGCCTGCCGGGCCAGGTCGTGCCCGACGACCACCCAGCCCTTGAGGCCCCGGTGGAACTCGGCCGGGTGGATGGGTCCGAGGGCCGCAGCCGGGCGTACCGGGCCGGGGCGTCCGCCTTGAACTCGGGACCGATGACCACCCTGCCGTCGTCGTGGTACGGGCACTGCTCGCGCGAACTCATATGTCTCTCCTGGTGATCGTGCGGAGTCGTCGTACGGAGTCCGGGCAACTCCTGGACGTCGGCGGACGGCAGGGCCCGGTCGCCCTCCTGGGAACGAGCCCGCTCGCGTGGAGGGCCGGGCCGGCCGCACCGCGGACATGCCGGAGGGGGCATGCGTATCGTGCATGCCCCCTCCGGTGCCGGGGAACTCAGTCGTCGCTGGTGAAGATGGTCAGTACGCGCAGCGCCTCCAGATAGATCCACACCAGCGTCATGGTGAGGCCGAAGGCGGACAGCCAGGCATCCTCGCGCGGTGCGCCGTGGGCGACGGCGTCCTCGACCTGCTTGAAGTCCAGCGCGAGGAAGGCGGCGCCGAGCAGGATGCCGAGGACGCCGAAGGCGATGCCGGGGGCGCCGCCGGCGAAGCCGAGACCGTTGCCCGCCCCGAAGGCGGAGAACAGGAGGTCGGCGAAGAGCAGCAGGACGAAACCGGTCGCGGCGGCGGCGACGAAACCGGTGAACCTCCGGGTGACACGGATCCAGCGCATCCGGTACGCGACGAGCACACCGGCGAACACCGCGAACGTACCGAGCACCGCCTGGACGACCACGCCGGGCGCGAGGTAGGTGGAGGTCGCGCTGGAGAGCACTCCGAGGAAGAAGCCCTCGAACGCCGCGTATCCGAGGATCAGCGCCGGAACGGGTGTCCGCTTGAACGTCTGGACCATCGCGAGGACGAAGGCGACGAGGGCCGCTCCCACGGCGAGCCCGTAGGAGCGGCCGATGTTCGCCTCGTCGACGGGTACCACGAGCCACGACAGCACGGCCGTCAGGGCCACGGCGCCGAGCGTCGTCGCGGTCCGCACGACGACGTCGTCGATGGTCAGAGCGGGCCGCCCGGCCCACGCGCCCGGGTCGGCCCCGGGGCCGGTGGTGGCGGGGCCGCTGGCAAAGGGATCGGTCGTGAGGTCGTCCGCCGGCCGGTCCCGGCTCGTGACACCCACCGGGTGGCGCACGGCGGCGTCCACCTGACCGGCGTCCCGGTGGGCATCCCAGCGGGAGAGGATCGGGTTGCTGGTCTTCACGTCAGTTCTCCTCGTCCGCCGCACCTGTGCGGCCTGCGGGAAGGGGCCGCATCCCCGAGCCCGTCATCGGGCATACGTGTGACGTCGGGCAACTGCCGGGCGTCAGCGGCAACCTTGTTCGTCACCACTCTGACAGGTGACGCGTGGGGAGGCAAGCGATCCTCGTCGACCGTCCCACCCGCCCGACTCCGGTCACTCCGGCGGCATCCCGGGGCCGCCGGCCAGCTCCAGGAGGAACCCGTCCCAGTCCAGGCCGTCCCACTCCGCCTCGGCCGAGGTGATCAGGTAGGTGGCGTCGAGCCACTCCGACAGCGGCCCCGTGGGTACCTCGAACAGAGCCTCCATCTCCTGCGATTCGAGGAGCAGCCACGACGAGGACGGTTCGCCGGCCAGCGTGGGCCACATCCGCACGTCGCCGCAGCCGCTCATCGACGTCAGCCCGCGGTGGAGCAGCTCGCGGCCGAAACGCCACACGAGGTTCGGGCCCCGTTCGGCCAGGAACTCGACCGTGATCACCGCGGGGGTGTCCGGGTCGAAACGGAACTCCGCCCGCATCGGAAGCCGGGTGAACTCGTCGAGCATCTGGTCGAGGCCGAGCGACAGCGAAGGCACCTGATCGGGTGCCGGGTGTGCCCGCAGTGATGACTGGTCACGGTGCATGACAGGGGTTCTCCTCCGTGGGACGAAGTCTGCAGCGCAAGCCTCCTGCCGTGGCGACAACCGCGCATCGGTCACTTGACGGTCGAAGCGCAGTCCAGGGCCGCGCGGTTGACGGAGGCCCCGGGCCGCTGAGCACCGTCCGGCGGCGGGCGGTCGGACCTTCCGGGAGGAAGAGCGGTGGCGGAGAGGACGTTTCGTACGGGCCCGGAAGGCGTGACGTAAGTCAGCCGGTCGGCTGCCGGATCCTCCTGGAACCCGTCGGAGCCGGATGCTGAGGAACGCCCGCGCACGCACACCGACTTCGCGCCACATCCGGTGACGTGACGGGGCCGCCGGCTCGTCGGCGAAGCGACTGCCCCGGGCCCGCGCCGACACCCGCCCGGGGTGACGGGAAGTTCACACGTACGCGCGTTTGACGGCCGGTCCGGGAATCCGACGCACGGGAGGGTCGTTCACCCCGTGCGAGCGTGGGCCGCATCGGCACGCTCGCTCAGGACCCCCTTCGCAGAGAGGTACCCCCGCCATGACCGCAGTGACCGGAACGCTCGTGGACATCGTCACCGCCGACGGCATCGCCGACGCCTACCTCGTCCACCCGGACGACGGACGGGCCCACCCGGCCGTGCTCATGTACCAGGACGCCTTCGGCGTGAGGCCGCACCTGAAGGCGATGGCCGACCGGCTCGCCGCCCGCGGCTACACGGTGCTCGTCCCGAACGTCTTCTACCGGCACGGGCGCGCCCCGGTCGTGGAGCTGCCCGAGTTCATCGACACCCGGGCCCGCCCGGACATCATCGGGGCGATCGTGCCGCTGATGGAGGCGCTCACCCCCGAACTGACGGAACGCGACTCCGGCGCCTACCTGGGATGGCTCGCCGACTCACCGCTGACCACGGACGGACCGGTGGGCATCACCGGCTACTGCATGGGGGCCCGGCTCGCGCTGCTCACGGCCGCCACCCATCCCGACCGGGTCGCGGCCGCCGCGGGTTTCCACGGAGGCTCGCTGGCGACCGACGCGCCCGACAGCCCCCACCTGCTCGCCGACCGGATCACCGCCGAGCTGTACTTCGCGCACGCCGACGACGACCCCTCGATGCCCGAGGAGCAGGCCGCCCGGCTGGAGCGGGCGTTCACGGACGCGGGCGTCAAGCACCAGTGCGAGGTCTACGCGGACGCGCACCACGGCTACACGCAGTCCGACACGTCGGCTTACGACCCCGCGGCCACCGAGCGGCACTGGTCGGCGCTGCACGAGCTCTTCGCCCGCACTCTCTGAGCGCGCGCGGGGGTTGTACTACAGCGGCCTTGGGGCGGCGGTACAGCGGTGGAACCGAAGGCCGGTCTGATTCCGGTTTTTTCGAGGAACATCGGTACAGCGGTTGTCGGCGACAACGGTACGGTCTTGATGTGAAGGGCTCCGGCGAAACCGACCGCCGGAGCCCTTCGTACGGTCTCGCATTGCAATCGGCGACCCGCGGACACGCGATCACTGCGGGGGCTCTCGCGGAACTCTCACCGATGAACATGTGTGAGAGGGGTCCCAAGTCCGCACGCGCGGTTGGACGGCCGTCCTGAACTCCGATCGAGCGTCCGCATCCTGCCGGCACACGGCCTAGCTGTCTCGGACCAGCAGGGCGGTTCGTTGTCGGTCAGTCCCGGCGGGCGTTTTGGACGATCCGGTCGATGACGGCTACGGCCCGCGCCGGGTCTTCCTTCAGCCACCTGCCGAGGTGGTCCTGGACGGCCTGACCGACACAGTCGCGCACTTCGGGGTTGCCCAGGACGCCGAGCGTGGAGCCCTCGAACTCGGGACGGTCGAGCTTCACCGACACGACCGCGGTCAGGCACTCGCCGATCTGATCGGGGCTGAAGTCGGGGTCCGTAGGTGTCAGCAGTCCCTGCTCCCGGGCGTACGCGGTGGCCGCGGTCGTCATCCCGTCGCGGAAGCCCACCGCGTGCGTACCGCCGACGGTGGGCCGGCTGTTGGCGAAGCTCCGCACCCGCTCGTCAGGGCAGCCGCCCCAGCGGAAGGCCACCTCCAGCACGCCTCCCATGCGAGGGTCCTCGTACTCGAAGGCGATGGTGTCCACGGGGGTGGACGCCGCTGTGTGGCCGCTGAGAAAGTCGACGAAGTCCCGCGTCCCGCCCGGGAAGCGGAGCCGCACCGAACGGGACTCGTCCGGGCGGCGCAGGTCGGTGAGTGAGATCTCCAGGCCCTGGTTCAGGAAGGCCAGTTCCCTGAACCGCTCCTCCAGTTCGTCGAACGAGAACTCCGTGGCTCCAAAGATGTCGGCGTCGGGCCAGAAGACAATGGTGGTCCCGCTTCCGGTCGCCGTTCCCACCTCGGTGAGCGGGGTGGTGGCCACGCCGCGCGCGTACTCCTGGACCCATCGAACTCCATCGCGCCGCACCTCGGCCCTCATCCGGCTCGACAGGGCATTGACGACGGCGGGACCCACGCCACAGAGGCCGATCGTCACGTTGTGGCGGTCTCCGGCACCCACCCCGGCCTGCACACGGGTGAGCAGGGCTTCGAGCCCGGGACCGCTGGTGCCCTCCGTCTCGTCGAGGGGGATGCCCGGCCCGTCGTCGGCGACACACACGCCGCCGTCGGGCATCAGAGTGATGTCCACGGAGGCGGCACGGCCGGCCAGCACCTCGTTCACCGCCCGGTCCGCGACTTCGAACACCGTCTGACGCAGGCCCCGTTCACTCGTCGAGCCGACATACACCCCGGGCCACTTCCGAACCGCTTCCCACCCCTGCAACACCTGGATGTGGTCGGCGTCGTACCTGGTGTCTTCCTCGCTCACGATGTCCCCTCCGATGGTGTCGAACAGTACCTCCCAGGTTAGATAGATCCCAGGAAAACGCCAGGTCAGAGGCGTTTCTCCGATACCGCCGGCGGACGCGTGAGCGGCTGTCCGAAGGCGGTCGGCCCCGCGGTCGCGAACCGGACCCGAAGTGCGGCCGCAGCCCCGTCGAGGGCCCGAAAGGCACCCTTACCAGCGACCCCCGAGGCCTCAGTTTCGCTCCGGCGAGATCCTCGCCCGCCGACCTCTCGCGCCGGGCGGCAATCCGGCTCCCGGGGAGCCGCCAAGGTCGGCTCGCCGAGCGCGCCGAGCTTCTCCACGTTCAGCTTCACCCGGCCGTTCGGCAGGACATCTCCGGAGTCCGAACCCGCCGCAGAAATAACCGCCTTGACGGGTGACGGTGGTGCGTGGGAATCTTTCGTCACTGGTCAAGACGGTTACTTCTCGGTGAGGAAATCCATGGCAGTCGTACGGTTCCACCTCGTTTCCACGCTCAGCCCCGAGGACGTGCTGGGGGTTCTGACCGACTTCGGCCCCTCCCGCGCCGAGGCGTGGCCCACCATCGACGCCGAACACTTCGAGGTCCACGGCCTCGGCGACACCTGGGCCGAGGTCACCGAGGGCACCGCCGCCGCCTGGGAGCGTGCCCGCTACGAGTGGCAGCCGGACGGCGACACGGTCACCATCACCACGCTCGACTCCAAGCTCTTCGGGGCCGGTGGTGGCTGGGTCTTCCGGATGACCCCCGAGGCCGACGGCACCCGCGTCGACGTCGAACTGACCCGGGAACCGGGCACGTTCAAGGGAAAGGTCCTCGCGTCCCTGCTCCCCCTGGCTGCCCCCGCGTCCCTGCGCAAGTCCTTCGCGAAGCCCCTCCGGGCCAAGTGACGCCCTTTCGGCTCCTGTTGCCGGGCGTTGGTACGCCACGTCCGCTTGCCGGACACGACTGGGCCCCGAGACGCGATCCGAGGCGTCAGACTCCCGGAAACCTCGTCCGCCCCAGGGCGTCCCGCAGCGCCACCCGGGAAGCGATGCCGAGCTTCGGGTAGATCTGGTACAGGTGCGCGCCCACCGTGCGGTGCGAGATGAACAGGCGCTCGGCGATCTGCTTGTTCGTCAGGCCGCCCGCCGCCAGTTCCGCGATCTCGCGCTCCTGCGCGGTCAGCCCCGGCCCGCCCGGATCGTCCGGATGCGCCACGACCCGCCCGGCCGCCCGGAGTTCCTTGCGGGCCCGCTCGGCCCAGGCCGTGGACCCCAGCCGCTCGAAGGCGTGCAGGGCTGCCGTCAGGGGAGCCTTGGACTCGGACAGGGCCCGGGACCGGCGCAGCCGTTCGCCCTGGGCCAGGCGCACCCGGGCCAGGGCGAACGGCCACCGGTCCGCGTCCGGCGTGGCCAGCGCCCGCGCGAACAGGCGGGCCGCCTCCGCGTCGTCCGCCGCCACGAGCGCCTCGGCGCCGGCGGCCAGCATGCCCAGCCTCGGCGAGAGCCCGGCGACGTTCGTCTCCCGCAGCGCGGCCACGTGCGCGACCGCCTGCGCCCGCCGGCCGGTGCGTACTGCGGACTCCACCAGATCGAAGAAGACCCACGCCGCGTGGGCGACGTACGGGGTGAAGCCGCCCGCGGGGCTGATGGCGTCCACGCGGCCGAACGCCGCGTCGAAGTCGCCGTCGGCGATGTCCGCGAGGGCGTGCACCTCCTGCGCGCAGTGCACGGCCTCCCGGATACCCCGGGGCGCCGCCCAGCGCGTCATCGCGTCGGCGAGCGCGTGCGCGGTCCCGGTGTCGCCCCGGGACGCGGTGACGAGGCCCTTGGTGTACTGGAAGAACCAGGTGCAGACGGTGTACCCGGACCTCGCGCAGAGGGTCAGCCCCTCCTCCGACAGTTCCAGCACCTCGGCCCACCCGCCCCGCTGGTAGTCGTCCAGGCACAGGTGCAGCAGGGCGCCGATGTGCCGCCGTACCGGGCCGCCCTCACGCCCCTGCCGTACCAGCCGCCAGGCCGCCTCGCGCACCACCGACAAGCGGTCGGTGTACACCGCGGCCGTACCCACCCGGACGACCCGGGCGGGGTCGGTCTCCTTCGTCGTGCCGTCGATGATCTCGTCCAGCAGACGCAGGGTCGCCCCGTCGGTGTGGGCCGGGTTCCCCCAGGTCTGCGCGGCCACCAGCAGCAGCGGCGGGGGAGCCGGCCGCAGCCGCTGGACGGCCGCGTGGAAGGGCTTCCAGAGTTCCTCGCGGGCACCGTAGTTGCACAGCAGGATCAGGAAGTGCAGCGCGTCGACGAGGGCCGGGTCGTCGGCGTCGTAGCCGTGGTCGCCGCCCTCGATGGCGCCGACCAGCAACCGGTGGGCCGTCGCCAGGTCCCCGTCGCTGTTCAGCACGAGCTGTACCGCGGCGGTCGCCGAACGCAGGGACGCCCCGTGCCCGGGATCCGCCCGCGACGCGTCCTCCAGCAGGGCCGACGCGCTGTGCAGCGCGCCGATCGCCTCCGCGCCCACGTAGGCCGCCTCCGACAGCCGGCGCGCGCGATCGGCGTCGAGCGGGCTGAGGTCGGCCGCACGGGCGAGCGCCGCGATCGCGGCCACCGCGTCACCGCGGCTCAGGATGCGGCGCGCGGCCCGCTCCAGCAGGAGCGCGACCTCCTCGTCGGGCTGGAGGGTCGCCTCGCCCAAGTGCCAGGCCAGCTGCTCCGGCTTGTCGCCCAGAACCCGTGCCAGCGTCCGGTGCGCCGCACGCCGTCCGCTGCTGGTGGCCGCGCCGACGACCGCCGACATGATCAGCGGGTGCCGGAACACCAGACGGCGCGGCGACTCCTCCACCCGTACGAGCCCGTCCTCCTCGGCGGCGTCCAGGTCCCGCAGATCCGCCTCGCCGCCCGCCTCCCGCGTGGCCGAGGACAGCACCCCGAGGTCGCCGGTGCCGTCGAGGGTGGCGAGCAGCAGCAGGTCACGGGTGGCGGCGGGCAGGGACCGGACACGGGAGGCGAACAGGGACCGGAGGCGCTCGCCGAGCGGCAGGACCGCGGGCAGCACCTCCCGGGCCCCGCGCTGGTCCGCGCGGAGCGCGCCGGGGAGTTCGAGCAGGGCCAGCGGATTGCCCTGCGCGGCATCCAGCAGACGTCGACGCACCGGAAGGGCCAGGTCGGGGAAGCGCAGGTCGACGAGGCGGGCGGACGAGTCGGCGTCCAGGGCGGACAGCTCGTACGCGGGCAGACCGCTGCCGTCGAAGAAGCTGTCCACACCCGTGCGCGACGCGGCGAGGAACCGGACGCGACCCCCGGTCAGCCGCCGCGCCACGAAACCGAAGACCGCGGCGCTCGCCCGGTCCACCCAGGGCAGGTCGTCCACGGCCAGCAGCACCGGCGCGTCCTCCGCCGCTTCCCGCAGCAGGGCCAGCGCCGCGTTGCAGACGACCAGCCGCTCGGGAGCCGGACCGGACCCGAACCCGAGTGCGACACTCAGCGCCTCTTCGCCGGTGGCGTCGAGCCGCTCGAACAGGCCGTGCAAAGGCATCAGGACCTGGTTCAACGCCGAGTAGCCGACGTTCGCCTCGAACTCCGCGCCGGCCGCCCGCAGCACGCGGGTCCCGTCCCGGAGAGCCTCCCGGACCACGGCGTCCAGCACCGCGGACTTGCCGACGCCGGGGTCCCCCGACAGCAGCAGGGCGCCGCTCGCGCGTCCGTCCAGCGCCGCGGCGATACGGTCCAGATCGTGCTCGCGGCCCACCAACGGGCCGGCCGAGGAGCCGTGCGGTGACTCAGCCGACCCCACGGGCCACCTTCCCTCCGAGACCGGCCGCCACCGCCGGACAACACCAGGGGGACCCGGCGGCCCGTGCCCCGGGAACGGGCTCCGCGTCCGTGGCCACCGGCACGGGGGAGTGACGCGGGCTCGGCGCGGACGTGGTGCGTGTCCTCGCGAAGCGGACCATCGGCGTTCCTCCATCGGTGCCGGATCATTCTACGGGCTCTCCCGGGACGCCTGGTGGGCGTGCGAGGGCCGCTACGACCCTTCGGAGGAGCCCTGTGTCCGCGTGCTCGTGGCGGACGCCGCGGACCTGTGCGATCACGTCCGGTCGGCCGGGGTCGGCACGGCCGTTCCTGCCCCGGCCGTTCCGCCCCGGGTCACCGATGTCCGGACGGACGGTCGGCCCGCCGTCCAAGGTGTGCGCCGAGGCGAGAGCACGACGGCGTCGAGCGGATCCGCCTGCCGGGATTCCGCGCGTTCGGCCGGAGCGTCCACGATCGCGCGGAATCCGACGTCCAGGTCGTCCAAGCCGCCCGCCGATTCGAGGTGTTGAGCTGCTCGTTCAGTTCTGTGAACGGACACGTCGTTCCCCGGATCCTCGGTGGTGGCATCTCGGCGGCGGCTTGGAGAGAACCCTATTCCTCGACGTTCAGGACGATCTTGCCTTGGAGGTGTCCGCGCTCGGCGCGTGTGTGGGCGGCGGCCGCGTCGCGCAGGGGGAAGACGCTGTCGATGGCGACGCGCACCTGCCCGGCGTCGATGAGAGTGGCCAGCTCGGCGAGATCCGAACCGCTGGAGCGCACCTGCCACATGGTCTCGACGACGACCCCGAGTCCGGCCGCGCGCTCACGGTGGTAGTCGCCCAGGAAGACGGGTGCGATCCGGCCGCCGCGCCGGACCGTGGGAAGCAGGCGGTGCGCGTCGGAGCCGCCGACCGTGTCGATCAGCAGGTCCACATCGCGGACAACCTCCTCGGCGGGCGCCCGGGTGTAGTCGACGAACCGGTCCACGCCCAGGCCCAGCAGAAAAGCCTCGTGTCGCCCGGAGGCCACGCCGATCACCTCCTTCGCGCCGGCAATCCGGACGAGTTGCGCGGCGACGTGACCGACTCCGCCCGCCGCTCCGTTGACCAGGACGGTGGAGCCGACGCGGCCGTG
Source organism: Streptomyces sp. NPDC001493 (assembly GCF_053597235.1). Lineage (NCBI taxonomy): Bacteria > Bacillati > Actinomycetota > Actinomycetes > Kitasatosporales > Streptomycetaceae > Streptomyces > Streptomyces sp. NPDC001493. The sequence goes on from NZ_JBSFHV010000001.1 coordinate 563,931, forward strand.
CAGGTGGGTGAAGGTGTACTGGTAGGCCGTCAGCCCGGCCATCGGCACGGCGGCGGCCTCGGTATGACTGAGGGCGGCCGGCTTGGGGGCCAGGTGGGCGGCGGGTGAAATCGCGTACTCCGCGTACCCGGACGGGCGGCCAGGGAAGTTGACGAGGCCGAAGACCTCGTCGCCGGGCTGCCACTCGGTGACACCGGCACCGAGAGCTGTGACCACGCCGGAAATGTCACTGCCCAGGATGAACGGCGGCGTCCAGTTCGGCCGCACCTCGACCGGGAAGTTCTCGAACCCGCGCCGTGCGTACCAGTCCGGCGGGTTGACACCCGCCGCGTGGACCCGCACAAGCACCTCACCCGGCCCGGGCTCGGGCCGGGCCACCTCCTCGTAGACCAGTTCCTCGGGCTCGCCGAAGGCGTGCAGTCTGACAGCTCGCATCGATGCCGTACCCATTGGGTCCCTCCCCAAGTTCCACTGCGGGCACCCCGGATAGAGTCCGGAGCAGTGCTCCGGAACAGGTAACCGGAGCAGTGCTCCGCTTGTCAAAGGCAGGTCCGTCATGTCCATCGAGTCACACCCCGACAAACCGCGCGCAGCGCGCACCGACGCGCAGCGCAACCGTGAACGGATCCTGGAAACAGCCGCGCTGGCCGTCGCGGAACAGGGAACCCCGGCCTCCCTGCGGGACATCGCCCGACGCGCCGGCGTCGGCCTCGGCACGCTGTACCGGCACTTCCCGAACCGGGACGCCCTGCTGGAGGCCCTGCTGAGCCAGCGCTTCACCCACCTCGCGGAACGGGCGGACGAACTTGCCGCCACAGCCCCGCCCGAGCGCGCGCTGACTGAATGGCTCTACGAGTTCACCCTCGGCGCGGGCGCCTACCAGGGCTTGCCCGCAACCCTGATGGCCACTCTGAACGATCCGCAGTCACCGCTGCACGCGTGCTGCCTGTCCATGCGTCAGGCCGGCGGCCGGTTGCTGGAGGCCGCTCAGGAATCAGGGAGGGTCAGGCCGGACGTGGCACCCATCGACCTGTTCGCGCTGGCCAACGCCCTCAGCTGGATCGCTGACCAGGCCCCGACGCTCACGGAGCGCCGGGAACACCTCTTCCGCTTGGTGATGGACGGGCTGAGGCCGCGGTCCGATCGGGGCTGATCCACCAGGAATTACGGGACAGCCCTCGGGCGGCTGGACGGTGGCGGCCACACCACGGCCGACGGCGTCCCACCTCCGAGCCCGGCCCTTCGGGTCCGGGCCACGTTCATATCCAGGTGTCGAGCCACATCCTGGCCCGCCAGCCGTCGTACGGGATCGTCTGCCCCGTGTACACCGGGAAGAAGTAGACGAAGTTCCAGACGACGAGCAGGACCACCAGACCGGCGGCCACCGTTCCCCGCAGCCGCCGCCCGCGAGCCGCTCCCGGCGGACCCGCCAGAGCTGCCAGCATCACCGTCACGGCCAGGCACAGGTACGGCACGAAGACGACCGCGTAGAAGGAGAAGACCGTCCGGTCCTGGTACAGGAACCAGGGCAGGTACCCGGCACCCACCGCACACAGCACGGCTCCGCAGCGCCAGTCCCGCCGCAGCGCCCACCGGTACAGCAGGTACCCGAGCGCGCAGCACGCCGACCACCACAGGAGCGGCGTCCCCAGGGCGAGGACCACCTGTGAGCAACTCCCCGCCGGGGGACAGCCGTTCGTCCCGGCCTCCGGCGACACGTAGGAGAACAGCACGGGACGGCCGAGGACCAGCCAGCTCCACGGATTCGACTCGTAGGGGTGAGGGGCGTGCAGTCCCACGTTGAACCGGTACACCCCGTACTCGTAGTGCCACAGGCTGCGGAGCGGGGCCGGAATCCACGACCAGGTGCCGCCGCGGCCGTCCGCCCAATGGCGTCCGTAACCGTCGTCGGACACGAACCAGCCCGTCCAGGTCACCAGATACGTCACGAGGGCGACCGGCACGAGGGAGAGCACCGACCGGCCGAGATCCTTGCGCAGCACCGCGCGCCAGGGGCGGTACGCGCCTGCGACACGGCGGGCGCCGACGTCCCACAGCAGGGTGAGGACCACGAAGAAGGCGAGGAAGTACAGGCCGTTCCACTTGGCCGACGCCGCGAGCCCCAGGAAGACGCCGGCCGCGACCCGCCAGGGACGCACACCCGTCCCGGCCCGTTCGCCGGTCGGCCCGTCGGGGCGCGTCCGGCCCTCCGCGTCGACCGGCAGGGCTGCCGCGAGCCGGGCCCGCGCACGGTCCCGGTCGACGAGCAGGCACCCGAACGCCGCCAGCACGAAGAACATGACGACGAGGTCCAGCAGGGCGTTGCGGCTCATCACGAAGTGCAGCCCGTCCACGGCCAGCAGCGCTCCGGCCAGGCAGCCCAGCCACGTCGAACGGAGCAGGCGGCGGCCGATCCGGCAGAGCATCAGCACCGACAGAGTGCCGAGGACCGCCATCATGAAGCGCCAGCCGAACGGGTTCAGCCCGAACATCCACTCGCCGAGGGCGATCACCCACTTTCCCGCCGGCGGATGCGCGACGAAGACCCCGGTGTCGGAGAGGGGGATCACCTGGGGGTGGCCCAGGATCTGGGGGTCGGAGACCGTACGGTCCGGCCAGCCGCTCTCGTAGCCGTGCCGCAGCAGGGACCAGGCGTCCTTGGCGTAGTACGTCTCGTCGAACACGACCGCCCGCGGGCTGCCCAGATGCCAGAAACGCGTCAGCCCGGCAAGGAGCGCCACGAGCAGCGGCCCGCTCCAGCCGGGACGGCGCGACGCCACCCCGGACAGTCCGAGCGCGCGCCACGGCCACGACGCGGGCTCGGGAAACGGCACGACCAGGCGGTCGCGCACGGACGGCGCCGGGCGCGCGACGTACCCGAACCGCCGCAGCCGCTGCTCCCAGGAGACGGAATCCACCGCTCGTACTCCGGCCGGGCGCACGTCCGCGGGCCCGGCGCTCACTGCACGCCGCCGCTGCCGGGAGCCCGGAGCCCGAAGGGTGCCGCCCGGGCGGTCGAGGTCTCCGTGGGTGCCGTGGGAGCGAGGCGGGCCGTCGACGGTGCGGGGACCGACTCGGCGGACGTGACCGGGCGGGGCAGGGGACCGGTCGGGCCGCCGCCCGCCAGGGAGTTCGACAGGACCGTCAGCGCGACTCCGAGTCCGGCGACGGTCAGCACCGACCCGGTGGCCATCCAGGCGGTCCGGGTCCGCTGCCGGGCGCGCACGGCAACCCGGAGCCGGTGCCGATGACGGTCCTCGAAGGGCGCGTCCTCCCGGCCGTCACGCATCATCCGCGCCAGTTCCTGCTCGAAGTGGTCCATTTTTCCTCCTCCTTCACTCGACCGGTCCGAGCGATCGGACCGGTCCGACCGGTCCGGATGGTTGGACCGTTTCCGCGGCTTCGGCTGCTCCGGCCGCTTCCGCCAGAAGTCGCCGCAGCCGTGCGACGCCGCGTGCTGTCAGCGAACGGGCGGTCCCCACCGGACATCCCAGGGCCTGGGCGACGGAGCCCTCGGGCAGGTCCTGGTAGTAGCGCAGCACCACGGCGGCCCGCTGTCGTGCGGGGAGCAACGCCAACACGGCCTCCAACCTGGTCCGTTCGTCCACGGTTGCCGTCTCGTCCCGAGCCCCGGGCGGATCGGGCAGCGTGTCCACGGGCTGCTCGCCCCACCACCGCCGCCGCGCCGAACGGGCCGCGGCACGGACGAGAATCCGGCGCACGTACGCCTCGGGCGCCTCGTCGGCCACCCTCGGCCAGGCGAACCAGAGCTTGACCAGCGCCTCCTGGAGCAGGTCCTCCGCCCGGTGCCGGTCCCCGCCGGTGAGCAGCCGCGCCAGATGGAGCAGGGCAGGCCAGCGAGCCGTGACGAACCGGTCGAACTCCTCGGCCCTCGATCGCCCCATCGGTCCCGCCCCCCTCACCTCCACGCCGGCTCACCGGCTCCGCCACGACGTCAGTCGGCAGCGGGCGGCACACGTCGACGACCCGTACACCACCGCACGACCGCGGACACGTCCTCCACCACTGACAAAGACACTGGTGCCCGCCTCGCTATGCACCTCCGTCATGTGGCCTGCGTCACAGGGTGCGTGCCCTGCCCGCTCCCGCGCGACGCGGGGTTCGGTGGGACCGTGCGGGGCGGCCGGAGGCGAGGGGCGGGTCGGGGTGCGGGTGGGGTGGGCTTCCGGGTTCGCCGTGCACACATGTTTCTCTGCGTCAGAGCCTGGCCCGACACACGTTAAGATACGTGTGTATGTTGTGGCCCGTGCCCGCCGGAAGGTGTGAGCGCGTGCGGACGGTCCGTCCGGCCCTGTGCCGGCGGGCGAGTGGTGATCGTCATCAAGTTTCTCCGGGGTGGTCGGTGCTCCGTTGCGCCGGCCTCGGTGACCAGTTCAGGAAGGCGGCCGACATGGCGGCGACGGACGGCGGGAATACCGGGTTCACGGGCTCGGACGGGGTGCTCTACCACACGACACCCTCGGAACTGCTGGAGAAGTCCGGCGACATCAGCACCACCCAGCACACCGTGCAGGGTGAACTCGACGCACTGAAGGGCTACGTCCGGAGTCTGGAGGCCGTATGGGGAGGCATCGCCTCCGCCACGTTCCAGGAACTCATGGCCGAATGGGACGCGTACGCGGGGCGGATGCAGAACGCCCTGCTCGGCATCGCCAACGGCCTCTCCAACACCGCCCACAACTACCTCCAGGGCGAGCAGGCGAATGTCACCAACCTCAACAAGGTGAACCTCCCGCCCGCGCGCCTCGGCTGACGGCGACGGGCACACCCACACATCGAACGCACACTTCCCCGTCTGAGGAGTCGAGATGCCCGACATCGAGAGCACACCCATCATCGTCGGCAAGGAACTGGAGGGGGCCCGTGACCACCTCAACGGACAGGCGTCCCACATCATGGACGAACTGCACGCGCTGAGGGGCCGCATCCAGTCGCTGATCGACACGTGGAACGCCCAGTCCGCGACGGAGTACCAGGAACGCATGCACGAGTGGGACCTGGCCGCCGTCGGTCTCTTCGGCAGCGAGGGCGAGGGCGGAGTGCTCGGCGAGATCGCTGCCGCGATGCACGTGAACTGGGGCAACTACGTAGGAGCCGAGGAAGCGAACATCAAGACCTGGGCCTCCACGCACTGACTCGCGGGCGACCGCATCCCGCGCGATCGAGCCCCGGCGACCGACCCGGCACAACCGGATCCCGCGCGTCCGACCCCGGGCGACCGACCCCGGCGTAACCGGCTCCCGGGCGACGGACCCGGCGCAACCGGCTCCCGGGCGACGGACCCGGCACAACCGACTCCCGCGCAACCGACCCCCGCGCGACCGACCCCGGCACGACAGAACCGGCCTCCGGCCGACAAGGCGACAAGGACAACACCCAGTGGAGAATGAACGCTGCCATGTGACGGTGGTGGGAGCGCGGCGACGGGTCGACCTCGCGGTGCCCGCGGAGTCGGCCATCGCCGAATACACCCCGGCCCTGCTCGGGCTCGTGGGACAGGTGGAGTTCGACGAGACCTTCCCTCCGGTCTGGTCGCTCGCGCTGCCCGGTGCGGCGCCGTTCGCACCGGAGACCTCGCTCAGGGAATGCGGTGTCGTCGACGGGACGACGCTGTACCTGCGGGACGCGGCCGCCGGGGAGTCCGACGAGCCCGTCGTCACCGACCTGGAGGAGACCGTCGAGCAGGCGGGCAGGGACAGCAGCGCGTGGGACCGCCGCTCGCGGGCGTACACCACCCTGGTCCTCGGCGTCCTGGCTCTGATCGCGGGCTTCTTCACGCTGGCGTGGCCGGGGGGCCGGGGCGGGGCCGCGCCGGTCACCGGAGCGGCCGCGGTCCTCGTCGCCCTCGGTCTGGTCGCGCTGGTACGGCAGGCCACCCGTCAGGGATGGTCCCTGCCCGCCGGGTTGCGGCTGATCATGGCGCTCTCCGCCGTTCCGCTGCTGGCCGTGGCCGGGGCGACACTGCCCTCGACGTCGAGCACGGGTTCGGTACTGGTCGCCCTCAGCGCGGGCGCCGTGCTCGGAGCGCTCGCCGGACTGTTCGCCGTCCGCCACGCGACGACCCTGGCGGCGGTGGCGATCACCGGACTCGCCCTGCTGCTGACGGTGTGTCTCACCGCCGGAGGGGCCACGTCGCTGGAGGCGTCCGCCGTGGTGGGAGTGGTCGTGCCGGCGGTACTGGGCGCGGCGCCCAGGCTCTCGGGCCACTTCGCCGTGCTCGCCGGACCGGACGTCGCGGGACCGGAGACCGGAGCGGACGCCGACGACGAGGCCGCCGTGCTGAACTTGGTCGAGCGCGGTCGGCGGCTGCTGACCGGCATCAACCTGCTGGCCTCCGCGGTCGCGGCCGGCTGCATGGTCGTGCTGGGCTCGTCGAGCCGGCCGTTCGCGGTCGCGCTGGCCGGCTGCCTCGGACTGGCACTCGTCCTGCGGGCGGGACGGCTGACGATGGCGCCGGCGGTCGTACCGGTGGTGGCCGCGGGGACGGCCGGTCTGGGGGTCACACTCGTCCGGGCCCCGGCCACCTTCGGCGCGCCCGGCTGGACGGGCCCGGCCGCGCTGCTGTTCGTCGCGGTACTCGCCCTCGCCGTCGGACTGGGCCGGGCCTTCCGTGTCGACGGAGCCGACGAGCGTCCCTCCTGGATCGATCCGCTCGCCGGGTTCCTGATGGTGACCTGCGTACCGCTCGCCGTGGGCGTCTTCGGTGTCTACAGCACCCTGATGGACTCGGGACGGACCTCGTGACCGGCTCACCGGACGGGGCGGGCCGCCCGTGAAACGCCATGTACTGCGGGTCGCCGACCGGGGCTGGGGCACCTACCGCACCGTCACCGCCGCGCTCAGGGCGGCCGACGAGGGCGCGGAGATCCGTGTCCAGCCGGGGGAGTACCGGGAGTCGCTGGTCCTGGACCAGGACATCACCGTGGTCGCGGAGAAGGGGCCGGGAACCGTGCGGATCGCGGCCGTGCACGGACCGGCGGTCCGCGTGAACGGCGGCTCGCCCGTACTGCGGGATATGACGGTCGAGGGCGCCCCGGACCGCGGACCCGCGGTCGTCCTTTCCGGCGGCGGCCCGCTCCTGGACCGGTGCGCGGTGGCCGGGGGCCGGATCGAAGTCGTCCGGACCGCCGTCGCCGAGCTGCGTCGGTGCACCGTCGAGGACGCCACCGGCACCGGCGTCCATGTGACCGGCACGGCCCGGGCGGTCGTCGAGGACTGCGTGATCAGGGCGACTCGGGGACACGGACTGACACTGAGCGACGCCGCCCGGGCGGACGTCCGCCGGCTCACCGTGGAACGGGTGACCGGGGCGGGCATCGTGATGGCCGGAGAGTCGGCGGGCACCTTCGACGACTGCACCGTCCGGCACACCGGCGACGCGGCGGTCCTGGTGCATCCCCTCGCCCGCCCCCTGCTGCGCGGCTCCCGGCTGCACGACACCACGGCCCAGGGGCTGCGGGTCGCCGACCCCGCCACTGCGGCGGCCACGACCGCCACCGCGGCCCCGCTCCCGGCGGACGCCGACGCCGCCGAGGCAGGACGGGAAGGGCTGGGCATCCGGCTGGAGAAGTGCGAGATCTTCCGCACCGGGAAGGAAGGCGTCCTGGCGGCGGCGGCAGGCCTGCGGCTGCGGGACTGCCACGTCCGCGAGACGGGCGGGGCGGGAGTGATCGCCTCGGGCACGGGCCGCGTGGAGCTGGAGCGCACCCGGGTGGTCGACGTGCCCGGGACCGGCCTCGCCGCCCTGGACGACGCCGAACTGCACGCGCACGCCACCACCGTGGCCCGTACCGGCGCCAACGGCGTGCACGCCTCGGACCGTTGCACCGTCCGGCTCACCGACTGCGAGATCTCCACCACCACGTACACGGCGCTGAACATCGCCGACGGCGCCCGGGCCGTCCTGCGCGACTGCACCGTGCGGGACAGCGCACAGCACGCGATACGGGTGGAGGGCGCGGCGGTCCTCGTCGCCGAGGACAGCCGGGTGGAGCGGGCCCGCATGACGGGCGTCGACGTCCAGGGGGCGGACGTGGTGCTCCGCCGCTGCGTGATCAGCGGGACCGGCACCGGCGTCCGGCTCGACACCGGCCACCGACCCCTGCTCGACCACTGCGAGGTGCTGCGGCCGACCGGAACCGGCATCGAGATCGCCGCGGCCACCGGTGCGGTGGTGCGCGGCGGGCGGATCGAGGCGCCGGGATCGGCGGGTGTCTTCCTCGACGAGCGCAGCGAGGCCTGGATCGAGGACCTGACCATCTCGGACGCCGGGGGAAGCGGGCTCGTGATCTGGTCCGGGGCCGACCCCCGGGTGCGGTCGGTGACCGTCACCGGCGCCGCGAAGAACGGTCTGTACATCGGCGACGGCGCCCGAGGGCTGCTGGAGGACTGCACCGTCTCCGCGACCGGCTATCCGGCCGTGTACGTGGGCGCGGAGGCGTCCCCGGTGCTGCGGCGCTGTCTGGTGCACGACGTGGACGAGGACCTGTCGCAGGCCGACGGCGCCGCGGCCTGCTTCGAACAGTGCCGCAGCCACGACGTCAAGGCGGCCACCCTGCCGACGGAGGCCGAGAGCCCGGCGGTGGCCGCCGGGCTCACCGCCGCGGGCGTTCCGGCCGGCGCATCCGTAAACGGGGCAGGCACCGCGCCGGACGGGCGGGAGGAGGTCGGCGAGGACCAGCTGCCCGAGCTGCTGGCCGAACTGGAGCGGCTGGTGGGCCTGGACGGCGTCAAGCGCGAAGTGGCCGCCATGGCGAAGCTGATGCGGATGGTGAAGCGGCGTCAGGAGGCCGGACTGCAGCCCCCGCCGCTGAGCCGCCACCTGATCTTCGCGGGCAACCCGGGGACCGGCAAGACCACGGTGGCCCGGCTGTACGGCCGGCTCCTCGCCGCCCTCGGGCTGCTGGCCCGGGGTCACCTGGTGGAGGCCGACCGGAGCGCCCTGGTGGGCGAGTACGTGGGCCACACCGCGCCGAGGACCACCGCGGTCTTCCGGCAGGCGCTGGGCGGCGTGCTCTTCATCGACGAGGCGTACGCCCTGGTCCCCGAGGGGCAGGGCAACGACTTCGGGCAGGAGGCCGTCTCCACCCTGGTCAAGCTGATGGAGGACCACCGGGACGAGGTCGTGGTGATCGCGGCGGGCTATCCGCAGGACATGGAGCGCCTCATCGACTCCAACCCCGGCCTGGCGTCGCGGTTCACCCGCACCCTCCGCTTCGACGACTACTCGTCGGCGGACCTCGTACGGATCGTCGAGTACCAGGCCTCCCAGCACGACTACCGCATCCTCCAGGACACGTCGGCGGCGCTGCTGGCCCACTTCGACTCCATCGAACGGACCGGACGCTTCGGCAACGGACGCACCGCCCGGCAGTCCTTCCAGCGGATGACCGAACAGCACGCCGTGCGCGTCGCCGACCTGGCCGACCCCCGCGACGAGGACCTGACCGTGCTGACACCGGCCGACGTGCCCGCGGCGGTGGCCTGATGCCCCGCCCCGAGCACGTCCGCCGCGCCGACGCCACCCGCGCGTACGGGGTCCTGCGCCTCCGCGGTCACCAGGCCCTACGCCTGCGCGGTGACCGGGCCCGGAGGGTCCGGGAACCGCGCGGCCCGGTCGACGTGGGCGTACGACTGGCCGGCGCTGTTGATCATGGCGACGTAGTTGCCGAGCAGTTCGAGCGCGTTGCTCTGCAGCGCCAGGGCCTTCTGCATCGCCGGGTTGATGTGCTGCGCGAAGTTCTCGCCGATCTCGGCGAGGGTGTTCTGGTCCTCCTTGTCCATGGTGTCCAGGGGCGGGGTGTAGCCGGCGGACGGGTTCGGGTTCAGCCCGGGCGTCGCGGAGACCGGCTGGCTGGTGTGGGAGGGGCCCCAGAACTGGCCGTGCACGGCGGCGTCGACGTGCCCGCGCAGCGTCTCGTAACCGGAGACCGCGCTGCGCCCCTGGGCCAGCAGGGTGTTCTCGGTCGCCCGCACCGCGGCGGCGTCGAAGGCGATCCGGCCGCTGTCGGCCACCTCGTTCGACGACTGCCCGCTCGACTGTCCGCCCGGGTCGGTGTTGAAGCTGGGCGGTGCGTCCCAGCCGACAGCCATGTGCGGGACGAGATTACTGAAATCCTTTCCGGCATCCGGGTCGTCGTTCTGCTGGCCCTCGGCCATGATTTTCTCCCATGCGCTTCATTGACGGCAGGGCCGTCCGGAAGTTTTGGCCGGATGAATTCGGCCGGCGTCAGTCTGGCATATGCGGGTCCGGTGGCGAAAGGTCGATCCGGAATTCTGGATGCCCGATCGAGAATCACATCCCGCTTGACGGAAGAAAGGAGCAGACCCACCCCATGACGACACCGTCCACGGGAAATCCCGACATGATCGCGACACCCCGCGAACCGTTCACCGACGGGGCCGTGCCCGCACTCGACCGGGTGCGGGCGACCGGACAGGCGCCCGCCGCGGACCCGTCGGAAGCCGTCTCGGCGACCGATCGCGTACGCGGGGCGGACGCGTCGGGGACCGGCCACCCGGACGGAGCACACGCCTCCCTGAACGACCGTCACGCGACCGGCCCGAACGGGGCCGGGACGCAGAGCAAGACCGGGAGCAAGACGGAGACCAAGACCGAGACCGGGCACGGATCCTCCGGCGGCTCCCACGGAACCATGTCCGCCGAGGAGTTCCGGGTCGCCCTGGCCCGGCTCAGCGGTGCGATCGGGGTCGTGCGAGCGGAGGGCGGGCACATCGCCGACCTGCTCGGTCAGATCCGCAGCTGCTTCGAATCGGCCCAGAGCTCCTGGCAGAGCCCTTCCGCCGTCAGCTTCGAGACGATGTCGACGTGGTTCACGGATGCCTCGCACGGGCTGGCGGACCTGCTCCAGGACATGGCCCGGCGCATGCAGACCGCCTACGACAACTACGCCGCCGCCGAGACCGCCAACACCCACAACTCCGGAGGCTGACCATGCCCGGCACCATCCACGACTCCGGAGGCCGACCGTGCCCACCGACACCCACGACTCCGGAGGCCGACCATGCCGGACAACGCCGACTACGACATCAGCCCGATACGGATCGACCCGCAGGCGCTCGCCTCGGACAGCGACAGGCTGCTGGCCCTCGCCGGCCAGGTCGGCGATTCGATCAAGAGGATCAGCGACACGGCCGCCGACCTGAAACTGGGATGGGTCTCCAAAAGCGCCGACGAGGCCCAGGCGTTCAACGACCGCTGGAACAGCGTGATGAAGCAGATGTTCGGCGAAAAGGACGGTGACACGGGAGTGCTCCCCGCCATGGCCGGCGGAATTCTCGGAACGGGAATCGCGTACAGCCACCTGGAAAAGGAATTGGAATCGGCCTTTCTCAAATTCTCCAGCGGACTGGCCGACACCAGCAGTGACGGCGGTCAGCCGTCCGACCACACCGGACCCGATTTCCCCATCACTCAGGACTACCCGAACTAAATGACCAGGACAGATTTCCACCGCCCGGCCAGGACATTCCCGCCGTCCGTGCCGGAGACCCGCGTCGCGCTGGCCGCCCCGCCGCAGAAGGCCGCGCCGAACCAGGCCCAGAGCCTCCTCTACATGCTGCTGCCGCTGCTCAGCAGCATCAGCATGGCCGCCTACATGTTCACCTTCGGGCGGCCGTGGCTGATGATGCTCGGCGTCGGCTTCGTGGTCGTCTCCGTCGGGGTCACCTTTCTGGTGAGGACCCAGACCCGGAACGCGAACCGGCGCACCCAGCACCGCCAACGTGACCGCTACCTCGAATACCTCGCCGACATCCGCCGCCAGGCCCGCGCATCGGCCGCCGCGCAGCGCGCGGCCGGCGCCTTCACGCATCCCGGCCCGCACCGCTTGTGGGCCATCGCCACCACCGGCCCCCGCCGGGTGTGGGAACGCCGGCCCTCGGACGCGGACTTCATGAAGCTCCGGCTGGGCATCGGCCGTGGCGCGCCGGCCCTGCACATCGTGCCGGCCGGACACGGCGACCCCACGACGGAGCACGACCCCGAGGCGCACCGCCGCGCGCGGAAGCTCGCCCACGACTTCGAGTCGGTCAGCCTCCAGCCCGCCTGGGTGGACCTGGCGAACACCGGCGTCCTGAGCCTGCTCGGCCCGCCGGAACGCACCGCCGAACTCGCCGGATCGCTCCTCGCACAGCTGGCCGTCCTGCACGCCCCCGACGACGTCAGGATCGCGGCACTCACCCCCGGCGAGGACCACACCTGGTCCTGGGTGAAATGGCTGCCCCACGTCCGACGGCCGGGCGGGGAGGAGCTGGCCCCCATGGTGGCCGCGAGCATGGCAGGCCTCGCCGACCTGCTCCAGGCGCACGTGGACCGCGCACGCGAGGAACGCGCGGAACGCGGCACTTCCCTGGGCCCGCGTCGTTGGACCCGGGCGACGCGCCGTCTGGTGGTGGTCCTCGACGGGTTCCGGCCCGGAGCGGAGTGGGCACGACTCCCGCTGGTGGCCGATCTGCTGGCCGAGGCCGGGCCCGACAGCGGACTGCACGTCGTGTGCCTGGTCACCCGGGAGAGCGAGGAACCCGGCCGGGTCGACGCCCGCGCCCGGGTGGACGCCTCCGGCGGCCTCGTACTGGAGACCCGGCACCCCGCCCTGGTGCACGCGGCCGAGGACGCGACGGCCGACCGGTGCCCGAGGGAACTCGGCGAACAGGTCGCCAGGGCGCTCGCGCCGCTGAGGCTCTCCGGCGAGCAGGAGCAGGTCCTCGCCCGCACGGTCGCACTCTCCGAGATGCTCGGCGTCGCCGACCTCGGCACCTTCGACCCCACCGGACTGTGGCGGGAGCCCGACGACGAGGCGCTGCTCCGGCTGCCGATCGGCTTCACCGGCGACGGCGCCCCCCTGACGCTCGACCTGAAGGAGTCGGCGCTCGGCGGCATCGGCCCGCACGGTCTGGTCGTCGGCGCGACCGGATCGGGCAAGAGCGAACTGCTGCGCACCCTGGTGACCGGCCTGACCATGACCCACGCACCGGAACACCTCTGCTTCGTCCTCGTCGACTTCAAGGGCGGCGCCACCTTCGCCGGAGTGACCGAACTCCCGCACGTCGCAGGCCTCATCACCAATCTCGCCGACGACCTGGCGATGGTGGACCGGGTCCGTACCGCCCTGCAGGGCGAACAGCAGCGCCGCCAGCGGCTGCTGCGTGCCGCGGGCAACGCCGACTCGGTCCGCGAGTACCAGATCCTGCGGGAGAACGGCGGCACGGACGAGGACGGCCGGCCCCTCCCGCCCATGCCGTACCTCATGATCGTCGTCGACGAGTTCGGCGAACTCCTCGCCCAGCGGCCCGACTTCATCGAGCTGTTCGTGCAGATAGGCCGGGTGGGAAGGAGCCTCGGCATGCACCTGCTGCTGGCCACCCAGCGGCTGGACGAGGGGCGCCTGCGCGGTCTGGAGTCCCACCTCTCGTACCGGATCTGCCTGCGCACCTTCAGCGCCCAGGAGAGCAGGGCGGTGATCGGCACGCCCGACGCCTACCGGCTCCCCGCCATCCCCGGCTCCGCCTACCTCAAGGTCGACGAGTCCGTGTACGAACGCTTCCGCGTCGCCCACATCTCCGGCGCCCACCAGGAGGAGGACGAACGCGAGCCGGTGTCCGGACCGCCGCCCGTACCGGTGCCGTTCGGTCTGCGCACGGCCGCGGAGGCCGCCTCGGAGGCGGCCGAGGAGAGCGAGCCGTCCGTGACACCCGCCCGCCCGCTGCCCGGCCGGCGCACCGAGATGCAGGTGGCCGTGGAACGGATCAGCGCCCACGGCACCCCCGTGCACCAGGTGTGGCTGCCGCCGCTGCCCACGGACATCGAACTCGACTCGATGCTCGGCCCGGTCGGGACCGACGACGAACGCGGCTTCCACTCCACCCTGTGGCCCCGAGGGGGCGGCCTGAGCTTCCCCGTCGGCGTGGTGGACCTGCCGAGCCTCCAGCAGCAGAGCGCCGCCCTGCTCGACCTCACCGGCCGGCAGGGCCATCTGATCGTGGTGGGCGCGCCGCAGTCCGGCAAGAGCACGTTCCTGCGCACCGCCATGCTGAGCGCGATGCTCACCCACACCCCCGACGAACTCCAGTTCCTCGGGATCGACTTCGGCGGCGGCAGCCTCGTCGGCCTGGAGCACGCGCCCCACGTCTCCGGCATCACCACCCGGCACGACGAGGTACGCACCCGGCGCGCGCTGGCCGTGGTCCGGCAGCTCGTCGACGACCGTGAGCGGCTCTTCCAGGAGCTGCGCATCGACTCGGCGGCCGACTTCCGGCGGCTGCGGGAGGAGAAGGCCCTGCCCGCCGGGGTGAACGCCGCCGACGTCGTCCTCGTCGTCGACAACTGGGCCGCCCTGCGCTCCGCGGTGGAGGAGGCCGAGGCGGTGGTGCCCGAGATCGCGGTACGCGGCCTCAACGTGGGCGTCCACCTGGTGCTCACCGCCAACCGCTGGGCCGAGGTACGGGCCAACCTCCGCGACACCGTCACCGGCCGGCTGGAGCTGCGCCTGGCCGAACCCGCCGAGTCGGAGATCTCCCGGCCGATGGCGAAGCAGCTGCGGGCCTTCCTGCCCGGCCGTGGCCTGCTGCCGCCCGGCCACGTGTTCCACGCGGCGCTGCCCAGACTGGACGGCTCGGCGACCACCGACAACCTCACCAAGGCCCAGAGTGCCGTGGTCGAGGAGCTGGTCGCCGGCTGGAAGGGCGCCGGCGCGCCCCCGCTGCGCGTACTCGCCGAACAGGTCACCCCCGAGGAGCTGGAGCAGGCGTGCCGGGCTCTCCCCGGCGGCCCGGACGCGCTGACCGCGAGCGCCACGCCCATCGGCATCAGGGAGTCCGACCTGCTCCCCGCGACGCTCGACCTGGAGGCGGACGGACCGCATTTCCTGGTCCACGGCGACTCCGGATCGGGCAAGACCACCTTCCTGCGCTCCTGGATGCGCGCCATGACCAGGCGCCGTTCGGCCTGGGACCTGCGCTTCGTCGTCGTCGACTACCGGCGCGGGCTGCTGGGCGCGGTGCCCGAGGAGTACGTCGGAGCGACGGCCGCGGACCCCGAGTCGGCCGCCGCCTACCTGGAGCAGGTCGTGGAGAAGCTCCGCGAACGGATGCCGCCCGCCGGCATCACGCCGCGCGAGCTGAGGGAACGCAACTGGTGGTCCGGGCCCGAGTTCTACCTCGTCGTGGACGACTACGACCTGGTGGCCGGCGGCGCCGGGGGGCGCGGCCCGCTGACGGCGATCGGGGACTACCTCACCCAGGCCGCAGACCTCGGCCTCCACGTGGTGCTCGCCCGGCGCAACGGCGGGATGAGCCGCTCGACGGCGGACCCGGTGGCGGGCCGTATCCGCGAACTCGGCTCCGGCGGACTGCTGCTGTCCGGCGATCCCCGGGAGGGAGCGGTACTGGCCGACCAGCGCGCCAGACGGCTGCCACCCGGCCGCGGCATCCTCGTCTCCCGCCGCACCGGCTCGCTCCTCGTGCAGACCGTCCACGACACCGCCGACGCCGAGTAGGGGCCCCGGTGCCCGCGGACGACCCCCGTCCCGCGGGCGCCGGACGCGCCCGCCACCCCCTCCCACCAGATGACCGGTGGGCGGCCCCCGCCCGGGGCCGCCCGCCCGTGAGGACACACCCATGGCCGAATACGACGTCTCGCACATCCGCGACCTCGGGAACCAGTGGCTCGAGAACAGCCGGAACCTCTACGGGTACCTGGACACGATGCACGGCAGTGTGTACGCGATGGCCGGGGGATGGACCGGCAAGGCCGGGCAGGCGGCGCAGGTGGTCTGGAACGGCGCCGGTACGGGCGAGCACAACATCTGGAACGAGATCTTCCAGGCCGCGTGGGTGGCCGAGCAGATCGGCGACGCGGTCAACAGCTACGCGGACGAGCTGCAGAAGACGATCGAGCAGATCAACAAGCAGCACCTGATCGACGCCCTCGCCGCGATCTTCGGCCTCGTCCTCGGCGGCCTGACGCTCGGCCTGGCCGGCGTCATGGAGGAGCTCGCCTCCGCGGTGGGCCAGCTGGTGACCAAGCTCGCGACGGGAGCGAAGTACATCGGGTTCGCGGCCGAGGGACTCGGCAACGCCGCCGCGTTCCTCACCGAGGCGATCATGAACGTGGCCGTCACCCTCGGCACCGACCTCTACTCCCAGACCCTCGCCGCCGACATCGTCGGCGAGCCGCCCAGGATCGACTGGTCGGGCGAGGGCCTCAACGTCGGTCTGGCCGTCTGGGCGGGCTTCGGCATGCACGCGGGCGAGCACTTCATGCCGGAAGGCCCGAACGTCAAGGTCCCGAAGGTCTCGCCCGCGGCATCCGGCGAGGCGGTGCCGAACGTGTCGCCCCACGTCACCGTCCCGTCCACGGCCTCCGCCGACGTCGGGGGACTGCACGTGCCGTCGGTTGTGGACACCCTGATCCCGAAGGCGGGCGACTTCACCTCCGCCGACCTGAACTCCGTCGTCCGGACGGACCACGCGCCGCTGCCGGCCTCCGGAGCCAAGGGCCCGGTGACCGACGTGCCGCGGTCGGACACCGGCATCAAGGGCACGACCGCGCCCCTGCCCGCCGGCCTCCACCCGGGGGCCGGCGGGCCCGGCCGTACGTCCGGCTCGACCGCCGCCACGACCACCGTCACCGAGTCCGGCGGACCGAACCCGCCCGTCCGCCAGGCGACGACCACCACCACCGGAGGCGACGGCGCCCGGCCTCCGGCCGTGGTCAGGGGCGGTGACGCGGCGTCGGAAACCCCGAACACCACCGTCAGGGGCGGCACCGATCCGTCGTCCGGGGCCCCGAACACCGTCAAGGGCACCACGGCCCCGGTGGCCGACAAGGGCACCACGGCCCCGGTCGCCGGCAAGGACACGGCCCCGGTGTCCGGTAGGCCGAACGCCTTCCTCGACTCCCCGCCCCGTACCACCGTCGCTTCCGGCGACCACCCGGCCGCGACCACGCCCGCCTCCCACGGGACCGGCGGCGAAGGCGGGGGCCTCAACGGTACGGGCGCCACCGCCGGGTCCGGAGAGGTTCCGAAGGCGGGCGGCGTACCCGCGCGCCCCGGCACCGAGACTGCGACCGCGGCGCCCCAGGGCACCCCGGCCGCCCACGGCGGGGGCGCACGCCAGGACGCGGGACCGACGAGCACCCCGCCCGAACCCACTCCCGGCCCGGGAACCCCGGCGCGCACCACCGACTCCCCGGAGGTCCCCGGAGCCGTACGGGACGTACCGCAGAACGTCCGGCCCGCCGCCGGTGCCCACCGGCCCGCCACGAAGCCGGAGTCCGGACCGGAGGGAACGGCCGGGGCGGGCGCCGAGGACACACGCTGGGAGACCTCGGCGGCGTCCCCGAGCCCGGACGGACCCGGGCGTACGGGCGACGGCGCCCATGCGGCCTCCGCATCCGGGACGCCCGCGACCCGGCCGCACGACATCGGCTCCGGCAGCACCTCCGGCCGCGCGTCCGGCGGCACCTCCGGCCGTACCTCAGCCGGCAGCGAAGCGACCGGCGGCCCGGCACGCACGGCCACGGCCGCCGACCACGCCCACGCCGGGCGCGAGGGCACTCACGCGGGCCACGAGGGCGCCCACGCCGGGCACGACGCCGGCCGGGCCGCCGAGCACCCGCACTCCACCCCGGCCCGCGACGACGCGTCGGGCGCGGGCGCCGGGGCGGAGACACCGGGCCACCACTCGGCGCAGTCGGTCCACGCCGACTCCGACGGGCCCACCAGGGCCGAGCAGTGGGACTCCTTCAAGCAGCGGCAGACCGACCACAACCGCCCGCTCGTGGAGGCCGAAAGCCGTCTCGACCACCATCGGGAAAGCCTCGACCAGGCATGGCAGGAGGGGTACGAGACCTTCCGCCGCCACGACGCCCTGGACGGCAGGACGGTCCCGAAGGACGGTTTCGGGGCGGACAACGCCCGATGGCAGTGGCGCAACGACATCACCCACTCGTTCCGCGCGGAGATCGAGAGGAAGGGGTTCGTCTCCGGCGAGGCCCACGAGCACATCGTCGCCGACGCCAAGGCGGCTGTGCACAAGTACCTGATCCGCACCGAGCAACTGGACAGGTTCGCGAGCCATTTCAAGCAGCAGGTCGAACGGTTCCGCGACGTGCGCGGCGACTTCGACGAACTCCCGGCGTTCGAGCCACCGGCGAAGTACGTCTGGGACAAGGGCCTCCAGACGTACGTGAAGGACGACTCCAAGGTCTACGGCCACCCGGCCGACGCGTCAGGGAAACGGCCCGGCTCCGTCGGCACCGGCGCGGACGACGAGGTCCCCGTCGACCACTTCCGTGACAAGACCCACGACTTCAACCCGCTGGAGCAGTACTACATCGCGAAGCGCGAGGAGCTCATCCAGATCTTCGACGGGTACCTCCACGACGCGGACAGCACCGGCGGACTCCCGCCGGGAACCGGCGCCCGGATCGACGCGCTCGGAAAGGACCTGCTGGAGGACTTCGGCGGCCAGTCGGACCGGGAGCACGACATCAGGGAAGCGACGGAGGAGTCGTTCGAGGACACCCTGCACTCGATGACCCTGGGCAACCACCTGCCCGACGACGCGGTCCACCAGGTGCGTCTGGAGTTCCGGCGCGTCGTGCGGGGTCTGCACGACATCGTCTTCAGGGACGGCGACGGCAGTGGCCCCCGCAACCTGTGGCGGGAGATGACCGGGATGACGGCGGACAAGCTCGCGCCCCGCCTCATCGACAGGGAACTGTTCGTCCGTTCCAAGTTGTCCGAGGAGACCGAGTACGCGCACTCCCAGCTGTCGGACCTCGGGAAGGACTACCTGAAGAAGTTCGGCGAGGACGGGCAGCACCGCGTCGTCGCCGAGTACCTGGACGTGGTGCGTACCAACGCCAAGCAGCACTTCTTCCAGAAGTACGACAGCCGGCGCGAGGAGCTGCCCGCGAAGGAGTGGAACGACGTCCGCGACCAGGTGCGCTCGACCCTGCCGGACCGCATCCGGTACGAGGGCGATCTCCAGGCGCTGACGGGCGAGTCCGCGCACCAGTTCCACGAGATCGTGGGACACGGGAGCGACCTCGTCGGGCACACACCGCTCCACGAGGACACGATGCACAGGCTGGGCGACGACTTCCGTACACAGCGCGTCGTCAGGCACGACGAACTCTTCGCCCCCGAGGGGCACCGGACCGAGGCCTGGCTCGCGCACGAGTCCCACCACGAGGACGGTTTCCGGACCCGGGTCGACGACCTGCAGAACGCCGAGTACTTCGCCGACTTCCCCGACGCGGTGTACCCCGCCTTCAAGGACTGGCGCGCCGAACCACCGACGACGCCGGGGGAGCACTCGCCCGGCTCCCCCGACCAGCCTGTCGCCCCCTCCCGCCCCGCCGCCCCGGACGACGACGTCCACGGCACGACGGACACCGCTCCGGTCACGGACCCCGCCACCCCGGCCGACCCCACCCCGCAGCAGGAGGGCCAGATCCAGAGCCAGCAGCACGAGCAGCACGAGGGCCATTCCCAGGCCCATGCCCAGCAGCACGAGCAGCAGGAGGGCCGGCCCCAGGGCGCCCAGGAGCACGAGCCGCACGGGGCCGAGCATCAGACACAGCAACTGGTCATCGCTGAGCGGGAGACGACAGCCTTCCCGGGCGCTGCCGACCACACGTCGGTCGGCGCCGTGCACGTCCGTGAACCGGAGACGAGGGCCGGCACCCGGCAGGAGAACCACGACGCGGTCCGGGAATCCCGGCAGGACACCGCCGGCACCCTCGACGCACGCGACGAGGTCCACCGGCTGGTGCGACGGACCTCGGAATTCGCCTTCACCGGCGCCCAGATCGACCACGCCAGGCAGGAGCTGCTCCAGGAGCGTCCCGCCGTCGCGGACCTGCCGGCGGCGGTTCAGGCCGCGCTGGTCGGCGATGCGCTGGTACGTCCGGAACTCGCGCTGACCAGCAAGGTGACCCACCTCGTGCTGGAGCGCACGGGCGACTACCTCGACAGCCGGTACATCCACCAGGTCCACCAGCAGCTGACCCGGCAGTCCCCCGGAGAGTTCGAGCGGCTGACGGGCGAGCAGAAGGCCGACGCCGTCGCCGCGCACGTGCTGGACCAGAAGGCCCTGACCCATGAGGTCCGGGAGCTGGCAACCACGTTCGAGGCCGACGACGCGCACGTGGCGTACGCGCACGGGGAACTCGTCGAGGAGCACGGCTCCGGGTTCGCTTCCCTGGACCTGAAGACCCGGGCCGCACTCGTCGCCCGGAACATGCGCGGACAGACGCCCCCGACCAGCCACGTCGACACCCAGCAGGCCCAGCCCACGCAGCCCACGCAGCCCACGCAGACCCGGGCGGACGGGGGCAAGGGCAAGGAGGCCGACCGGCCGGAGTTCCTGGAAGGATCGAGCAGCGGCGCCGTCCGGCACGAGGACGTACGAGGCGGCGGCGAGGACGCTTTCGCCGCCGCGGTGGTGGAGGCGTACGCCGACGAACCGGCGCTGCGCGGTCTGCCGACGGACGTGGTCCGTGAGGCGTTCGGCATGCAGCAGATCGCCGATCCGCCGATTCCCGGCCTGCGGTCGGCCGAACGCCTGCGGGATCTGGCGAGCATCGGCCAGGAACTGCACCGGAGCGGCGCGCCTGCGGCCGAGGCACTGGCGAAGCGGCTCGCGGTGGACGGCGGCCGGGCCGGCGCGTTCGCCGGCAGCGGGAAGGCCGCGGCCCTCTCGCACACCGGGGACCACGCGGGCGTCTCCGCCATGACGACGGGCGGGTCTCCGGAAGCGCTGCTGACGACCGGCCCGACGAACTTCCTGCAGTCGAGCGTCGTATCGATGGACATGCTCAAGGGGCTGGAGAAGCACGCGCCCGGACTCGACGCGCGGACACGCACCGGGCTCACCCAGGCGCTCGACCTGATGCCGGGCCAGGCCGGCCACCTCCCCGAGCACCGGTTCGTGCTGGTGAGGACCGGCACGGAGACCTCGGGCAAGCCGGTGTTCGCGCTCACCCCGGCGGCGGAGTGGTACGTACAGCGCTACGGCGCCGAGCGGTTCGGGATTCCGCCGGAGGCGACCCTGCCCGCGGTACGGGCGGAGAACGGCTACGTGAACGCGGCGTTCGTGCCGTACCTGACGCGCAGCGCCGCCGAGTTCACGACGAGCGTGGGACACGTCGACGTGGAGCGGGTGCCGGTCGGGACCGCCCCGCGGCTGGTGGTGACGCCGACGATGAACGGCTGCGCGTATGCGGTCACCGCGGCGGAAACGGGCCCCGAGCGGATGACGGTGTGGCACTACCAGTCGCCGGACTCCCACATGCCGCATCCGGTGGGATTCCGGCGCGAGCGGCAGCCGACGGACTGGTTCGGTGCGGGGGAGTACTACGGCTCCCTGGAGGAGGGGAAGCTCTTCGAGGTCGCGAACCTGATGTGGTTCGGTCCCGAGGGGTGGGAGTTCGTCAGCCAGGAGAACCACACGCACTCCCGCGACGAGAGCGTGGTGACCCTGGCGAAGGTGCGCCACCGGCAGGCGGTGACGGAGCCGGGGCACGAGGCCCTGCACACGGCGAGGGCGTACCAGAGTCTGGCGCGCAGTGAGATCAACGACTGGGACCTGTCGCAGGCCGAGCGGAAGATCAGGGCCGTGGTCCCCGTCGGCGCCGACGGCCTCTACCTGAACGCCGTGCATCTGCTCATCAAGAACCACATCGAGAACGAGATCGGGCGACTGGGCCAGGTCGGCAGCCTGGACGAGCTGCGCGGTCTCTCGGCGGTCTTCAGGGCGGAGCGGAAGGAGCTGGCGTCCCATCTTGAGCTGAAGATCGCCAAGGGAGCCGGCGCCGCGTCCGACGAGGCGACGTCGCGGGCACTGAGGGAAGCGATCTCGACCCGTCGTGACCTGGCCATGGGCATGGTCGACCGGTTCGCCAACCGTCCCGCCAAGGGATGGATCGACCAGTTGAGATCCGAGGGCGCTCCGGCGCACCCGAAGTCCTTGGCCGCGCTCTACGCGGACAAGGCCCGGGACGAACTCACCAGCCCCAGCTCGACCGTGAACCACAAGATCCACGCGCTCCGGTCGGAGAAGTTCCCCAACGCCGTCCAGAAATGGGCTCACGAGCACATCGAGCGCGTGGGCGCGGAGATCCGGCGGGAGATCGAGGAACTGGGCCAGGACCTCGACGCGGTGGCGCTGAAGAAGCTCGCGGCCGACATGCAGGAACGCCGGGACACGATGACGGTGACGGGCCAGGACACGCTGCCGCCGAAGCACGCCCCGCGCGCCGTCGCGCTCGTGGAGGACATGCTGAAGGCACTGGCCGAGCCGAAGATGGACGAGTGGCTCAAATCGCTCCGCCAGGACGCGGACCGACTGGTGGCGCGGAGCGCGTGGCAGAGCCTGTCGGGGGCCGATCGGGAACACCTGCGGCAGACGGTCGAGAACCTGCTGCCGGCCGGAAGCGACCAGGACGGCTACTTCGGGCTGCGCCTGCAACGCGCGTACGACGGACTGGGCGAGGACCTTCTGCGGCAGCCGGTAGAGCACCGCGCCCACGCCGTGGCGGACTCGATGTACGGCGGGGAGCGCGCGGCCGACGTGGACGACTTCTTCGTCCGCTCGGTGAACTCCGGCCTGAACGCGAAGGGCAGGGAGAGCGTCTCCGCCTGGCGGGTGCACCAGGCCTACGGGCACCTGCTGCGTTCCCGGGAGGCGACGTTCGCCCGGGCCGGCAGCGTGGAGAAGCAGCGAGCCGTCGCCGACCACCTGGCCGGGCTGGGCCGGGGCCACCTCCCGGCCGGTTCACCGGCAGCCCAGGCATCCAGCACCCAGCAGCACGGTACGGACAGCACGAGCGGCACGGTGGAGGCGCCCGACCTCCTGGACCCGGAGCAGTTCCGGGCACACACCACCGACCCGGCCGCCACGGGCCTGCGGTCCCTCTCCCGGCTGGCCGACCTCGACCGGATGCTGAGCGAGTACCGACGGACCGACGCACACGACCCCGCACGGCGCGCCGACGCTCTCGGCGCGCTGGCGGTACGCGCCCGGGCGTACGCGAGCGGAACGGGAAGCGCGTACGGACGCGAGAACGTGCTGCTCCTGGCCGACCAGGCCGAGAGCCTGGCCGGAACGTACCGACGGCAGGCCGGTGGTCAGGAGCCTGCGGATGCCCAGGAGCTGGCCGGTGTCCAGGCGCAGGAGCAGGCGGCTGCTGAGGGGGCGTCGGGGACGGCGGGGCGGAGCGCGACGGTACCGGTGCAGGCCGGGCCGCTCCGGTACCGCGACCGGATCGCACTCGCCAAACGCGAGTGGCGGGGAACGGTGACCGACGAAGTGCGACGGCTGGAACGCACCCTGCTGGACGCCGGTCCGGGGGCCCGGTCCCTCGTGATCGGTGTGGCCCCCGGTGAACACCTGTGGGCCGTGAACGTGGCCGGTGAGGTCCGCTGGCTGGAACCGGATACGGCACGGATCACCCAGGCTCCCCGAAGCGCTCGCGCCACGGTGGTGTCCATCGACCTCGACCCGCGGGCCCGGCTGATCCAGCCCGACCCGCGACTCCTGGCCACGGGAGAGGAGGCCTCCCGTTTCTGCGAGCTGACCCTCGGCGGAGACCTGAGGCACGTCGTATGACGGCCGCCGTCGGCCCCGCCGTCGGGTCTCGTCGGCTCTGGTGGCGGCGGTCGTCCTGTCAGTGCGAGGAGTCCCGCAGTTCGTCGCGGATCGACTCCAGTACCGGCAGAAGCCTCGTCTCGTAGCGGTCCGTCAATCCCTGCCGGGCGTCACGGAACGCGGCGACGACCAGGTCGGCCAGTCCTTGGACGTTGGCCGGGTCGGCCGCCACGGGTGAGATCGCCAGGCTTTCGACCGTCCCCCTGCCGTTGATGGTGACCTCCACCAGTCCGCCGCCGGCGGTTCCCCGGACCGTGAACGCGCGAGCCTCCTCCTTGGCCAGGACCAGATCCTGTTGGAGCCGGCGGGTGCTGGTCAGCAGCCTCCGGACGGTTGAGTCGTCTTCGAGATCCATCATTCCTCCTGCTAACAGATGAGGGCATCCGCCGGGAAAAGACAGGGGCGCGCCGGTGTGCACCGGCGCGCCACGGCCTGCTGATCGGGTCAGCCCCTGTGCCACTTCTGGTTGGGGGTGCCGGCACAACTCCACAGCTGGAGCCGGGTGTGATCGGCCGTCTTCTCGTCGACGGCGTCGACACACTTGCCGATCGAGGTGTTCACCAGGTCGGCCGAGCCGTTCAGAGTGAACTTCTGCGCCCAGCCGCCGTTGCAGGTGGCGAGCTGAATCGCGGCACCGTCGCTCTTGGAGGCCCAGGCGATGTCCATGCACAGTCCGTACATCCGGGCGGTGCCGTCGGAGCGGAAGTCGATCTTCTGCCAGGATCCGCCGTCGCAGGCGTAGATCTCCAGGGGCGTTCCGTCGGTCGCGCGGCTGCTCCGGTGGCCCGTCGCGGAAACGCAGCGACCGCTGCTGTTCCCCACGACGGTGACGCCCGGATAGCTGACGGTCTGCGCCTTCGGCTGGGTGCCGCTGCTCGAACCGCTCGAACCGCTTGAACCGCTCGAACCGCTCGAACCGGAGCCGGAAGCGGAGTTGGAGCCGGCGGCCTGCGACGCCGTCCCGCCGCCCGAGCCACCGTTCGATCCGCCGGCCGACGCACCCGCGCCACCGCCGGCGGCGCTCCCGCTTCCGGCGGCCGCGGCGCCACCGGAACCACCGCCTTCCGCAGTCCCGCCCCCGCCGCCGATCTGCGTGGTGCCGCCGGCCGCGGAGGTACGGTCACCCCCGGCCGTCTTCCCGCTGCCGGCCGCGCTCTCGCCTCCTGCGGTCCTGCCTCCGTCCGGGACATCCGAGCCGGGCGAGGCCGTGGCCGGCGCCGAACCGGATGCGGTGGGCGAAACGGAGACCTCCGCGGACGCCTTCTTCTCGTCGTCGGAGCCGGCAGGTATCCGGGCGACGGCGAAGACGATCAGGATCACCACCGCGGTGGCCGCGACCGCGCTGATGATCCACGTCCACGGGCGGGGCCCCGGACCCCCGCCCGCGGGAAGGTGGGTCGTGCGCCGGAGAAACGCGTTCGCGAAGCGCGAGGACGCTCCGTCCAGCAGCGCTGGGTCCTGCGGCTTTCGTTGGGGCGGCACTTCGTCTCCCGTGTACTCGAAACCATGGAGTGGGGGCGTCGGATGACCGGGAGACAGGTATCAGGTGCATCGCCACATGTCCCCGGCCGGACCACGCGTACGACAGAAGACGAACCCCGTACGGTTCCGAGCCTCCGAACGCACACGTGTCCCATGACACATGCGGGAGATCGTACACATGTTTCGACACACACTTTCGCGCCCGCCCGTCCGCTCCCGGGCCCCGACGCCCTCGCCGGGCGGCCCGCCCGCCCCCGTTAAGCTTCCGTGCATGAAAGCTGTGCAGCCGCCCCGCAAGCGTGACGGAGCCGCGACGAGGGAGGCGATTCTCGCCGCGGCCGTGGTGGAGTTCACCGAGCACGGATACGCGAGGGCCGGGGTCCGGCAGATCGCCGAACGGGCCGGTGTGACGGCGATGATGATCAACCGTTACTACGGGTCGAAGGAGGCACTCTTCGCCCGGGCGGTGGACCGGGCCTTCGGACCGTCGACGTTGGTCGGGGGGGAGCGCCAAGGCCTGTCGCGGACGATCGCGGACACGCTGGCCGAGCGCACCGCACCCGGCGCCGAGCCTCTCGACCCGTTCCTCATGATGCTCCGTTCGGCACAGGATCCCGAAGCCGCGGACGCCCTTCGCCGCAGCATCGAAGCCCACGTGGGCGCTCGGCTGGCGGGCCTGCTGGAGGGTCCGGACGCTGAGGTGCGCGCCCAGCTCGGGCTCGCCCTGGTGGCAGGGACGTGGCTGCTGCGCACCGTCGTGGGCACGTCGGCCCTCGCCGAAGCCGGAAACGCCCACCTCGCGGACCTCGTCGCGGGCATGCTCGGACCGGTCACCCGGGAGGCCGGTGACGGAGTCGAGCCCACCTCCGCAGACCCCGTCTGACAGCCCGGTACCCCTCGCGCTGTTCAGAACGCCGAGCGGACGAGCCCGCCGTCGACGCGGATGGTGGCGCCGCTGACGTACCGCGCGTGGTCGCTGCAGAGGTACGCCACCGCCGCCGCGATCTCGTCCGGCTCACCGAAGCGCTCCTGGTCGTTGGGGATCAGGGCGTCGACGGCGTGGGGGCGGATCTCCTCCCAGGTGTCACCCCACCCGCGCGCGGGACCGATCGCGGTGACGAGCTCCCTGGTGGCGTCGACGAGGACGGCTCCGGGCGAGACGACGTTCGAGGTGACGCCGGTCCCCTTGAGGTCACGGGCCAGCGACACGGCGAGGTTGTGCCTCGCCGCCAGGGTGGCGTTGTACTGGGGATGCGTGTTCATCGGCTGGGAGGCGAGACCTCCGCCGATGGTGACGACCCTGCCCCAGCCGCGCCGGCGCATCGCCGGGACGAGATGCCGGATCATCCGCACCCCCGAGACCACGTTGACGTTGTAGGTGTCACGCCACTCGTCGGGGCTCGCTTCCGTCCACGACAGGTGCCGGTAGAAGCCGGCGTTGTTGACGAGGATGTCCACGGGGCCGTCGGCCGCGGCAGCCCGGGCGACATCGGCGGCGGCAGAGTCGTCCGCCAGATCGCCCAGCACCGCGGTGGCGCTGCCCCCGGCCTCGCGTATCTCCCGCGCGACCTTCTCCGCGCGCTCCTCGTCCCGGCCGTGGACCACGACCGAGGCGCCCTCGGCCGCCAGCAGCTTCGCGGTGGCCTCGCCGAGCCCAAGACTCGACCCCGTGACGAGTGCGCGTCGTCCGGTCAGATTCAGATTCATGCTCTTCCTCTCCAGAATCCCTCGTACCGCAACGAATCCACGTATGCGGCATCCATGAAGTATACAAGCGTAGACGTGTGTTGGATGTGCATGCTTGAGCGAGACACGTGTGTCTCGTAAGGTGTGTTTGCCACGCGGTGAGCGGGGCCTTCGAAACAAGGGATGCGTGACATGTTCTCTCAGTCGTTCTCCAGGCGTGCCGCCGTAACCGCAGTCGGCGCCGCTCTGGTTTCCGGAGCCCTGCTGTCGGGCGGACCGGCCCAGGCGGCCACGGCCGCGATCGGCGCCGGCCGGGTACAGCTCTGCGCGCAGGGCAACTACGCGGCGTATCTGGTGTTCAACACCGCCCAGCAGGACCAGCAGGGCGTTGCCACCGCCACCGTGAGCGCGGGCTCCTGCCAGACCTTCAACATCGTCAACTACGGCGGCGGCAGGCAGACCGGCATCAGTGTCATCGGCAAGTACAACACCAGCAGCGACACCTTCTACGTCGACGGACTGAACGTCGACCCCACGAGCGGTGGTTGGAAGCTCTTCGCCAAGGGCACGACGGCCAACGCCGGTGCCGGGGCCTGGATGGAGATCGAGGCCACCCTCCCCACCGGCGGGTGAGCCACCGCAGCCCAGGCGTGTGACCGGCTGGGTGCGCCCGCCGTCGGTGCCGGGCCGGACAACCGGACCGGCCCGGCCCCGCGCGGCGGGGGCGCCTCGGCCGGCCACTGCCTCCACCGGGCCGTCCGACGGGCAGGGCGGCCGGTCTTGTGATCGACTTCAGGCCATCGGCGGCATCGATTCCCGTACGTGGGCCAGACTGGGCCGGTGACGACCTCATCATCGCTCAACTCCAGCCTACGAGCAGTGCTGTTCGACTCCGGCGGCGTGCTCATGCGCCCCATCGGCGGACGGTGGAATCCGCGCGCGGATTTCGAGGAGACCGTCCTGGCGCACGATCCCTCGATCACTCCCCACCGCTTCGCCGATGCCATCGCCGCGGGCGACCGGTTCATGGACGACTTCCCCGGCACACCCGACTACGACGACTACCACCGTGTGGTGCTCGGCAATCTCGGGCTCCGTCCGACGCCCGAACTCCTCGCTCAGCTACGCCGTGACGTGCATCCCTCGGTGGTGCTCGAACTGTTCCCGGACGTCCTCGGCACACTTGCCGAGCTGAAGCGGCGGGGCGTGCGGATGGCCGTGGTGTCGGACGCCTGGCCGGATCTGCCCGACCTGCACGAGGGGCTGGGCATCCACGACTTCTTCGAGGTGTACGCGATCTCCGCGGTGCTCGGCTGCGAGAAGCCCGACCCGCGTATGTACCATCACGCGAGCACCGGTCTCGGTCTCAAGCCGTCCGAGTGCCTGTTCGTCGACGACCTCCCGGAACTCGTCTCCGCGGCGATGGAGCTGGGATACGAGGGCAGGGCGCTGAGCCGGACGGAGTCGACGGAGCAGGTCCCCTCCATCACCACCCTGACCGAACTCCTGGAACTGTTCTGACCGGAAGGCAATGGAGGGGGAGAGAAAAATGAGTGCGGTGGAGAGCTGGTCCCGCGTGATGGGTCTTCTGGAGCGGCACGCGCCGGCCGAACACGCCGATCTGCCTGGGCCCGCTACGGAACAGATGCTGGCGGCCGCGGAGGAACGGATGGGGATTCTCCTCCCACAGGATCTGCGGGCGTGGCTGCTGCAGAACAACCTGGATCTTCCTGAGGAAGACGTGGACGAGGACGTGCTGTGCTGCGGCTTCGCCGGGTTCCCGGACGAGGGCAGCTTCTTTCTGGGCATCCGGGCAATGGAGAAGCTCTGTGCGAACCGCTTCAGGCCCGGTGGATTCGACCCTCCGGACCAGCCGGACCGTCCGTTCTGGCGCAACGAGTGGATCCCGTTCCTGTCGGACCAGGACGGCTGGATGGGAAAATTCATCGACACGCGGGACGGGCGCATTGGCAGATGGTTCGTCGGTGAGATCACGACCACCGGCGAGTACGCATCACTGGCCCACTATTTCGACTCCGTGGCGGAGACGCTGACGAAGATCGCCGAGGGGAAGCATCCGGTCTGCGAGATCGAGGACGGGCGACTCGTCTGGTTCTGACGCGGAAGTGCCCACCGGAAACCAGAGGAGAAGTGCCCAGCGGAAGTGCCCAGGAGCAGTGCCCCGGTTGTTCCAGGGGTGCTTCTCCTGGCCGTGCGCGCGGCGCGGCCACCGACGGGGCGCTGCGGGCGGGGTGAAACACGCTTGCCGCGTGCGACCGCGCCTGCCGACAGGCGGATCTTCCGCATGCCGTCAGCAGACCCCGTATGCCGTCACCAGACCCCGTCGCGTACCGCCGCCCCCTCGGTGCTCTCGCGCAGGACGAGGCGGTGGGCCACGACACGGTCCTGCGGGTGCGCCGATCCGGGGCGGCCCTCGTCGTCCGGCCCGGAACCCGGACGCGTCGCCTCGTCGATACGGCGCAGCAGCAGGTCCACCGCCACCCGGGCCACCGCCTCCTTGTCCGGGGCGACCGTGCTCAGTGACGGCACGCTGTACCGGCCGCCCTCCACGTCGTCGAAGCCGATGACGGCCACGTCCTCGGGCACCCGGGCCCCGAAGGAGTGCAGCGCCCGCAACGCGCCCAGCGCCAGCTGGTCGTTGAGGCACAGCAGCGCGTCCGGGCGGCCGCCCTCGGCCAGCACCCGGTGCACCGCGGTTGCCCCGTCGCTCATGTGGAACGCGTCCACCGGCAGCAGGGAGGCGGGGTCGTACGCGATGCCCGCCTCGCCGAGTGCGGCCAGGAACCCCCGGGTGCGCGCCTGCGCGGTGCCGACCGCCCCGTCGTCCAGGCCGCCGACCGTGAGGATGTGCCGGCGCCCCTGCGCGAGCAGGTGAGCGGTGGCCTCGTGGGCCGCGCGTTCGTTGTCGATCGCCACGTGGTCGGCGCCGTCGGTCAGCAACTCGCCCAGGAGGACGGTCGGCGGACTTCCGGCGTGGGCGCTCAGGTCCTCCGGAGCCAGGGCCAGCGGGCTGAGGATGACACCGTCCACGAACTCCGAACCGAAGCCGGCCAGTGCCGCCCGCTCCCGTTCCCGGTCCCCGCCGGACTGGTGGATCAGCACGGTCAGGGAGCGTGCTTCGGCCTCCCGGACCACGTGCCGGGCCAGTTCGGCGAAGTACGGGACGTCGAGCTCCGGCACGACCAGGGCGATGATGCCCGTCCGTCCGCTGCGCAGATGACGCCCTGCGAGGTTGATGCGGTAGCCGAGGTGCTCGATCGCCTCCTGCACCACCCGCCGGGTCCGCTCGGACACGTGCACGTAGTCGTTGAGCACGTTGGACACCGTTTTCTCCGACACCCCCGCGTGCCGTGCGACGTCCTTGATCCTCGGCCGTGCCACCAGCCACCTCCCAGCCCTTGGTACGTCCTGAGTGTATGGGTGCCCTCCGGGCGTTCCGGGGCGGGTTCCGGAGTGCCGGGTGAAGGGCGGGTCCGGAACACAGTCGGTGACGCAACCCTTTACAGCCAATGTACATCGATGTAAAAACTAGGGCACCGCACTGGTGGACCCGGTGCGGATCACCCCGATGTGCGCGGGCGGCCGATGGCTGCCGTGCCGATGGCGCCTGCCGTCGGCCGGGCACGTCGTCCGGCCGTCGAAAGGTCAGTGATGAGCTCTGCACCCCCTGCCCGCAGGCCAGTTGGCGCCTGGGGGCCCAGCCCCGACGAGTCGCCCGGCATCGGACGCCGTCGGCTTTTCCGATACGGGGCGGCCGGGGCGACGGCGCTCCTTGCCGCGGGCCCGCTGGCCGGCTGCGCGTCGCCGGCCGGCTCCCAAGGACCCTCCTCGCTGAAGGTGTGGGACCTGTTCCAGGGCGGCGACGGCATGCTGATGGACGAGATGATCGCGGCGGTCTCCCGGGGCGCCGACGGGTTCCACGTGGACCGGACGATCCTGGACTGGGGCCCGTCGTACTACACGAAACTCGCCATGTCGGCGGCAGGCGGCCGGGCGTCGGACGTGGCGGTCATGCACCTGTCCCGCCTGGCCGGATACGCGCCCGGCGGCCTGCTCGATCCCTTCGACCTGGACCTGCTGGCCGAGTACGGCGTGACGGAGAAGGACTTCGCCCCCGCCGTGTGGAAGCGGGCCCAGCACGCCGGCACGGTCTACGCGATCCCGCTGGACGTCCACCCGTTCATCGTCTTCTACGACAAGGACGTGGCCGGGAAAGCCGGTCTGCTCGACCCCTCCGGGCGGCTGGCACCGATGGGCTCGCCCGAGGCGCTGCTGGACGCGGGGAAGCAGCTGGCGAAGGCCACCGGGCACTCCGGCATCCTCTTCGGGCACGTCACCGACACCGCCCAGAGCTGGCGTCAGTTCCTGGCGCTGTACGCCCAGACCGGCGCCTCCTTCACGCTGCCCGACGGCGGGCCGCCGAAGATCGACGTCGATGCGGCGGTGAAGGTCGTGACCTTCATGAAGCAGCTCTTCGACGGCCGGACGAACCCGAACAACCTCGACTACAACGGTGCGATGGCCGCCTTCATGGACGGCCGCGGCGGCATGATCATGGCCGGTGAGTGGGAGCTGCCCACCTTCCGGAAGTCCGGCATCAAGAACCTCGGGGCCGCCCCCTTCCCGCAGATCTTCGACCGGCCGGCCGTCTACGCCGACTCGCACAGCTTCGTCCTGCCGCACCAGGACGACCCCGACCCCGCCCGGCGCCGCGAGGCCCACCGGTACGTCGCCGAGATCATCAAACAGAGCCTGACCTGGGCGAGCGCCGGACACATCCCCGCCTACCTGCCGGTCCAGGCCCGCCCCGAGTACGCGAAGCTCGACCCCCAGTCCTCCTACGCGGCCGCGGCCGAGATCGCCGTACTCGACCCGCCGAACTGGTTCGCCGGAGCGGGCGGCAACTTCCAGAACCGCATGTGCCAGCCGCTCCAGTCGGCGCTGCTGGGCAACACCTCCGCCGAGAAGGCGGTACGGCAGATGGTCCGGGAAGCGGACACCCTGCTGCGCCAGCCCAACCCGGTCGCCTGACGACAGCCGAAGGAGCCGCATCGTGACCACCACCGCACCCGCCGGATCCACGGCGCCACCGCACGCCCCCGAAACCCCGCCCGCGCCCCGGCGTCGCCGCTCCCTCACCGGCGGCGGGAGCCTGTTCGTCCTCCCGTTCCTGGTGTTCTTCGGGCTCTTCCTGGTCTGGCCCGTCGTCCAGGGCCTCTGGATGAGCCTCACCGACGCCTCCCTCACCCTGCACGACCCCGAGTTCGTCGGACTCGCCAACTACGCCGAGGCGTTCGGAGACCCGGACGTCTGGAGCAGCCTCGGCAACACCGTCTTCTTCACCCTCATATCCTGCGTGCCGCTCGTCCTGATGGCCCTGGTCATGGCCCTGCTCGTACACAGCGGACTCGTCGGCCAGTGGGTGTGGCGCCTCGCCTACTTCGCCCCGTACCTGCTGCCCGTCACCGTGGTCACGCTCATCTGGACGTGGCTCTACCAGCCCGACATCGGCTTCGGGAACCAGCTGCTGACCTCCCTCGGCCTGGATCCCGTCGGGTGGCTCTCCGACGAATCGGTGGCGATGTGGTCCGTGGCGGCCCTCACCGTCTGGTGGACGGTCGGCTTCAACTTCCTGCTCTACCTCTCGGCCCTGCAGTCCCTGCCCGTCACCTTCGACGAGGCCGCCGCGCTCGACGGGGCCGGTGCCTGGCGGCGGCTGTGGTCCGTCACCCTTCCCCAGCTGCGGCACACCACCGTCCTGGTCGCCATGCTCCAGGTGCTCGCCTCGCTCAAGGTGTTCGACCAGATCTACATCCTGACCAAGGGCGGCCCCAACGGCTCGACCCGCCCGATCCTGGAGTACGTCTACGACGTCGGGTTCACCGGATACCGGCTGGGCTACGCCTCCGCGGTCAGCTACGTCTTCTTCGCGCTCGTCATCGTCGTCTCCGTCGCACAGCTCCGCTTCTTCCGTCAGGAGGGCTGACCGTGTCCGCCGTCTCCACCCCCGTCCGCCGGCCCCGACCGCGCCGCGAGGAATCCGGATCCCCCCTGCTGCTCGGCCACGGGCGGCTGCCCCGCGTCCTCGCCGGGACCGCGCTGACCGTTCTCGCCGTCGTCTGGCTGCTGCCCTTCCTCTGGGCGGTCGCCACCTCGCTGCAGAGCGAGCAGGACGTGATGAAGTCGGGCCTGTCGCCGTTCAAGGGAGCGTTCACGCTCTCCGCCTACCGGCAGATCATCGACCGCGGCAACGTCCCGACCTGGGCCTTCAACAGCGTGCTGATCGCGGTCCTGGTCACCGTGCTCACCGTGGCCGTCTCCACGCTGGCCGCGTACGGATTCTCCCGGGGCACCTTCCGCGGCAAGCGCACCCTGCTCGCCGTCACCGTCGCCGCGATCATGGTCCCGCCGCAGCTGCTCATCGTCCCGCTCTTCGAGCAGATGACGACGTTCCATCTGGTCGACACCTACGCGGCGGTGATCCTGCCGCAGGTCGTGGCCCCCATGATGGTCTTCATCCTCAAGCGCTTCTTCGACGGCATCCCCCGCGAGCTGGAGGACGCCGCCCGCATCGACGGCGCGTCCGAACTCCGGGTGTTCCGGTCGATCGTCCTTCCGCTGTCCCGCCCGATCGTCTCCGCCGTATCGATCTTCGTCTTCATCGGCGCGTGGAACAACTTCATGTGGCCCTTCGTCGTCACCAACGACCCCGACCTCATGACGCTCCCCGTCGGCCTCGCCACCGTCAAGGACGCCTACGGCATCCAGTACGCCGGGTCCATGGCGTCCGCCCTGCTGTCTGCGGCCCCGCTGATCGTGATGTTCCTCCTCTTCCAGCGGCGCATCGTCAACTCCGTGGCCACCACCGGCCTCGGCGGCGGCTGACCCCCGGACCATCCGTATCCGCCGGACACCCTGAGCGGTGTCCGGCCCCCACCACCATTCGACTGGAGTCTCTGTGCACACCCCCTCCGTCCCCCGTCCGGAGTACCCGCGGCCGCAGTTCGTCCGCCGCGACTGGCTCAACCTCAACGGGACTTGGCAGTTCGAGACCGACCAGGGGGACAGCGGCCTCGAACGAGGGCTCCTCGACCGCGACCTCACCGGCGAGATCCTCGTACCCTTCGCCCCCGAGTCCGAGCTCTCGGGCGTCGGCGACACCGACTTCCTGGAAGCCGTCTGGTACCGGCGCCGGTTCACCCCGCCCGCCGCATGGGCGGACCGCCGGGTGCTGCTGCACTTCGGCGCCGTCGACCACGACACCACGGTCTGGGTGGACGGCACCGAAGTGGTGCGCCACCGGGGCGGCTTCACCCCCTTCACCGCAGACCTCGGTGAACTCGCCCCGGCCGGAAGGGAGGTGGAGATCACCGTCCGCGCCCGTGACCCGAAGTCCGGCCCTCAGGCCCGCGGCAAGCAGGCGATCCAGTACGCCAACCACGACTGCAACTACACCCGTACCACCGGCATCTGGCAGACCGTCTGGGCCGAACCCGTCCCCGAGGCCCACCTGCGCCGCCCCCGCATCACCCCCGACCTGGCCGGCGCCGCCTTCTCCGTCGAACTGCCCCTGTCGGCCAACCGCCCAGGCCACCGCGTACGCGCCGTCGTCAGCGACGGGTCGGGCGAGGTCTGCCGTGCCGAGGTACGTGCCGACCTCGACCTCGCGCCCCGGCTGCACCTCGCGCTCCCGGAGGGCAGGCGCCGCGAGTGGAGCCCGGAGGACCCGTTCCTCTACGACCTGAGGCTCGAACTCCTCGACGGGGAGGGCGAGGTGGCCGACAGCGTCGAGAGCTACGCCGGCCTGCGCGCCGTCGCCGTCCGGGGCAAGGCCGTGCTGCTCAACGGGCGCCCCCGCTTCCAGCGCCTCGTCCTCGACCAGGGCTGGTACCCGGACGGCCTGATGACCGCCCCCTCCGACGAGGCGCTCGTCCGCGACATCGAGCTCGCGATGGAGGCCGGCTTCAACGGGGCCCGGCTGCACCAGAAGGTCTTCGAGGAGCGCTTCCTCTACCACGCCGACCGGCTCGGATACCTCGTCTGGGGCGAGTTCGGCGACTGGGGCTGCGAGGTCGGCGGGTCCTCCGGCGACAACCAGCGCCCCGACGCCTCCTTCGTCGCCCAGTGGCTCGAAGCCGTCGAACGCGACTACTCCCACCCCTCGATCGTCGGCTGGTGCCCGCTGAACGAGACGTACCAGAAGCTCCACGACCGCATCACCCAGCTCGACGACGTGACCCGGGCGATGTTCCTCGCCACCAAGGCCATGGACACCTCCCGCCCCGTGATCGACGCCTCCGGCTACTCCCACCGGGTCCTGGAGACCGACATCTACGACTCCCACACCTACGAACAGGACCCCGCCGCCTTCCGGCAGCTCCTCTCCGGACTCGCCAAGGGCGAGCCCTTCGTCAACGCGTACGAGAACGGCGCCGCCTACTCCCAGCCGTACCGGGGCCAGCCCTACTTCGTCAGCGAGTTCGGCGGCATCTGGTGGGACCCCGAGGCCGCCGCCGAACAGTCCGGCAGCGACCGCACGCTCTCCTGGGGCTACGGCGACCGGGTGCGTACCGAGGACGAGTTCCACGAGCGCTTCGCCGGCCTCACCGGAGTACTGCTGGAAGACCCGGACATGTTCGGCTACTGCTACACCCAGTTGACCGACGTGTTCCAGGAGGAGAACGGCGTCTACCGCTTCGACCGCGGCACCAAGCTCGACATCGCCCGCATCCGGGAGGCCCAGCTGCGGCCCGCCGCGATCGAAGGACCCGACGCGGACTGACGGCCACGGACCAGCGGGTGCCCGGCCTTCCCGGCCGGGCACCCGCCCGTGTCAGACCCGCTGGAGCTGCCAGAGCTGCGGCTGCTGGCCGTTGCACGTCCACTGCTGGACGTTCGCCCCCGCCGTACGCGAGCCCTGGGCGACATCCAGGCACTGCCCGGCGGACCTCACCACGAGGCGGTAGGAGCCGCGCCCGGTGTTCTCCAGCCGCCAGTCCTGCGCCGCCAGCGCGTTGCAGTACCACTGGCGGACGTTCGCACCGGCGGTGGCGGAGCCGTTCTCCACGTCCAGGCAGTAGCCGCTGTTGCGAGCGGTGAGCGTGAAGAAGCCGCCGCCGTGCGACCGCAGGGTCCATTCCTGTGGCCCCAGGCCGTTGCAGGTCCACTGCTGGACGTTTCCGCCCGCCGCACGGGAGTCGCCGGCCACGTCCAGGCAGTGTCCGCTGTTGGCGTTCACCAGCCGGTACACCGCCCCGTCCACGACTCCGGCCGCGTCGCCGCTGCCGGTGAGCGAACCGGTCGCCACATACGGCCGGCAGACGGAGCCGTCCCAGTCCGTCGCGATCTGCAGCACCGTGCGCCCGTCGGCCGAAGGCAGCAGCGGAGAGCTGTAGTTCGGGCAGTACGTCGCGGTCGGGGACGCGACCCGCACCGGGGCCTCGATCTCGTACCACGGACCCGTGCCGTTCTCCGTGTTGGCCAGGATGGTGCGCCCGCTGTCCGCCGCGGGCGTGCCGTCACGGTTGAGGAGCTGCTGGCCGACGAGCAGGATCCGGCCGTTCGGCCCGCCGCCGGGCGCGGGGGCCCAGGCGATGGTGGGCGCGGCACGGAAGTACTTGCCGTCCACCGTCTCCGGTCGGTACCCCAGGAAGGTGGGCGAGCCCCAGTCCCAGCCGTCCGGGGAGGTGCGGTAGTGCACCACGCACTGGTACTGCCCGCCCGGATTGCAGATCTCGTAGCTCATCAGGTACGTGCCGTTCGGCAGCCTGCGCACCACGGGCATGCCCGGCCGGTCCGGTTGCCAGGCACTGGCCACCGTGTCCCGGCGGTCCTGCCAGTGGATCCCGTCGTAGCTGCGCACGGCGACCAGCTTCTGGGAGTGGGCCGGATCCGTCTCGTCCGAGTAGTGGCAGACGAGCGCGCCGTCGGCGGCCACGGAGAACTCGGGCTCCCACAGCCCACTGGTCCCGGTCGCGGTGGCGCAGGAGGAGAGGTAGGACCAGGTGCGGCCCACGTCGTTGCTGCGCCAGACGCGCAGGTCCATCCGCCGGTTGGCCTCGTCCTGTCCGGCCGAGGAGGCCCACAGCAGCGTGCCCGCGGGCAGGGATCCCACCTGCTGCGGAAGTTCGAACAGGGTGGAGCAGCAGAGGCCCTGCCCGTTCGCCGACTCCGGGTCGGCGATCCTGCCCACCT
Source organism: Streptomyces sp. NPDC001493 (assembly GCF_053597235.1). Classification (NCBI taxonomy): domain Bacteria; kingdom Bacillati; phylum Actinomycetota; class Actinomycetes; order Kitasatosporales; family Streptomycetaceae; genus Streptomyces; species Streptomyces sp. NPDC001493. The sequence goes on from NZ_JBSFHV010000001.1 coordinate 601,014, forward strand.
GCCGGAAAGTGGCTCCGGCATCGGTGCTCTCGTGAATGGCGCCGATGCCGTTGCTGCCGTCGAAGGCCACGACGCTCGCGAGCACCCGGCCGTTGGCGGCGCCGCTGTGCTCCAGCCGGATGGCACGGGGATAGAGGCCGGTACCGCTGCCAAGGGGCGTGCCGGTGGCCGCGAGGGAGGCGGCCTGGGGCCCGGCTCCGGATGGTGCGGAGGTGACGGACCGTACGGGAACGGGAAGGGCGGACGCACCCGCCGCCGTGAATGCCACGGTCAGCACGGCGACCACGAGCGCCAGGACGGCGCGTACCGGCCGTCCGGTGCGGTGCCCGCCGGCCGGGGAGACCGTGCGTGGAGACCGGGCGGAGAGAAAGAAGGGGGCGGAGCCGGGCGGTCGACGTAAGGAGAAGAGCACGGGGGTCCTTCCTGAAGGCGCGGTGGCGCGACAGGGCAGCCTGCGGGTGCGGGCCGCGGCTGTCGTCTCTTCGGGTTCGTGCACGGGGAGTGCCGATGCGGGCAGCGGTGCACGAGCGAAGGGTGCGCACCTGCTGACAGCGCCACGGTAAGGCGACGTATACATCGATGTACATAGTGCGTGCGGAACGGCGGCTGCTTCCTTTTGTCCGGGGCGGACCCCAGGCCGTGACCGCGATCGTCTCGCCGGACGAACAGGGGTGCGCACAACCGAGTTTCCGGTGGGGTCCCAGGGGCAGGCGTTCGGCATGGACAGAATCGAAGAAGTCGTGGAGACACAGGGCGACCTGCACCGTGTGGTGCTGGCGGCGGACACGAACGGTGACGGCAAGCCCGATGTGTGGATGACGGACACCACAGGGGACGGGGCCGCGGATCTCTACCAGTTCGACACCACGGGGGACGGCGAGGTCGACGTCACCATGGTGGAGCGCGCTGAGACGGCCGGCCAGGACCGTGTCGTGGTCGAGGGCGACGGCGGTCACCCGGTGGAGGGCTGAGTACCCCTTCGCTGTCGCGCTTCGGGCCGAACCGGTTCGGCCTGCACGCGCGCTTCCTGCGGCTTCCCGGGACCAACGGACGACCGGGGGCCGCGCGCTCGCCGCCGCGTCCGGGTTTGTCGCCGCGTCCGGGTCGCCGGACGCGGCGAAGCTCAGTACAGCGTCCGCCAGGCGCCGCGCGGCCAGGCGAGTACCGCGAAGATCTGTACGGCGGCGGCCTGTTCGATGGCCTGGGTGGTCCCGTTCTCGGCGAATCGCATCAGGCCGGTGGCGCTGTCCCGCTGCTCGGACCAGATGTGGTCCGCGTAGTCGGCCATCGCCCGCAGGTAGACGGATCCGCCCGTCACCGACTCCAGCAGCAGCAGGTTCTTGAAGAAGATCGAGTTGAAGAAGACGGGCTGGCTCAGCAGCCTGGCCTCGGTCACGAAGTGCGTGTACGCGGCCTCGGCCGTACGCCGGGCCTGGTTCAGGTACCTCTCGTCACGGGTCGCCCCGTACAGCAGGACGCCGACGCCGACCGGGACGCCCTGGTTGTAGGACCAGACGGTCCGGTCGACCGAGCCGGTGAGGTCCAGGTTGTCCCAGTAGAGACCTTCCGGGGTCCGCAGGTGGGTGTTGGTCCAGTCGTAGAAGCGCCTGGACGACGCGAGATAGCGGGACTTGCCGGTGATCTGGTGCAGGCGCAGGCCGAGTTGGGCGCCGGGCATGTTCGAGACCGTGTTGCGGCAGTGGTTCCAGTCGGCCTGGGTCCAGAACACCCCGCCGGGGGCGGGGTGTTCGGAGTCGGTGTCCCAGCCCGACTCGACCAGCGCGAAGATCTCCTCCGCGCGGCGGAGCGCGGCGCGGTCCCCGGTCTGCAGATGGAGCTGGGACTTGGCCAGTCCCACCCACTCGTTGTCGTCGTAGAACATGTCCCCGCCGTCGCCGTGCGGCGCGACCGGGTACGAGTCGTAGCCGGCGAGGCCGGTGGTGCCGCCCGCTTCGTTCCAGTACAGCTCCTGCGCCCTGGCGCGGGTGGCCAGAGCCGGTGCGTGGCGGGGGTCCACGAAGGCCAGGTCGAGGGCGGCGACATGGACCTGGGACAGCGGCCATTCGTAGGAGTGCGGGCGGTCGTCGGCGGCGACCGGGTACTGCTCGCGCACGAGCCCGGTGCCGTCCGCCGTGTCGAAGTACTTCTCCAGAGCGCCGTAGGTGACGCGCGCACGGGAGAGGAAGGCGGAGCGGGAGGGGGATCGGACATCGGCCGGGTCCGGTGCCGCGGACGCGGCGGCAGCGGTCGCCGGTGCGGCGGCCAGGGCGGCCAGAGAGGCGCCGAGGACCTGACGGCGTGAGGGGGACCAGCGCATACGGAACTCTCCTGTTCGGGTGCGACGCAGGGTGCGGGGTGTCCGACAGTGCTCGACAACGTTGTCACCGGGGTGCGGGGACGTCAACGGCCAGGACGGAAAAGGGGCGGACGGAGATCGTTCCCGCCCCGCGCGCCCCCTCGCCCCCGGACTCCCGCGCCGGGATAGCACCTCGGGGCCGCGCTCCGCTCACCCCCGCTGACCTGCCCCGAGCCGCCGTCCGGCTATCCTGACCGCCGAAACCGGACACGGGGTGCCCCGCAGGGGCTGAGAACACACCCGTCGAACCTGAACCAGCTAGTACTGGCGGAGGGATGTCTCATGGCATTGCCGTATGCGCAGAACGACCGTACGAACCCGGAGCGGGAAGCTCCGTACTCGCCGACCGCCTTCGGCGGCCGTATGCCCACCGCCTCCGGTGATCTGCGGATCGAGACGCACGGGATAGCCCCCGTGCCCGAGGACCGTCGGTACGGCGGACCCGGCCGGCTGTTCACCGTCTGGTTCGCCCCCAACCTGACCATGACCGGTGTCTTCACCGGCACCGTCGGCGTCGCGCTGGGCCTGGACTTCACCACGGCGCTTTTCGCGGTCGTCCTCGGCACGTTCGTCGGGGCGGCGCCCACCGCATACCTCGGCACCTGGGGAAGCCGGACCGGAGTGGGGCAACTCCCGCTTGCGAGGCTGGCGTTCGGCCGTGCAGTCGTACTGCCTGGGGCCTTGCAGTGGCTCTCCTCGATCGCCTGGGACGCTCTGATCGGCCTGTTCGGCGGGGATGCGCTGGCCCAGTTGTGCGGCTGGCCGTTCTGGCTGGGCGTCCTGGTCATGATGGCCGCCCAGGGCGGGCTCGGCGTGCTGGGGTACGAGGCGATCCACCGGCTCCAGACCGTGATGACGTTCCTCCTGGCCGCCGCCTTCGCCGTGCTGGCCGTCAAACTGCTGGACGGTGTCCACCCCGCAGCCTCCGGTGCCGCGCACGGCGGCGACCGGGCGGGGGCCTTCGTCCTGACGTTCACGATCGCGCTGAGCCTGTCGCTGTCGTGGGCCCCGTACGCGAGCGACTTCAGCCGCTACCTGCCGACCGGTACCTCCCGGCCCCGCATGTTCTGGTGCACCCTGCTGGGCGTCGGCTTCTCCTTCGTGGCGGTCCAGACGCTCGGCCTGTGGGGCGCGTCCGTCTTCACCGATCAGACCGCGCGGGGCATCGACACCCTTCTGGGCGGGGGCGCGCTCGGGGCGTTCGGACTGCTCGCCGTGGCGCTTGCCGCACTGTGCAGCAACGCCATGAACGACTACAGCGGCTCCCTGGCGCTGCAGACGATCGGGGTGCGCCTGCCCCGCCCCGTCGCCGCGGCGCTCGCCGCGGCGCTCGGATTCCCGCTCGTGCTGTGGATGCACGCGGCCGACACCACCGCACGCTTCCAGAACGTGCTGCTCCTGGTCGGCTACTGGATCCCCGGCTTCGTCGCGATCGTGGCCGTCGACTGGATGGCGAGGAAGAAGGACCGCGGCGGCGCCCCGTTCGACCTCGCCGCCGAGAGCGCCCGGGACCGGCCGTGGTGGCCGGCGCTCGCCGCCTTCGTGGTCGCCTTCGCCGCGGCGGTGCCGTTCATGAGCACCGGCCTGTACGTCGGCCCGGTGGCGGAGGCCCTGCACGGAGCGGACCTCGCCTACGGTGTGGCGTTCCTCGCGGCCCTGGCGCTCTACGCCCCGCTGCGGCTGCGGCACCGCTCCTGACGGACCCCTCTCGGGGCAGCGTTCCGGGACCGGCCGGGTTCGGTGTCCAACGGTCCGAAGCCCATGGCCGGACGCGCCGCCCCATGATCCCGTGCCCTCCGCGCCTACGCCCGGCAGCGCCCGTTCATGCCCGCCCGCACCGGTCCGCAGGAGCGGACGGCCGCCGCACGAAACCATGGCGTGCACACGTCGTACCCTTGCCCCGGGCGGAGAACAGGGAGCGGGTCGTGTCGGAAACAGAGCTGTTCGGCGTGATGCTGCGTGGTCTGCGCCAGCAAAATCGTCTGACGATGGAGGAGTTGGCCGAGGCGTCGGGCGTCAGCGTCCGCGCGATCGGCGACATGGAGCGGGGTCGCAGCAGGGTCCCGCAGCGGCGCACGGTGGTGGCTCTGGCCGAAGGGCTGGGGCTGGACGGTGCGGAGCGGGAAACGTTGCTGGTCGCGGCGCGGGCTGCGCGGCCGACGCGTCCGGTGGTGGCGACGGGAACGCTGGTACCGCCGCGGTCCGTGGGAGACTTCACCGGGCGTGGCCCGGAACTGGTGCGGTTGAAGGAGGCCGCGGCGCGCGCGGGTGCCGGCGCGGGAGCGTCGGTCTCGGTCGTGTCGGGCCCGCCGGGGTGCGGGAAGACGACACTGGCGCTGAAGGCGGCGGCGGATCTGGCGGGGGAGTTCCCCGACGGGTGCTTCGTGGTCGACCTCCACGGGGTGGAGGGCCCGGTCGCCCCGGACGAGGCGTTGCTGAAGTTGCTGAGGGCCCTGGGGGTGACGGACCGGCAGCTGGCGCAGGAGAACGCTCAGGGGCGGGCAGGCCTGTTGCGGGCGCTGCTGGGCGAGCGGCGGTGCCTGGTGGTGCTGGACAACGCCCGCGACGAGGGCCAGGTCCGGCCCCTGCTGCCCGCCACCGGGCGGAGCCTGGTGCTGGTCACGAGCCGGCGGCCGCTGACCGGACTGGAGGACGTCGAACGGCTCGCGCTGTCGGAGATGACGCCGCCGGAGGCCGTCGAACTGCTGCGCCGGATCCTGGGCGAGGAGCGGGCCGACGCGGAAACCGGGGCCGTGGCGCGGGTGGCGGAGCTGTGCGGACATCTGCCGTTGGCCCTGCGGGTGGCGGGGAACTGGCTGACCGTCCGCTCGGGGTGGAGCGTCGACCACCTGGTCCGCCGCCTCGCCGACGAGGAACGCCGCCTGGGCGCGCTCGTCGCCGGAGACGTCCGGGTGGAGGCGGCGTTCGAACTGTCCTACCGGCAGCTGACCGAACAGGCCGCCCGGATGCTGCGGTTGCTGAGCCTGGTGCCGGGACCCGACATGACCGCCGCCTACGGTGCCGCGTTGACCGCGACCGGCATCTTCGAGGCCGAGGACGTGATGGAGGAACTGGTCGAGGCCGGCCTGCTCCAGGCCACCTTCGTCGGCCGCTACCAACTGCACGACCTCCTGACCCTGTTCGCCCGTGCCCGCCTCACCCGCGAGGAGAAGCCCGACGAGCGGGCGGTGGCCGAGGACGGGTTGCGTACCTGGCTGCTGGAGACAGCGGTCGTCGCCGGCCACTGGTACAAGCCCGAGCACGGGGCGCCGCCGTCCTCGTGGCGGGGCCTGGTCCCGCTGGAGAGCGCCGAGCAGGCCCGCGCCTGGCTCCAGAGCGAAGCCACCGCCTGGCTCGCCGCGTTGCGCAGTGCGGCGCAGCGCGGCGAACACACCCGGGTCGTGGAGACCGCCGACGCCATGGGGTGGTTCTGCGGCGTCTGGGTCTGGGGTCACTGGTCCGAGGTCTTCAGCCTGTCGAGCGAAGCCGCTGCCGTGATCGACGACCCGTACCTGCGGGCCGTCCACCTCAACTACCACGCCTGGGCCCTGGGCATCTCCGACAACAGGGACCGGGACGCCATCGCACGGGCCGACGAAGCCCTGGTGTTCGCCCGCCGGGCCCAGGACGCCGCCCAGCAGGCCTGGGCCCTGATGTACGCGGTGACTCCCCACCGGCGGTTCGGAGAGATCCAGGAGGCTTTCGACAAGGTGCGCGCCGCCGTCGACCTCTTCGAAGAAGCCGGCGACAACGACGGCTGGATCGGGGCCATCGGCGTGTACGGAGGCTGCTTGCGCGACCTCGGCCGCGCCGAGGAGGCAGTCGTCCAGCACGAGCGCGTCATCGCCTTCCTCGACGCACCCGACTGCCCGGTGAGCGGGCACGCCGCAGACACGTACCGTGCCATCGCGAGCAGCGCTCTCGGTCACGACTACGCCGCCCTGGGACGGTGGCGCGAGGCCGCGGACCTCTACCGCGCCACGGTGGCCCAGTCCACCCGCACCGGTCAGACCATCCTGGAGGGCATGACGCTGCTGGGTCTGGGGGAGGCATTGATCGAACTGGGAGAGTTCGAGGAAGCCCGCTCCTTCCTCCACCAGGTCGTCGCCCTGGGCGAGGTGGCCGACCCCGTGCACGTGCAGGCCGCGCAGAAGCACCTGGATTCGCTGCCTGCCGCGTGAGCCGATGCCGCCGCCGGTGAGGCTCCGGGCCGGTGCGACCGGCCCAGCGGCGCCGGAATCAGTCCCGGTGCCGGTGCAGGGCGACGTGCACGGTGTCGAGGGCCTGCACGAGCGCCGCGCGGGCGGCGTCCGTGTGGCGGAGAGCATCGAGCACCATGAAACCGTGGACCGTCCCGTGGTACCGCATGGAGACCACCGCGACTCCGGCCTCCCGGAGCCTGGCCGCGTAGGCTTCGCCCTCGTCGCGCAGCACGTCGGCCTCCCCGGTGATCACCAGGGCCGGGGGAAGTCCGGTCAGCTGCTCCGAGGTGGCCCGCAGAGGCGACGCGGTGGCCTCGCTCCGGTGCCGGGCGTCCGGGAGGTACTGGTCCCAGAACCAGCGCATGGTCTCGCGGCCGAGGAAATAGCCGGTGGCGAACCGCCGGTACGAGGGGGTGTCGAAGTCGGCGTCGGTGATGGGGCAGAGCAGCACCTGCTGCCGCAGCCGCACTCCGCCGCGCTCCTTGGCGAGCAGGGTCAGCGCGGCCACCAGATTGCCGCCCGCATTGTCACCCACCGCGGCCATACGGTTCCCGTCCAGACCGATCTCGCCACCGTGCTCGGTGATCCACCGTGCGACCGCGTAGCACTGTTCGACGGCGACCGGATATCGCGCCTCGGGGGCACGCTCGTACTCGACGAAGACCACGGCCGCGTCCGTCCCGAGGACGAACGCGCGCACCAGCCGCTCATGGGTGACGGCGTCGCCCAGCGCCCAGCCCAGCCCGTGGAGGAAGAGCACCACGGGGATGTCGCCGATGCTCCCGGCCGGCTTGACCACCTGTACCCGTACGTGGCCCGTCGGACCGCCCGGCAGGGCGAACCACTCCGAGCAGGTGTCCTGTTCGCCGGGAGTCTGTCCCCCGTCCTGCAGACGGGCGAGGTCCTGCCGGGCCGCCTCCAGGGCGGGGGCGTGCGCGGACGGCGGGCACGCGTACCGCTCCACGAACGCCCGGGTGGAGCGGTCGAGGACCGGCTTCCGGAAGGGCGGAGGGACAGGGCCGGTCACACGGTCTCCTACCAAGAGGGTCCAGAAAAGGGAGGGGCGGCTGACGCACCGGATGCAGCCGTGAAACGTGGGGGGAGAGCAGCGGTGCGACGACTGCCCGGGTACCGCGGGGTCGCGGCCCAGTGGCACCAAGCCGGGGACCTTCACCCCCCGGACGGTGAGAGGCCCGCCAGTTTCCGATCGGCCGGCGCGAACGGAGGGACCGGAGAGTCCGCCGGAGGGCGTCCGACGTCACCCTGCGCGGTGCGCAGGCTGCGCCACTCCCGGGGAGAGACGCCGTAGGCGGCGCGGAAGGCCCGGCTGAAGTGGGAGGGACTGACGAAACCCCACCGCTGGGCCACGGCGGAGACGGTGAGGGCCGTCCCGCCGCGACGGGACAGCTCCCGGTGGCACTCCTCCAGACGGCGCTTCAGGACGAGCCGCCCGACCGTGGTCCCCTCGCCCTCGAACAGCCGATGGATGTACCGGACTGAGAAGTGGTGCGCCCGGGCGATGCTCTCCGGCGACAGGTCCGGGTCACCCAGGTTCTTGTTGATGTACGCACGGACGCGCCGCCGCAGGTCGCTGCGGGCCGATTCCGCACCGGCGGCGTCCGGGGGGACCGCCTCGGCGATCAAAGTGGCGAACATCTCGACGAGGTAACCGGCAAGCCGGTCCGCGACGGCCGGCGGACAGACGTCCGCCGAGGAGGCCAGTGTGGACAGGAAGGGCCGCAGGAACGCGCCGAAGCCGTCCTCGGTGCCGATGGCTCGGCCCGTGACCTGCCTGATGTCGCTGTCCGGCAGGCCCAGTACGCTTCGGGGCAACTGGAAGATGTGGGTGGCGAACCGCTCCGGATAGGCGAAGGAGTACGGCCGGCTCCGGTCGCACACAACCAGGTCTCCCTCACCCACCTCGGCCCGCCGGCCGTCCTGTACGAGTGTGGCGGTCCCCGATATCTGGAGACTGACGGACATGAGCGCCTCGGACGAGCGGGCGATGAGCGCAGGAGTGCGCCGGACATCCGCCGCGTCGGCCTCCATGGTGGAGACCTGGAGACACGCGAGGCGGCGCGTGGTCATCCGGGCGTCGAAGGGCCCGTCACCGCGCGGGGTGACGGTCATCGGCACCAGGGTCCTGTTCACCGCGGCGTTCCAGTAGGCGACCTTGTCCCCGTCCGGTACGGAGGCGGTCGTCAAAACCAGGCTCAAGTTGCTTCTCTTTTCGGGGAAGTGGCGCAGGGACGTCGACGGATGACCGCGTTTCCGAAAGGCGCGGCGCCCGGCGATCGGCGGGTCCGGCGCATCGTCGGCGGGCAGAGGCTTCGCCGGAGCGCGACCGGCTCCGCTCCGTCGAGGGCCGGTTCCTGCCCGCACGGAAGAGCCAACCAGCGGGCCCATCGGGTCTCCAGGCAGAACCACAGGCAGAACTTGTGGCGGGACGAACACCTTTCGTGCGGTACCGAAACGGTGCTGGGCGCCGGTGAGGGCGGCACTTGTCCGACAGCGCACGGCACTTGTCCGACAGTGCACTGCTTCTGCTTGACAGGGCATGGCCAGGCAAGTCGTGCCGGAACCCGCTCCACGAGCTGTGACGACCGGAGCCGGGAGAAGGAACGCGTTCTCCGAAACCCCGTGGATCCGAGGCCGGGCTGCCCCTGCCCGATCGGCGCTGACGCAGATGGCGGGCAGCCCTGGTATCCGTGCTCCTTCCGCGCGCCGCCGCGTCCTCGGCAAGGAGTCCCATGCGTCATCACGCAGACGGAGCACGTCCCGTCCCGGGAGTCGTCGTACGGGCCGACGACCTCCTCACTCGCGACGGAACGGCGGCGTTTCTGAAGCCGGACAGCCGGGTCACTCCACTGACGGCAGATCGCCGACGCGGACATTCCGGTGGGCCTCGCGGCCGCGGTGAGCGGCAAGACGCTGTTCACCGTGAGCCGGGCCGGCCGGGCCATCGGCGGACGGATACGGATCGTGCTCGTCGCGGACCACATCTCCGAGCTGTCTATTGACATGTGCATGTAACAGCGATGTGATGTGGGCGATTCCGTTTGTCCTTGTTGAGTTGTGCGTCAATTACCCCCTCAGGAGCCGCACATGTCCGGTGAACGACACAGTTTCAGACACCGCTTAGCCGCCTCGGCCGCCTCCTTCACGCTCGCCCTCGGAGGTCTGACCGGGGCCGCCGTGGTGACCTCGGGAGTCACGGCCGGCGCGCAACTCGCCGCCGTAGCCGCCGCTCCGGAGGCGGCGGCGCTGGAGAACGGCCTGGCCCGCACCCCGCAGATGGGCTTCAACAACTGGAACACCACGGGCTGCGGAGCGCAGTTCGACGAGGCGATGGTCAAGGGTGTCGCCGACGCCTTCGTCTCCACAGGCCTCAAGGCCGCCGGCTACACCTACGTCAACCTCGACGACTGCTGGGCGCTGCCCTCGCGGGACGCGGCCGGCAACCTGGTCCCCGACCCGGTGCGCTTCCCGAACGGCATCAAGGCCGTCGCGGACTACGTGCACTCCAAAGGGCTGAAGTTCGGCCTCTACTCCAGCGCCGGCACCAAGACCTGTGCGAACAACGGATTCCCCGGCGGCCTCGGCCACGAGCGGCAGGACGCCGACCTGTGGGCCTCCTGGGGCGTGGACTACCTCAAGTACGACAACTGCAACAACACCGGCGTCGACGCGCAGACCCGGTACAAGGCGATGGGTGACGCGCTGAAGGCCACCGGCCGCCCGATCCTCTACAGCATCTGCGAGTGGGGATCCAACCAGCCCTGGAACTGGGCGCCGTCCCTCGGCAACTCCTGGCGCACCACCGGTGACATCAACGACTCGTGGTCCTCCATGATCGGGATCGCCCACGAGAACCAGCCACTGGCGCAGTACGCCAAGCCCGGCGCCTGGAACGACCCGGACATGCTGGAGGTCGGCAACGGCGGGATGACCGACACCGAGTACCGCACCCACTTCAGCCTCTGGGCGCAGATGGCGGCGCCCCTGCTCATCGGCACCGACGTCCGCACCGCGAACCCGGCGTCGCTCTCCATCCTCAAGAACACCGACGTCATCGCCGTCGACCAGGACCCCCTGGGCAAGCAGGGCGCCGTCGTCTCCTCCTCCGGCGGGCTCGTCGTGATGTCCAAGCAGTTGGCCAACGGCGACCGTGCGGTCACCCTCACCAACGAGAACGGTTCCGCCGCCACCGTCAGCACCACCGCGGCCGCCGCGGGTCTGCCTGCCGGGTCCTCCTACCGGCTCGCCAACCTGTGGTCCAAGGCGGTCTCCTCGACGAGCGGCACGATCAGCGCGGCGGTGCCCGCCCACGGCACGGTGATGTACCGGGTCTCCGTCGGCGCCGGCAGCAGCACCGGTACGACTCATCCACTGATCGGCGCCTCCTCCCAGCGCTGCCTCGACGTGGAAGCCGGAGGGACGGAGCCCGGAACCAGGATCGAGATCTGGGACTGCCACGGGGGAGGCAACCAGGCCGTGACGCTCACCGCGGCCGGTGAGTTGCGCCTCTACGGCGGATCGGCGTGCGTCGACGCCGACGACAACCAGACCGCACCGGGCACCGCGGTGCAGCTCTGGACCTGCAACGGCGGAGCCAACCAGCAATGGACGCTCAACCCCGACGGGACCGTCACCGGCACCCAGTCGGGCCTCTGCCTCGACGTCACGGGCGGCGACAAACCCGCGGGGAACCTCAACGGGACCGCGCTGGAACTGTGGGACTGCAACGGTGGCGCCAACCAGAAGTGGAGCCTGGGCTGACACCACCCCGGGCCCGGACCCGGTGACCGACCCGGCGTGTGCGCATCCGGCGCGCATGCCGGGCCGGCCCAGCCTTCCGGTGAGTTGCTGAACCTGCCCCCGGCGCACCGCATATGACGTGTTTCCCGAGACTCCTCGCCACCGGAAACCTGGACATGTAATGTCCTGGTCATGCGGATGAGCGCGGGAGTCGAGTGGGGGCTGCACTGCTGCCTGACGTTGGCATGGCTCGGGGACGCCGAGGCGGTGTCGACGGCGAGGCTCGCGGTCTGGTTCGATCTGCCACCGGCCTATCTCAACAAGCAGTTGCAGGCACTGAAGCGGGCAGGCATCCTCACCTCCACCCCGGGACCCCGGGGCGGGTTCCGGCTGGCCCGGCGGCCCGAGCGGATCACGCTCATGGACGTCGTCGCCGCCGTCGACGGTCCGGACGACCTTTTCCAGTGCACCGAGATCCGGCAGCGCGGAGCGGGAGCGGAGACCCCGGTGCGGGAGTTCCAGCAGCCGTGCGGCATCGCCGGCGCGATGCTCCGGGCCGAGCTGGCCTGGCGCCGTGAGCTCGCCGCGCAGACGCTGGCGGACATGATGGCCGCCGCGCCGCCCTCCGCCGCCGAACGCGCCCGACGCCACTACGACCGCATCGGCGGCTGACGCGAAGATCGGGCGGCCGGCGCGAGTGACGGTCGTCCGACGCCGGCATCGGGCGGCCGACCGCGCGGCAGGCTGTGGAACGAACACACACGTGAGGGGAATCTGGATGTCCAGTGTCTCGATTTTATCCGGTCGCCGATCCGCCGACGGCCGAACATCGGCGGGAGGGAGCGGACTGTCGTCCACCCTGGTACTGGCCCTGGGCACCCTCGCCGTCGGCACGGACGCCTTCGTCGTCGCCGGGTTCCTGCCCTCGATGGCCGACGAGCTGCATGTGTCGTCGACCGCAGCCGGACAGTCCGTCACCGTGTTCGCGGCGGCCTACGCCGTCCTCTCGCCCGTCCTCGCCACGGCGACCGCCCGACTGCCCCGCCGGGCCCTGCTGGTCGCCGCGCTGATCACGCTCGGCCTGGCCAACGTGGGGTCGGCGCTGGCACCGAATCTGGCCGTACTGCTCGTCAGCCGGACCGTCGCCGCAGCCGGCGCGGCGGCCTACACGCCGACCGCCGGGGCGGTGAGCGCCGCGCTCGTACGACCCGAACTCCGGGCCCGGGCCATGGCCGTGGTCATCGGAGGCCTGACCGCCGCGACCGCGCTGGGAGTACCGCTGGGCAACCTGGCCGGACACTGGCTGGGCTGGCGGACCGCCCTGTCCGTCGTAGCCGGGCTGTGCCTGCTCTTCGCCCTCGGTGTGCGCCTCATCATGCCGCCTCTGCCGGGCAACGTACGCGTGCCGCTGCGCACCCGGCTCACCGTGCTGCGCCGGCCCGCCGTCCTCGCCGTACTGCCGCTCACCGTGCTCGGCATGGGCGCCGCCTACACCGCCTACGCCTACAGCGTTCCGGTCCTGCGGGCGGTGCGGGTGCCCGACAGCACGGACCTGTGGATGCTCTTCCTGTACGGACTGGGCGCCGTCCTCGGCAACCTGGCGTCCGGGTACGCCACCGACCGCTGGGGCGCCGTCCGGGTCCTGACCACTGGATACATCGGCATGGTGCTCGCCCTCGGCCTGCTCACCTGGGTCGCCGCCACGCACGTCACGCTGGTCCTCCTGGTCGGAGTACTCGTCCTGCTCTGGGGGGCGAGCAGCTGGTGCCAGACCCCCGCCCAACAGCACCGGCTCATCGAAGTCGCCCCGCAGGAAGCGCCGTTGGTGGTCTCCCTCAACTCCTCCGGGATCTACCTCGGCATCGGCCTCGGCACCGTGCTCGGCGGAATCACGCTCCCGCACGGGGCGACCCTCGTGTACGGCCTGGGGACGGTGCTGGCGATCGCCGCCCTGCTGTTCCTGCGGATCACCGCACGCACGGCGGCCCGCACCGGCTGAACCACCGCGGTTTCCACGGGGGCCCTGCCATCACCGCACGGTGACGGCAGAGCCCCCGTAACCGCCGGGCGCGCAGCCCCGCATCAGTGCCGGGAGCCGCGCTCCGCCCGCTTCATCGGCCCGCCCGGTCCATCAGGTCGAAGAAGGTGTCGCCGCGCACCACTTCGAACGGCGGGCCGAGCAGCGCGACGAGTTCGGCGGCATCACTCGGCGTCCAGCTCCACGCATTGATCGCGCCCGCGACGAACAGGGGAGCGGTACCGTCCCAGCCCTCGATGTGCTTCAGCAGCCCGTCCCGGTACTCCGCGGCCTTCCCCTGCGGGAAGAAGTTGCCGATCACCGGTAGGCCGGCCGGCCGGGTCTGCAGGTCCCCGGTCTCCCAGGACTGGACGACGCCGCGCAGCGGGGTGTTCCGCCGGTAGGAGCCGGCTATCCGCTCGTCGAACGGCATCCAGCCGTCGTCCGTCGTGCTGCGCTGGTTGTACGCGTACACCAGGTCCATACCGGTCCGCCGCAGGAATCGCCCGGTGAGTTCGGTGTAGGCGTCCAGGGCGTCGGCGGGCCAGGAGCCCGGATAGGTGTAACCGGCGCCGGAGGGACCGGAGATGAGCAGGTCGTTGGCGGTGGCGGTGTTCTGGTAGTACGCCAGCAGGGCGGGGCCGATGTCCGCGAGCAGTGGGCTGACCGTCCAGTTGAGCGGCACGCTGCCCCGCGCGGGGTCGTCCCAGATCGTGCGCATGTGGCGCTGGCAGTACTGGACGTTGTCACCCTCGCCGAAGGTGAGGGTGAGGTAGACGCGGTTGGCGAGCTTGGCCTTCGGCCTCGTACGGACCTTGTCCGAGATCTTCGCGGACACTCCGGCGTGCACGGTGCCGTTCATGAAGAAGTCCGCGGGCACCACCTCGATGCCGTGCTGGGAAGCCCGGTCGACTCCGCCCCACTCGCCCGCCACGTCGTTCGAGAACCAGCCGGCGTACGGGGTGGTGGGCTCGACCCGGCTGAAGACCTCGTCGAGGAGTGCGCCCGTCTCGCCCGACGGAGGCAGCCAGACGACCATGGCCCTGCTCGCGACGGCGTAGTCCCGGAAGTACGGGAACGGTTCGACCCGGGTGGGCGAGGTGGCGGTCGCGGACACCAGGTACTGGTTCCACACGTCGGCCTCGACCAGGAGCTGCCGGGTGCCGGGCGGCGGAGTGAAGTGGTAGATGAAGTAACCGCCGCCGTCGGAGAACCGGTTGGCGTCCCCGCCCATGGAGGAGTTGGAGCCGTCGAAGAGGAACGGCGCCTCGGCCTCCGTACCGGGCGCGAAGGAGGCGATCACCTGGCCGTCCGCCTTCACCACGACCGAACCGACCGAAGCGCCCCATCCGTCGTCGCCGAACGAGTCCTGGAAGCGCAGGTAGACGCCGTCCCCGCCGGAGAGTTCCGCACTCACGTCGAAGGTGCGGACCTGCCGGTTCGACGAATCACGGACGCGCTCGGCCTCCCGTGCGATCTCGCGCCAGTTCACCTGAGCGGTCTGCACCGTCCGGGTCGGCGGCAGCCCGGCCAGCAGCGTGTGGGTGCAGCGCGGGAAGAGATGCTCCAACTGCCATCGGTACGTGGCGAGTACGTCGTCCGCGTCGAAACGGCCGCGCAGATCGGCCACGGTCTTCAGACCGTACGCACGGGCCTGTTCGGCGGTGGCGGCGACAGCGTTCTCCAGGCCGGCCAGGGTGGTCGCCACGTTCACGGAGTCCGGTACGCCGGGGTCGTGCAGGACCGCGCCGCGTATCTCGCCCCGGTAGCGGGCGACCAGATCCAGCGCGCGGTCGTGGCGGGTGACCCGGGCGCCGGTGCCCGGGAGCCAGCGGGAGTCGACCCCACTGCTGTCGAAGTTGAAATAGAGGCGCGGACTACGGCGGTTGACCACACCCTGAAGGGTCGTCAGAAGCAGCTGGTCGTTTCCGTCGAGGGAGCCGACGTCGGCGACATCGAGCCGGGCGGGGCGGCCGAACGACGGCAACAGCCGCGCCGTGGCACGGTTTTCCGCCGCGCCGGCCCGAGGGGAGAAGAAGATCCCGGGACCGCCGGCCGCGAGAGCTGCTCCGCCCGCCTGCAGAAGAGTTCTTCGGGACACCATCGGCGATCACTGCTCCTTGGGGGAGGGGGCGACTGTGGTGTGACATCGTTGTCAGTTTGCGTGACATCGTTGTCAAACAATCGGTGAAGGTAGTGCCGGGGCGGGGAGTTGTCCATGGTGCGCGCAAGTAACCACCCCTGGAGTAACCCCATTTGATCCAGTTCACGGCAAAGCTGACCTGGGGTGCGAGGTGGGCGCGGCCGAACGGCGGTGGGCGGGCGCCGTGACGTTACGGTGCCCGGCGGCCGACTTCGCCCGTCCGGCCGCGGTGGGCAAGCAGACGCTGTGCGACGGACAGTGCGGCGCCGCCGCCGCGCCCCGAACGGAGCGCGGCCCGGGCCGCGTTGGCCCCGGGGGCGCCGTGCACCCCGCCGCCCGGATGGGCGGACGCGGAGGCCAGGTACAGCCGTTTCACCGGCGTCTCGGGGCGGCCCGTGCCCGGCACCGGCCGGAACACCAACTGCTGGTGCATCGAGGCCGTTCCGCCATTGATCGCGCCGTTGCGGAGATTGCCGTCCGCCGCTTCGAGCGCGCCCGGCGACAGAACCCGACGGGCGCGGACGCGGTCGCGGAACCCGGGGGCATACCGCTCCACCTGCCGCTCCACCCGGTCAGCCATCAACTCCCGCTCTCCGGGCGCCCATTCGCCCGTGAGTCCGTCCGTCCCGGCGTCAGCCTTCACCCGGTGCGGCACGTGCGTGTAGGCCCACGCCGACTCCGTTCCCAGCGGCGAACGAGTCGCGTCCGCGGTGGTCATCTGCCCACAGAGGAGGAACGGGCGGTCGGGAATCAGACCCCGGGCGATCTGCGCCGCCCACCGGGTCAGCTCATCCACGCCCTCCGCCAGATGCACCGTGCCGGTCCCGGCGGCGGCCGGTGCGCTCCACGGAACCGGTCCGTCCAGCGCCCAGTCCACCTTGAACGTGGCGAAGTCCCACTCGAACCGCCGCATGTCGTCGAGGATCCGCGCCGGCAGGTGTTCCGCCGGAACCAGCGATGTGTACAGGCTGGGCGCCGACACGTCCGCGAGCACCGCCCGCCGGGCGGGAACGCCCTCCCCGGAGGCCGTACGGACGCCCACGGCGCGACCCTGCCGCACGACCACCTCGGTGACCCGCTGCCCGCACCGCAGGATGCCGCCGCGCGACCGCAGCCGTCGCACCAGCGCCTCGGTCAGGGCCCCGGCGCCTCCGACCGGTACGGGAAAGCCGTAGGCCTGCCCGAGCATCGCCATCAGCCAGCCGAAACCGCCACTGCCGGCCGCCTCGGGCGCCAGATCAGCGTGCAACGCGCAGCCGGCCAGCAGCAGTTTGCCCCCCTCGCCGAGGAACTCCTCGTCCCCCAGCCTGCGTACCGGCAGCACGAGACTGCGGGCGAGCCGCAGCCCGCCCGCAGCCCGGAGCCGTGCCGCCAGCATGCTTCCGGCGAGGATGGGGGGAAAGGGTGCGAAGAGGGCCTTGACGATGTCGTTCCCGAGCCGGTCCCAGATGTGGCAGAGGCCGAGCCAGCCCTCTCCGTCCCCGGGCGCGAAGCCGTCCAGGGCATCGGCCGTCACCGTCCGGTCGCGGTCCAGCACCGCGCAGCGGCCGTCGAGCAGCGGATGGGCGAGCACGTGCGGCGCGTGGCTCCAACGCAGCCCCTCCCGGTCCAGGTCCAGTGCGGACAGCACGGGGGAGGCCGCCGCGAGCGGGTAGAACGAACTGAACATGTCACTGACGTAATCGGGATGGACCTCCCGGTCACTGCGGACCGCGCCACCGGGTTCGGGCTGCTCCTCCAGGACCTCGACGCTCCAGCCCGCGTCGGCCAGTACGTTGGCCGCGACCAGGCCGTTGGGCCCGCTTCCGATGACCACCGCGTCGACCATGGTGCCGCCTTTCGGTGCGATGCCGCCGTGCTGTGCATTGCTGTGCCGTCGTGCCGCGCCATGCCGCCGAGGCCGTCAGGCCGGTGGGCGGGACTTCTCCTCGACCAGCCGGGCGAGCCGCGCCAGCATGCTGCGGTGGCGGATCTGGAGCACCGCGTCCAGCAGCGCGTTGTGCAGAGTGGCTCCCAGGCCCCTCAGCGGGTGCTCGTCGACGATGACGAGGGTCTTGTCGCCCCACGGGCGGATGTCGAAGACGATGCGCGCCGATCCCAGTGGACCGCCGCTCGCCTCCAGCTCCAGCGCGCCGGGCCTGTCGACGCGACGTACCACCGTGCGGCCGGTGACCTCCTTCGGCCCGACGCGCAGGACGTAGGTGATCGAGGACCCCTCCTCCGGCCACACGCCCGACTCCGGCCGGGACCGGTCGGTCCCCACCACCCACTCCCCGTAGAGGGCCGGGTCCTCCAGCACGTCCCACACCGCGGCCGGTGGCCGGTCGATGAGGTGATGACGGACAGCCATGATGCTCCTCGGGTCGGTGAGCCCGGTGCCGGCGCCTCAGCAGCCGGTGTACGAACCCTGCGCGGGCGCGCGTTCCGTCGCGGTGGGACACCTCCGCGCCGCATCGGCCCATCTGCCTCGTGGGCCCCGTGATTCGTGGCCCTGCGCGTCGTGTTGGCCCCTCGCGTTGTGCAGGCCCTGCGTTCCGTCGGTCTCGCCGGGGCCGCGGGCCGGGCCGGGTCCCGTAGCCCCAGCCTCGATTCAACCGCGCCCGTGGCGACCCCGCAGAACGGCGGCCACACCTGCGGACGAGCTCCGGATCCTGGAAGTGTCCGGCCGCAGGCGCACGGTCCATGACGTGTCCCGCCCGGCCGGTCAGCGGCCTCCGCCGCCGTCCTCCTCGTCGACCACGTGCACGGCGGCCTCTTCGGCCGATGCGGCCCCGCCGTCGACGCCGACGTCTTCGGCGAAGACGTCCGTGTGCCGGCCGGTCGGGTCGTCGGCCGGGCTGAGACGGCCGGCCCGTGACCCGCCCTCGATCCCGGCCTCCGGCTCGCCCTCACCCTCGGTGAGGTCGCCGATACCGTCGCCGTCCGGCGGTTCGACGTCGTCGACTTCCTGGGCGAGTCGCTGGTCCAGTGATTCGCCGCGACGTTCCTCGGCCCCCGTCGTGCCGTACTTGTCCACCGCCAGCGGGCGTTCGGGAGGGGAGTAGCCCTCTTCCATCTGGTCGTCCAGGGTCCGTTCGCCGAGCGCGTCCTCCATGTCGAGCTCGTCGTTGGGCGGATCCTGGCCGTCGTCCTGCGGCTGGTAGACGTCGTCGCCGCGTGCCTGCTCCGGCATCGGTGTCGCTCCTTGCGTTCGTGTGGTGGGCATCGACGCACCCGGCCACCTTGCCCGGCCCGTCCGGCTCGCGCCGGGGGCCACGGGTGAGCGGGTGCCGCCGGGTGGTCCGGTGAGTTCAGCGGCCCAGGGCCTTCCGCAGCTGCTCCTTGGTCATGGAGGAGCGACCGTCGATGTTCTTCTTCCTGGCCTCCGCGTACAGCTGGTCCCGGGTCGGACCCTGCGCTCCTCGATGGGAGTGCTCGCCACCGCGCTGGTACGCGGACTTGCTGTCCCGCGTGGACGTCTTGCTCGCCGTCTTCGACTCGCCGGCCCGGGCCCGCTGCTTGTTCACCGTCCGGGCGGCGATCTCCTCGGCGCGTGATTCGGAGGTGCCCCGCTCCTGCTGGCTCTCCTTGATGTGTTCGTACTGGCGTTCGCGCTTCTTGCTGGATCCAGCAGGCATGGCTCTCACCTTTCCGTCTCGTCGGCCCCGTGCCACGGTCCGCGCCGGTCCGGCCGATGTGACGGAACCCGGCCGGCGTGCTCGCGCGGGGGACGATGATCCGCGTTTCCGGGAACAGCTCCACTAAACAACGCCGGGCCGGACAAGGCTTTCGCCCCGGTCGCCAATCCGGCGCCCGGCGCCCGGCGCCCCGCGCGGCCGGCGGACGGGGCGGCTGCCGGGCCGCGTGCGCCCGCACGGGTCGGACGGGCGGGTACGGCCACCCGGTCCGATCGGTACCTCCCGGCCTCCGCCGTACGGGTGAACGCGCCGGGCGACCCGCAGCGGTGGCCGCCGGATCTCCCCGGCCCCGGTGCCGAGGGTCAGGGGGCCGGGCAGGGGTGCGCGGAGATCAGGCGCGCCAGATGCACACTCCGGCGGTCGCCCTTCCCGTCGCCGCTCACGATCCCCCGCCCTTCTTGCGCAGCGCACCGGGCTTGTGCACCGCGGTCCTGCCGGTCCCGTCGCTCTCGACCTCGTACTGGGGGTCGTCCTTCGAGGCCTTCACGGTGCGTCCGGCCGCCTCGGTGCTGCGGTCGATCCGCCGCGTGACGGAACCCTCGACCTCCTGCCCGTGGCTCTTCCAGGTGACGTCGTCGCCCCGGGAGAGCTTGCCCTTCCCGCCGTTTTTCCTGTCTTTCCTGGTCATCGGACCTCCTTGGACCACCGGCTTCCGGCGGCCCGTACGGGCGCGTCGTCCGCGCCCACGCAAGCTTCGGCCCCATCGGACGGGGGCGCATGCTGGGCCGCTGCGACCGCGGCCGGGAGGCCGTGGGGGAGCGCGCCCGGTGACCAAGGGGTGCTTTGCGCGCCCGCACGCCGAAAAGTGCGCCGCTCCGACCCCGGATGCTTCGCCGTGCGAGGGACGGTGCGCATGGAGCGATCGGGGCCGGGGATGCTGAGGAGGACGCCGGTGCGTGGAGAACGGCTCGCGCGCCTTTCTCCACGCACCGGCGGGTCATCCGTCCTCGGCCGCACGAGTGGCGGCCGCCGGACGCGCGTCGATCTCGCCGTGCCGGGCACGCTGGACCCATGACCGACATCTATGAAGGACCTGCCACGCTCGTGATCGGTGCCGAGCGGACCCCCGTGATGGCCGCACTGCGGGCCGAGCGCGACAGCGGTTCCGGGCGCTGGTCGGGCACCGTCCGTGCCGACGGCCTGCAGACGCGTTTCTGGCCGGCGGTGCAGAGTGGGGGCGTCGAGATCCACCTGCCGGACGGCCGCCGGGCCACGGCCCGGATCGACATGGACGCCGAAAGCGGAAGCGCCTCGCTCGACGGAAGCGGCCCGGCACCCTTCTGATCCGCTGACCATCGCCCGGCGCCGCCACCGGCCTCGCGCAGACCCCATGTGCGTGTACGCCCCCCACCCCCCGGGGTACCCGGCGGCTCCGAGACGTGGAGCTCCGGCGGCGCCCCGTTCCGCGCGGAGCCGGGCCACCGGTCACGTGACGGTCATCGTCGCTCCCGTCGCCGCGCCGGTCCCGGCACGCGGGGCGAGGAACGCGATCCGGGGAAGCGCGCCGTCCGCGGTGCGGGGAGCACGTGCCGGGTCCGGGTCGGTCGAGGCGAACCGCGCGGTCCCGCCGCCGTCCCAGCTGTTGCCGGTGGACCGGACACCGTCGCCCAGTGCGACGTCCCGACCGTTCGCCGCCGCCACATTGGCGTCGGCCAGGGCCGCCGCGGTGGTGAGGTGGAAGCCGTCCACGCCGTTGCGGTAGGCGGTGTTGTGGGTCAGCGAGATCCGGCCGGGGTTCCCCTCGTCGGTAAATCCCAGGCCGGTGTTCTCCCAGGCCGCGTTGTTCCGTACGACGTGGGCGACGGCGGCCCGGGTGTTGCCGCCGCCGAGGGTGAAGCCGTTGCCGTTACCGAAGGACCAGTTGCTCTCCACGGTCACCGGGCTGGTGAACCCGCCCAGGTCCACGCCCTCGTCGGCGTTGTCGTACGTACGGCAGCCCTTCACGAGGTTGCCCGCTCCGGAGCCGAACTTGATCGCGAGACCGACACCACTGCGGCCGTCGGCGCCGCGATTGGCGTAGAAGTCGCTGTCGAGCACGGAGTTGGACTCGGTTCCGCCGTCGCGCAGGGTCAGACCGGACTCGGCGTTGTCGTGGAGGGAGAGCGACTGGAAAACCGTGTGGGCGCAGCCCCGGCAGACGTACGCGTGGCTGATGGAGCCGCGGATCTCCAGTCCCCGTACGGTCCAGTAGTCCGCGGTCTGGGTGATGGCCCAGGCGCCCCGGGAGATGCCGGACGCGTCCACGACCGGGCGTTCGCCCGGGTAGTTGGCGAGGGTGATGCGGTGCTCGGCGTCGGCGTCGGTGGTGATGTCCACCGCTTCGGTGGGGCGGTAGGTGCCGCCCCGCATGAGGACGGTCCCGCCCGGCTTCACCAGACCGACCGCCTTTCCGAGCGTGGCGAACGGGTGCGCGAGGCTTCCGTCGCCGCTGTCCGACCCGTCCGGGGCGACGTAGAGGCTCAGCGCGGCGACGTCGTTGCCCGAGGACGGGGAGGGCACGGTACGGGTCCGGGCGGGCGCCGGGGGCGCGGAGGAGGCCGGCGGCGGGGAGGCCGGTGACTGCCACAGCAGGAGGCCCAGGGTCCCGGCGGCGATCCCCGTCGCGGCCACCACGGCTGCCGCTTTCGCCTTGGAACCCGCCAGGGAGAACAGCCCGCCCGCCTTGGCCGGCACGGTGGGGGCGGTGGCCACGGCGGAGGCGACGGTCTCCCGCAGCCAGACCAGCAGCACCGCCGGCACGGCGACGAGCCCGATGCCGGGCAGCAGGTTCTCCGGAGGGACCAGACCGCTCCCGTGCGCCCGGCACTGCGGGCAGTCCCGCACATGACGGGTGAGGCGCTTGCGCCACAGGGCGCTGCTCGTCCCGTCCCACTCCTTCGCCTCGGACAGCAGACCGGCGCAGCGCGGGGTGGCCGCCAGGGCGTGCACCAGGATGCGGGCCGCTTCCAGCCGGTCCTTCATCCGCTGGACCCGCACGGCCGTGTGCCGGCGGTCGAGACCGAGGGAGGCGGCGACTTCGGTCCGGGTGAGACGGCCCGACGCCTCCTCCCAGTAGAGGGCGAGCACCTGCCGGTCGGGGGGTTCGAGCCAGCGCGCCGCGCGCGCGAGTTGGCGCCGCTGGCCGGTCAACGCGAGCTCGGCGACGGTGCGTTCGGCGAAATCGGGTAGAGGGTCGGGCACGCTCTCGACGTCTCGGCGGGTCGCGTACCGGCCCGCCGAACGCCGTTGGTGCTGCTGGATCTCGCGGTACGCGATGGCCACCGCCCACGAGCGGAACCGTTCGGGCTCGCGCAGCTTCGGCAGACCGCGGACGATCCGCAGCATGGTCTCCTGCACGAGGTCGTCGGCATCGGCGTGCCCGTTCAGGGCCCGGCCGACGATTCCGTGGACCAGCGGCAGATGCAGGGCGACCAGTCGTTCCGTCGCCTGCCGGTCGCCGTCCCGTGCGGCGTGCGCGAGGGCTGCGACGTCTTCCTCGGGGTCGGTCCGGCGCTCCGTCATGGTCTCTGCTCCACCGGTCATTCATCCGATCGATCATGCCAAGAGCCCGCATCGTGGCACAGCGGCGGGGGGCTGTAAAGATCCATTACGAGACGTCGTGCGGACGGTCCGGAGACCTGGCCTGTGCGCGAACGGGCATGTGGGGAAGGTGCGTTGAGATGTCACGCGTTGTCCGGTGCGGACAACGTCCACCGGTCGGCCCCTCGTGCCGGGAAGGCGGTCAGTCCGGGCGTGGGGCGAGAAGCTCCGCTCTTTCCCGGAAAGTTTCCGCGAGATTTCTGTTATCCCCCTCCGCCCCACGCATCTACCAGGTCGCTGCGGCTCCTCCGGCCGCGGCCGGCACCCGGGCGACGGACCCGCTGCCGTACGAGCCGCACGAAGGAGTATGCGCATGAGGCGAGATCCCACAGCACGACCCGGCCCGGCCGACGGGCACCGGCACCGCCGAAGAGCATCCAGGTTCGGTGCGCTGATCGCGGCGTTCGTGCTCGCGGTGTGTGCGGTGGTGGTGGGTGGCGCGGTGTCGCCGGCCGCGGCCGCGACGTTGCCGGCGACGGGCGGGGTGTACCAGCTGGCGGTGACGAAGAGCGGTAAGTGCATCGATGTACCGGCGGCTTCGGCGGCGAATGGGGCGTTGTTGCAGCAGTGGGGGTGCACGGCGGATTCGCCCTGGCAGAACTTCACGCTGACGGCCGCGGGTTCGGGGACGTACCGGCTGGTGAACGTGAGCTCCGGCAAGTGCATTGACGTGCCGGACTATTCGACGGTGTCGGGGACGCGGTTGCAGCAGTACAGCTGTGCCGGTCAGACGAACCAGGCGTGGACGCTGGTGGCGAGCGGTTCGGGGACGTTCCAGATCATCAACGTCAACAGCGGTCTCTGCGTCAGTGACGAGGGCGCGTCGACGACCAACGGCACCGCGATCATCCAGGAGACCTGCACCGCCAACACCAACAAGCAGTGGGCCTTCAAGCCTGTCTCCACCACGCACAACACCGTCGCGGCCGACGGAACCGGCACGTACACCACCGTGCAGGCGGCCATCGACGCGGTGGGGACGGGCAACGCGAGCCGGGTCGTCATCACGATCAAGCCGGGCACCTACCGGCAGGCCGTGACCATCCCCGCCACCAAGCCCTACATCACGCTCCAGGGCACCGGCGATTCCCCCGACGACGTGGTGATCGTCGGCAACCGCAACGCGGGTGACTACGGCACCTCGGGCAGCGCCACCGTGGTCGCCCTCGGCCACGACTTCACCGCGACCAACCTGACGATGTCGAACGACTTCGACGAGAACAGCTCCGACACCGGTGACCAGGCGCTCGCGCTCTACCTGGACGCCGACCGGGCCCTGCTGGACGACGTGCGTCTCCTCGGCGACCAGGACACCTTCCTGGTCAACAACAACGCCCGCGTCTACGTGTGGAATTCGTACGTCGAAGGCACGGTGGACTTCATCTACGGCGGTGGCGTCGCGGTCTTCGACAACAGCCGGATCCACGAGAAGCGGACCACCGGCGGACCCATCACCGCCGCCAGCACCCCCGCCGAGCGTGCCTACGGCTTCCTCTTCTACCGGTCCACCGTCACGAGCACGGTGAACAACACCACCCAACTCGGCCGCCCGTGGCGCCAGGACGCCCAGGTCCTCTACCGCGAGTGCACGCTCTCGGCGGCGATCGCCACCGCCCAGCCGTGGACGAACATGTCCACCAGCACCTGGCAGAACGCCCGGTTCCGTGAGTACCGCAACACCGGTGCCGGGGCCACGGTGAACGCCAACCGGCCGCAGCTCACCGACGCCCAGGCGGCCACCTACACCCCGCAGAAGTACCTCGCGGGCACCGACGGCTGGAACCCCGTCCGCTGATCCGGTCCACAACGTCCTTTCCCGGTAAGAGAGAAGAGGGAACCATGTTCAACAGGAGTGGCACCAGGTTCGGTGCGCTGATCGCGGCGTTCGTGCTCGCGGTGTGTGCGGTGGTGGTGGGTGGCGCGGTGTCGCCGGCCGTGGCCGCGACGTTGCCGGCGACGGGCGGGGTGTACCAGCTGGCGGTGACGAAGAGCGGTAAGTGCATCGACGTGCCGGCGGCTTCGACGGCGAACGGCGCGCTGCTGCAGCAGTGGGGGTGCACGGCGGACTCGGACTGGCAGGAGTTCCGACTGGATTCGGCGGGTTCGGGGACGTACCGGCTGGTGAACGTGCACAGCGGCAAGTGCATTGACGTGCCGGACTATTCGACGGTGAGTGGGACGCGGTTGCAGCAGTACAGCTGCGCGGGTCAGACGAACCAGGCGTGGACGCTGGTGGCGAGTGGTTCGGGGACGTTCCAGATCGTGAATGTCAACAGTGGTCTGTGCATCAGTGACGAGGGCGCGTCGACCACGAACGGCACCGCGATCATCCAGGAGACCTGCACCGCCAACACCAACAAGCAGTGGGCCTTCAAGCCCGTCACGACCGGACGGACCTGGTCGGACAAGGCGGACGGCTTCGCTTCCACCGGTGGCGGCACCACCGGCGGCGCGGCCGGCTCCACCGTCACCGTGACCACCTACGCCGACCTGGTCAAGTACGCCACCTCCACCAGCCCGTACGTCATCAAGGTGGCCGCCGCGATCACCGTGGACCCCTACGGCCACGAGATCCCGGTGACCTCCGACAAGACGATCGTCGGCACCGGCACCAAGGGGGAGATCGTGCACGGCGGGTTCTTCCTGGGCACCGGCGTCCACAACGTCATCATCCGCAACCTCACCATCCGCGACGCGCAGATGACCGACGACGACCCGGACGACAAGGTCTACGACTACGACGGCATCCAGATGGACACGGCCGACCACATCTGGATCGACCACAACCGCATCGAGCGGATGAACGACGGCCTCATCGACAGCCGCAAGGACACCAGCTACCTCACCATCTCCTGGAACGTCATGGGCACCGAGAACAAGGCCCTCGGCATCGGGTGGACCGACAACGTCACCGCCCGGATGACCATCCACCACAACTGGATCCACGACACCAACCAGCGCAACCCCAGCATCGACAACGTGGCCCTCGCCCATCTCTACAACAACTACCTCCAGAACGTCACGTCCTACGGCAACCTGTCCCGGGGCGCCTCGAAGACGGTCATCGAGAACAGCTACTTCGAGAACGTCGCCAACCCCTTCAACATCGACACCACGGCGGCGTCCCTGACCCAGTCGGGCAGCGTCATGGTCAACTGCACCGGCAAGCAGGTGACGAACGGGACGACCTTCACCCCGAGCAGCTACTACGCGTACACCCTGGACGCGGCGAAGGACGTGCCCGCCCTGCTGAAGGAGTACGCCGGCCCGCAGAGCAACATCGGCGGCTGACCCTGGCCCCGTCCTACGGGACGGCCCCCCCGCCGGCACCCGTTCACCGGGGCCGGCGGGGGGAGGGAGGCCGGGTGCGGGCAGACCGACGGCCTGGGGCACCATGCAGGTGCGACACCCGCACGTCCCGACCCCCACCCCCCACGACCTGGCAGGACGCGCACGACGGCCCGACCCGAGGATGGACATGGCGCACTTCGACAACCCCGTGATACCCGGCTTCAGCCCGGACCCGAGCATCTGCCGCGCGGGCGAGGACTACTACCTGGCGACGTCCAGTTTCGAGTACGTACCAGGGGTGCCGCTCTGGCACAGCCGCGACCTCACGCACTGGCGGTTGATCGGCCACGCCCTGGACCGCCCGGAGCAGTTGGAGCTTTCCGACGCCGTGGCCTCCTCGTCCGGCGTGTACGCGCCCACCCTGCGCCACCACGGCGGGCGCTTCTGGATGATCACGACCGTGGTCGGCGGCGCCGGCACCGTGCTGGTGACGGCCGAGGACCCCGCCGGTCCCTGGTCGGACCCCGTATCCGTCAAGATTCCCGGCATCGACCCCGACCTGGCCTGGGACGAGGAGGGCACCTGCTGGTGCCTGTTCTCGCACCACGGGATCAAAGGGGTGCGCATCGACCCGGAGACGGGCGAACTGCTCGGCGAACCCGTGGAGATGTGGTCGGGGACCGGACTGCAGTACCCCGAAGGCCCGCACCTCTACCACGTCGGCGACTGGTGGTACCTGCTGCTCTCCGAGGGCGGGACGGAGCGCGGGCACGCCCTCTCGGTGGCCCGCGCCCGTACGCTGCCCGGCCCCTTCGAGCCGCACCCCGACAACCCCGTCCTCTCCCACCGCAGTACGGACCACCCGGTGCAGAACACCGGCCACGGCGACATCGTGCAGGCCCACGACGGCAGTTGGTGGATGGTGCTGCTCGGCACGCGCCCCCGGGGCGACACGCCCGGCTTCCACGGGATGGGGCGCGAGACCTTCCTGACTCCGGTCCGCTGGGAGGACGGCTGGCCCCTGCCGGGACCCGTCGAACTCCAAGCGCAGGGGCCCGAGTTGTCCCCGCACCCGTGGCCGCAGGAGCCGGACCGCGACGACTTCGACACGCCCGCCCTCGCCCCTCGCTGGGTGACCCTGCGCCGCCGTGACCCGGAGGACGTCGACCTCGGCGCGAAGCCCGGGCACCTCGTACTGAACTCCCGTGCCGACGCGCTGGACCGGCCCGGCGCCGTGTTCGTGGGACGCCGTCAGCGCGATCCGGAGTGCGTCGCGCGGACCCGGACCGATGTCACCGAGGGCGGGCGGGGCGGCCTCGCCGTACGGCTCGACGAGGCGCACCACTACCAGGTGGAGCGGGAGGGCGACATGGTGCGCGCGGTCGCCCGGATCGGTCCGGTCCGTCAAGCGGTCGCCGAACGAGCCGTACCCGCAGGCCCGTTGACTCTGCGCATCGACGTGACCACCACCGACGTCCTGCCGCCCACCGTCACCGGCCGAAGCGCCGGCCCGCAGGCCGGCGCCGGTCTCCGTGTCGGAGCCCCCGACACCCTGCGGCTCGGATACGAGACGGAGGAAGGGGAGTTCGAGGTCCTCGCCGAACTGGACGGCCGCTACCTCACCACCGAGGTCGCCGGCGGATTCACCGGCCGGGTCATCGGGATGTACGCGACCCGGGGCAGCGCGTCCTTCGACTGGTTCGAGCTGAGCCCGGCCTGACGCCGTACGCGCACCGGCCGCCGCCCCGGTCCGCGAGCACCCGCGGGCCGGGGCCGGGTCGCACCGTGTGTCAGTGCGAGCGGGCCGCCTCCAGCCACTCCAGGACCTCCGGGGTGACCGGGTCGGTGATGTCGGCGAACTCCGTGTGCTTCGTGAGGAACTTCGCCACGTAGGGGCAGACCGGAACGATCCGCTTGCCGGAGGCGCGTACGTCGCTGAGCGCCTGCTCCACGAGGACGGACGCCAGACCCTGGCCGGCGAACGCGTCGTCGATCTCGGTGTGGAAGAAGACGCGCTGTGCGTCGCGGTCGCGGTAGGCGGTCAGCCCCGCGCGGACGCCGTCGACGTGGATCTCGTAGCGGTGCCTGGCGTCGACGCGCTGGACGCTCGGGGTGGGGACGGGCCGGTTCATGGTGTTCCTTTCGGTACGGGTCGGGTTGCCTCGGGGCGAGAGGGCGGCGTTCGGGAGCGAGGGGGCGGGGATGCGGTCGCCGGGGTAGCCGTCCACGTGACCGAAGCGGCTCGACGCCGCCTCCCACGCCTCGCGCGCCTCGACGATGTCCTCGTGGCTGCGGCCCACGAAGTTCCACCACATGACGATCTTCTCCTCGAACGGCGTGCCGCCCACGAGCACGGCCCGGGCGGGCGCGTCCGATTCGTTCGTCAGGGTCAGTGTGGCGTTCCCGGGGCCGACGTAGCCCAACTCGGCAGGGCTGAGCAGGGTTTCGCCCATGCGGATGCTCCCCTGGTCCACGAGCAGACCGTGCTCGAACGCGGCGTCCGTGTCCAGTGTGACGGTCGCGCGGGGTTCGACGACCAGTTCGGCGCCGAGCAGCGGGGTGAACGTCGGTACGGGAGAGGTGTCCCCGGCGAGCGAGCCGAGGAACACCCTGATGACGGCGCCGGGCACGTGCACCGCACCGGGGGCGTGGTGGCGGAAGTCACGGCCGGTGAGCCGGTGCTCCTCCGGGAGCGCCACCCACAGCTGGACGCCGTGCAGGACCGTGGTGGCGGGAGTCGAGACCTCGGTGTGGCTGATCCCCAGGCCGCCGGTCATGAGGTTGAGCTCACCCGGGCGCACGTAGGCGTGGCTGCCCAGGCTGTCCCGGTGCTCGATCTCCCCGCTGAACAGCCAGCTGACCGTCTGCAGTCCGGTGTGCGGATGGGGTGCCACGTCCATCCCGCCCGTCTCGGCGACGTCGTCGGGGCCGTAGTGGTCGATGAAGCACCAGGCGCCGATGAGTGTGCGGGCCCGCTGCGGCAGGGTGCGCCGTACCGTCATCGCCCGGGGGCCGCCGAGGGGCACGTCCCGGGCGGTGAGCACCTCCACCCGCTCCGCATCCGCCGGACCTTCGTGCGCTCCGGTCTCCTCGGACCGCGCGCTCCGGCCCGGACCGGTGCCTCCGGTCCCCGGCGCCCCGCTCCCGTGAAAGGTGCTTTCATGTTCAACGATCATGCTCGATGGTAAGCCGCCGCCCGTCCGGGCGTGCGGGGTGGTGGAGGGGCGAGGCGCCCCGGTGAGGAGACACGGGTGAACGGCACCGAGGCGGCACGCGGCGAGCGGCGGATCTACATCGACAAGCAGAGCCCGAAGCCCTACCACGCGCTGGTGGCGACCTCCGACGCGGTGCGTGCCGCCGCGGAGGAGGCGGGACTGAGCCGCACCTTGGTGGAGCTGGTCAACCTGCGGGTCTCCCAGATCAACGGATGCGCCTTCTGCCTGGACGTGCACACTCGCGCGGCGCTCCGCGCGGGCGATACGGGCCGACGGCTGGGGGTGCTGGCGGCCTGGCGCGACACCGAGGTGTTCACCGCGCAGGAACGAGCCGCCCTCGCCCTGGCGGAGGCGACGACGCACCCCGCCGACGCCGCGCTCCAGGAGGCCTCCTACGCGCTCGCGCGGGAAACCCTCTCCGACGACGAGATCGCGGCCGTGATCTGGGTGGCCGTCACCATCAACGCCTTCAACAGGGTCTCCATCATGAGCAAGCACCCGGTGCGCGCCCTTCCGGGGCAGTGAGGCGTACGCGGGACCGTCTCCCGGGTCGGTGAGGCCGCCGCGGGTCCGCCTCCCGGGCGGTCCGGCGCAGTCATCTTGTCAGGTGACCACCTGTTCGTTTTCTCCTCGAACTCCAATCAAAGTGCCCTCTCTGCGTGTTATTTGGGGCATATCCCGACATGTACACCTTAGGTTGTGGAACGACTCCACTCGGGTGGCGCGGTGCGCCGCCCCGGTTTACGCGTTCCGAGGGCGCCGTGCGGGGCCGTCCCGTCCGGCGCAGGACGCCACGGGGCCAGGAACGAGGAAAGGCAGAGCAGGTGAACGTGGTCGGCGTCATCATCTCCGGAGCTGTCGCGCTGGCGATCACCGTGGCACTCACCGCGGTCGTCCGCGGACTTGCCCCGGTCATCGCGGCCAAGGGCGGACGCCGGGGACCTCGGCGAACCGTCGGGACGGGCGTCGCGGTGGTCCTGGCGACCACCGGCGTCATGCTCGCCGCGCCCCGACTGGGCCTCCCGGAACCGGGATTCGGGGTGCGCCTCCTCCTCACCGCGTCCTCGGCCGCCGCGGTGCTGGGACTGGTGAAGGAGTTGCGCCCGGTCGGTGCCCGGACGGAACTCGTCCTCCATACCGCCCTGGCGGCACTCGTCGCGGCGTTCTCCGGACTCTCCCCGGTGGCAGCGGTGTTCGGGGCCCTCCTCGTGGTGATCCTCACCCACGCGCTCCAACTGCTGGACGGATCCGACGGCACGGCGGCCGGAGTGACCGTCGTCCTCGCCGCCGGACTGCTCACCTGCGCGGCGGTCGACCATCACCCCGGGACGGTGCTGCTGCTCGCCGTGGTGGCGGCCTCCGTCTCCGGCGTACTGCCCTACAACTGGCCACCCGCACGTGTCTTCTACGGCTCCTGCGGATCGCGCTACACGGGCTTCCTGCTGGCGGGCTCCATCCTGCTGCTGCTCGCCGGAGCGCCGTCCGGGAGCGCCGCCTGGGTCTCCGTACCCTCACTGCTGGCGGTGGCCCTCGCCGACCTGGCCCTCGTCCTGCTGTCCCGGCGGAAGGCCGGCCGGTCCCTCCTGGCCCCGGGACAGGACCACGCCGTGCACCGGCTGCGCCGACTCCGTCTGACGCCCCGGGGAGCCGCCGTCACGCTCATCCTGGCGACGGCGGCCTGCACCGCCACCGGCACGCTGATCCACACCGGCGTGTTCCACCCGGCGGTCGGCCTGGCGCTGCCCGCGGCCGTCGCCGTCGCGGTGGTGGCCCTGCTGCGCGTACCGGTGTACACCCCGCCCGCGCCACGTACGGGCGTCCGCCGCAAGCCCACCGGTGCCGGCCTCTCCCAGGAGGCCCCGGTGGCCCCGGCGCCCACCTCGACGCGTCACAGGGCCACCGTGCCCGGCCCCACGCAGCAGGGCGCCCCCGAGCCGAAGCCGGGGACGCCCGCCCGTACCACCGCACCGCACATCGCCGCCACCAGGAAGCCGGCCGAAGGACGCCCGGCGGACCTGGCCGGCGACCGGCGCTGACGTACCTGCGTTGATGTATCAGCGCTGACGCATCCGCGTCGACGAACCTGCACCGCCCCGCCGGCACCGGCGTGACCGGCGCTCGCGGGCCAGGTCAGACCTGTTCCGCCACCGGCTGCGGGGCGGTCTCTCCGGCGCCGGCCTCCGGACCGGAGAGGGCCGCCACCACCGCGTCGGCCTCCGCGTTCGGCTCCGGCAGCAGGAGGCCGAGCGCGGCGTAGACGACGAGCGAGGTGACCAGCGGGGTGACGATCACCGTCGTCTGGGACGCCCCGTCCAGGCCGTACTTGACGAAGAAGTACCCGGCGAGACCGAGCGCCCAGGAGGCCAGGGCCGCCCGCGAGCCGCAGCGGCGGAACGCCGGCAGCAGCCCCAGCAGCATCGGGATGGAGATCGGCCCCATCACGGCCGCGACCATGCCGACGACGATCCCGAGGACTCCGCCGAAGTGGTCGGCTTCGATGGCCACGATCATGGAGACCCCGATGAAGACGACCGTGACCACCCGTGCCGTCAGCAGTTTCCGCTCGTCCGCCGAGTTCCGGAACCCGGGCACGAGGGCGGGCAGGATGTCGCGGGTGACCACGGACGAGATGGCGTTGGCGTCGGAGGACGCCATGGCCATCGTGTGGGAGAACATCCCGGCGAGGGTCAGACCGACCAGCCCCATCGGCAGATAGGTCTGCGCCATCAGCGCGTACGTCTGCTGGGGATCGCTGATGTGGGGCATGAGCACCGGCGCGGCGACGGCGGGCAGCAGCAGCACCGCGGGCCAGACGAGGTACAGGACGGCCGAGAGACCGGCCGAACGCCGGGCCGACTTGGGGGAGTCGGTGGCCATGTACCGCTGCGCCAGGTTCCACATGCCGCCGTTGTACTCGAACAGCTTCACCACGACGTACGCGGTGAGGAAGCCGGCGGTGTACGGACCGACCAGCGGGTCGGTGTGGCCCTCCGGGAGCCGGTGCCACAGGGTGCCCAGACCCGAGATGCCGCCCAGGTGGTCGAGCACCACCCACATCATCGACAGCGCGGCCACCCCCTGGATGACGAACTGTCCGAACTCCGTCAGGGCGTCCGCCCACAGACCGCCGACCGTGCAGTACAGAAGGGTGACGACCCCGGTCAGCAGAATGCCCTGGGTCATCGACATCCCGGTGAAGACCTCCAGGAGGATCGCCACCGACGCCCACTTGGCGGCCACGTCGAAGACCTTCAGCAGCGTGCCGCTCCAGGCCAGCGCCTGCTGGGTGGGGACGTTGTAGCGGCGCGCGAGGTACTCCAGCGGGGAGGCCACCTTGTAGCGCCGCCGCAGCCGGTTCCACCGGGGGGCGAAGAGCCAGGCGCCCACGCCGGTGCCCACGGCCAGCGGCAGGAACGCCCAGACGTACACGGTGATGCCGTAGTCGTAGGCGACCGCCGCGTAGGCGACGAACACGGCCGCGCTGTAGCCGGACATGTGGTGCGAGATACCGGTCAGCCACCAGGGCATCTTGCCGCCGCCGGTGAAGTAGTCGGAGACGTCGCTGACGCGCCGGTGCGACCACACGCCGATGAGCAGCATCACCAGGAAGTAGCCGCCGACGGCGACCCAGTCGAGCCAATGCATGGGCATACCTTCTTGTTGCTGGGACGGGCCCGTCACGGACGGCCCCGTCACCAGGACGGGCTCGTCACGGGGACGGGCTCGTCACGGGGGAGGGTGGGGGAGTCGGAGGCTGTCGCCCCCGGGCGTGCGGGCACCGCGCGGGCGCCCGCACGCGCCCTGGGTCACCAGCGCGGCGACTTGCTCTCGTACGACGGGTCCAGCCGGCGCATGTAGCCGGTGTCGTCCCGGTTGCGCAGACCGCAGCGCAGGTACTGCTCGTGCAGCCTGGCCAGGGCGTCCCGGTCCAGCTCCACCCCCAGGCCCGGGGTACGGGGCACGGCGACGGAACCGGCACGGAAGCCGAGGGCTCCGGGGACGATCACGTCCTCCGCCGGGTCCTTCCACGGCCAGTGGGTGTCGCAGGCGTAGGAGAGGTTCTCCGTGGCGGAGGCCAGGTGGGTCATCGCGGCCAGGCTGATGCCCAGATGGGAGTTGGAGTGCATGGACAGTCCCATGCCGAAGGTGTCGCAGATCCCGGCCAGCAGCTTCGAGCGTTCCAGGCCGCCCCAGTAGTGGTGGTCGGAGAGGACCACCTGCACCGCGTCCTGACGCACCGAGGAGTGCAGTTCGTCGAAGGCGACCACGCACATGTTGGTGGCCAGCGGCATCGAGGCCTCGCGGGCGACCCTGGCCATGCCCTCCTGTCCCGGAGTGGGGTCTTCCAGGTACTCCAGCACCCCTTCCAGGTCGCGCGCCACCTTCAGCGAAGTCTCCACGGTCCAGGCCGCGTTGGGGTCCAGCCGCAGCGGGGTGGTGGGGAACGCCTCGCGCAGCGCCAGGACTGCCTCGACCTCCTGCTCCGGCGGCATGACCCCGCCCTTGAGCTTGATGGCGGTGAACCCGTACTCGTCCACCATGCGCCGGGCCTGAGCCACGATCCCCTCGGGGTCCAGGGCAGCGCCCCAGCCGTCGGGCTCGTGACCCGGGTGCGCGTCCCACTTGTAGAACAGGTAGGCGCTGAAGGGAACTTGCTCGCGTACCGCACCGCCGAGCAGATCGCTCACCGGGCGGCCGACGGCCCGGCCCCGGATGTCCAGGCAGGCCACCTCGAAGGGGGAGAAGACCCGGTCCACCGTGCTGCTGGTGGTGATCATGCCCGTCAGGCCGTGGCCGTCGCTGCCGGAGTCGCTGCCGATCACCTCGGCGATCCTCCGGCGCATCGGACCGGTGGCGTGGACGTCCATGCCGGTGATCGCGTCGGCCGCCGTACGCAGCCGGCGCAGATGCCCCTCGTCGGCGTAGGTCTCGCCGAGCCCGGACACGCCCTGGTCGGTGTGGACCTCGACGACGGCGCGGAGCGCGTACGGCTCGTGGACGCCGACCGCGTTGAGGAGGGCCGGGTCCTTGAACGCCACGGGGGTGATCTCGATGCGGGTGATCCGCAGGCTGTCGCTCATCACAGCACCTCCCCGGCAACGTCACCGGCGCCGCTGACTGCCCCGGCCGTCACCAGGGCGCGGCCCCGCGCGACGATCCGTTCCAGCTCCGCGAGGTGCTCGGGCGTGGGATCGGTCAGCGGCGGGCGTACGCCGCCGGCGTCGAGGCCCCCTTGCCGGACCGCGGCCTTGACCAGGGCGACCGAGTAACCGGGAACCTTCTCGCGCAGTTCGATCAGAGGATGGAAGAAGCCGCCCAGGAGCTGCTGGACGGTGGTGTCGTCCCCGGAGGTGACGGCCCGGTGGAAGGCGAGGGCGATCTCCGGGGCGAAGCAGAACACCGCGGACGAGTACAGCTCGACCCCGATGCCGCGATAGGCGAGCACGGTGCCCTCCGCGGTGGGCATCCCGTTGAAGAACTGGAATTCCGCGCCACCGCACTCGGCGTCCGCGCGGACGGCGGTCACGATCCGGGACAGCAGGGAGAGATCACCCGTGCCGTCCTTGAGGCCCACGACCTGGGGCATCCGGGCCACTTCGAGAGCCGAGGGAACGTCGAAGCGCGCGGTGCCCCGCTGGTAGACGATCACCGGCAGCGAGCCGGCCGCGACCACCTGGCGCACGTAGGCGACCAGCCCGGCCGGCTCTCCCGCCACCAGGTACGGAGGCATCAGCAGCAGCCCGTCGGCACCGGCCTCCTCCGCGGCCCGCGCGTACTGCCGGGCCAGCGGCAGCGAACCGCCCGCACCGGCGAAGACCGGCACCTGACCGCCCGTCGCCTCCACCGCCGTCCGCACCGCCGAGGCGAACTCCTCCACACCGAGCGCGTGGAACTCCCCGGTGCCGCAGGCGACGAACACCCCACCCGCCCCGGCGCGGACTCCGCTCCGTACGTGTTCCGCCAGCTTCGCGGTATCCACCGAATCGTCCGGAGCGAACGGAGTCACGGGAAAGAACAGAACGCCCTCTAGCATGGAGCACCTTTCCGAGTTCATGTATATGAACGTTGGTCAATATGGCGAATCGCTGCACGGAAAGTAGGCGCCGCCGCGCGCCGAGGTCAAGGGTCGTGCGTAGGTCGGTTTCAGACAGGCAGGTGCGAAGCGATCTGCGCGTGACGGCTGCGGGTACGACTTCCGGCCAAGCTTTCGAGAGTGTCGAGATGTTGACCGTGAGCGGGGGGAGTGCAGATGTGCATGCAGCTTGAGCTGGTGTGATGCCGCAGGTTGCCCGTGGTGGGCCGCCGGGGAGGGGTGGGATGAGGGCGCGGGGGATCGTCGTGCCGGCCGCCGTGCGGGCGCAAATCCTCTGGGCGATTTTCAGCCATGACGGGGGCGAGGGTGAGGGACGCCCGGCCTCGGGTGAGCGTGCGGAATTGCTGCGATCGTTCCGCCGGGTGCACAACTGTGCGTGACCATGCACGATTGGGCGCGGCGGGGAGCGTGGCAGGGGGCCCTATGTGGTTCGTCAAGGTGGCGGGTTAGCTTGCCGGTGGTGTCGGCTGGAGAGGGGGATGCGGTGGGAGTGTCAGGCGGAGAGTCGAAGGCGCGCGCTGTTGAAGAGTGGCGGGACGTCTATGACCTGCTGGATGCCGTTCGGCAGCGGCCGAACGCATGGGTGCGTAACGGCTCGTTGCGGGAACTGGCGGTGATGATGTTCGGCTACCACCTCGCTCTTCAGGTCCACGATGCCGATGAGGAGTTCCCGTTTCATCGCGGAAGCGGAGGATTTGCCGCTTGGCTCAGCAGGACCCGTGGATGGTCGATGGCGACTGGATGGGACGCCGCGATCGTGGAGAACCTTCCTTGTGAATCTCCGCTCGACGCCTTCTTCCGGCTCGTGGACGAGTACCGAGACGTCGCAGATCGGCCCGTCTCCTGAGCGCTCGCAGCGTGGTGTTCGGTCAAACAGACCGGGCGGGTTGGGGTTCGTGGAAGGTGCCGTCGCAGAGCATCGCGAAGAGGACGTCGGCTCGTCGTCCCGCGAGGCAGAGGAGGGCTTGGGCGTGGTGCTTGCCCTGGGCGATGTTCTTGTCGAAGTTGGCCCGGGAGGGCGGGCCGCGACCCGGGTGGCCTCACCGGTCAGGTCGTCCTCGCCTCGCCCACGGCACCGATCGCCACATCCACATCGCGAAGAGCCTCCCGACCTGCGGCCGGTCGAGCGGGTGCGGCCGCGGACGGTGGAGCCCGGGTGCTCGGGCCGGCCGTGACCGGGCTGTCCACCCTTCCGCCCGGGCCGGACGGGTGGCGGGGCCGGAACCGCGGCGCGCGACTGGAGATGCCGGCG
Source organism: Streptomyces sp. NPDC001493 (assembly GCF_053597235.1). Classification (NCBI taxonomy): domain Bacteria; kingdom Bacillati; phylum Actinomycetota; class Actinomycetes; order Kitasatosporales; family Streptomycetaceae; genus Streptomyces; species Streptomyces sp. NPDC001493. The sequence goes on from NZ_JBSFHV010000001.1 coordinate 637,598, forward strand.
GCGGGGGAGCCGAGCGGGCCGACGGCGTCGCCGGTGAACCGGCCTCACGCGGTGCGTGGTTCGGTGCGTGGTTCGGTGCCGGTGAGGCGAATGTCACCCGCAAGGTCGTCGCGGAAGGATCTTTTTTCTCAACAGCCGCTCTGAGCAATGGTGTTGAGGAGAGGATGGCGCGACGCCCCATGGCGGCGCCCGAACGCAGGCGCTATGGTCTGACCAGCATGACGACGGCGTAACGGAAGTCCGGTGAGAATCCGGCACGGTCGCGCCACTGTGAACCCGTACCTGCGGGAAGTCAGACCCAACACCGTCGTCTCAGGCACCACGATCGGGACGCGTGTTCCCTCAGGAGGTTCTGCCATGGCACACATTGCCGCACCCTCGACCGGCGTACCCGCCGTCACCCCCATATCGCTGAAGGCGATCGCCCCGTGGGCGGTCTTCTTCGGCATCCTCATGCTCGTCCTGCTGTACTTCGTCGGCGCGGAGCAGGGCGCCACCTCGGTCTTCTCCGGCGAGGCCGTTCACGAGTGGGTCCACGACGGCCGTCACCTTCTCGGCTTCCCCTGCCACTAGACCTCAGGGGAACCGAACTCTCATGAACTCCATATCCGTTCGAGCACTCCTGGTCCGCGGCATGCTCGCGGGCCTGCTCGCGGGCGTCGCGGCACTCCTCGTCGCCTACTTCCTCGGTGAGTCCCGGGTGGACGCGTCCATCGCCCTGGAAGAGGCCCACAACCACGACCACCACGGCGGCGAGGAACTGGTCAGCCGGACGATGCAGGCCACCGGCGGTCTCGCCACCGGCGTCCTCGTCTTCGGCGTCGCCGTCGGCGGCATCGCGGCACTCGTCTTCTGCTACACCCTCGGCCGCATCGGGAACTTCGGCCCCCGGGCCACCGCGGCCCTGGTCGCGGGGGCGGCGCTGCTGACCGTCTACCTCGTACCGTTCCTGAAGTACCCCGCCAACCCGCCGGCCGTCGGCAACCCGGACACCATCGGCCAACGTACGGGGCTGTTCTTCCTCATGGTGGCGCTCAGCGTCCTGCTCGCCGTCGCCGCCGTCATCGCCGGAAGGCGGCTCGCGCCGCGCCTCGGCAACTGGAACGCGACCGTCGCCGCGTCCGCCGGATACGTCCTGCTGATCGGACTCGCGTACGTGTTCCTGCCGTCGTTCGACGAGGTGGGCGCGGACTTCCCGGCGACCCTGCTCTGGGAATTCCGGCTCTCCACCCTCGCGGTCCAGGCCACCCTCTGGGTGAGCTTCGGGCTGATCTTCGGTGCCCTCACCGAGCGCCTGCTGCTTCCCTCGCGGGGGCGGGGCGAGACCTTCCGGGACAGCGCGCACCGGACAGCCGGGGCGGTGGGCTGACCACCCCGCGGCTGTCCCGTACCACGCGTGGGCGTCCCACGCGTGTGCGGCCGGAGAGACTCTCCGGCCGCACACGCCGGCGTCGTACCACCGGGGGTGCCCCGGTCCTCGGCGAGGACCGGGGCGCCGCGACGGCCGCCGCCACCGGGGAAGGTCAGTCGGTGCTGAAGTCGCCGTTCAGGGCGGCGGCCACCCGCAGGTGCGGCGCGGCCTCCTCGTGCCGGCCCTGGCGCTCCAGCGTGCGTCCCAGCAGCAGGCGCGCGTAGTCCTCGACCGGGTCACGCTCCAGGACGATCCGCAGCTCCGCCTCGGCCTTCCCGAGCCGCGCCGAGTGGTAGTAGGCACGGGCGAGCAACAGGCGCGGGGCCACCTGCTCCGGGACCTCGTCGACGAGCCCGCCCAGAATGCGCGCCGCGGTGAGGTACTCCTTCGCGTCGAAGAACAACTGCGCGCGGTTCCAGCGGTCGGCGGCCGTGCCGAACTCGTAGTAGTTCTCGTCCATGTGGTTCCTCCTCTGCCGCCGGCGGGGCGGCCGTTCCGGCCTCCCGCCCGTGTGCTCGCGACAACATACCCCGGTGGTTGAATATTCCACTAAATCGGCGAGGTGACGATCGCGCCACTTACCCTCCGGCCCGGCCGGAGCGCAATAGGTTGACCACCATGAGCAACCTCGATCGCCAGGCCACGCTGTCCGTCTGCGGAGGGCGGGGCTTCGTCGTCGCCGAACCGGTACGTGAACTCCTCACCCCGCGCCACGTACGGCTCGGCGAGTCCACCGAAGTCCGCAGGCTGCTGCCCAACCTCGGCCGTCGCATGATCGGCGCCTGGGCCTTTGTCGACCACTACGGCCCCGACGACATCGCGGACGAGCCCGGCATGCAGGTGCCGCCCCACCCGCACATGGGACTGCAGACAGTGAGCTGGCTGCACGAGGGAGAGGTGCTCCACCGCGACAGCCTCGGAAGCCTGCGTACCGTACGCCCCAGGGAGCTGGGTCTGATGACGTCGGGCCGGGCCATCAGCCACTCCGAGGAGAGCCCGAAGAGTCACGCCAAGTTTCTGCACGGCGCCCAGCTGTGGGTGGCCCTTCCGGAGGCCCACCGCCACGTCGAACCCCACTTCCAGCACCACGCCGGCCTCCCCACGGTGACGGCCCCCGGCCTCACTGTCACGGTGATCCTCGGCGAGATCGACGGAGCAGTCTCGCCGGGCACCGCCTACACCCCGATCGTCGGCGCCGACCTCGCCCTCGCGGCGGGCACCGAGACCCGCCTGCCGCTCGACCCGGACTTCGAGTACGCCGTCCTGTCGATGTCGGGCGAGGCCCATGTCGACGGCGTGCCCGTACTCCCCGGATCGATGCTCTACCTCGGCTGCGGCCGCGACGAACTCCCCCTGCGTGCCGAGTCCGACGCCGGGCTCATGCTCCTCGGGGGTGAACCGTTCGCGGAGGAGATCGTCATGTGGTGGAACTTCATCGGGCGATCCGGTGACGAGATCGCGCAGGCTCGGCAGGACTGGATGGAAGGGCGGGGATTCGGTGAGGTGACGGGATACGACGGCGAGCGTCTGCCCGCTCCGGTCCTCCCGGCCACCCCCCTGAAACCGCGAGGGAGGGTGCGCTGACCTGCGGCGACGGGGCCAGACGCGTCGTCATTGTGGTGAAGTCTCAGTAGTTGCCCGACCGCTTCCTGCGGATGCCACTTCTGGGGCGACGGGGTAGATGGAGGTGTTGGCCCCGCCTGTGGCCGTTCCCGAGTTTGGAGTCCGCGGGAAGGGTTGGCGACCCCATGTTGACCTTGCTGGCGGATGATCAGATTCTCTTTCGAGCTGCTGATTGGCATGTAATGGTTCGTAGTTGAGGGGAAGCATCGCGTGCCGGTTCAGGACCGGTGAGCTCGTTCTTTTGGTCTTGGGGCGATCTTCAACCTCCATATGGTCAGGTAGTGGTGTCCAGGCCGACCAGGAGAGAGGCGACATCGAGGCCTGTGGTGAGGTACTTCTCGAACATCTGATTGTTCAGGGCCCAGGGCGACCGCCTCTCCCGGATGAGCTGGATCGCCGTCATTGCGGACTGGCCCAGCTCGATGAGGGTTTGCGCCACCACCAGGCCGGAGCGGTTGTAGCCGGCGTTGCAGCGGACCAGAACCGTACGTCCGCGCCGCACAGTGTGGGTCGCGGCAGTGGCCAGTTGCTGGACGGCTTCGATCTGCTCGGCGGTGAGCGGGCCATCGGGGATCTCAGTGATCAGATGGCCAACGCCAGGCTCAGGGCCGTGGCCGGGTCGGGTGAACAGGCTGATGACCAGGTCAAACTCAGTACCCACGACCGCAGCGTGGCTCTGCCCAAGAGAGTCGGTCCACTGATGGCCGCCCATCCACAGTCTCGGCGCGACCTCGCTCCAGGGAGTCGACGGCTCAGGTGTGCCCCCGCGTTTCTGACGCATCCTCATTCGAGATCCTCCTCCGCGACCCTGCAGATATGGAAGCACGAAAGACCGCTATGAGAGGAGACTCCATGTTCAAAGAGACACGGCATCACGAGCTTCGAGGGTCCGAGCAGCGCTCGGAAGTGTGTCCCGCGGCCACGGCCGGCTACTGGCAGTCCAGACGAACCTGGTCGGTGTCCACCCCGAACGGGCGCCTACGGAGGAGTGGGCATGACGGGGAATGACGCGTTCGGGGAGGCATGGACGCGGCTTACGGAGTGGCTGGCCGTGATGGCCCCAGGGAGTCTGGCCGCAGTACGGCCAGCTGTTGCCAGAGAGGATCTCCCACAGGAACTGAGCGAGTTGTACGCACATTGTGACGGCACGCTCCCCACCGAGGCAGGCCGGTTCTTGGTATCCGGGTGCGGTCTCCTCGGCGTAGATGAGGCGCTGGCGCTGCGTGCGCGCTTGGTGTCCCTGGTGGACGGACCGGATGTGGAGGCCGACTGGTGGCGTCTGGACTGGATCCCGTGGGCGGCGAACCACGACGGTGCGAGCTGCCTCTTCGTTGACACCGGGCCAGGCCCGGGCCGGGGCAGCGTCGGCTACTTTTTCAAGGAGACAGGCGGGGAGGCGCAGCTATGGCCCTCGCTCACCGCGTTCCTTGTGGCCTTGGCCGACGCCGTGGAGGAGGGCACGCCGTTCTTCGGCGAGACGCCGGTCGTGCACGGCGACGCACTCGGCTGGGGTTGAGGGTGGGGTCGGCCCCCGGAGAGTGTCTCCGGGGACCGACCCGCTCACTGCGGCCCTGCTATGGCGTCATGGTGCATCGCACCAGCGGCGCCTTGGCGGTGCATCCGTCGAATCCGGGGATGTCGACCCAGTAGGAGTCGGAGTCGAGCAGGCGGAAGTACGAGGCGAAGCCGGCGAAGCGGTTCATGGAACCGCCGTTCTGCCACTGTGACATCGAGGAGCGGCCGCAGACCTCCTTGAAGGTGGGAAGCGGATACCGGTCATCGTCGTACAACTTCCACGTTCCCTGCTGCACCCGGGTGGCGTACGTCTGCACGCAGGCGTCGCCCGACCCGACCGGGTTACGGCCGTTCATCGCACTGGGCATTCCGGCGGACTGGTAGGTCGAGGCGAACGCATACTCGTCGCGGGACTTGACGTCGTCGCCACCCGATCCGACCAGTTCCGGCAGGAGTGTCGTGTCGTCGTGGTACTGGTACGAGCTGGGACAGATAACGTCCCGGTTCTTTTGAGCTCGTAACACGATCTTGCTGAATCGTCCTGGTAGGCCGTTACCGGTGTGATGATTCGGCCGTTCGTGAGGGTGTGGGTACCCGACCGTGGATCGTGGACGATGAGTTGTGGGCTCTGGTCGAGCCGTTGCTGCCGCCGTGGCCGGAGCGGTCGCCGGGGCCGCGTCCGGTGTCGGACCGGCTCTGCCTCCAGGGCATCCTGTTCGTCCTCTACAACGACATAGCCTGGCAACTCCTGCCCCTGGAGCTCGGGTTCGGCTCGGGGCAGACCTGCTGGCGTCGGCTGGACCGGTGGCAGAGGGCAGGGGTCTTCGAACAGTTGCATCGGGTCTTGCTCGCGGAGCTGAACGCGGTCGGCGAACTCGACTGGTCACGTGCGTGTGTGGACGGTTCTCACATCCGCGCGAAAAAAGGGGGCGCCGGCACCGGTCCGTCGCCGGTCGACCGGCGGAAGACGGGCGGCAAGCACCACCTGATCTGCGACGGACGCGGTACACCGCTCAAGGTCATCACGACCGCGGCCAACGTCAACGACGTCACCCAGACCCTGGCCCTGGTCGACGGGATCCCGCCCGTCGCGGGCCGACCCGGCCGGCCCCGCCGACGACCAGAGGCTTCTGCTCGGGGACAAAGGCTACGACTCCAACGCCCACCGCGACGAGCTCCGTCGCCGACGAATCCTGCCCGTCATCTCCCGCAAGGGATCACCGAACATCAAGGGCATCGGCAAGCTGCGATACGTCGTCGAGCAGACTTTCGCTCTCCTCCACCACTTCAAACGACTCGCCGTCCGCTGGGAACGCCGCACCGAACTCCACGACGCCTTCGTCTCCCTCGCCTGCAGCCTCATCTGCTACCGACGCCTCAAGAAGACCCGACCATGATCGTGTTACGAGCTCTTACGTGAGGATTCTCCGGACAGCTGACCGGCCTCCGCAGAACGAAGGCCGTAGGGATGAGCCTGCCGCACCTTGACGGGCCAGGGGAAGCGTTCGCCTAAGCGTCACGCTTCCGGAGCGACGTTCTACGCGTGCCTGGACGCGCACCGCGACGAACTGTTCGAGCTCACGGACGCCCTGCTCCGTGCCGAAGGGCGGGTTATGACACCAGCCCGCTCGGCTCACCCCAGCCCGCGTGCGGCGGGGTTTCGGGAACCTCCGTGCTCACTTGCCATGCCCAGCCCGTGCACCGAAACCCAACCGGCCCGGCCCTGGCAGGCCCCTTGGCTCCAAGAACCAGCGTCCCGCGACCCGCTACGACGTGGGCAAGGCCGTCAGGCGACCCGAGACCGTCATCGATCGCGACCGGGCCAGACAATAAAGGGCAAGGTGAGATCCAGTTCGCGAAGTGCTCGACCCTCGGTGTCTCGCCGGTGTCGCTGCGACGACTGGCCCGCGGTGAAGGAGGCCCACACCGCCCATCTCATTGAGCGCAGGACTGCGTGCGGGGTGGACGGCGGCCGCCTCGGGCCGGTGCGATCTGGAGAAGTAACGCTGGAGTGTTCGCTATTGGTTGATGACAATTTCCCGGACATCAGCCAACCACTGGCGCAGTCGAACCCCCGAAGGCGGAGAGACTGCAAGTCCCAGTTCGCTCGTCCATTTTTTGAGCGATCGATCCGATTCATTGAGGTTGAGGAACTCGCGGATTTCCTCTGTCACTTTTTGAAGGTCGCTCGCGGGGGTGTCCGAGATGTATTCGTCAAGAGCTTCTCTGTGTGAGGAGTACTCCATCGAGAAATCCTGATGGAAGTATGCTCCCAGCATCTGTGACAGTTCGGGGAAGCGTTCTGCCCACTCCCACGCGGTTTGAAGCGGGGTCTGAGCGGATGTTGTGGGATCCACCAGGCTCCTTCGGAGGTGGCCGTCGATGACGGCGAGGCATCCTTCCACCGTCCCTCCGGCAGGTGGGTTGATCCTGGGAAGGAGGTCGACGTCTTCCGTGATTTGTTCGTTGAACAGGCCGACCGTGAGGAGTTCTTCGATCTCGGCTACCACCTCGGATACACGCCCCGGGTCTGACGCCGTTTGCCTGAGGTAGGCGGACAGTGCGTCCCCTGGGCGGCTATCGGTGTCGTCAAAGCCGAAACCTGTCGATTCGTAGGAGGACAGGAGATGTCGAAGTTCTCGGAATCGATCGGTCGACGTTGCCACTTGTTTGTGCCTTTGCTCTTGGTCTAGGGAATGGCGTAGGACGTGAGGACTCCATAGCCACTAAGGGCTGTCCCGCAATCCCTGGTGGGTGCGCGACGACAGCTACGGCACCTCGCCGCGTTGTCGGAACCTCCGCATACATCCAGTATGCGGACGCTCCTCCGCCTTGCGATGCACCGCATCTGACGCCGCGCACTGATCCACCACGGATTACGGGACAGCCCTTAGCTGCGGACGGGGCACGCTTCAGGACTCCTTGCACCCCGGTGACCACTGTGCTGCGGTTCCTGCTCGAAGTTTTCCCGGCTCAGACTCATTCCAGTGGACTTGTTGAAGTGGGCCGGGAAAACGAGTTCTTCTGCGCGTCCGCCACGGCGTCGGCATACTGGTCGATCTCCTTCGCCAGGGAAGGCGGGCCATCGCCGAGATCCTGGAGCCATCCCTTCGTCTCCCCGTGGTAGCGAGCCCAGAAGGGATCAGCGAAGGCGGAGGTCGCCTCGCCCCCTGTTGTGCGTGGTCAAAGCCCGTGCGGCCCGGTTGACGGCTGCCGTGATGTCTTCCATGCCATCGGCGAGCGTGCGCCAAGCTTTCGCGATGGGCCTCAGCTCACCCACGTCGGCGGCGGGCCACTCGAACCCGGTGACGTCGGTGACGATCTTCCGGGCCTTCTACCCGACGCTCACTGCCGCGGCCCCTGAGCATCAGCCGCTGCGCCCGGCGGTGCGGGTTTACCGAAGATGGCCTCGATCAACTCATCGTTCTCGATGTAACCGTGCCATGTCCGTCATCGCCAGGTGGATGCTCGCCAGACCATCCTTGATGATGCTGGCCGACTTCTCCATCTGGGCGGCGATCGGCCCGTACTGCTCGTGAAAGCTCCTGCCCGGATCGTCGCCCACCCAGGCAGCCCCCGCGGTCGCCGGCGAAGCGGCAAGCGTCTTGAGAGCCGTGCCGAGCGCTACCCTCGGTTCGTGGGAACTGGCGCTGCCGCCTTGAGATCAGCCGTGCTGATGTCAAGGACCTTCTCCTCATTGCGTACTTGATTTTCCCCCGTGCCACTGCGACCGTACGACCCCAATGCCGCCGGCGTGTTCCCGACTGTGGGCATGTCCAAGACCGGGTAAACAGGTAAGGGCCCCGCCAGTTTCGCAACGCGGTCCGCGCGCCACCCGGCCTCGCCCCGACCTTCGATGCGACCCGCTGGGGATGGACAGGCGCGGCCGTGCGGCGGGGCATCCACTTTTCCGGTGGCCCTGCCGCACGGCCTACCTGTCAGGGAGCCCAGGGCCGGAGCGTGCTCTTCATGGCGTCTGTCAGGGCGAGTTGGAGCAGAGGGCCGTAGGTGATCCGGCCCACACCGAGGCGCCGGAAGCGCTCGAGGTTGTGCTTGACGGGATGAGCGGTGGAGTTCACCGGGATGGCTACGGCACCGGTCACGGCGATGAGCAGATCGTCGTCGTCCTGAATACGCACCGGGTAGACGCTGTCAGCGCCGGCCTGCTCCATGGCCCGCAGGCGCTCGACCGCCTCATCGAGGACATCGGCGGGTTTCTCTGCGTGGAGAAAGAGGTCGGTACGGCCGTTGACCCAGACCGGGATCCCCGCGTCGTCGGCCGCGGCGCGCAGCCCGGCGATGTAGCGAGCATGCTCCTGCGTGCCGCGCACGCGCCCGCCGTCGGAATGAACGGTGTCCTCAAGGTTGAGACCGACGCCGCCGGCCTCGGTCAGTCCGGCGATGAGGTCCGCGGGCTCTTGCCCGTACCCGGCCTCCAGATCCATGGACACGGGGATGTCGACCGCTGCGACGATTGGTCTGACGGCGGCGAGTACCTCCTCGAAGGTCTGTCCTTCGTGATCGTCGGCTCCCCGGGAGGCGGCGAGCGGATGACTGCCGATGGTCAGCGCGGCGAACCCGGCGTCGGCCGCCGTCCGCGCGGACCAGACGTCCCACACGGTCGGCAGCACGAGCGGCTTGTACTCGGCGTGCAGCTGCTTGAGACGTTGAGCCCGCTCAACAGTGGTACGAAAGTCCATGACCGGCACGCTACTCCCGGAACTCACTGCCCGGTGCTCCGGCGCGATGCCGGATGCACGGCGGAACCGCTCCGGTGGAGGCCACCCGTCCCGTCCCTCGCCGCCGCCGCCTCGATCGCCTCCGGCGAGATGCTGTCGTCGACCTTACGGCGGCAGGGGAAGGCGGTCGAGTGCGGGCGGCGGGACGGGATTCCAGCAGGTGCGTGTCCGTCTCACACGGCTGTGGCGGTGGGCTCGGCGGCGACGGAGACCTCCGCCGTGCCGGGGGCTTTCCGTGTCACGGGGGAGCGCAGGGCGAGGGTGGCGGCCACCGGCGAGAACAGGGCGACGGCCGCGCAGAGCAACCAGGTCCCGGTCACGCCCAGCGGCGTGGACAGCGCGCTGAAGAAGGCGAGCGAGAGGGGCGCGGCCCCGATGCTGGAGAGGGAGAAGGTGGACATCGCGGCACCCAGCCGGCCTTCGGGGACCGCCTGTTGGTAGGCGGTGACCAGAGCCGGGCCGTTCAATCCGGAGAAGAGGCCGGCGGCGCACGCCGTGACGGCCAGCAGGGCCGGTGAGGAGACCAGCGCCATGGAGCCCAGGCCCATGGCGAGCCCGGTGCCGGTGACCATGAGCTTGACCGGGACCGGGATGCGGTGGGCAAGTGCGGCGCCCACCGCCGCCGATGCCAGGGCGCCGGCGCTGAAGGCGGTCAGGGCCGCCGCGACGGTGCCGACGCCCCATCCCTCGCCGGAGACACGCAGCGGCAGGGCGACTTCGGCCGGCCACAGGAAGGAGAAGTCCATGCAGAAGCAGGCGATGAACATCCAGCGCAGCCTGGGGTGAGAGCCCAGCAGCAGAAGACCGTCGCCGGAACGGCGCAGCAGCGAGTGGCTCGCGTCGGAGCGACGCTCGGGGCGGGTCATGCCGCGGGTGACGTGGAAGGCGCAGAACAGCCACACGGCGCATCCGCCGGCCGAGACGAGCATGACGTGGGACAGGCTGCCCGCCACCACCAGCCAGGCCCCGAGCGGTGATCCTGCGATCGGAGCCAGCCGCATCACCATGGAGAACAGGGAGTTGGCGCGGCCCAGGTGCTCCTGAGGAGCCAGACCGGTCAGCAGGACGCCGGAGGCGGGGCCGGTCAGGCCGAGCAGGGACCCCTCCACCACGGCGACGGCGATCAGCGGCCAGAGGCTGTCGGCGCTCGCGGCGACCAGGGCGCCGACGGCGAGGACGACGAGCCGGGTGGCGGTGGCCCGCAGCAGTACGGTGCGCGGGCCGAGGCTGTCGGCGAGAGCGCCGCCGAACAGCAGCATCAGGGCGCGCGGCAGCGTGGAAGCGAGGATCACGACGGTGACGGCGCCCCGCCCGCCTATCTGGACCGCGGTCCAGCTCATGGCGATGATCAGGGCGAAGCTCCCGCACTGGACGGCGGCCTGGCCGGTGACGAAGCTGCCGATGCGCCGCCAGTCGGGTGCGGGGGCCGCGTCGGACGACGGGGCGGAGGAATTGGTTGTCATGAGGTCGGCTTTCTGAGGGAGGGCGCGTAGCACGGCGGCCGGGGTGGAGGGGGCGAACGGTTCGGGCGGGGTGGAGGGTTGAGCGGGCACAAGGTGGCGCGGACGGGGTGGACGATTCAGGCAGGGCATCGGGGGGCGCGCACGGTGACGCCGGTGTCGTCGCCGCGGAGGGCGGCCGTGACGGCCAGGGCCGCCGCGCGGCCCACGGCGTGGTGCAGGGAGCGGGGGCCGCGCGCACCGCGTGGACCGCGGAGGCCACCCGGGGTGCGCAGCTCCAGATGGCCGCCGAGGTAGCCCCGGCCCTCCTCGACGAGGGCGCGCTCGGCGGCGCGGCGCGCCGCGTCGAACAGCGTGTCCCGGCCGTCTCCGGACCGGCCGTCTCCGGACCGGCCGTCTCCGGACCGGCTGTCTCCGGACCGGCTGTCTCCGGACCGGCCGTCTCCGGACCGGCTGTCTCCGGACCAGCCGTCTCCGTCCCCACCTCCGTCCCGGCGGTCTCCGTCCCGGCCGTCACCCTCCCCGCCCCCCGCACCGTCGCCGGTGGAGGTCACGGTGACGCCGGGCGACTCCCGTACCTGGAACCGGGCTCGGACGGTGCGGCCGCGCGGGCGGTGCGCCCGGGCGATCACGTCGCCGCTCCGGCGGGCGCCTGCCCCGTGACGAGGGGCACCCGTCCGTCGAAGGAGCCGTCGGGCCACCACAGGTCCTCGTGGGCGAGCGTGGTGACGGTGTATTTGCCGAGGGCGCTGATCAGTAGACGCAGTTCGAGGGCGATGCTCTCGACGAGGCGCTCCAGGCCGTGTCCGGGGTCCTCGTCGACGGCGATCAGGGCGGCGCGGCCCAGGCCGACGGCCCGGGCGCCGAGGGCGAGGGCACGCAGGGCGCGTCCGCCCTCCCACATGCCGCCGCTCGCGAGCAGGCAGCCGGCTGGGCGGCCGATTCGGCGCAGGCACTCGGAGAGCGGCAGCCCGACCTGCTCGAGGAAGACCCGAGGGGCCCAGCCGGTGCCGCCCTCGGCGCCGTCGACCGTGACGGCGTCGGCTCCGGCGGCCCAGGCGACACGGGCGGCGTCCGCGACGTCCCGTCCCGGGTGGAACTTCACCCAGGTGCGGGCCCTGGGGAAGTTGTTCCGCATGAAGCGCAGTTGCTGGCGCAGGATCTCGTCGGTGAAGGTACCGGGCGTGGCGCACCGCAGACGGCGGTCGTCGTCCTCGCCGAACGGCCCGGTGACGGTGAACCGGCCCGCCAGTTGCTCCGCCTCCGCGCCCGAGACGACGGTCATGCCGCCGAGACCGGGCTTGGCGCCCTGGCCGGTCTTCAACTCGAAGGCGAGGCGCCCGGATTCGAGCAGCGGGCGGGTGGCGGGGTCACTGTAGAGGAGGTTCCAGACCTCGGAGTCTGCGTCCTCGGTGGACTGCTGCACGACGATCCCGCCGACACCGTCGGGCGCGGCGTCCAGGTAGGCCTCGATACGGTCGAGCAGTGCGGAGCGGGTGACCTCCCCGCCACGCCGGTAGCCGTGGACGGGCACCATGTTCTCCCCGATGACCATCGGAATGCCGAGCCGGCCCGCCTGGCGCGAGGCGTGGAGAGCGAGGTCGCCGCTGCCCGCGCGGGTGGATCCGAACGCGGACAGGTACAGCGGCAGCGAGGCGTCGAAACCGCCGGTCCGGGTGGTCAGGTCGACGTCGCCGTACTCCGGCTCGCGGGCCAGGTCGATGAGCTTTTCGAGCCGTTCGGGCATGAAGACGGGTGGGGCGACGCGAGCCCGGTCGAGTGCGTCGCCGGCCGCGGCCCCGGCAGTGGGGCCGAAGAGCTCGGCGCCGTAGGAGTCGGGGTCCGGGAAGACCTCCGCGGTGCCGCGCCGGGCGCGGGCGCGGATCCGACTTTCCGGGAAGCCGGGTGCGGTGAGGGCGCTCACGGGGCCACCACCCCGGGGAGCTTCGGGTAGGCGCTGACCTGCCACAGGGAGTCGAGGCCGGTGAGGAAGCGGACCAGGCGCTGCAGGCCCATGCCGAATCCGGCGCTGGCCGGGATGCCCTCGCGCGCTTCCTTGAGGTACCAGGCGTACTTGGCGGGGTTCTCCCCGCTCTCACGCATACGGGTGACGATGGTCGCGTAGTCCGACTCGCGCTCGCTCCCGGAGACCAGCTCGCCGTAGCCGTGCGGGGCTATGAAGTCGAAGTTGCGCAGGACTCCGGGACGGTCGGGGTCCTCACGGTCGTAGAAGCCCCGGGAGCCCTTGGGGTAGTCGTTGATGAAGAAGGGACGGTCGCTCTCCAGGGAGAGGAGCCGTTCGCCGGTCCAGTCGATCTCGCTGTCCGGGCTCTGCGGGTGACCGGCTCCGAGCAGGCGGGCGACGGCTTCCTGATGGGTGCACACGTCGTACTTGCCGCTGCGGATGTCGGCGAAGTCGGCTTCCTGGCGCCCGAGTCCGGTGAGGACGTCGGGGACGGCCGTCCACACGTGCTCGACGACGTGGGTGAGCAGCCCGGCGGCGACCTCCTGGGCGTCCTCGCGACGGGCGCCGGCGATCTCGATGTCGATCTGGTGGAACTCCACCAGATGCCGTCCGGTGGTGGCCGTCTCCTCCGGCTCCACACGCACGTTGGGGGCGATGTAGAAGAGCTTCGGGAAGCCCCGCAGGGACGCCTGCTTGTAGAGGATGGCGCTGGTCATCAGCTTGTACGGACGACCGTAGTAGTCGACGTCCAGGGCCTTCGCCCCCCGGCCGCCCGGGTCGGTGACGGGGCCCACGAGCGGGGGCAGCAGCTCGATGAAGCCCGACTGCCGCAGATGATCGCGGGTCGCCTGCAGAACCTCCTGCTGCACGAGCATGGCGGCGCGCAGTTGCGGGGAGCGCAGGTGTTCGCCGAGCGGAGGCGGCAGGGCGGGGCCGGTCGGCTGCGGGGCGTGGTCCATGGCAGGGCTCCTGTTCGTGGGACGTGGCGCGAGAGCTGGTGTGGGAAGGCCGGGTGGCGAGGGGGCCGGGAGAGCTGGTGTGGGAGGGCCGGGTGGCGAGGGGGCGTGGCGAGGGGGCGTGGTGTGGGGGCCGCGGGGAAGGGCCGCGGGCCGGGTCGGGGAGTGGCCGGGCGGTCAGGTCGGCCGGGGCGCCAGGCTGTCGGGCGCCCGGACGGCCACCGGGTCGCGGGGCGCCCGGTCGTAACGCACGGCCATGTGGTGGAGGGCGGTGAGCAGACCGTCGGCAGTGAGCGGAGTGAGGTCGTCCGGGGCGTCGGGGCGGATCGGCATGGCGCCGGTGTCCGACCAGCGGAGGCGGCCGTCGGCGCCGATGACGCTGCGGGAGCGGCCCGCGTTGTCGGGGTGGAGGCAGAACGGCACGTCGAGCAGGCCGCGTTCGAAGGCGATCGGCAGTGCGCGGGCGAGGTCGGCGTGGAGGCCGAGGACGGTTTCCACGAGGGTGCGGGCCTCTTCGTAGACCTCGCTGCGGGTGCCGTGGGCGGCCGGGGCCGGCGGGCCGGCGAGCGCCGCTGCCGCGGCGGCGGTCTCCAGGGCACGGACGTTCTCGTCGACGGTGGGGATGCGCCGGGACTCGGCGGTCGTCTTGACGAGGAGCCGCTGCGCCCCGGACCGCAGAGCGAGGCGGGCGGACGCTTCGAGGAGACGGGTCGCCCCGCGCTCCGTGCGTGGGTAGACACCCATGTACGTGTAGAGGACGACGTGGTGGTCCACACCGGCCGGAAGGAGTTCGCCGGCCAGCCTTCGCAGCGCACGTACGGCCTCCTCGTCCTGGCCAGGGTCGGTCTGTTGCGCGTAGCTCAACGAGACGCTGCGCAGGCCGTGCTGGGCGAAGAACAGGCACTCCAGCACGCTCATGGCGACGAGCAGCCCGGGCGGGCAGAGCTGGCCCAGCAGGCAGCCGCCGAAGCTCTCCAGATGCGGGACGGAGCCGGAGCGGGCGCTCGCGGCGAGGAGCTCGCAGCCCTCGGCCCACGCCGTGACGGACTCCCGCAGCGGGGTGCGGCCGTAGGGCAGGCAGTACGAGACGGGGCCGCCCTCGGTCGCGTCGAGACCCGCCGCGACCAGGGCCCGGACGATGTTCTGCGGGCGGGCCGAGCCGTGCCGGACCTGGACGGGGAACCCGTCGTCGTGGAGACCGCCGAGCAGGGCCCGGGTGACTGCGATCGGGTGGGTGGCGATGGGATAGCCGTTGAGCCGGGTGCCTTCGGCGAGGGCGGCACGGGCTCCGGCGAGGTCGCCGACGCGGGTGTAACTGTCGATGGTGAGCGTGCCGACGGTCGTGGCGGTGGCGGCCCGGGTCCGCGCCAGACCGGCGCGCATGGCCTCGGGGTCGCCGAATCCCATGCGGGGCTGGACGACCAGCCGGCCCGCGGCGGCGGAGTCCGCGACGAACGCGCCGAAGGGACGCGGGCCGTCGTTCATGCCGCCGCCGCCCGGGCACGGGCCGCGAGGAAGGCGCACAGCGCCTCCAGGTCATCGGCGTCCTCGCCGAGGACGGCGTCGCAGCCCGCTTCGCGCAGCCGGGCCGCCTCGGACCCACCGCCGTGGCCGACGACGCCGAGCTTGCCGCCGACGGCCAACGGCAGTGCGGCCAGGTCAGGTTCGGCGCGCAGCACGCGCACGGCGGCGAGGGCGTCCCGGTAACCGTGGCCGTTGACGCTGCTGAGCACGACCGCGTCGGGGGTGTGCCGACGGCAGGCGGCCGCGAGCAGGCCGGGACTCACGCAGGGGCCCAGCGTGACGACGTCGTGCCCCCGCTCCTCCAGGAACAGCCAGAGATATACGAGGTTCCAGGTGTGGGAGTCCGAAGCGGTTCCGCTCAGGAGTATCTTCATGCCTTCGACGATATTTCTCCCGGTGCTTCCCGGGAGGAAGTCGAGCGGCAGAAACGGGCGGCAGTTTCACGCCCGGCGGTCCGTCCGGAAGTTCCCTTCCCGGCATCCTCCCCGGGTTCCCCCGGTCGCCTCCCGGAGGGCGTTCCGCGAGTGTTCCCCGTCTCTCCGCTCCGCCGATTCCCCGTCCACCCGACCTCCGGTGTGCCGGCACCGCGTTCTCCCGCGAGGCGTACGAAAAGGGCCGCGCCCCGCAGGATCTGCGGGGCGCGGCACGGGGTGACGAGAGTTCCTCAGGCGTACTGGGCGACCAGGCTCCGGGGGCGGATGTCGGTCCAGTTGGCGGTGATGTACCGCAGCGCCCCGGAGCGTTCTCCGGGACCCCACACGCTGGTCCAGCCGGCCGGGACGTCGGCGAACGCGGGCCACAGGGCGTGCTGGTCCTCGTCGTTCACCACGACGTGGAAGGCACCCTCGGAGTCGTCGAAAGGGTTCACGTTGTCGCTCATGAATAACTCCTCGTTTCGTTTTCCCGCAGGTTGTTCCCCTGCAGTGCGGAGAGTTTCTCCGCGATGATTCTTCCGATGTGCGTGAGAGGTTCTTCCTCGGCCATCCGCAGATGACCGAATTCCACGGTGTGGTTCTCGACCGCGCCTTCCAGGAAAGCGTTCCAGGTGGCGGCCAGCGCGCCTTCCGGTTCACCGGGTCTGCGGGCCGTGAAGAAGACCGCACCGGTGTCGGCGACGCCCGGCGTGTGCCGGGACATGAGGGCCGCGTGGGTCTGGGAGGCGCGCAGCACGGCCCGCACCTCTTCGGTGCTGAAGCCGCCGAGGACGGGGTCCTCCCGGCGCACGCGCTCCACCGCCGCCGGTATGTCGTCCTCGTGGAGTGTCCCGGAGGCCGCCGCCCGTTCCTCGGGCGGCAGGACCGACACGCTGCCGGGGCCGGTCTGGTGCACGTCCATCAGCGCCAGGAGTTCGACCCGCTGGCCGGCCTCGCGCAGCCGCACGGCCATGGTGTGGGCGACGATGCCGCCGAAGGACCAGCCGAGCAGCCGGTAGGGCCCCCAGGGCTGGACCTGCCGGATGCGCTCCAGATAGTCGTCGGCCATCTCCTCGACGGTGCGCGGGCGGTAGCCGGGCTCGCTGAGCGCGCGGGCCTGGAGTGCGTAAAGCGGCTGGTCCTCGCCGAGGTGACGGGTGAGACCCGCGTAGGACCAGCCGACCCCGGTGCCGGGGTGTACGCAGAACAGCGGGCGCCGGGAGCCGCGGTCGCTGAGCGGGAGCAGGACGCCCATGGCGCCCGCCGTGCCGTCGTGGTCGTGCGGGTCGAGCAGCCCGGCCGGGGTCGGGGACCGGAACAGGTCGCGGACCGTCCGGTCGACGCCCAGTACGGAGCGCACCCGGCTCACCAGGCGTACGCCGAGCAGCGAATGGCCGCCCAGGGCGAAGAAGCTGTCGTCCAGGCCGACCCTCGGGACCCCCAGGATCTCGGCGAACAGCCCGCACAGCACCTCCTCCCGGGCGTTGCGCGGCGCGCGGTGGGACGCGGCCGGGCGGTCCGGCGCGGGCAGCGCCCGGCGGTCCGGCTTGCCGTTGACGGTCAGCGGGAGGGCGTCCAGGACGACCACCGCGGAAGGCACCAGGTGCCCGGGCAGCGAGGCGCGAGCCAGGGTGAGGAGTTCCGCCTTCGTGACCGTGCTCCCGGCACGCGGTACGGCGTACCCGACGAGGCTCCGGTCGCCCGGCCGGTCCTCCCGGACGACCACGAGGGCCTGGCCGACCGAGGGGTGGGCGGCGAGCGCGTGCTCCACCTCCCCGGGCTCGATCCGCACACCGCGCAGCTTGACCTGGCCGTCCGCACGGCCCAGGAACCGCAGCTCGCCGCCGGGTGTCCACACCACGCGGTCGCCCGTCCGGTACATCCGGCTGCCGTCGGCCTCGAACGGGTCGGGGAGGAACCGCTCGGCGGTCAGGTCGGGCCGGCCGAGGTAGCCGCGCGCCACGTGCGAGCCGGCGATGTACAACTCGCCCGGCACCCCCGGCGGAACGGGCCGCAGCGCCTCGTCGAGCACGTGGCTGCGGGTGTTGTCCATCGGGCGGCCCAGATGCAGCCCGCTGTCGCCGAGAGAGCTCCGGCCGCCCGTGAGCCACTGGTTGTGCGAGGCGAAGGTCGTCTCGGTCGGGCCGTACGAGTGGACCAGCACGGTGTCCGGGCAGTGCGTCAGGACCCGCTGGACGGCCGTCGGCGACGCGACGTCGCCGCCCGTCCACACCTCGCGCAGCAGCCGGAGCGTGTCCAGCGCCTCGTCGGCCATCACGTGGAACAGGCCCACCGTGAAGTAGGCGGAGGTGACGCCGTGTTCACGGACGGCGCGGTCGGTCTCGGCGAGGTCGGTGCCGTCGCCCCGCATGATCACCAGACTGCCACCGTTCAGGAGCGGCACCCAGATCTCGAAGACGGAGGCGTCGAACCCGGTCGCCGAGTGGACCAGCATCCGGCCCGCCCCGCCGGGCGCGGTGTCCCGGTCCGCGGCGAGCTCGGTCACATTGCGGTGGGTGACGCCCACGCCCTTGGGGCGGCCGGTCGATCCGGACGTGAACATCACGTACATCAGATCGTCCCCGCCGACGGCTACGTCCCGCCGCTCCGCAGGACCGGCCTCCGGGGCGGGCTCGTCGATCAGGAGCACCGAAGGGGCTGAACTTCCGGGCGACGTCACCATTCCCGCGTGTTCGGCGACCGTGGCGACGAGACGGACCCCCGCGTCCTCGGTCATCATGCGGACGCGGGCCCCGGGCAGCCCCGGGTCCAGCGGAAGGTAGGCGGCGCCGCACTTGAGGACGGCGAGCGCCGTCACCACCAGCGGCACGCCACGCTCAAGGAGCACCCCGACGACGTCGCCCACGCGCACCCCGGCCGCCGACAGCCGGTCGGACAACTCCGCCGCACGGGAGTCGAGTTCGCCGTAGGACACGCACTCCCCGTCGCTGATCAGGGCGGGCGCCGCAGGGGTGAGCGCGGCCCGGCGGGCGATCGCATCGGGGACGCCGGCCCGGTCCCGCGTCACGGCGGCCGTGTCGTTGTACTCCGCGACCAGCCGGAACCGTTCGGCGTCGGTGAGCAGGTCCACGTCGCCGACGCGCACCCCGGGATCCTCGGCGGCGACGCGCAGCAACCGCTCGACGTGAGCCGCGAGCAGGGCGGCCGTCGCGGAGTCGAACAGGTCGGTGGCGTACTCCAGACCGCCCGCGAGCCCGGCCGGCCGGCCCTCGCCGTCCCGTCGCTCCGACAGGGCCAGAGTCAGGTCGAACTTGGTGGACAGCGTCTCCAGCGGGGCCGGTCCGGTCCGCAGCACCGGGCCGTCGCCGACGCGTGCGGTGTAGTCGTGGTGGAGCTGCACGACGATCTGGGCCAGCGGGTGGTGGGCGGTGCTGCGGACCGGATTGAGGTGCTCGACGATCCGGTCGAAGGGGATGTCCTGGTGGGCGTAGGCGGCGAGGTCGGTGTCGCGGACCCGTTCCAGCAGTTCGGTGAAGGACGGGTCGCCGGAGGTGTCGGTGCGCAGGACGAGGGTGTTGACGAAGAAGCCGACCAGATCGCTCAGGGCCTCGTCGTCGCGGCCCGCCGTCATGGTGGCCAGCGGCAGGTCGGTGCCCGCGCCGTGGCGGGTGAGGACCGCGGCGAGGGCGGCCTGCAGGACCATGAGCAGGGTGGCACCGCTGCGCCGGGCCGTCTCCTCCAGCGCCCGGTGGGTGGCCGCGTCGAGGGTGAGGGGGGCGTGGCCGCCCCGGTGGGTGGCCTCCGCCGGGCGGGGGCGGGCGGCCGGCAGCCGGAGCACCGGCGGGGCGCCGGCGAGAGCACGTTCCCAGAACGCGAGGTGCTCCCCGGCCGCCGGGCCGTCCAGCACTTCCTGCTGCCAGAGTGTGTAGTCGGCGTACTGGACGGGAAGCGGCTCCCAGTCCGGTGCGTGGCCCCCGGCCCTGGCGGCACAGGCGGTGGCCAGGTCGGCCAGGAGAGGGCCGGTGGACCAGCCGTCGGCGGCGATGTGGTGGACGACCAGGACCAGGAGCGGGTCGCCGCCGTCGTCGGGGCCGAGCAGAGAGGCCCGCAGCGGGATCTCCTCGGCGAGGTCGAAGACGTGCCCCGCGGCCGCGGCGACCGCGGCCTGCAACCGCTCGGCCGGGACGGTCCGGACGTCCAGCACCGGCCGTGCGGAGCCGAGGATCTCCTGGTGCGGCTCGCCCCCGGCCGACGGGTAGCGGGTACGCAGCACCTCGTGGCGCTCCGTCAGGTCGGCGAGAGCCAGGGCCAGGACCTCGGCGTCGAGAGGTTCGGCGGGACGCACCACCAGCGGGATGTTGTAGGAGGAGCTGGGGCCTTCGAGCGTGTCGATGAACCAGAGCCGGCGCTGCGCGTACGAGAGCGGCAGCCGCTCCGGCCGGGCGGTGCGGGCGGTCAGTGCGGGCGGTGTCCCGGGCTCGGCTTCCCCGGTGCCGCGGGCGTCCGCGATACGGCGGGCGAGGGCGGCCGGGGTCGGTGCCAGCAGCAGGTCGCGCACGTGGATGTCGGCGCCCAGGCGGGCGCGTATCCGGTTGGCCAGGCGTACCCCGCTCATGGAGTGCCCGCCGATCGTGAAGAACCCCTCGTGCGGTCCCACCTGCTCCAGGCCCAGGATCTCGGCGAACATCTCCCTCAGCGCGTCGACGTGTTCCGCGTCCGCCCCGTCGCCGGTCCGGACGGCAGCCAGGGCGGCGGCTTCCCGGGCCGCGCGGACGGCGGTGCGCGCACGGCGGTCGTCGAGGGACCGGCGGTCCCCGGTGCCGAGCAGCGCGGTGTCGGCGACGGGCGCCCCGGGCCGCTCGGCGCCCGTGCGCAGGGCCTGCTCCAGGGAGCTCAGGAGAAGGCGGGCGGTCGCCTCGTCGAAGACGTCCCGCGCGTACTCCATCCCCAGTTCGAGACCGGCCGGAGTGCCGTCCGCCCCGCGGTGCTCCACGCACGCGGCGGTGAGGTCGAACTTGGTGGTCGTGGGGCCGTCCGCCCTGAAGGTTCCGGACAGGCCGCCGAAGGCGAAGGGGGCGTCGGCCGGGGCGGCGGTACGCAGCGTGAGCATCGCCTGGAAGAGCGGGTGCACACCGGGTGTGCGCGGCGGGTTCAGGTGCTCGACCAGCAGGTCGAAGGGGATGTCCTGGTGGGCGTAGGCGGCGAGGTCGGTGTCGCGGACCCGTTCCAGCAGTTCGGTGAAGGACGGGTCGCCGGAGGTGTCGGTCGGCAGGACGAGGGTGTTGACGAAGAAGCCGACCAGGGCGCCGAGCGCTTCGTCGTCGCGGCCCGCGACCGGGGTTCCGACGGCGATCCGGTCGCCGCAGCCGGCCGCGCGCAGGGCCAGGGCGAGGGCCGCCTGGAGGACCATCAGCATGCTCCCGCCCTGCGAGTCGGCGAGCCGGACGAGGGCCGTGTGCGCGTCCGGTCCGAGGTGTGCGGTGACCAGGCCGCCGCGGTGGCCCGGCACAGGGGGGCGGGGGCGGTCCAGTGGCAGGTCCGTGACGGCCGGCAGACCGGCGAGCGCGATCCGCCAGTGGGCGAGCCCGCGCGATACGGCCGAGTCAGGGTCGTCGGCGGTGCCGAGGACGTCGTTCTGCCAGAGGGTGTAGTCGGCGTACTGGACGGGAAGCGGCTCCTGTTCGGGGGCACGGCCCAGAGCGCGGGCCGCGTAGGCGGTGGCCAGGTCGTTCATCAGCGGGGCCAGCGACCAGCCGTCCCCCGCGACATGGTGGAGCAGCACGGCCAGCACGGCCGCCGGTCCGGAACCGGTCTCGCCCTCGGGCACGAACAGGGCGACGCGCACCGGCAGTTCGCGGGAGAGGTCGAAGGTCTCGGAGGTGAACTCGGCGACTCTCGCGTGGAGTTCGCCGGCCGGGCATTCGACGGTCCGGGCGCGGACCGTGGAGGGTGCCAGCACGTGCTGGTAGGGCTCGTTCCCGGGGGCGGGGAAGACGGTACGCAGCACCTCGTGGCGTTCGGCGAGGTCGAAGACCGCGGCGGCGAGCGCCGCACGGTCCGGCACACCGTCGAGTTCCAGCACGATCGGCATGTTGTACGCGCAGGACGGGCCTTCGAGCTGGTCGAGCAGCCACAGCCGCCGCTGGGCGTGGGAGAGCAGCACCCGGTCCTCGGCGGGCAGCGGGTCCTCGTGCACGACGGACAGGCGCGGATCCGTGGTCCTCAGCACCTTGCGGTCGATCTTCCCGGAGCTGGTACGGGGCAGGGCGGCGACGACGGAGACGGCGGCCGGCACGGCCGCGGCGGGCATGCGCTCCCGTACCAGACCGCGTAGTTCCTCGGCCCCGACGCCGCCCTCGGTGACCACGAACGCGACGAGCCGCTTGGTGCCGTCGGAGTCCTGCTGGGCGACGGTGGCGGCCTCGCGGACCTTGGGGTGGCCCGACAGGACGGAGTCGACCGCGGCGGGGTCGATGCGCTGCCCGCCGATCTTCACCTCGTCGTCGAGGCGGCCGTGGTACAGGATCTGGCGGTCCTCGCCGATGGTGACCAGGTCACCGGTGCGGTAGGCGCGCTCGCCGCCGAGTTCCGTGAAGCGGCGGGCGTTCAGCCCGGGGTTGCCCAGGTAACCCCGGGACAGGCCCCCGCCGAGCAGCCAGAGTTCACCGGAGACGACGGCCGCGCGCACACCGGGCAGCGGGCGGCCGATGGGAACGGGACCGTCACCGTGGCGGGTGAGGTCGGCGACCGTGGCGACCACCGTGGTCTCGGTGGGTCCGTACGCGTTGAGCAGCCGGACCCGTCCGCCGGTGAGCCGGCGCCACTGGGCGACCCGCTCGGGCAGCGCCGCCTCCCCGTAGATGATCACGGTCTCCAGGCACGCGGGGAGAGTGACCGAGCCGGTGGTGAGCACGTGGACGAGCTCGTGCCAGTAGGCGGCCGGCAGGTCGAGCAGGGTGATGCCGTGGTGTGCGCAGCCGGCGAGCAGATCGCGTACGTCGAGCATGTCGTCCGTACGCAGCACCAGGGTGCCGCCCGCCCCGAGGGTGGTGAACAGCTCCTGGACACTGGCGTCGAAGTGGAGGGGGGAGAACTGCAGGACGCGGGAGGCGGGACCGATGCCGTACGCGGGGGTGGCGCCCGCTATGAAGTGCGCGAGCGAGTCGTGGGCGACGACGACACCGTTGGGGGTGCCCGTGGACCCGGACGTGTAGATCACGTAGGCGGCCCCGGCCGGCGCGCCGGGACCCGGGAGGACGAGCTCGCCGCTGCGGGCCACGTCGGCGGGCGCGGGCGCCCCGCTCCCGCAGCACGCTTCGAGGATGGCCGCGTTACGGGCGTCGGGGGCCCGGACGTCGAGAGGGAGATAGGCGGCACCGGTGCCGAGGACGGCGATGAGGCCGACGACGGCGTCGATTCCGCGCGGCCGGTGCAGGGCGACCAGGCGGCCGGGGGCGGCGCCCTCGCCGGCCAGTGCCCGGGCACGTTCCCGTACGGCGTCGGCGAGCCGGCCGTAGGTCAGTGCGGTGTCCTCGTGGATCAGGGCCACCGCGTCGGGCCGGGTGCGCGCCTGACGCGCGATGAGTTCGAGCACCGGTGGGGCGTCCGAGGGAGAGGGACCGCCGTCCAGCAGGTCTTCCGTTCCGATGGGAGGCATCCTGGGCTTTCCTTCTGTCGGGGCGAGGGACCGGGGCGAACGGTTCCTCTCGCCTCCGTGTCCTCACGCTAGGGGCCCGGGGCCTTCTCCCGAGGCAGTCGGCCCGGCAGCTCGGAGCGGCAGAAAGCGGGGGCGCGGAGCTGCCGCTCCGCACCCCCGGCTCCGCACCCCCGGCTCCGTGCCCCCGCTCTCCACGGCGGGTCGTTCACCCCCGGCGGGCGCCCGCCCGGGTGCGCCGGCGAAGCGCCGGGGCGGCCCTGCGCCGGTCCGCCGGGGCGGGCCCCGCGTCCTCCGGCTCAATCGCGTCGGCGACGGCACCGGCGAGGCGTTGCGAGAGGCCAGCTGCCGTCGGGTTGCGGAACACGTCCCGCAGGGTGAGGTCCTGCCCGAATTCGGTGCGGATGCGGTTCAGCAGACGCACCGCCAGCAGCGAGTGGCCGCCGGACTTGAAGAAGTTGTCTCCGGCTCCGATGTCACGGCCGCCCAGAACCTCGCGGAAGATACCGAGCAGCCGGGCGTCCGTGCCGCCGCCGGGCGTGGGCGCGGCCTCCTCCGCGACGGCCGGGTCCTCACCGGGCGCCGGCAGCCAGGCCGTCCGGATCACCCGGGCCGGCGCCAGGTACTCGGGCAGCCGCTCCGCCGCCCAGCCGAGCAGCGTGCTCTCCGCCGGTGGCGTCCCCGGGGCGCAGGTGACGAAGACGAGGAGCCGGCCGTCACGGACGAGGGCCCGCGCACCGGTCACGGCAGGGTGCCGGACGAGGACGCTCTCCACGTGGCCCGGCTCGACCGGGTAGCCGTGGACGGTGTGGACGGCGACCGGCCGGAGCGCACCGTCCGCGCTCCGGTAGGCGCGCCGCCCGGTGGCGAGCAGCCCGCCACCGGGGGCCGGCTCGTGCACTTCGCCCGGGACGCGGACGGCGGTGCGACGCCCCTGCGCGTCGAGGACCACCGCCGGGCCGTCCCCGGGCGCGGGCTCCCCGTAACGCAGGGCGGAGAGCGGAACCCCGGCGTCCTCGGCGAACGCCTCGAGAGTCTCGGCGAGACGCCGGGTCAGCAGGCGGGCGGTGTCCGCGTCGTACAACGCGGTGGCGTACTCCAGGACACCCCGCAGACCGGTCCGCGTCCCGTCCGGGCCGACGGTCTCGGTGAGGGCGAAGGTCAGGTCGGACTTGGCTCCGGTGCCCGGGACGACCAGCGGTTCGCCGTCCAGGGCCGACGGGACGGCCGGGGCGTCGTCCGACCCCGCCGCGTTCACCTGGAGCATCACCTGCACGAGCGGCGCGTGCGCGGTCGACCGGTGCGGACTCAGGTGCTCGACCAGCCGGTCGAACGGCAGGTCCTGGTGGCTGTAGGCGGCCAGGCCCGCGTCACGGACCCGGCACACCAGCTCGGTGAGGGCCGGATCGCCCGAGGAGTCGGTGCGCAGCACCAGCGTATTGACGAAGAACCCGACGAGCGGGTGCAGCGCCTCGTCGGCCCGGCCGGCGACGGTGGTGCCGATCGCCAGGTCCTCGCCCGCGCCGTGCCTGGTGAGGAGGGCGGCGAGAGCGGCCTGCACCACCATGAACAGGGTGGCCCCTTGGCTCCGGGCCAGTCGCAGCAGCGCCCGGTGGGTGCCGGCGCCCACCTCGAACTGGGCGAGCGCCCCCTTGCCGTCGGGTTCGGGCAGGCGGGGCCGGTCGGTGGGCAGCGCGAGCAGCGGCGGTATCCCGTCGAGGGCGGTGCGCCAGTACGCGAGCTGTTCGGCGGCGATGCCGTGTTCGCCGTCGAGCAGCTCGTGCTGCCAGAGGGTGTAGTCGGCGTACTGGACGGGCAGCGGCTGCCATCCGGGGGCCCGGCCCTCGGCGCGGGCCGCGTAGGCGGCGGCGAGATCGGCCAGGAGGCATCCGGTGGACCAGCCGTCACCGGCGATGTGGTGCACCAGCAGCACCATCACCTGGTCCCCGGCAGCGTCCTCCAGGAGCCAGGCCCGGAAGGGGATCTCCTCGGCCAGGTCGAAGACATGACCGGCCGCGGCGTCCACGGCGGCGCGCAGTTCGTCCGGGCCGTCCGTCCGTACCACTTCGAGGACGGGTTCGGCGTGCTCCAGCACCTCCTGGTACGGCTCGCCGCCGGCCGACCTGTGCACCGTGCGCAGCACCTCGTGCCGTCGTACGACGTCGGCGAGGGCGGCGGCGAAGGCGGCCCGGCCGACCGGGCGGTACAGCCGGGTCACCACCGGGATGTTGTAGGTGGCGCTCGGCCCCTCCATCTGGCCGACGAACCAGAGCCGCTGCTGCGCGGCGGACAGCGGCAGCCGTTCGGGCCGCAGGGCGGCGGGCACCGGCCGCAGCTGCGGCCGGACGGGCCCGTCGCCCTGCTCGGCGAGACGACGCAGCAGCCCGGCCGGGGTGGGCGCCAGGAAGATGTCGCGGATGGCGGCCTGGACGCCCAGCGCCTTGCGGATGCGGTTGGTGAGCTTCCCGGCGAGCAGGGAGTGCCCGCCCAGCTTGAAGAAGCTGTCGCCCGGCCCCACCTCGTCCCGTCCCAGCACCTCGGCGAACAGGCCGCGAAGGATCTCCTCGCGGGGGTCGGCCGCGGAACGGGTGCGCGCCTTCCCGCCGTCACGCGGCTCGCCGGGGGTGGCGGCGTTCCGCTGCTCGGCCCGGGTGAGGGCCTCGTGACGGCGGTCGAGAGCCTTGCGCTCCGTGTCTGAGAGCAGGCCCGTCCGGCTGACGGGTGTGTCGGCCGGCTGTTCGGCGTACGCGGTCAGCGCGCGCCGGAACAGGGAGAGGAGCAGGCGGGCGGTCTCCTCGTCGTAGCGATCGGTCGCGTACTGGAGGCCGAGCAGTACTCCGTCGGGTTCGCCGTCCGGGCGGTACGTCTCGGCACAGTTGAACGTCAGGTCGAACTTGGCGGTGGCCAGGTCCGCGGCGTCGAGGGTGCCGGATACGGCACCGAGACGGCAGGTGGTGTCCTGCGCGGTCTGCGTGCTGAGCATCACCTGGAAGAAGGGGTGCAGGCCGAGGGACCGTTCGGGGTCGAGGTGCTCGACCAGCAGGTCGAACGGCAGGTCCTCGTGGGCCATGGCGGCCAGGTCCCGTTCGCGGACCTGGTCGAGAAGAGTGCCGAGGTCCGGATCGGCGGACAGGTCGGCACGCAGAGCGAGCGAGTTGACGAAGAACCCCACGAGGTCGTGCAGGTCCTCCTCGGGCCGGCCGGCGACGGGCGTCCCCACCACCACGTCCGGCTGCGCCCCGGCCGCCCGCAGGGCGACGCAGAGAGCGGCCCGGGCGGTCATGAAGAACGTCGCACGCCGGGTGCGGGCGATGCCGGCGAGCGCCTTGTGGGCGCCGGCACCGAGGCGGTCGGTGACCACGGCCCCCCGGTGGCTGGGCTCGGTGGGGCGGGGGCGGTCGGCGGGCAGCCGGGTCGCGGCCGGTACGCCGTCCAGTTCCGCCCGCCAGTGGGCGAGCTGTTCATGGGCCGTGCTGTCGGGATCGCCGGGGTCTCCGAGCATGTCCCGCTGCCACAGCGCGTAGTCCGCGTACTGGACGGGCAGTGGTTCCCATCCGGGGGCGCGGCCCTCGGAGCGGGCCCGGTAGGCCCGGTCGAGGTCGGTGAGCAGGCAGTTGACGGACCAGCCGTCGGTGGCGATGTGGTGCACCAGCAGGACCAGGACGGCGGTCCCGTCGTGCACGGCGAACAGCCGGGCCCGCAGCGGCAGGTCGCGGGTGACGTCGAAGGGGAGGCGCACGAAGGCGGTGACCCGCGCGTCCACGTCGTCGTCCGGGGTGCACTCCTCGGTCTCCAGCCGCACGTCGGGATCGCCGACGATGTGCTGGTACGGTTCCTCGTCCTCGGTCAGGTAGACCGTGCGGAGCACCTCGTGGCGTTCCACCACGTCACGCACCGCCGCCTCCAGCGCCGGGAGGTCGGGGACCGCCTCCAGCCGCAGCACGACGGGCGCGTTGTAGGCGGCCGACGCGCCTTCGAGACGGTTCAGGAACCACAGCCGGTGCTGGGCGTACGAGAGGGGGATCACGGTTGCTGCTCCTCGGTGATGGCGGGGGCGGGCGGACGTACGGGCCGGTGGCGGGACGGAGCCGTGGCTCAGCCATCCTTCGCGGCCAGCAACTCCTCGATGTGGGCGGCGAGGTCGCGCAGCTTCGGGTGGGCGTAGACCGCCTTCACCGGCAGGGCCAGGGAGAGTTCGGCCCGGACGCGGGAGACCAGCTTGATGGCGAGCAGTGAATGACCGCCCAGCTTGAAGAAGTTGTCGTCGGGGCTGATCGAGGCCGCGCCCAGGACGTGCGCCCAGACCCGGGCGATCAGCTCCTCGGCCCGCCCCTCGACGCCCTCGCCCTCCGGAGCCTCCCCGGTGGTCCCGGCCGCCTCGATCCGGGCCGGCAGTACGGAGCGGTCGAGCTTGCCGCTGGGGGTCGTCGCGAACCGGTCGACGGCGACGAAGGCGGACGGCGTCATGTAGGCCGGCAGCACGGCCGCCGCGGCGGCACGCAGCGCGGCGGCGTCCCCGCCCCGGTGATAGGCGATCAGGCACGGGTTGCCCCCCGCGTCCTCGCCCAGGATCACGGCTGCCTCGGCGGCGCCACCGGCCCGGCTCAGGACCGCCTCGATCTCCTGCACCTCGATGCGGTGGCCGCGCAGCTTCACCTGGCCGTCGAGCCGTCCCAGGTGCACGAGGCGGCCGTCCGGCAGCAGCCGGCAGCGGTCCCCGGTGCGGTACATGCGGTCGCCCGGGGCGCCGAACGGGTCCGCGACGAAACGCTGGGCGGTGAGGCCGGGGCTGCGGCGGTAGCCGCGGGCGACCCGGGGGCCCGCCAGATACAGCTCGCCCGCCCCACCCGCGCCGACCGGCAGCAGGCGCTCGTCCAGCAGCCGCATCCGCAGTCCCGGGAGCACGGCCCCGATGTGCGGCTCGCCCGGCTCGTCGATCCAGCCGGCGGTCGCGTCGACGGTGCACTCGGTGGGGCCGTACACGTTCACGGCGTTCAGCAGACCGGAACGGTGCGCTGCGACCAGACGGTCCCACAGCACCGGACCGATCGCCTCGCCCCCGACGAGCAGGGTCAGCGGGCGGGGGCCGCCGTCCGGCGTGAGCAGGTCCAGGAGCGGGTCCGCGTGCGACGGGGTGATGTCGAGATCGGTGAGGCGCTGGGCATCGACGAAGGCGGCCAGCAGGGCGGGGTCCCGACGGGTCTCCTCGTCGATCATCACCAGCGTGTCGCCGCGCGACAGCCGTACCCACTGCTGGACCGAGGCGTCGAACGACGGTGAGGCGTTCCAGCCCACCCGCCGGCCCTGGCCGGCCGCGGCGCCCGCCTCCTCCAGCTCACGCAGCAGCAGGGATGCCGCACCGCGCCCTATCTCCACTCCCTTGGGCCTGCCCGTGGAGCCGGAGGTGTAGATGACGTAGGCGAGCGTGCCCGGGCCGACCGCCACCGGCGCCCAGCCGCTGCCCGCCCCGGCCGCGGAGGCGGACAGTTCCGCCGGCGTGAGAGTGCGGAGCCCGGGGAACTCCGGTCCGCTTCCGTCGGCGACCACCAGATCGGCGCCCGAGTCCTCGACGAGCATGCGCCGCCGCTCCTCGGGGAGCGCCGGATCGACCGGCAGGTAGGCGGCGCCCGCCGTGAGCGTGCCGATGATCGCGGTGACCAGATCGGCGCCACGCGGCAGGCACAGGGCGACGACGCTCTCCGGCCCGGCGCCGAGCCGGGCCAGCCCCGCCGCGAAGGCCGAGGCCCGCTCGCGCAACTGGTCGAAGCTCAGTTCCCGGTCGCCGGCGACCACGGCGGTGCGGTCACCGGGTACGACGGCGAGCCGGGCCATCAGGTCGGCCGCGCCGGTACCCGCCGAGACGCACATGTCGCAGGGGCAGGCCGCCGGGTGGGTCGTGGCGGGGGCGGTGGCGCGCTCGGGGAGTACGGCGGTCATGGAGGGTGCGGTGGTGGTGGCGCGCTCGGGGAGTACGGCGGTCATGGCGGGGCTCACTTTCCGTACAGGGTGGTCGAGGGGGCGGAGGCCGGGGAGCAGTCGGACAGCGGCACCGGCTCACCCATGGCGACGAGGATCTTCCGGTCACCGGTGAACGCCTCGCGGCCGTGGGCGCAGAGGATGTTGTCGACCAGCATCAGATCGCCCGCCTGCCAGGTCTCCCGGACGGTCACCGACCGGTACACCTCGTTGACGGCATCGACCTCGGCGTCGGTGAGCGCGGTGCCGTCACCGAGGTAGGTGTTGAACGGCAGCCCGTCCGCACCGAAGGTGTCGATCAGCACGTCGCGGACGTCCTCGTCGAGAGTCCGCGCGTTCCAGAACGCGAAGTGGTTGAACCAGACCCGCTCACCGGTCACCGGGTGCGTGATGACGGCCGAACGCCTCTGACGCGTACGCAGGGTCTCCTCGTCCAGCCATTCGCAGCCGATGGCGTGCGCGTCGCAGTACTCCTCGGCGTCCTCGGGCCGGTCGGCGGAGAACGCCTTGCGCCACGGCATCCCCGCCAGGTCGGAGTAGTTGCGCACCAGCAGCCAGCCGGCCTCCGCGAACCGCGCGGTCAGCTCCGGCGGCAGCTCGGCCAGGGCCCGGCGCATGTCACCGACGGTGGTGGCGCCACCCGTCTCGGGGGCGGTGACGCAGCCGAAGAGCAGTACGCCCGGGAAGTCCAGGGTGTAGCTGTTCTCGTTGTGGAGCCGGATGGGCTGGACGGCCGGCAGATCGGTCGAGGAGAACACACCCTCCCCGAAGTCGGTGCGGGGGGTCGCCTTCTCCTTGTAACCGGCCCGCTCCGCGATCAGCGCGTCCCGCGCCCGGGCGAACGTCGTCGCGTCGGTGACCGGCAGGCCACGCAGCATGACCGCACCGGAGCGGTGCAGCTCCGCCTGGATCGCGGGCCGCTGGGAGGCCAGCCATGCGGTGGCCTCCGCCATGGTGGCGAACTCCGGTGTACGGACGATCGCCGGCTTGCCGGGCTCACGGACGACGGCGATACCGGTGGTGGCGGGCGGCTGGGCGAGAGCGGTCATGGTGGTTCCTCATTTCTGATTTTCTGAGCGAGGTTCGGAATTTCTGAGCGAGGTTTCGGAGGAGTGCGGGGGCCGGCCGGCGCGGTTACGCGGCCGCGGTGGCGGAGTCGCGATGGGCGTCCAGGACCGGAATCAGGCGGTCGAAGAAGCCGCGGAGGTCCTGCTGGAAGTAGAAGTGGTCGCCGGGCAGGACGTGCGGGACGACCTCGTGGCCGGAGACCCGCGACCACCCGGCGAGCATGTCCCGCGGAACGATCGGGTCGGCGTCACCGCCGAACACGGTGACCCGGCAGTCCAGCCGGGTGTCCGGGGCGGTGCACCGGTAGGCGTCGTCGATCGAGAAGTCGGCCCGGATGGACGGCAGAACGATCTCGCGCAGCTCCGGGTCGTCCAGGATGCCGTCGTCGGTGCCGCCGCGCGCCTTGATGGCGGCGACCAACTCGTCGTCGTCCAGCCGCTCCGGGTGCACCGGGCACTGGTTGGGCAGCACCGGCGCCCGGCACGCGGAGGCGATCAGCCCGCGCGGGCTGCGCCCGGCGGCCCGCAGGGCACGGGTCACCTCGAACGCCACCAGGGAACCCATGCTGTGCCCGAACACCACCAGTTCGCCGGTGTCGGCCGGCAGCGAGTCCACCACGGGCTGCGCCAGGTCGTCCACGGACACCGGCAGGTCCTCGCAGTAGCGGGCGCCGCGCCCCGGGTACTGGCCGATCAGCAGGCGCACATCGGACGGCAGGTGCTCGCGCCAGCCGCCGTAGGCGTGGGCGTTACCCCCGGCGTGCGGCAGCACCAGCAACGACAGGCTGTGCGGGGTGTCACCGGGGAGGTCCCAGACGACGTCTTCGGGGGCGGGGGAGGCGTTCATGAGGTGATCCGTTCTGTCTCGGTGCGACGGCGGAGGGTGGGCCGGGCCTTCTTGGCCGGCGCGGTCTGCAGCGCGCTGATGTGCGCGGCCAGCCGGGCGGGCGTGGGGTGCTGGAAGACGTCGCGGGCGGTGAGCCGGACGTCGAGGGCCACGGCGATGTGGTTGGTGAGGCGGGCGGCGAGGAGGGAGTGGCCGCCGAGGTGGAAGAAGTCGTCGTCGATGCTGAGCGCGGCGTCGGCACTCAGCGCGCGGGTGAAGAGGGCGACGAGGGTCTCTTCGAGCGGGTTGCGCGGGGTTCGACCGCCCGACACGACCGCGGCGGGTTCGGGGAGGGCTCGCTTGTCGATCTTGCCGTTGGGGGTGAGGGGGAGTTTGTCGAGGGTGGTGAGGTGGGTGGGGACGAGGTGTTCGGGGAGCCGCTCCACGAGGTGCCGGCGGATGTCGTCCGGGGCTGTCGGCGTGCTGGTGACGATGTATGCGGCGAGCTGCTTGTGATGCGTGGTGATGGTGGCTTGGGTGATGTGGGGGTGGGTGAGGAGGGCGGTTTCGATTTCGGCGGGTTCGATGCGGAAGCCGCGGATTTTGATTTGGTTGTCTGCTC